>NZ_JARXYJ010000001.1:6897378-7512256 GCF_029894425.1 Streptomyces sp. SAI-127
CGAACCCGTCCCCGACGACGGCTCACTCCCCGCGTCCGCGCTCACCGGGTCCGCCGGCCGCCCGCTCGGCTTCTATCTGCACGTCCCGTACTGCGCGACCCGCTGCGGCTACTGCGACTTCAACACCTACACCGCGACCGAGCTGCGCGGCTCGGGCGGGGTGCTGGCCTCCCGCGACAACTACGCCGAGACGCTGATCGACGAGATCCGCCTGGCGCGGAAGGTCCTCGGCGACGACCCGCGCCCGGTCCGTACGGTGTTCGTCGGCGGCGGTACGCCCACGCTGCTGGCCGCCGGGGATCTCGTACGGATGCTGGGGGCGATCCGTGACGAGTTCGGGCTGGCCGCCGACGCGGAGGTGACGACCGAGGCGAACCCGGAGTCGGTGGACCCGGCGTATCTGGCCGAGCTGCGGGAGGGCGGCTTCAACCGGGTCTCCTTCGGGATGCAGAGCGCGCGGCAGCATGTGCTGAAGGTGCTGGACCGTACGCACACCCCGGGGCGGCCGGAGGCGTGCGTGGCGGAGGCACGGGCGGCGGGATTCTCGCACGTCAACCTGGATCTGATCTACGGCACGCCCGGGGAGTCGGACGACGACTGGCGGGCGTCCCTGGAGGCGGCGATCGGGGCCGGACCGGATCATGTGTCGGCGTACGCGCTGATCGTCGAGGAGGGCACCCAGCTGGCTCGCCGTATCCGGCGGGGCGAGGTTCCGATGACGGACGACGACGTGCACGCGGACCGTTATCTGATCGCGGACTCGGTGCTCGCGGAGGCCGGGTTCGACTGGTACGAGGTGTCGAACTGGGCCACGTCCGAGGCGGGCCGGTGCCTGCACAACGAGCTGTACTGGCGGGGTGCGGACTGGTGGGGCGCCGGGCCCGGGGCGCACTCGCACGTGGGCGGGGTGCGCTGGTGGAACGTGAAGCATCCCGGTGCGTACGCCGGGGCGCTGGCTTCCGGGAAGTCTCCGGGAGCAGGGCGTGAGCTGCTGTCGGACGAGGACCGGCGGGTCGAGCGGATCCTGCTGGAGCTGCGGCTGCGGGAGGGGGCACCGCTGTCGCTGCTGCGTGAGGAGGGTCTGGCCGCTTCCCGCCGGGCGCTGGGGGAGGGGCTGCTCGAGGAGACGCCTTACGCGGAGGGCCGGGCTGTGCTGACGCTGCGGGGGCGGTTGCTGGCGGACGCGGTGGTTCGGGATCTGGTGGATTAGGCGCCTGGTGGGGGTAGGTACTGCTCCCCAAGGAGTGCGCACAAGGCCGCATTAGCTCGATCGTGTGATCGTCCGCTGACGGGCTTGCGGCGCCCTGGGCTGTTCGGGCTGGCGTGGTCGTGCGACCTGGGACACCGGGTACGGCGTCAGCGTGCGGGGCCCCTGCTCCACCAGAGGATGGTTCAGGGCCTCCCCGTCGCCTCTGGCCGTACCGACCTGCCAGGTCGTAAGGGAACTGGCCTCTCAGGCTCGGACCGCGCACAGGATGCGTGTCGCCGCCCCGGGGTCGAGTACGCCGGGGACCAGCTCGCCCAAGCCCGTTCGGGGCGCGCGGCTGAACGGACTCACTCCCGCTCAGTCCACAGGAACGGTGACGCGTCGGGTTGTGTGGCGGCTGCGGGTTCGTTGTAGCTGGTCGCGCAGTTCCCCGCGGCCCTTGGGTGGGTGACTGACCGCAGCCGCAACCTGCTCAGGGGCGCGGGGCTGTATCGATGTGCGGCTACCGCCGCGGGCGCGACGAGCCCCCACCGGCCCGCAGCCGTACGACCCGCCCGCAGACTCGCCGCGCGTATCCGCTACGGCGCCGTGACGAAGTCGATCAGTTCCTCCACCCGGCCCAGCAGCTCCGGCTCCAGGTCCCGGTAGGACCCCACCCGCTTCAGGATCGCCTGCCACACCGCGCCCGTGTTCTCCGACGGCCAGCCCAGGGCTTTGCACACGCCCGTCTTCCAGTCCTGGCCGTGCGGTACCCGGGGCCATGCCTCGATGCCCAGGGACGACGGCTTCACCGCCTCCCAGATGTCGATGTACGGATGGCCGACGACAAGCGCGTGTTCGCTGGTCACCTGCTGTGCGATGCGCCACTCCTTGGTGCCGGGGAGCAGGTGGTCGACCAGGACGCCGAGGCGGGCGTCCGGGCCCGGCGCGAATTCGGCGACGATCGACGGGAGGTCGTCCACGCCCTCCAGGTACTCCACGACCACGCCCTCGATGCGCAGGTCGTCGCCCCAGACCTTCTCCACGAGTTCCGCGTCGTGGCGGCCCTCGACGTAGATACGGCCCGCGCGGGCCACGCGTGCGCGGGCGCCGGGGACGGCCACCGAGCCGGACGCGGTACGAGTGGGTCGCACAGAAGCGGCTGAGGCGCCCGACGGCTTCACCAGCGTCACCACCCGGCCCTCCAGGAGGAAACCGCGCGGCTCCAGCGGGAACACCCGGTGCTTGCCGAAGCGGTCCTCCAGCGTCACCGTGCCCGCCTCGCAGCGGATCACCGCGCCGCAGAAGCCCGTCCCCGGCTCCTCGACCACCAGACCGGGCTCGGCGGGGACCTCCGGCACCGGCTTGGGCTTCTTCCACGGAGGGGTCAGGTCGGCGGAGTACTGGCGCATTCGGATGACGATAGGAGAAGCGGCTCGGGAGTCATGACGACACGCCGAAGCGGGCGGCCAGCGCGTCCCGCTGTGCCCGGACGAACGCCGCGTCCACCACCGCTCCGTGACCGGGCACGTACAGCGCGTCCTCGCCGCCCAGGTCCAGCAGCCGGTCCAGCGCGGCGGGCCACTGCGGCGGTACGGCGTCCGGGCCCGCCTGCGGTTCGCCCGACTCCTCGACCAGGTCGCCGCAGAAGACGACCTCCGGGGAGCCGGGGACGAGGACGGCGAGGTCGTGGGCCGTGTGGCCGGGGCCGACGTTCGCCAGCAGCGCCTGCCGGCCGCCGCCGAGGTCGAGCGTCCACTCGCCGGAGACGTGATGCCGGGGCGAGACGAGGGCGTCCACCGCCTCGTCGGCCACCGCCGGGTCCAGTCCGTTGCGCACCGCGTCCGCCCGCAGCTCCGCGCGGCCCAGCCGTCCCCTCAGCACCGTCTCCACACCCACGGCGCCGAACACCTCCGCCCCGGCGAACGCCGCCGCCCCGAAGACATGGTCGAAGTGGGGGTGGGTGAGCGCGAGATGGGTCACACGATGACCGGCGAGTTCCTCGGCCTGGGCGCGCAGGCGGGCGCCCTCCGCGAGTCCGGAGCCGGAGTCGATCAGCAGGGCCGTGCCCTCGCCGATCACCAGGCCCGCCGTACAGTCCCAGCCGGGCAGCCGGCACCGCCCCACCCCGGTCGCGACCCGCTCCCACCCGAGCTCTTCCCAAGTCACCGTCATACCGCGACGCTAGCCCTACAACCCGTCACGCCGGGACCAGCCTTGCCCAGGGCCTACCCCACCGCCGTACACTGGCCGGGGAGCGCTGGCACTCGGACGGACAGAGTGCCAGGCGAGGCGCAAAGGGAACGACTTCTGGAGGTGTGCGCGATGCTGAGTGAACGCAGGCTCCAGGTGCTGCGCGCCATCGTCCAGGACTATGTCGGCACCGAGGAGCCGGTCGGGTCGAAGGCCCTGACCGAGCGGCACAACCTCGGCGTCTCCCCGGCGACCGTCCGCAACGACATGGCGGCCCTGGAGGACGAGGGGTTCATCGCCCAGCCGCACACCAGTGCCGGGCGCATCCCGACCGACAAGGGCTATCGGCTGTTCGTCGACAAGCTGGCGGGCGTCAAGCCGATGACCGCGCCCGAGCGGCGCGCGATCCAGAACTTCCTCGACGGCGCGGTCGACCTCGACGACGTCGTGGCCAGGACCGTGCGGCTGCTGGCGCAGCTGACCCGGCAGGTCGCCGTCGTGCAGTACCCGTCCCTGACCCGCTCGACCGTGCGGCACGTGGAACTGCTCTCGCTCGCCCCCGCGCGCGTGATGCTCGTGCTGATCACGGACACCGGCCGGGTCGAGCAGCGCATGGTCGACTGCCCGGCGCCCTTCGGGGAGGCCTCGCTCGCCGATCTGCGGGCCCGGCTCAACAGCAGGGTCGCCGGACGGCGGTTCGCCGATGTGCCGCGGCTGGTCGAGGACCTGCCCGAAGGCTTCGACGTCGAGGACAGGGGTACGGTCACGACAGTGCTCTCCACTCTCCTGGAGACACTCGTCGAGGAGAACGAGGAGCGGCTGATGATCGGCGGCACCGCCAATCTCACCCGCTTCGGACATGACTTTCCCCTCACCATCCGGCCCGTCCTGGAGGCTCTGGAGGAGCAGGTCGTCCTCCTCAAACTCCTTGGCGAGGCGGGGGATTCGGGCATGACCGTACGCATCGGTCACGAGAACGCCTATGAGGGACTCAACTCCACTTCAGTGGTGTCGGTCGGCTACGGTTCGGGCAACGAGGCAGTCGCCAAGCTCGGCGTGGTCGGACCGACCCGCATGGATTACCCGGGAACGATGGGAGCGGTACGCGCAGTGGCACGGTACGTCGGACAGATCCTGGCGGAGTCGTAAGTGGCCACGGACTACTACGCCGTTCTCGGCGTGCGCCGCGACGCGTCGCAGGATGAGATCAAGAAGGCGTTCCGTCGGCTCGCGCGCGAGCTGCACCCGGACGTCAACCCGGATCCGAAGACCCAGGAGCGGTTCAAGGAGATCAACGCCGCTTACGAGGTGTTGTCGGACCCGCAGAAGAAGCAGGTCTACGACCTCGGCGGCGACCCGCTCTCGCAGGCCGGCGGCGGTGGCGCGGGCGGCTTCGGGGCCGGTGGGTTCGGGAACTTCTCGGACATCATGGACGCGTTCTTCGGTACGGCGTCGCAGCGGGGTCCGCGCTCGCGCACCCGGCGCGGCCAGGACGCGATGATCCGTCTCGAGATCGAGCTCGACGAGGCGGCCTTCGGCACCACGAAGGACATCCAGGTCGACACGGCGATCGTCTGCACCACCTGCAGCGGTGAGGGCGCGGCGCCGGGGACCTCCGCCCAGACGTGTGACATGTGCCGCGGCCGCGGTGAGGTGTCGCAGGTGACGCGGTCCTTCCTGGGCCAGGTCATGACGTCCCGGCCGTGCCCGCAGTGCCAGGGCTTCGGCACCGTGGTCCCGACGCCGTGCCCGGAGTGCGCCGGCGACGGCCGGGTCCGCTCGCGCCGCACACTGACCGTGAAGATCCCGGCCGGTGTGGACAACGGCACGCGGATCCAGCTCGCGGGTGAGGGCGAGGTCGGTCCCGGTGGCGGTCCCGCCGGTGACCTCTACGTCGAGATCCACGAACTCCCGCACTCGCAGTTCCAGCGGCGCGGCGACGACCTGCACTGCACGGTCACGCTCCCGATGACGGCGGCGTCGCTCGGCACGAAGGTGCCGCTGGAGACGCTGGACGGCATGGAGGAGGTCGACATCCGGCCCGGTACCCAGTCCGGCCAGTCGATCCCGCTGCACAGCCGTGGCGTCACCCACCTGCGCGGCGGCGGCCGGGGCGACCTCATCGTCCACGTCGAGGTCCAGACCCCGACCAAGCTGGACCCCGAGCAGGAGCGCCTGCTGCGCGAGCTGGCCAAGCTGCGCGGCGAGGAGCGCCCCACGGGGCAGTTCCAGCCGGGGCAGCAGGGCCTGTTCTCCAGGTTGAAGGACGCGTTCAACGGCCGTACGTGAGGCGTGGGACGACTGCCGGGGGTCCGGGGGTTGTCCCCCGGGCAGACACAGCCAGCCGGGGCAGCAGGGCCTGTTCTCCAGGTTGAAGGACGTGTTCAACGGCCGTACGTGAGCTGTCGACGGACGTGTTCAACGGCCGTACGTGAGCTGTCGAAGGCCCGATTCGGACTTGTTCGGAGGACGTGACAACATGCCGTCATGTCCTCCGCGCTGACCGGTCTCTTCCGTCATCCGATCGTGCAGGCCCCCATGGCGGGCGGTGTCTCCGTGCCGCGGCTCGCCGCCGCCGTGTCCGAGGCGGGCGGGCTCGGATTCCTCGCGGCCGGGTACAAGACGGCCGACGGTTTGTACCAGGAGATCAAGCAGCTGCGCGGGCTGACCGCGCTGCCCTTCGGGGTCAACCTGTTCATGCCGCAACCCGAGTACGCCGACCCGGCGGCCGTCGACGTCTACGCCCATCAGCTCGCCGGCGAGGCCACCTGGTACGAGACCGAGCTCGGCGACCCCGACAGCGGCCGTGACGACGGGTACGACGCCAAACTCGCCGTACTCCTCGACAACCCCGTGCCGGCGGCCTCCTTCCACTTCGGGATCCCGAGCAGTGAGGTCCTGGAGTCGCTGCGCCGTGCCGGCACCTTCACCCTCGTCACCGCGACCACCCCCGAAGAGGCCCTCGCCGTGCAGTACGCGGGCGCCGACGCGGTCATCGCGCAGGGCGTGGAGGCCGGCGGTCACCAGGGCACCCACCGGGACCTCCCCGAGCAGGACGGCTCCGGCCTCGGACTCCTCTCGCTCGTCGCCCAGATCCGGGAGACGGTGACCATCCCGATCGTCGCCGCCGGCGGCATCATGCGCGGCAGCCAGATCGCCGCCGTCCTCGCCGCGGGCGCGAGCGCGGCCCAGCTCGGCACGGCGTTCCTCGCCACGCACGAGTCGGGCGCCCACGACGTGCACAAGCAGGCGCTGACCAACCCCCTCTACGTCCGCACCGAGTTGACCCGCGCCTTCTCCGGCAGACCGGCTCGTGGCCTGGTCAACCGCTTCCTGCGCGAGCACGGACCGTACGCGCCGGCCGCCTATCCCGAGGTCCACCACCTCACCGCCCCGCTCAGGAAGGCCGCCGCCAAGGCCAAGGACGCCCAGGGCATGGCGCTGTGGGCGGGCCAGGGGCACCGGATGGCACGCGAGCTGCCCGCGGGACAGCTGGTGGAGATACTCGCCGCCGAATTCGACGCCGCCAGGACAGCGTTGTCAGGGACGGGGGACGCGCGATGACCGCACCGGTGTTCGTGGTCGAGCACTTCGACGCGGACGGCGGCGGACGCTACGTCCTCGACGGCCCCGAAGGCCGCCACGCCGTCTCCGTGAAGCGGCTCCAGCCCGGCGAGGACGTCATCCTCACCGACGGGGCCGGGCGCTGGGCCGACTGCGTGGTGCTCGGCACCGAGGGCAAGGACCGGCTGATCGTCCAGCTGGACTCGGTGGCCGAGGAACCCAGGCCACAGCCCCGCATCACCGTCGTCCAGGCCCTCCCCAAGGGCGACCGCGGTGAACTCGCCGTCGAGACCATGACCGAGGTCGGCGTCGACGCCGTCGTGCCCTGGCAGGCGGCCCGCTGCATCACCCAGTGGAAGGGCGACCGGGGCCTTAAGGCGCTCGCCAAGTGGCGGGCCACCGCCCGCGAGGCCGGCAAGCAGTCCCGCCGGGTCCGCTTCCCGGAGGTCGCGGACGCGGCGACGACCAGACAGGTTGCCGCACTTCTCGCCAAAGCCGACTTCGCCGCCGTGCTCCACTCCGACTTCGACCGCGGCAGCGAGCCGCTGGCCACCGCCGAACTCCCCGACGAGGGCGAGATCGTGCTGGTGGTCGGTCCCGAAGGAGGCGTCGCCAAGGACGAGTTGGCGCTCTTCGAGGAGGCCGGTGCGCGCGCCTACGTCCTCGGGCCCACCGTGCTGCGTACCTCGACCGCCGGAACCGCGGCGACCGCTTTGCTCCTCGGCCGCACCGGCCGCTGGTCCTGACCCCTGGAAGGACGGCTGTGGAACTCGCTCAAGTACGCCTGCTCGTCACCGACTTCGCCGCCTGCTACCGCTTCTACGCCGAGGTCCTCGGCCTCAAGCCCCAGTCGGGGGCGACGGGCGGGCCGTACGAGAAGTTCAGCCCCGCCACCGGCTCGGCGGGCATCGCCCTGCAGGACCGGTCGATGATGGCGGCGGTCCTCGGCGAACTGGGCGACACGGCCACCGGCCACCGCTCCCTGGTCGTGCTCCGCGTCGACGACCTGGACACCTACTGCGATCAGATCGCGTCCCGCGGTGCCACCCTCCTGCACGGCCCGTCCCCGATGACGGACCGCATGCGCGTCGCCCACCTCAAGGACCCGGAGGGAAACCTGGTGGAGCTGCAGCAGTGGCTGCTGCTGCGCGCCTGAGCACCGCGTCGAACAGGTCCCAGCCGTCCAACTCGGCCGCACCGGGCAGGAGTCCGCGGTCCGTCGCCTCGTCGACGAGACGGCGTACGGTACCGGGCTCGTTCAGATAGAGCGCCCTGCCGGGGCCCGTCGCCACAAAGCCGTCGTGCGCGTAGCAGCAGGAGATGCCCCGGCCCTCGCCTTCCCGGAAGACGATCCGGGTGCGGACCCCGTCGAGGACCAGGTGGAGCACATCGCGGCAGACGTCGCCGTCCCGGTGCTTGTGCCGGAGGCTCCACCTGTAGGTTCGGTCGCCCACGACGAGCCTTCTCACCGCACCGTCTTTGCGCATCCGCCCACCGTAGCCCGACCGGCGCACAGGTGGCCGTATGCGCCCTACCGTCGTGGGCGGGACAGTGGCAGGCTGCCCTCCATGGTGGCGTTGAGACGGAACTGGCGTCGGCCGCGCGGGGTGCGAGTAGCGGGTGTGATGGGGGTTGCCGTGCTGGCCGTGGGCGGGGTCGCCGCGTGTGATCCGACCGGCGCGGTCAGTTCCGCGACCGTGTCGTACACCACCGACCAGCTGGTCACCAAGGAGCTGAACCGGCAGAAGGCCGACGTGAGTTGGCTGACCTGCACGGCCTCGTACGACAACGGCGACCGGACACCGAGCTCAAGCGTGAACACCGTCGCCACCGTCGACTGCGACGGGAAGACACGGGACGGCAAGGACATCACCGTCAAGGGCAAGGTGACCCGGACCGTCAGCGGCGCGTGTGTGCGCGGGGACCTCACCGCCACCGTCGGTGGCAAACAGTGGTTCCACGTGGAGGGGCTCGGCGACTGCAACGCCACGCCCACCCCGCCGGTCAACAACCCGCGACAGCCCGGACCGACCGTCACCGTGACCGTCACGAAGACGATCTGGTGCCAGAACGACCCGCAGTGCTGGCCCGACGGCAAGTGATCGAAACCTCTGTGCACGGGGACCGCCCGTGCATAGGGTGATCGGGTGACACAGCCTGCGACGTCTGCATATCTCCGGTTTCCGCACCTGCAGGGCGAGTTGGTGGCCTTCACCGCCGAGGACGACGTGTGGCTCGCGCCGCTCGACGGCGGGCGCGCCTGGCGGGTCAGCGCGGACAACGTGCCGGTCACCCACCCCCGTATCTCGCCCGACGGCACCACCGTCGCCTGGACCTCCGCCCGCGACGGCGCCCCCGAGGTGCACATCGCCCCGGTCGACGGCGGACCGTCCCGGAGGCTGACCCACTGGGGCAGTGCACGCACCCAGGTGCGCGGCTGGACCCCGGACGGCGAGGTCCTCGCGATCACCACCCACGGCCAGGCCAGCCTGCGCCGCAGCTGGGCGCACACCGTCCCGCTCGACGGCGGCCCCGGCACCACCCTGCCCTACGGTCCCGTCGGCCAGGTCGCGTACGGACCGGCGACCGTGATCCTCTCCGCGCCCATGGGCCGGGAGGCGGCCTGGTGGAAGCGGTACCGCGGCGGTACCGCGGGCAAGCTGTGGATCGATCCCGAGGGCGACGGCGAGTTCGTACGGCTGCATGAGGAGTTGGACGGAAACCTGGAGTACCCCGTGTGGGCGGGCGACCGGATCGCCTTCCTCTCGGACCACGAGGGCACCGGGGCCCTCTACTCCTCCCTCGCCGACGGCTCCGACCTGCGACGGCACACGCCCCTCGACGGTTACTACGCCCGGCACGCCGCAGGCGACGGCACCCGGGTCGTCCACACCTCCGCCGGTGAGCTGTGGATCCTCGACGACCTCGACGGCGCCGAACCGCGCCGCCTGGAGGTCCGGCTCGGCGGACAGCGTGCCGACCGGCAGCCGTTCCCGGTGGACGCCTCCCGCTGGTTCGGCTCGGCCGCACCCGACCACACCGCGCGCGGCAGCGCGGTCGCGGTGCGCGGTGCCGTCCACTGGGTCACCCACCGCTCGGGCCCGGCCCGTGCCCTCGCCGCCGAACCCGGAGTCAGGGCCCGGCTGCCGCGCACCTTCCGCACGGAGGGCGAGGAGTGGGTGGTGTGGGTGACGGACGCGGAGGGCGACGACGCCCTGGAGTTCGCGCCCGCCACCGGTCTCGCCCCCGGCGCCACCCCGCGCCGCCTCGCCGCGGGACAGCTCGGCCGCGTCCTGGGTCTCGCCATGGCCCCCGACGGCAGCCGGGCCGCGGTCGCCGCGCACGACGGCCGCGTGCTGCTCGTCGAGCGGGAGACCGGCGAGGTCCGCGAGGTCGACCGCAGCGAGGACGGCGACGTACGGGGGCTGACCTTCTCGCCCGACTCGGCCTGGCTCGCCTGGTCGCACCCCGGCCCCGCACCGCTCTGCCAGCTCCGCCTCGCCAACACCACCGACCTGTCGGTCACCGAGGCCACCCCGCTGCGCTTCCAGGACTACGCCCCCGCCTTCACCCTCGACGGCAAGCACCTGGCCTTCCTGTCCAACCGCTCCTTCGACCCGGTCTACGACGAGCACGTCTTCGACCTCGCCTTCGTGGTCGGCGACCGCCCGCACCTGATCACCCTGGCCGCGACCACCCCGTCGCCGTTCGGCCCGCAGCGCCACGGCCGCCCCTTCGAGGCCCCCGACAAGGACGAGACCCCCGACAGCGAGGGCACCCCGGCCACCCGTATCGACCTCGAGGGCCTCGCCGACCGGATCGTGCCCTTCCCGGTGGAGGCCGGCCGCTACTCCAACCTGCGCGCGGCCAAGGACGGCGTGCTGTGGCTGCGCCACCCCGTCCAGGGCGTCCTCGGCTCCTCCCGGGCCACCCCGGACGACCCGGACCCCAAGACCGACCTCCAGCGCTACGACCTCGCCCAGCAGCGACTCGAGCACCTCGCCGCCGACGCCGACCACTTCGCCGTCAGCGGCGACGGCAAGCGGGTCCTGCTGTGGACCGACGGCCGTCTGAAGGTCGTACCGAGCGACCGCCGTGCCTCGAGCGACGACGACAGCGACACGAACATCGGCGTCGACCTCGGCCGTATCCGCCAGACCGTCGACCCGTCGGCCGAGTGGCGCCAGATGTACGCGGAGACCGGCCGCATCATGCGCGACCACTTCTGGCGTCCGGACATGAGCGGTGTCGACTGGGACGGCGTGCTCGACCGCTACCGCCCCGTCCTGGACCGGCTGGCCACCCACGACGACCTCGTCGACCTCCTCTGGGAGGTGCACGGCGAACTCGGCACCTCCCACGCCTACGTCACCCCCCGCGGCGGCCACGGCCACGGCCCCCGCCAGGGCCTGCTCGGCGCCGACATCTCCCGCCACGAGGACGGCCCCCAGGGGGCGGCACAGTGGCGCATCGACCGCATCCTGCCGACCGAGACCTCCGACCCCGACGCCCGCTCCCCGCTCGCCGCACCCGGCGTCGCGGTCCGCGCCGGGGACGCGATCGTCGCGGTCGGCGGCCACCCGGTCGACCCGGTCACGGGCCCCGGCCCGCTCCTGGTCGGCACGGCGGGCAAACCGACCGAGCTCACCATCTCCCCGTCCGGCGGCGGCGAGCTGCGCCACGCGGTCGTCGTACCCATCGCCGACGAGGAACCCCTGCGCTACCACGCCTGGGTCGCCGACCGCCGCGCCTACGTCCACGAGAAGTCCGGCGGCCGGCTGGGGTACTTGCACGTCCCGGACATGCAGGCCCCGGGCTGGGCCCAGATCCACCGCGACCTGCGGGTCGAGGTGGCCCGCGAGGGGCTCGTGGTCGACGTCCGGGAGAACCGCGGCGGCCACACCTCCCAGCTGGTCGTCGAGAAGCTGGCCCGCCGGATCGTCGGCTGGGCGCTGCCGCGCGGAATGCGCGCCTACAGCTATCCGAGGGACGCGCCGCGCGGTCCTGTCGTGGCGGTGGCGAACGAGTTCTCGGGATCCGACGGCGACATCGTCAACGCGGCGATCAAGGCGCTGGGCATCGGCCCGGTGGTGGGAACGCGCACCTGGGGCGGTGTCATCGGCATCGACAGCCGCTACCGCCTCGTCGACGGCACGCTGATCACCCAGCCGAAGTACGCGTTCTGGCTGGAGGGTTACGAGTGGGGCGTGGAGAACCACGGGGTGGACCCGGACGTGGAGGTCGTGCAGAGGCCGCAGGACTACGCGGCGGGCCGGGACGCGCAGCTGGACGAGGCGGTGCGGATCGCCCTGGAGGCTCTGGAGAGCAGTCCTGCCAAGATTCCGCCCACTCTGCCTGACTAAGATGCCCCCGAGATCCGAGGCGAAAGGAACACCATGCCAGGGGAACCCCAGGGCGACTGCCTGTTCTGCAAGATCGTCGAAGGCCACATCCCGGCGACGATCATCCGGGAGACGGACACCACGGTCGCCTTCCGGGACATCAACCCCCAGGCTCCCACCCACGTCCTGGTGATCCCCAAGGCCCACTACGAGACCGCCGCGGTGCTCGCCGCCGCCGCGCCCGAGCTCGCCGCCGACGTCCTCCGCGAGACCCAGGCCGTCGCCGACGACGAGAAGCTGGAGAGCTACCGCACCGTCTTCAACACCGGCAGCGGCGCCGGCCAGACCGTCTGGCACGCCCACGCCCACGTGATCGGCGGCCGCGGCCTGCACTGGCCGCCCGGATAACCCACCGTGTCCGTACGTGAACTGGTCGTCCTCGGCACCGCCAGCCAGGTCCCCACAAGGCATCGCAACCACAACGGCTACCTGCTGCGGTGGGACGGCGAGGGCATCCTCTTCGACCCCGGCGAGGGCACCCAGCGTCAGATGCTGCGCGCCGGGGTCGCCGCCCACGACCTCAACCGGATCTGTGTCACCCACTTCCACGGCGACCACTCCCTCGGCCTCGCGGGCGTGATCCAGCGCATCAACCTCGACCGGGTCCCGCACGAGGTCACCGCCCACTACCCGAAGTCGGGACAGCGCTTCTTCGACCGGCTGCGGTACGCGACGGCGTACCGGGAGACGGTCCGGCTCACCGAGGCACCGGTCGCCGAGGACGGGGTCATCGCGCGGACCGGCGGCTACACCCTCCAGGCCCGCAAGCTCTCCCATCCCGTCGAGTCCTACGGCTACCGCCTCACGGAGGCCGACGGCCGCCGCATGCTCCCCGAGCGCCTCGCCGCGCACGGCATCAAGGGGCCCGACGTCGGACGAATCCAGCGGGAGGGCTCTCTGAACGGCGTCTCCCTCGACGACGTCAGCGAGGTCCGCCGCGGTCAGCGGTTCGCGTTCGTCATGGACACCCGCCTCTGCGACGGCGTCCACGCCCTCGCGGACGGCTGCGACCTGCTCGTCATCGAGTCGACGTTCCTCGACGAGGACGAGCAACTCGCCGTGGAGCACGGCCACCTGACCGCCGGTCAGGCCGCGAGGGCCGCCCGCGACGCCGGCGTACGGCATCTCGTGCTCACGCACTTCAGTCAGCGGTACTCCGAACCGGAGGAGTTCGAGCGGCAGGCACGGGCGGCCGGCTACGAGGGCGAGCTGACCGTGGCCCACGACCTCCTGCGGGTACCGGTTCCGAAACGGCGATAAAGCAGCCGTACGATGCTTTGATGTCCCTCCCCAAAGCTGAACTGCACCTGCACATCGAAGGCACCCTGGAGCCGGAGCTGGCTTTCGAGCTGGCCGCGCGCAACGGCGTCGAGCTGCCGTACGCCGACACGGACACGCTCCGCAAGGCGTACCGGTTCGAGGACCTCCAGTCCTTTCTGAACCTGTACTACGAGCTCATGGCCGTGCTGCGCACCGAGCGGGACTTCGAGGACCTGGCGAACGCCTATCTCGCCCGGGCCGCCGCGCAGGGGGTGCGGCACGCGGAGATCTTCTTCGACCCGCAGGCGCACATCGCGCGGGGCGTGGAGATGGGGACGGTCGTCGAGGGGCTGTGGCGGGCGCTGGCCCACAGCGAGGCCGTGCACGGTGTGTCCACGCAGCTGATCATGTGCTTCCTGCGTGACGAGTCCGCGCGGTCCGCTCTCGAGACCCTCGAGGCCGCCACGCCGTATCTCGACCGGATCGTCGGTGTGGGCCTCGACTCCGCCGAGGTGGGGCATCCTCCGGTGAAGTTCCGCGAGGTGTACGAGGCCGCGGCGGCGCTGGGGCTGCGGCGGGTGGCGCACGCCGGGGAGGAGGGGCCGCCGGAGTACATCGTCGAGGCGCTGGACGTGCTCGGGGTGGAGCGGATCGACCACGGTCTGCGGTGCATGGAGTCTCCGGAGCTGGTCGCGCGGCTGGTGCGGGACCGGGTTCCGCTGACCTTGTGTCCGCTGTCCAACGTGCGGCTCCGTACGGTCGACGTGCTCGCCGACCATCCGTTGCCGGCGATGCTGGACGCCGGGTTGCTCTGCACGGTGAACTCCGACGACCCGGCGTACTTCGGGGGGTATGCGGGGGACAACTTCGACGCGGTGCGCTCGGCGCTGGGCCTGGGCGAGGAACGGTTGCGGGAGCTGGCCCGCAACTCCTTCCTCGCGTCCTTCCTGGAGCACGATGAGGAGTTGCGGGCTCGGTATCTTGCGGAAGTTGATACGTACGAGTTCTGAGGTGCTTTGCCGGGTGCGGGCCGGTGGGGGCTGGTCGCGCCCACGCGGCGGAGCCGCATATTGACACAGCCCCGCGCCCCTGACGGGGCGCCTTACGCCGCCGTCGCCTTGTCGTAGGCCTGGGTCTCCACCTGGATCTTCACCACCGGCAGCGTGCGCCTGCCCGCGCCCATCGCCACCGCCGTCATCGGTACGGCCAGCAGCAGCAGGCCCGCTGCCATGACCGTGCCCATCACGGGGAAGCCGGCCTCAGATGCGAGCAGGCTTCCCGTCAGGGGACCCGCTGCCGTGCCCAATGACGACGCCGAGCCGACCAGGACCGCCCAGCGGCCGCGGGGGTCCAGGGAGGCGGCCAGGCCGATGACGTACGACAGGACGATCGGGTAGAGCGTGTTCCACGCGATCTCGCCGGACGCGAAGGACGTCAGGTCGGTCGCCGAGGCGCTGAGGGTGATGCAGGCGGCGATGAGGACGGTGCCGCCGCCGATGGGGAGCGCGCGGCCGAGGCGTGGGCCCAGGGCGCCCGCGCCGACGACGCCCAGCAGGCCCGCGCCGAGGGCGATCGCGAAGACCGCGCCGACCGTCGCCTCGGAGAGGTGGGCCTGGGTGAGGCCGATGCGGCCGCTGACGCCCCAGAGGGCGTTCTGGGCGAGGGACCAGCAGAGCAGGGTGCCGGCGAGGAGGAGGCCGGCCCGACGGTGGGGGAGCGTGGCGCGCGTCTCCCGGCTTCGAGTGGGGGCCGTGGCGAGGGGGAGACGGCCCGTCAGGGGCCAGACCGCCAGCGCGGTGAGGGCGATCGCGGCCAACGGCTGGCCGTGCCCCGCGCCCAGGTGGGGGACGGTCAGATAGACGGCGCCCGCGAGTGCGGAGACACCGAGGAGGCCGACCGTGGTGGTGCGGTGCGGGTCCGGCTGGGCGGCGATGCCGGTGGCGGCCACCGCCGTCGACGTACCGGATCCGAAGCCGCCGATCAGCGCGCCCACGACGACGGCCGGGACGGCGTGGGCGAGGGCGGCGCCGCCGTAGCCGAGGACGGCGAGGGTGAGGCCGATGCGGGCGAGGGTGCGGGGGCCGACGCGTTCGACGCGGGAGGCGAGCAGGAAGCCTGCCGCCGCCGAACTCAGCAGCAGTGCGCTGCCGACGGCACCCGCCTCGGTGGCGGTGAGCGGAAGCCCCGAGTCGAGTCTGCCGACGGTGGTCGGGAGGAGGTAGGGGGCGAGGTACCCGGCCGTGAAAAGGGCAACGAGGGGCCAGGGCAGGGTGGTGCGGGCGGACACGGGCGTTCCCAGGGCATGCGAAAGAAGCGGCTCGAAAAGGGGGTGGGCGCAGGCCGTCGACGGACAGGAACGCGCGAAGAATTTGTATCAAGCACGCGGTTGCGGAAGAAGCCCAGGTGGCGTGATGTGGCTCACGTTTCGTTTGGGGTGAGGGAAGCCGGGTACACGAGCGCGCTCCAGTGCCCGTCTAACGCCAACTGGGGGCGCCGCCCGCGCCCGGTGCCGTCGCCTCGATCTTGCCTCTGATCTCGCGCATCACCGCGATGATCTGCTGCTCGTGTTCCGGCGTCAGACGGGCGACCGGGACCGAGCAGCTGATGGCGTCCTGCGCGGGGGAGTCGTAGCGCAGACAGAACCCGAAGCCGACGATGCCGGGGACGCCCTCCTCGCGGTCGATCGAGTAGCCGCGTGCGCGGACCTCGGCGAGGTCGGCCAGCAGGGACTCGCGGGTGGTGTGGGAGTTCGGGGTGAGTGCCTCGTACGGACCCTCGGGGAGCCTCTCGTCGGGCCACTCGGCCAGCAGCGCCTTGCCCAGCGCGCCGACGTGCGCGGGCAGGCGGCGGCCCACCCTGCTGATCGTCCGCAGGTATTCGTGCGACTCACGCGTCGCCAGATACGCCACGTCCAGGCCGTCGAGCCGGCCCATGTGGATCGTCTCGCCCAGCGCCTGGGACGCCTCGTCGAGATACGGCCGTACGACCCGGACACGCGGGTCGGAGTCCAGATAGCTGGTGCCGGTGAGCAGGGCGTGGATACCGATGCCGTAGAGCGAGCCGGTGATGTCGGTGCGGACCCAGCCGCGCGAGATCAGGGTCTGGAGCAGCGCGTACATCGAACTGCGCGGCACCTCCAGCGCGTCCGCGAGCTCCTGGAGCCGTGCCGGGCGGTCGCCGCGTGCGGCCAGCAGTTCGAGGAGCTCGACCGTGCGGGCCGCCGACTTCACCTCGCGGACGCCACCTGTCTCTGACATGCGCCGATGGTAATCGGCCCGCCCGACCGCCCGCCGACCCATTGACGAGTGGGATTCGCCTATCTAATCTTCATCTCCATACGTAGATATCGTCTACATGGGGAGATGAGTGAGGGTGGCCCTCGACCCGGACACGGCCCGACGACTGCGGGACGGCATGGCACGCGGTGTGCTGTCGTTCCCGCTCACGAGCTTCCACGACGACGGCACCCTCGACCCGGACGGCTTCCGCGCCCATGTCGCCGCCCAGATCGCCACCGGCCCCGGCGCGCTCTTCCCGGCCTGTGGCACGGGTGAGTTCTTCTCGCTGGACGAGGGCGAGTACCGGCAGGTCGTCACCATCGCCGTCGAGGAGGCCGGCGGCCGGCTGCCCGTCGTCGCCGGAACGGGCTACGGCTGGGCGCAGGCCGTTCGTTTCGCCCGGATCGCCGAGGAGGCGGGAGCGGACGCGCTGCTGGTCCTCCCGCACTACCTGGTCGCCGCCCCGCAGGACGGGCTGGTCGCGCAGCTGGAGCAGATCGCGGCGCGGACGCGGCTGCCGCTCATCGCCTACCAGCGCGGTCAGGTCGCCTTCGGCGTGGACGCGCTCAGGCGGCTCGCCGAGATCCCCGGTGTCATCGGGCTCAAGGACGGACACAGCGACCTCGACCGGCTCCAGCGCCTCACGCTCGCCGCCCCCGAAGGCTTCCTGTTCTTCAACGGCGCCTCCACCGCCGAGATCCAGGCCCGCGCCTACGCCACCGTCGGGGTCCCCGCCTACTCCTCGGCCGTGCACGCCTTCGCCCCCGAGATCGCGAACGCCTTCTTCACCGCCCTGCGCGACGGCGACGAGGGCGACGGCACGGTCGGGAAACTGCTGCGCGACTTCTACGTTCCGCTCGTCGAACTCCGCGACCGGGTGCCCGGATACGCCGTCTCGCTCGTGAAGGCGGCGGCCCGGCTGCGGGGACGCCCGGTCGGGCCCGTGCGCGCACCGCTCACCGATCCGTCGGCCGCCGACCTGGCGGACCTCGAGCGGCTGCTGGCCTCCGGACTCGACCTCGTTGGAGCCGACCTGTGAACCTCACCATCACCGACGTCCGCCTCACGCCGATCCTCGTCGCCGATCCGCCACTGCTGAACACGCAGGGCGTCCACCAGCCGTACACGCCCCGGCTGATCGTCGAGGTCGAGACCGCCGACGGGGTCACGGGCGTCGGGGAGACCTACGGCGACACCAAGTACCTGGAGCTGGCGAGGCCGTTCGCAGCCAAGCTGATCGGGCGTCAGGCAGGCGACCTGAACGGGCTGTTCACCGTCGCGGATCAGGTGGCCGTCGATTCCTCCCGGGTCTCCGGGCAGGTCGACGTCGGTGGGCTGCGAGGGGTGCAGACGGCCGACAAGCTGCGGTTGTCCGTGGTATCCGGGTTCGAGGTCGCCTGCCTCGACGCGCTGGGCAAGGCCCTCGGGCTGCCGGTGCACGCACTGCTCGGGGGCAAGGTCCGGGACGCGGTCGACTACAGCGCGTATCTGTTCTACAAGTGGGCCTCGCATCCCGAGGGCGTCGCCTCCGAGAAGGACGACTGGGGGGCGGCTGTCGACCCCGCCGGGGTGGTGGAGCAGGCCCGGTTGTTCACCGAGCGCTACGGCTTCACGTCCTTCAAGCTCAAGGGCGGGGTTTTCCCGCCCGACGAGGAGATCGCGGCCATCAGGGCGCTGGCCGAGGCGTTTCCCGGGCACCCGTTGCGGCTCGACCCCAACGGGGCCTGGAGCGTGTCGACTTCGCTGAGGGTGGCCGCGGAGCTCGGCGACGTTCTGGAGTACCTGGAGGATCCAGCGCTGGGGACGGCGGCCATGGCCGAGGTCTCCGCCGGGACCGATGTCCCGCTGGCCACCAACATGTGTGTGACGACCTTCGCGGAGATCAAGGAGGCGTTCGCCCGGGACGCGGTCCAGGTGGTGCTCTCGGATCACCACTACTGGGGCGGGTTGCGCAACACCCAGCAACTCGCCGCGATCTGCCGGACGTTCGGGGTGGGAGTGTCCATGCACTCCAACACGCATCTGGGGATCTCGTTGGCCGCGATGACGCATGTCGCGTCCACCGTGCCCGACCTTCACCACGCCTGTGACTCGCACTACCCGTGGCAGTCGGAGGACGTGCTCAGCGAGCGGCTGACGTTCGAGGGCGGGGCCGTGAAGGTCTCCGACGCGCCCGGCCTCGGCGTCGAACTCGACCGGGAGAAGGTGGAGTTCCTGCATCGGCGGTGGCTCGATGACGACGGTTCGCTGCGGGAGC
Source organism: Streptomyces sp. SAI-127 (assembly GCF_029894425.1). Lineage (NCBI taxonomy): Bacteria > Bacillati > Actinomycetota > Actinomycetes > Kitasatosporales > Streptomycetaceae > Streptomyces > Streptomyces sp. SAI-127. The sequence goes on from NZ_JARXYJ010000001.1 coordinate 6,916,519, forward strand.
GGGACGACGCCGCGGCCATGCGGGTCGCCGAGCCGGGGTGGGTCACGCCGGTGGTGCCCCGCTGGTAGCGCTTGAGGGGGATGTGTTCCGACATACGGTCCCTCTCCCGGCGTTCAGTGTTCCGCCGCCCCCGGGGCCCCTGGAACCCCCGTGGCCACACCCGGCGCGGCCCGGACGGCCCGCCCGGGACCTGCGACGGCCTGACGTAACGCGCGGGTCGCAGGTGAGCGCCGACGCGTTGTCGGCGGCGTGGTGCAGACTGGCCTGATCCGCACCACGTCCAGGGAGCGCACCGTGATCGCGTCCAACGCGTCCACCGGAAAGGGACCGTCGCACTTCGGAGGGACCGGGCACGGCCAGGCCCGGGTCGACCCTCTCGCAGCTCTGCGGGTACCCGACGATCCGCCCTGGGACGTCTATCTCACCGGCACCGTGTTCCTCGACATCATCTTCACCGGGCTCGACTCCGCCCCGGTGCGCGGGACCGAGTCCTGGGCACGCGGGATGGGGTCGAGCCCCGGCGGCGTGGCGAACATGGCCACCGCCCTGGCCCGGCTCGGGCTGCGCACCTCGCTGGCCGCGGCCTTCGGCGACGACCACTACGGCGAGTACTGCTGGGACGCCCTCGAGCAGGGCGAGGGCATCGACCTCTCCCCGTCCCGCACGGTCCCCGGCTGGCACTCCCCGGTCACCGTGTCGATGGCGTACGAGGGCGAGCGCACCATGGTCTCCCACGGCCACGAGCCGCCGCCGGAGGCCGTGCTCATCCAAGACGGCGAACCTGACTGCCCCCCACGCGCGCGGGCGGCGGTGGCGTCCCTCGAGCCGGGAAAACGGGCCCCCTGGATCGCTCAGGCGGCACACGAGGGCACCTGCATCTTCGCCGACGTCGGCTGGGACGAGACCGGGGCGTGGGACCTGGCGGGCCTCGCCGACCTCGAACACTGCGAGGCCTTCCTGCCGAACGCGCAGGAGGCGATGCGCTACACCGGTGCCACCTGTCCCCGGGAGGCCGCGCACGCGCTCACCGAACATGTGCCGCTCGCCGTGGTCACACTCGGCGCTGAGGGCGCGTACGCCGTGGACCGGCGTACCGGTGAGACCGCCGAGGTCCCGGCGATCGAGGTCGAGGCGCTCGATCCGACCGGCGCCGGGGACGTCTTCGTGGCCGGCTTCGTCACCGGCACCCTCGCGGGCTGGCCGCTGGCGGACCGCCTGGCCTTCGCCGGCCTGACCGCCGCGCTCTCCGTCCAGGAGTTCGGCGGCTCCCTGTCCGCGCCGGGCTGGTCCGAGATCGGCGCCTGGTGGCGCAAGGTCCAGTCCGTCGCCTCCCAGGACCCGACCGCCCTGCGGCGGTACGCCTTCCTGGCGGACCTGGTCCCGGAGGAGGAGGCCCCGGGCTGGCCACTGCGACGGGCGGTGCCGACGATCGGATTCGGCCGGTCGGCCTGAGGGCGGCGGGGGAGGGTGGACCGCCTCTCACGGTGGTCGGCGGACGTCGGCTGCCGGACGGTTCGCCGGAGGCTTGACCGGCGTGGCCGAGGCACTCGAGCCGACCCGCGGCGGTGCCGTCGCCGAGCAGGGGCCCGGTGTCAGACCGTGCTCAGCACCCGGGTGACCGGCGCGCGTGCCGCGCGCCTGGCGGGGAGCGCGCAGAATCCGCCCGCGAGCGCGACCGCCAGGGTGCCGCTGAGGAGCAGGACGGTAGCGGGGGGCGCTTGGGCGATGCCCGAGCCCATGCCGCTGGTGGCGCCCTGGAGGTTGATCAGCCAGTCCGATACGGCGACACCGAGGAGTTCGCCCGTCACGACGGCCGCGGCGGCCAGAAGGCCGGTGCTGGTGATGATGATGGCGGTGATCTGACGTGGTGTCAGCCCGATGGTGCGCAGCACCCCGATGTCCCGCGTGTGCTCCCGCAGGGACAGACTGGTGGTCGTGAACAACTCGGCGAGTCCGATGAGCACCAGCAGCGCGATGAGGCCCGCGGCGACCATGCGCACGGTGCCGAGCCCGTCCGCCGGATTGGCCACCGACTGCACCTCGACGCGTCCGTGGGACGCCCGCAGTATGCCCGCCTCCACGACGCCCGGGTCGGCCCCCGGGCGCAGGGCGAGGGCGTAGTACTGGGGTTCCGGCGGCCCGGTGGAGCCGTCGAGGGTGTCCAGCCCCACGGACAGCATCTCGCCGTTGTGGTCGGGCTCGATGCTGCGGCCGACGATGTGCAGGATGTGCGGGGTCCCCGCCGTCACGACGCGCACCCACTGGCCCACCCTGATGTGCATCAGATCGAGCGCTCCCTGCCCGGCCACTGCCTCGTCGGGCCCCTCGATGCCTCGCCCCTGTGCCACGGCGTAGGGGTAGGGGTGCGCGGAGGTCCCCAGGGCGCGCAGGGTGATGGTGGTGGTCTGTCCCGGTACAAGGGCCTGCAGTTCGATGCCGGGATAGGCGGCCGCCACGCCGGGCTGCGTGCCGAGCAGGCGGCGCGTCGAGGCGTCACCCGTGGCGCCGGGCCGTGCCGTCAGGGCGGCCGCGAGGCCCAGCCGCTGCGGATGTGCGCGGAAACCGTCGATGGTCGCCCAGCTTCCCAGGGCCACGGTGATCATGAGCATCGGGATCGTCAGTCGCGCGACGGTGATCCCGGCACGCAGCGGGCGGTGGAAGGCGGCACGGGCGCCCAGTACCAGAGCCGGGGGCAGCCGCAGCAGCAGCGCGAGGCGGGTCAGCCGGGACATGCGAGTCGCGTGGTGGTCGGGCCGCGTCGTCGGGTAGGGGGCGACGCGCCCGGCCCGCCAGGCGGGCAGCGCCGTGGCCAGCGCGATGGCGGCCACCGTACCCACGCCCGTGGCCGCGAGGGCGCCGGCGTGGGCGGGCTGGGCCTGCCACAGAGTGACGGCCTGCCCGACCGGGCCCGGGAGCAGCGGACCGAGCAGGCTCACCGCCAGCGTGCCCAGGCCCATGCCCGTGAGCGCGAGGGCCGTGTGCTCGACGAGCAGGGTGCGGACGACCTGGCCCGGAGTGAATCCGATCGCCTTCAGTACGGCGATGTCGCGCAGCTGGGCCAGGACGCGACCGCCCGCGGCGCCCGCCGTGGCCAGTGCGGTGGCCAGCAGAGCGACCAGTCCGAACACCGCGAGCATCGTGCCGAGCAGCCGGTTGTTCATGTCCATGGCGTCGCGGACCTGGTACCACGTGGACACCTGGGTGACCTGGCCGCTGCCGAGCGCGTCGACGGCCTGCTGAGCGGTGAAGTCGGTGGCTCCTGGATCGCTGAGCCGCAGGCCGATCGCCTGGTCCGTGGCGGCTGGATCGGGTTCGATCGCGGCCAGGGTGGCCGGTGTGACCCAGGCGAGGCCCGGTGTCCAGTCCGGGTAGGAGCCCTGGTCGGCCGAGTCGGCCACGCCGATGACCCGCAGGGTGTGCAAGGCGCCGTCGACCGTTCGTACGGTGACGGTGTCGCCGACGCCGGACCACGTCGAGCGCGCCAGGGAGCTCTCCAGGACGATGCCGTCGCCGACGGCCGGGTCGAGCCACCGGCCGGTCCGGACGACGGGGCGGGAGACCTCCGGGGTCGCCGGGCCCTCGGCACGCACTTCCAGGGGGATCTTGTCCGCGCTGCGCACCAGGGTCACCGGCGCGGTCCGGTAGGGCCCGGCGACCGCCGTGACGCCGCCCAGCCGGGCGAGCGGTGCGGTGTTCACCCCCGGGCCCACGTGGAGCCACACGTGGGCGCCCTGCGACTGGTTGAAGATCCGCTGCCAGGGGTTGGTGGCGCTGAGCAGGAGCGCGTTCGACAGGATGAGGGTGAGGGCGATCACCGCCGTCACCAGCACCATCAGCACGGCCTGCGCCCGGTGGGCGCGCAGATCCGCGAGCTGCCACCGGAGCGAAGCGCGCACGGGGTCAGTCCTTCAGCTGGAGGACGTCGGCCACGGAGCTTCGGCGGCTCGCGGGCAGGGACACCGCGGTGTCGCCCGCTATCGCGCCGTCGAACAGACTGATGACCCGGTCGGCGGCGCTGGCGACGCGGGCGTCATGCGTCACCAGGAGGATCGTGCGGCCCTGCTCGTGGACACGGGTGAGCAGCCGCAGTACGTCGCGGGTGTTGCGGCTGTCCAGGTTGCCGGTGGGCTCGTCGGCGAGCAGCAGGTCGGGGTCGTTGACCAGGGCTCGGGCCAGAGCGACCCGTTGCTGCTCGCCGCCCGACAGCTCGGCGGGGGTGCTGCGGGCCTTGGACTCGAGTCCGAGCTCGGCGAGCAGTTCCTCGCGGCGCGCGCGGGCCTGCCGGGGCGGGACGCCGACCAGCAGCGCGGGCAGCTCGACGTTGTCGGCGACGGTCATGTTCGAGATCAGGTTGAAGAACTGGAAGACGACGCCGATCGATCGCCGGCGGAGCATGGCCCAGCGCGCCTCGGACAGGCCGTCGACCCGTCGGCCGTCCAGCCAGATCTGACCGCCGTCGGGCCGGTCCAGACCGCCGAGCAGATGCAGCAGGGTCGACTTGCCGGCGCCCGAGGGCCCGCTGACGGCGACGAACTCCCCCCGCCGTACCTCCAGGTCCACGTGGTGGATCGCCGACGTGGCGGCGGCTCCCGTGCGGTGGACCTTGACCAGATCCTTGGCCCACACCATGGCGCTCGCCGGGGGCGTGGCCGGGGCAGTGGCCGGGGACGGCTCGGAGCGTCTCACTCCAATTCCTCCTGACACCGCTCGAGCCAGTCGAGATCGGCCTGCAGGTGCAGCATGGCGCCTTCGATGAGCAGTTGAGCGACTCTGTTGTCCCGGTCCTCGGCGGCAGCCAGCCGCGACAGACCGCGCATGAGGTTCAGATAGTGCCGGCGCTGCTCGTTGATCAGCGCCAGGCGGTCGGCCGCACCCGTGGCCGGGGCGAGGACGAGCTTCATGAAGAACTCGTCGCGGACCCGCGGCCCTTCGGTCGGCTCCGCGACCCACCGCACGAGCGCGTCACGGCCCGACTCGGTGATCTCGTAGACCCGCTTGTTCGGCCGGCTCGACTGACTGACGTCCTGACCCCTGATCAGTCCGTTTTGTTCGAGCCGCCCCAGTGTGACGTAGATTTGGCCGATGTTCGGCTGAGGGTACGCTGCGCCGAAGGTCTGTTCAAGGGCCAGCTTGAGCTCGTAGCCATGTGCGGGTTCCTTCGCGAGCAACGCCAGCAGGGAGAGCCGCACGATCCCGTCTCCTCCCCACTCGCCGATGCCCGGACCGGACCGGCGTCCGTCCGCTGATCTCGTCCCTAGTCTTCCACCGTGAGCGCCGGGTATACATAACCAGCAAGCAGCGGCTGCGGTGCTCTTTCCGCAAACGTGCCGTGGCTCTGCCCGAGAAGAGGAAGCGATGCGACGAGGCATGCGCTGGATCAGGGTCGTCTGCGCGGTGGCGGTCGGCGCACTGCTGCTCTCCGGGTGCGGCCTGGGCGCCACCCCCACCGACACCGCCGGCACCGAGGGTGTCGGCCCGGTGACGCTCGTCACGGGGCAGGATCTTACCGGCTATCTGCGGGGACGGCTCCAGGCATGGAACGCCGAGCACCCCGGCGAGAAGGCCACCCTGATCCAGCTGCCGTCGGCCGCCGACGACGTGCGCGCGCAGATGATCAGCAACCTCCAGGCCAAGAGCGACCGCTACGACGTGCTCAACCTGGACGTGGTGTGGACGGCCGAGTTCGCCGCATCGGGATGGATCACACCGCTGCCCGCCGGTCAGTTCCCGCTGGACAAGTTCCTCAAGCCCGTCGTGGGCACGGCCATGTACCAGGACAAGCTCTACGCGGTGCCGTACGTGACCAACGCCGGACTGCTGTATTACCGCAAGGACATCCTCGCCCGGGAGCACCTGGCGCCGCCGCGGACCTGGGCGGAGCTGCGCAGCATGGCCAAGACGGTCGCCCCCAGGTATGGGCTGAAGGGCTACGCCGGGCAGTTCAGCCCGTATGAGGGGCTCACCGTCAACTACGCGGAAGCCGTGCAGTCCGCCGGCGGACAGATCCTCACCGGCCGCAGGAGCCGGCCGGCCGTGGACTCACCGGCGGACCTGAAGGCCCTGCAGTTCCTGGTCGACGGGGTCAAGGAGGGCTGGATCCCGCAGGAGGCGCTGACCTTCGACGAGGAGGGCTCCCGCAAGGCCTTCCAGTCCGGGCGGTACCTCTTCATGCGGAACTGGCCGTACGCCTACGACCTGGCCGAGGCGAAGGGCTCCGAGGTGGCCGGCGACATCGGGGTCGAGGCACTGCCCGGCCCGGACGGTCCGGGAGCGGCGTCGCTCGGCGGTTCCAACCTCGCCGTCAGCAGCTACTCGCGGCACCAGAAGACCGCGCGCGAGCTCATCCAGTTCCTCACCAGCCTGGACAACGAGCGCCAGGTGCTGCTCAAGGGCTCGCTGCCACCGGTGTGGGCGCAGCTGTACACCGATCCCGCGCTGGTCAGACGGTTCCCCTATCTGCCGGTGCTGCGGCAGAGCATCCTGACCGCTCAGCCCCGCCCCGTCACGCCCGACTACGACCAGGTGAGCCTGGCCGTCGCGGCGACCGTGCACGACGCGATGGCGCTCCGGCAGTCGCCCCGGGCCGCGGCCGCACGCCTGCGGCAGGAGCTGTCCGCGATCGTCCGCAGTCCCTGAGGCAGCGCGGTTCCCCAGCGGCCGCTCCGCCCGGCGGCATGTCTTTCCCGTGGACGGAACGCGCCGCGTCGTGTGCCCGTCTCCCAGTGAGGGACGTGTCCCGTGTCGAGCCCGCCATTGAGGGACCTGCCGTGTCGTGGGCCGCTCCGCCGATCCGTGCCCGGCCGCCGAGTGGCCCGCTGCCCCGGCTCCCGGACCTGGTTCGTTTTCCTTTCGGAAAGACTCCGTTTTCGCCGTTGACACATACTTGCGCGCTATACATAACATGCATGCATCTCAGTGGCCGCGCGTCACACGTCGATGAACGGCGATCCCGCAGCGGCACACTCGCCCCTTCTCGCAGCGGACCTGTCGGCGCACGCCCTCATGACGGGTCAGGACGGTGACGGATGATCAGCGCCTCGGTGGACGACGACCCGTCCCGGCACTCGCCGGGGGCCCGACCGGTCCCCGCTCCCCGCTCCGCCCCGACACCGGCGGACTCCGCCGGCTGGTGGCGGGACGCGGTGATCTACCAGGTCTATGTGCGCAGCTTCCTGGACAGCACCGGAGACGGCATCGGAGACCTCGCGGGCGTCGGCGCCGGACTGCCCTACCTCAAACGGCTGGGCGTCGACGGGATATGGCTGACCCCGTTCTACCCCTCGCCCCAGCACGACCACGGCTACGACGTCGCCGACTACCACGACGTGGACCCGGTCTACGGCGACCTGGACGCCTTCGACCGCCTGGTGCGCGACGCACACCGACTGGGCCTGAAGTGCCTGGTCGACATCGTCCCCAACCACTGCTCCAGCCGGCACCCGCTCTTCCTCCAGGCACTCGCCGAAGGCCCCGGCGGGCCGACCCGCGCGATGTTCCACTTCGCATCCGGCCGCGGCGACGACGGCGCACTGCCGCCCAACAACTGGCACGCCATGTTCGGCGGACCCGCCTGGACGCGCGTCACCGAGCCCGACGGCACGCCCGGTGAGTGGTATCTGCACATGTTCACGCCCGAGCAGCCGGACTGGAACTGGCGCGAGCCGACCGTACGGGGCAACTTCGAGCAGACCCTGCGCTTCTGGCTGGACCGTGGCGTGGACGGCTTCCGTATCGACGTGGCGGCAGGGCTGTTCAAGCACCCCGACCTACCGGACTCCGCCGACCCGGAGGCCGACGAGCGCACCCGGGACTCCGTCAACCCACTGGCGTGGAACCAGCCCGAGATCCACGAGGTCTGGCGGGACTGGCGCACCATCTGCGACGCATACGCCGCACAGGACGGCCACGACCGGCTGCTCGTCGGCGAGGTCTCCGTGCCGACAGCCGCCGAACAGGCCACATACGTGCGTCCGGACGAACTCCACCAGGCCTTCTTCTTCCACCTGCTGAACGCGCCCTGGGCCGCTGCGGCTTTCCAGAGCGTCATCACCGACGCACTGCGCGACATCGCGGCCACCGGGTCGACCATCACCTGGGTCCTCAACAACCACGACCAGGTCAGGGCCGTGACGCGCTACGCGGCTCCCACGCCCTCGCAGGACGCCGACCTGCCCGACCCGGGCGGCGCCCGAGCCCGCGCCGCCGCCCTGCTGATGCTCGCCCTGCCCGGCGCGGCGTACGTCTACCAGGGCGAGGAACTGGGCCTGCCCGAGGTTCTCGACCTGCCCGACGAGGCGCTGACCGACCCGATCTTCCGCCGCACGGGCAGCCGGTCGCGGGTCCGCGACGGCTGCCGCGTCCCGCTGCCCTGGTCGGGCCAGGCGTCCCCGTTCGGCTTCACCGCCGGTGACGCCCCCGGCCGGCCCTGGCTGCCCCAGCCGGAGTGGTTCGCCAACCACACCACCGAGCGCGCGATCGCCGACACCGACTCCTTCTGGCACCTCTACCACGAGGCGCTCCACCTGCGCCGCAACCTTCCCCAGCTCGGAGAGGGCCCGCTGCGCTGGCTGGACTCCCCGCCCGACGTCCTGGCCTTCGTCCGCGGGGACGGCCTCGTCTGCGCGGTCAACTTCGGTGACCGCCAGGCACCGGCGCCGGTGACCGGCACCCCTTTGCTGACCAGCCGTCCCTGCCCGCCCGGCGTCCTGCCGGGCAACACCGCGGCCTGGTGGATCTGCGAACACTGCACCGCCTAGCACCACAACTCCCGCACCACAGACTCCCGACGCATGAGAGGCAGTACCCCATGCCCACGTTCCCCCGCGGCGCGATCACCGCCGTAGGCTGCGCCGTCCTGCTGGCCTCCCTCACCGCCTGCGGATCCAGCAGCAGCGCGAAGCCGATCAGCGCCCCGGTCGGCCCCGCCAGCGGCACCATCACCTGGTACGCCAACCAGTTCGGGCCGACCAGCACCGATGTCCGCAAGACCCTGATAGCGGCCTTCGAGAAGGCCAACCCGAAGATCAAGGTCAAGCTGGAGCAGGCGCCGAGCGACAGCGACGCCTACCGCTCCACCCTGACCACGCAGATCTCCGGCGGCTCCAGCAGCTTCGACGTCTACAACGGCGACGTGGTCTGGCCCGCGCAGTTCGGCAAGGCCGGCCTGGCGGAACCGCTCAGCGGAAAGCTGCCGAGCAGCTACTGGAAGACGTTCTCGCCCGGTCTGGTGGACGGCCTCACCTACAAGGGGAAGATCATGGCCGCCCCCCTGTTCACCGACAACGCCTTCCTCTACTACCGCAAGGACCTGCTCGCCAAGGCCCACCTGCCGGTTCCCACCACCTGGGAGCAGGTCCAGAGCGACGCGCAGAAGCTGCAGAAGGCGGGCCTGGTCAAGTACGGGTACTCCGCCCAGTGGGACTCCTACGAGGGGCTGACCTGTGACTATTCGGAGTTCGCGGCCGATGCCGGGGGCAGCATCGTCAACACCGCGGGCACCAAGTCCGAGATCGATTCGGCGGCCTCGCAGAAGGCGCTGACGTACATGCGTGGTCTGATCACCAGCGGCGTCGCACCGCGGGCCATCACCACCTTCCAGGAACAGCAGTCGGAGCAGCTCTTCACCAGCGGCCAGTCCGCGTTCCTGCGCAACTGGACCTACGCCTACTCCGACGCCAACTCCCCGGCGGCCTCGAAGGTGGCCGGCAAGATCGGTATCGCCAACCTGCCCACCTTCGCGGGCCGGAGCGGCCACGGATACTCGGTCACCGGCGGCTGGAACCTGTACGTCAACCCGCACACCAAGCACCTCGGGGCCGACCTCGCGTTCGTGAAGTGGATCACCAGCCCCGCCGCGCAGAAGATCATGGCGCTGAAGGGCGGCGAGATCCCCACCGTCAGCAGCGTCCTGCAGGATCCCGGCGTGCAGGCGGCCAACCCCGCCTTCCGGGTCGCCGCGTCCAACAAGCTCATCTCCCGGCCCTCCCAGGTCGCCGCGTACTCGCAGGTGAGCCAGGGCGTCTACGGCAACGTCAATGCCGCGCTGTCCGGCTCCACCTCACCGAAGAGCGCCCTCGGCGCCGCGAACAAGACCATCAGTGCGGCGGTCTCCAACAACGGGCTGTGACCCGAACCCCGCCGCGGGCCCGGTCCGCCCCCCGTGCCCGGGCCCGCGGCGGCCTCCCACCGACCTCGCCAACCGTGCATCGGAGACAAGCCCGTGACTACTCATCAGGTTGACGTGCGCGCTCCCGTCACGTCGGCGCAGCCCACCGAGCACGGGAGCCGTCGGCACCGGCCTCGCGCCGGGTCCCCAAGGTCGCCACTGGAACGCCGTACCGCCCGCCTGGGCTGGCTGTTCGCCTCTCCCGCCCTGCTCGTGGTCGCCGCCGTGACCCTCTTCCCCATCGTCTTCTCCGTCGTGATGAGCTTCAGCAACGTCGACGTCACGGGCAACGGCTTCCAGCTGTCCGGGATCACCGGCCACAACTTCGCCGTCATCGCGGGCGCCGACCGGTGGCGCCATGCCCTGGCCTTCACCCTCGTCTACACCGTGGGCACGGTGATCGCCGAGGTGGTCCTGGGTACGCTCATCGCCCTGGTCCTGGAGCGGCTGAAGAGCGGCCGGGGCTGGATGATGGCTCTCCTGCTGCTGCCGTGGGCGATGATCACGGTGGTCTCCGCACAGCTGTGGGCCTACGTCTACAACGGCGTCTACGGCGTCCTGAACGCCCTGTTGGCCCCGCTCGCCGGCCACGACGTGACCGTACTCGGCACACCCGTTTCGGCCACGCTCGCCATGGCGGTGGCCGACATCTGGAAGACCACACCCTTCGTGGCCATCATCGTCCTGGCCGGACTGGTGATGCTGCCCAGCGATGTGATCGAGGCGGCGCGCATCGACGGCGCGAACGGCTGGACCATCTTCTGGCGGGTGCGCCTTCCGCTGCTGCGCCCCACGCTGGCCATCGCCGTCATGTTCCGCGTCCTGCAGGCCTTCGGGCTCTTCGACCTTCCGTTCGTTCTCACCGGCGGCGGGCCCGGCACCTCCACCGAGTCGCTGGCCGTGCTCGGGTGGCGCGTGATGTTCCAGGACCTGAAGTTCGGGCCCGGCGCGGCCATCGCCACCAGCACCGCGGTCCTGGTTCTCATCGGCTGCCTGCTGTTCCTGAAAGTGTTCCGTTCCCAGGTCGGCCAGGAGGAGACCGCATGACCGCCACCGTCACCGCCACCGTCCGACCCCGCCTGCGGGGCGGCACCCAACTGGCCGCGCTCCTCGTCGCCCTGTTCGTGTGCGCGCCGCTGTACTGGCTGGTCGCCACGTCCTTCAAGAGCCTGAGGGACGTCGGCGCCGCGACACCGAGCGCCTTCCCGGCGCACCCCACGCTCAGCAACTACCGGACCGCCTTCGGCACCTACCAGTTCGGCACGTACGTCCTCAACTCGGCCGTCGTCACCATCATCTCGACGCTGCTGGTGCTGGCGCTGGGTGTCTTCGCCGGGTACGCGCTCGCCCGCCTGCCCCTGCGCGGCAAGTCGGCGGTCATGACGTCGCTGTTGATGATCTCCCTGTTTCCCACCGTGGCCCTGGCCGCGCCCCTGTACCTGCTCATGCGCGACATCGGATGGCTCAACAGCTACCAGGGCCTCATCCTCGCCTACACCGCCCTGAACCTCCCCTTCGCCATCTGGATCCTGCGCAACTACTTCCTGGCGATCCCCAAGGAGATGGAGGAGGTCGCCTGGATGGACGGCGCCTCACCGATGCGGACGGTCGTCAGCGTGATCCTGCCCCAGGCCAAGCCGGGCCTGTTCACCGCCGGCGTCTTCACCTTCGTGGCCTGCTGGACCGAGTTCCTGCTCGCCCTCACCCTGGACAGCGACAACCAGCACCGCACCATCCCGGTCGGCATGGCCCTGTTCGGCGGCCAGTACGTCACGCCGTACGGGACGATCTTCGCGGCCGCCACCGTGGCCATCCTCCCCATCGCCCTGATCGTCCTCGTCTTCCGCCGCGCCGTCGTCTCGGGGCTGACCGCGGGGGCCGTCAAGGGCTGACGAGTGCCTGCCACACACCGGACGCCCTGCGGCTCGTCGAGGAGGTCGGCCCGTCGGTGCTGCGGGAGGCCGGGGTTCGGGCCCTGTCGCCGCCGGGCTGTCCGCCTCCGCGGCAGCCGGCGCAGGTTGACCCGTCAGTTCCCGGCCGTCCGCTCCAGTACCGACACCACCTGCTCCCGGACCACCTCGCGGGCCGCGGCGGGCAGCGCCCCGATCGTCGTACCGCTCAACACGTCGAGCACGCTGTCCGCGCCCGCGTCGCAGGGCACGCTCTCGCTCAGGAACTCGTAGCCGTCGCGGACGGCGACGCGCAGGACCGGGCGGTCGTCCGCGTGGACGGCCGTGGCGACGACCAGGGGCGGCGGACCACCCGGCGCCTCGGCCACCTTGTGGTAGCCGCTGACGAGCGGATCGCGCCAGTGCAGGCTCAGCAGCAGCGGCTTCTTGGCGAGCAGCTCGGCGAGGTCCACCTCGAACGGCCCCTCCGCCGCCAGCACCCGCGCGCGGGCGTCCAGGACGAGCGCCGCGGGCAGCAGACAGCGCAGGGTGCTGCCGACGATGTTCCCGCCGACCGTGGCGGCCCGGCGCACGGCCCCGGTGCCGATGCCCGACGCGGCCCGGTGCAGCACCTCCGGCACCCGCTCGTCGATCCGGTGCAGCAGAACCGCCGCCCCCAGCTCCCCGGCCCCCAGGACGTTCGCCTCCGGCACCTCGCGCAGCGACACGGCCTGCTCGGGGAAGCCGTCGCGTTGCCACGCGGCCCACACCAGCGTGGCACCGCCGACGGGTATCGCCCCGTCGGTCAGACACTCCTGTGCCTCGGGCAGGGCCGTGGGCAGACGCAGCAGCACGGTCTTCCTTCTTCGAACAGTCGCGGACTTCGAACGCACATGGCAGTGAGCGCATTCTTTCCGGGGGCGCGGGGGAGCATGCAGGGCTCACCGCTGCATTCAGGGCGCCCTGACCGTCGAAAAGCCCTACGGCGTTGTCAGTGCACCGTCGTACCCTTGAACCGCGAGGCCGCCTTCCACTGCGCGGCCGTGACGAGGAGGAACCGCAGGCGTTGAGCGCCGGCCCATGACTCAGACACCCACAGGTCACAGCCCCGCGCAGGGGCAGGCGAGAGCACAGTTCACGGTCCCCGCCCAGCACCCCATGGTCACGGTCCTGGGATCCGGCGACTCCCTCCTGCGCGTGATCGAGAAGGCCTTCCCGGCGGCCGACATCCATGTCCGGGGCAACGAGATCAGCGCGACAGGCGAGGCGGCGGACGTCGCCCTCGTCCAGCGCCTGTTCGACGAGATGATGCTGGTGCTCCGCACCGGACAGCCGATGACGGAGGACGCAGTGGAACGCTCGATCGCCATGCTGCGAGCGAGCGAGAACGGGACGAGCGACGGCCAGGAGACCCCGGCCGAAGTGCTCACACAGAACATCCTGTCCTCGCGCGGCCGCACCATCCGCCCCAAGACCCTCAACCAGAAGCGGTACGTCGACGCGATCGACAAGCACACGATCGTCTTCGGCATCGGCCCCGCCGGTACCGGCAAGACCTACCTCGCCATGGCCAAGGCGGTGCAGGCCCTGCAGTCCAAGCAGGTCAACCGCATCATCCTGACCCGCCCCGCGGTCGAGGCGGGAGAGCGGCTGGGCTTCCTGCCCGGCACCCTCTACGAGAAGATCGACCCGTACCTGCGCCCGCTGTACGACGCCCTGCACGACATGCTGGACCCGGACTCGATCCCGAAGCTGATGGCTTCGGGGACGATCGAGGTGGCGCCGCTGGCGTACATGAGGGGTCGCACTTTGAATGACGCCTTCATCATCCTGGACGAGGCCCAGAACACGAGCCCCGAGCAGATGAAGATGTTCCTCACCCGCCTCGGCTTCGACTCGAAGATCGTGATCACGGGTGACGTGACGCAGGTCGACCTGCCCAACGGCACCAAGTCGGGTCTGCGCCAGGTCCAGGACATCCTGGAGGGACTCGACGACGTGCACTTCTCCCGCCTGTCGTCCCAGGACGTCGTACGGCACAAGCTGGTCGGCCGTATCGTCGACGCGTACGAGAAGTACGACAACGAGAACGGTACGGAGAACGGCACCCACAAGGGCGGCCGGAACAAGCGGAAGTAGACAAGCCAGCACCATGTCGATCGACGTCAACAACGAGTCCGGAACCGAGGTCGACGAGCAGGCGATCCTCGACATCGCCCGCTACGCGCTCGCACGGATGCGCATCCACCCGCTCTCCGAGCTCTCGGTGATCGTCGTGGACACCGACGCCATGGAGCAGCTGCACATCCAGTGGATGGACCTGCCGGGGCCCACCGACGTCATGTCCTTCCCGATGGACGAGCTCAGGCCGCCGAGCAAGGACGACGACGAACCCCCGCAGGGCCTCCTCGGCGACATCGTGCTGTGTCCCGAGGTCGCCAAGCGGCAGGGCGAGGAGGCCGAGACGCAGCACTCCATGGACGAGGAGCTCCAACTCCTCACCGTCCACGGCGTGCTGCACCTCCTCGGGTACGACCACGAGGAGCCGGACGAGAAGGCCGAGATGTTCGGCCTGCAGGCGGCCATCGTGGACGGGTGGCGGCAGGAGAAGGGGCTCACCGGCCCGTCCCCCGCGCCGACCGTCTCATGAGCCTGCCCCTCGTCTCCGGCGCGATCGCCCTGGTCGTCGTCGCCTGGCTCGCCGCCTGCGCGGAGGCGGGCCTCGCGCGCGTCTCCAGCTTCCGCGCCGAGGAAGCCGTACGCAACGGCCGCCGCGGCAGCGCCAAGCTCGCCCAGATCGCCGCCGACCCGACCCGCTATCTCAACGTGGCGCTGCTGGTGCGCGTCGCGTGCGAGATGGCGGCGGCCGCTCTGGTCACCTACGCCTGTCTCCAGGAGTTCCCGGGCACCACCCGCGCCCTGCTGGTCGCGATCGGGGTCATGGTGCTCGTGTCGTACGTCGCCGTCGGCGTCTCCCCGCGCACCATCGGGCGTCAGCACCCGCTCAACACGGCGACCGCGGCGGCGTACATCCTGCTCCCGCTGGCCCGGATCATGGGGCCGATCCCGTCGTTGCTGATTCTCATCGGCAACGCGCTCACCCCCGGCAAGGGCTTCCGCCGCGGCCCGTTCGCCTCCGAGGCGGAGCTGCGCGCGCTGGTCGACCTCGCCGAGAAGGAGTCGCTGATCGAGGACGAGGAGCGCCGGATGGTGCACTCGGTCTTCGAGCTGGGCGACACGCTGGTGCGGGAGGTCATGGTCCCGCGGACCGATCTCGTCGTCATCGAGCGCTACAAGACCATCCGCCAGGCGCTGACCCTCGCTCTGCGCTCGGGCTTCTCGCGTATCCCCGTGTCCGGGGAGAGCGAGGACGACATCGTCGGGATCGTGTATCTGAAGGACCTGGTCCGCAAGACACACATCAGCCGGGACGCCGAGTCCGAGCTGGTGTCCACCGCCATGCGGCCCGCGGCCTTCGTGCCCGACACCAAGAACGCCGGCGACCTGCTGCGCGAGATGCAGCAGGACCGCAACCACGTCGCCGTCGTCATCGACGAGTACGGCGGCACGGCCGGCATCGTCACCATCGAGGACATCCTCGAGGAGATCGTCGGCGAGATCACCGACGAGTACGACCGCGAGCTGCCGCCGGTGGAGGATCTCGGCGACGACCGCCACCGGGTCACCGCCCGCCTCGACATCACCGACCTGGGCGAGCTGTACGGGCTCGACGAGTACGACGACGAGGACGTGGAGACCGTCGGGGGGCTCCTGGCGAAGGCGCTGGGCCGTGTGCCCATCGCCGGGGCCTCCGCCCTCGTCGAACTTCCGGACGGCCGGGAACTCCGCCTGACCGCGGAGGCCGCGGCCGGACGTCGGAACAAGATCGTGACGGTTCTGGTGGAGCCGGTGGGCGCGGCCGGAGCGGCCGGAGCGGCCGAAGAGGAGAAGGAGTCCGAGTGACCCCTCAGGAACTGCGCGCCCTCTGCCTCTCCTTCAACGAGGTGGTGGAGGACTTCCCGTTCAACCCCGAGACCTCGGTCTTCAAGGTGCTGGGCAAGCTCTTCGCCCTGACGAACCTGGACGCGCGGCCCCTGAAGGTCAACCTCAAGTGCGACCCGGAGGACGCGATCCGGCTGCGTACCGACCATCCCGGGCTGATCGCCCCCGGGTACCACATGAACAAGCGCCACTGGAACACCGTCACCGTCGACGGCGAACTCCCGGACCGTCTGGTCCGGGAGCTCGTCGAGGACTCGTACGACCTGGTGGTGGCGGGACTTCCGCGGGCGGAGCGGCTGAGGCTCGACCGGGCGTGAACGGTCTCAGGATGGCGGCTTGCAGCGCTCGCCAAGGCCCGGAAGGCGCGGCAGAATGAATAGTTCAGCGGTCCTCGACAGGCCCCACTCCGTGTAGGCCGACCAAGCGCACTCGGAGTGGAACCTGCTTCCTGCGGCGACCGCTTTACGTGACCCCGGCTCTTTTCAGTCGGGGTCACGTTCTGTCACACGTGGCGGAATACCTCTTCGACGATCTCTTGGATCAGGACGATGAGGGTGATCCACGGGATGGCTGTCGCCACCCGTTCGTGCCATGTGCTGCGGCGCCCGTCCGGCTCTGTGGCCATGGGGCCGTTCCTCCTTCCCGGTGGTTCCACACCTGTTGTGGATACCGCGGCAATCCACAGACGTTGGTGTCACGGAGGGAAGGCATCGGGTCGAGGCCGGGCCGGCGTCAACATGGGCTCCGCGTGGCTAACCTCCCCGAAAGAGACGAGAGTTGACGGTTCTGCAGGCCGACAGCGCGCCTAGAAGCCAGCGTAGCCCGCGTAGAGTCGGGTGAACAGTCCCTATCTGCTTGACCGCAACACGGCGCGTCCTGTCCGGGAGTCCGCTAACAGCTATATAGCATCCCGGGAGTTTGCGCGCTGCGGATTCGCCCTTCACCTGGGATGATCAATATGGCGCATTGAGTGAGTCCTCGGTTGGAGAAGTGTCGATGAGTAACCATCTAATCTGCTATGTTGCAACTCGAATGGTCCATTTGGGGGTAGGGTGATCATGAGTGCGCCCAGTGCGGCACTCCAGCGGCTGCGACTTCGTACGGAACTCCGCAAGGCGCGGACCAAGGCCGGCCTGACGCAGCGCCAGGTTGCGGCGAAGATGGAGTGGAGCTCGTCCAAGCTGATCCGGATCGAGGCGGGCGAGGTCGGAATCTCGGTCAACGACCTCCGGCCGCTGCTCGCCGCCTACGGCATCACCGAGTCCCGCAGGGTCGAGCCACTCCTCGATCTCGCCAGGAACAGTCGGAAGATGCCGTTCTCGGAGTACCGGGATCTCTTCGGCAAGGAGTTCCTGCAGTACCTGGCGTTCGAGTCGTCGGCGTCGATCATCCGACAGTTCAACTCCCTTCAACTGCCCGGCCTGCTGCAGACGGAGGAGTACGGGCGCGCCATCATGCGCTCCTACAGCACCAGCGTGGCGGAAGAGACTCTCGACCGGTACATCGAGGCACGGCTCCTGCGCCAGGAACTCCTGATGTCCGACGAGGGCTCGCAGTTGTTCTTCATCCTCGACGAGTCGGTGGTCCGTCGGCAGGTGGGCGGCCGTGGAGTGATGCGCGCCCAGTTGGAGCGTTTGGCGGAGCTTGCCGTCCGGCCGCGGATCAGCGTCCTGATCCTGCCGTTCAGCGCCGGAGCGCATGCCGGTATGCAAGGACCCTTCACCCACTTCGAGTTCGAGACCGACGAGATGCCGGACTCGATGTATGTGGAGAACCCCCGAGGCGACTCCTATACCAGCAGTGATCCCGAGGAGACCGGCCGCTATCTGGAGCGGTTCTGGGACTTGGAGGATCTGTGCATCAAAGAAGGCGTGCCCGATCTGCTGCGCCGGATGGCGGGACGGCTGGAGGAGGGCAGCGACGACCTGGCGGCGCTGCTCGGCCAGGCGGACAGCGCACAGAACCAGTAACTCCACTTGTCGGCACGGATGTTGGCGGGAAACTTCTCATCCGTATTCGTATGAGCCACCGCTATTCTGGAAGAGGTGCTGCGTGTCCACACCCAGGTTGGAGGGACAGCGTGGGTGGCTCATGGTCGTGGCGCAAGAGCAGGGCGAGTGGGCAGCCCAACCAGGATTGCGTCGAGGTCGCCTGGACGGGTGAGTCGGTGCTGGTCCGCGACTCCAACGCCCGCCCGGGCCCCGTCCTCGCCTTCACTCCCGCCGCCTGGCAGCACTTCCTGAACACGCTGACGTCCCCGCGGGACGAGCCCGAGGCCCGCCCCTGAGTCCAGGAGGCGGGCCTGTCGCTGTCACCGGCTCTCAAGTACGGCTGGTGCGCAGGCCCAGGCCGATCAGCACCGCGGCTGCCAGGACGATCACCGTGTCCAGGGCGAGGACCGTGTGGACGCCGGAGAGCAGGTCGTCCGAGGTGGTGGCGAGGACGCCCAGCAGCGGGATGCCCACGGTGATGCCGACCTGCTGGGTGGAGGTGACCAGTCCGGTGGCCAGGCCCTGCTCCTCGTCGGGGACACCGGAGGTCACGGTGATGCCGTACGAGATGATCGCGCCGAGGTGGCACATGCTGGCCAGGGAGACGGCGGCGGTGGCGAGCCAGACGGACCAGCTCCCGGTGCCCAGACCCAGGAGGGCGGCGATCAGGGCGCCCTGGCCGGCGAGCGAGCCGACCAGTGTGCGGCGCGGGCCGAAGCGGCCGATGACCCTGGGGGCGTAGGTGCCGGCGACCGCCGACAGGACGCCCTGGACGCCGAAGACCAGGCCGGTCTCGAAGGCCGACAGGTGCAGGACCTCCTGGAGGTAGAGGGTCAGCACGAAGACCACGGTCGACATCATCGAGAAGGTGACCAGGCCGCCGATGTTGCCCCACGCCACCGTGCGGCGGCGCAGCATGGGGAGGGACACCAGGGGTGCTTCGGTACGGGACTCGATCGTCACGAAGGCGGCCAGGAGCAGGACGCCCGCGACCAGGGTGGTGAGGACGTCGGTGCGGGCGAAGCCGTGGTCGGCGGCCGTCGAGAGGGCGTAGATCAGGGAGAGCAGGCCACCGGTGACCGTGATCGCGCCCGGTACGTCGAGGCGGGGGCGGTCAGGGGTGCGGGACTCGGGGAGCAGGCCGGGGGCCAGCGGGAGCACGATCAGGGCGAACAGGGAGAGCAGGCCCATCGTGGAGCGCCAGCCGAAGGCGTCGGTGAGGGTGCCGCCGGCCACCATCCCGACGGTGAAGCCGAGCGAGAGCAGGGTGCCGGAGATGCCCAGGGCGCGGTCGCGGGCGGGGCCCTCGGGGAAGGTCGTGGTCAGCAGGGACATGCCGGTCGGCACGATCGCCGCCGCGCCGAGGCCCTGCAGGGCTCGTCCGGCGAGGAAGGACGCCGGGTCCCAGGCGAAGGTCGCCAGCAGGGAGGCGGCGCCGAACAGGGCGAGGCCCACGAGGAAGAGTTTTCTCCGGCCGTACAGGTCGCCGATCCGGCCGAACAGGAGCAGGAAGCCGCCGGACGGCAGCGCGAACGCCGTGACCGCCCACTGCAGGGCGGAGGTGCTCATGCCGAGGTCCGCGCCGAGGACGGGCAGGGCGACGTTCAGGACGGAGAAGTCCAGCGCGACCATGAACTGGGCGGCGCACAGGACGAACAGGACGAGCTTGTCGCGCGTCGACAGCCGGGGGGTGTCGAGCGAATCGGGGACGGGCTTTGTGGTGTCGATCGCCATGGGCAAGAGCCTGCGCGCGTCGGAATAGCCGTGGGGAGCGGCAAGTTGTGCTGGTGGTGGCACCACCAGGCAACAACGAGGGGGATGCGTTCGTGCCCGAGGTCGTACCCAAGAGTGAGCGGCATCGTGAGCTGCGCGAGTTCCTGATGAGCCGGCGGGCCCGGGTCTCGCCCACCGACGCCGGGTTGCCGGACGGCGGGGCGCGGCGGCGCACGCCCGGGCTGCGGCGTGAGGAGGTCGCGGTGCTCGCCGGGGTGGGTGCCTCCTGGTACCAGTGGCTGGAGCAGGGGCGGGACATCTCCGTCTCCCCGCAGGTCCTCGACTCCGTCGGCCGGGTGCTGCGGCTGAGCAACGCCGAGCGGCGGCATCTGTACGTCCTCGCCGGGCTGAACCCGCCCGCGCCCGAACCGGCCGCGGACCACGGCTGTGAGGGGTTGCGGCGGCTGATCGACGCGTGGATGCCGTATCCGGCGCACATCATGGACGCGTACTACAACTGCGTGCTGTACAACGAGGCCGCGGGCTGGGTGCTCGGTATGCGGCCGGAGAACACCCAGAACTGTCTCGTCGACTTCTTCACCGACCCGCTGTACCGGTCGCGATCGCACAGCTGGGAACAGAACGCGCGCACGGTCGTCGCCCAGTTCCGGGCGGCCGCCTCGGCGCGGCCGGACGACGACGGGTTTCAGGACGTGCTGGCCCGGGTGCGGTCGGCGAGCGCCGAGTTCACCGAGCTGTGGGAGCGGCGGGACATCGAGGATGCCGGAGTGATCCGCAAGGAGCTCGACCATCCGCTGGTCGGGCTGCTGTGCGTGGAGTCCACGGCGATGCGGGTGCCGGCCCGACCCGACCTCACGGTCGTGCTGCACACCCCCCTGGACGAGGCCCACACCGCGGCCAAACTGGAGTGGCTGGCCTCACCGGAGGGGCGACGGGGGGCGATGTATCCCGTGGCGGGGTGAGGTGTCCGGTGGCGTTGGGCTGCTGTGTGGCGGGTGGCGGGTGGCGGGTGCGTGGTGGGTCGGTGCTCTGGGTGGCGGTGTGTTTCGCGGTGGGTGGCGGACCGGTGGTTGGGAGTGCTCCTGGCGGCTGGTGGGCCTCCGTGGCGGGGATGCACTCCCTGGCGGGGTGACGTGGCCGACGGCGGGCGGGTCGGTGCTGTGGGTGGGGTGACGTCTCCGTGGTGGCGGTGTGTTTCGCGGTGGGTGGCGGACCGGTGGTTGGGAGTGCTCGTGGCGGCTGGTGGGCCTCCGTGGCGGGGGATGTAATCCGTGGCGGGGTGGCGTGGCCGACGGCGGGCGGGTCGGTGCTGTGGGTGGGGTGACGTCTCCGTGGTGGCGGTGTGTTTCGCGGTGGGTGGCGGAGCGGTGGTTGGGAAGTGCTCGTGGCGGCTGGTGGGCCTCCGTGGCGGGGGATGTACTCCCTGGCGAGGTGGCGTGTCCGGGGGCGGTGGCGTCTGCGTGGGCGGGTCGGTGCTCTGGGCGGGGGCGTTTCTCGTGGCGAGCGGTGTGACTCGTGGTGAGTGACGAGCCGGTGATGGGGAGTGCTTCTGGTGGCCGATGGGTCTCCGTGCGGACGTTGTTCCCTGTGGCGAAGTGACGTGTCCGGTGACGGCGGCGCTTTCGGGCCGGTGGCGTCTCCAGGGGCGGCCGGTTCGCATGGGCGACGGACTGGAGACGGGGAGTGCTCCGGCGGCCGGTGGGCCCCGTGGCGGGCGATGTACCCCGTGGCGGGTGGTGTCGTCCCCGGCCGTGGGTGACGGCCCGTGGCAGGTGGTGGCCCGGGGATGGTGGGCGTACCCCGTGGCCTCGACCGGGTGGGAGCGCTTCGTATGCTCCTGTCATGACCGACAACAGTGCGCTTGACCCCGAGGACCGCAAGATCGTCACCCTGGCTCGTTCGGCTCGGGCTCGTAACGGGGTGCCCGAGGGGGCGGCCGTACGGGACGACACCGGGCGGACGTATGTCGCCGGGACGGTGGCTCTTCCCTCGTTGCGGTTGAGTGCTTTGCAGACGGCGGTGGCGATGGCCGTGGCGTCGGGGGCGAAGTCCCTGGAGGCGGCGGCCGTGGTGACGGACGCCGAATCGGCCTCCGACGAGGACCGGGCCGCCGTACGGGATCTGGGCGGGCCGCAGACCCCGGTGCTGGTGGCAGGGGCCGACGGCACCGTACGGAGCACCGTGACCGCAGGCTGATACCCCCGGTAACACTTGGCCGGAATTCCGGCTTGCCGTCCCCCGTCCCACGCGCATCAATGGAACCGGAAATTCCGACGGACCGTCAGATTCAGCTCGCGCGGCGTCCCGCACCACGCCCGTGAAGCCCGGCCGTCCGTCGGGACGCACCCCCCGTCCATCCCCACATGGCAGTCCCCACCACGGGAAGGGAACCGGATTCCATGAAAGGCAAGCGCACAGGCACTGGTGCGGCACTGGCCGTCGGCACGCTCGCGGCCCTCGGGCTCGCGTTCGCACCCGCCGCCCTGGCCGTCACCCCGGACACCGCGACCATCGACGCGGACTGTGGCCTCTACGGCAGCGGCGAGGCCACCCTCACCGCCACCCAGGACGGCACCGCCGCCACCGTCACCGTCACCTCGGCGATCAACGCACCGCTCGCCCTCGACGAGGACTCGATCGCCTCGACCCTCACCTTCGTGAACGCGAACGGCGGCACCACCACCTTCACCGGCACGGAGAACCCCGCCATCGCGGCCGGCGACCCCGTCACCGTCGGCCCGCTCAACGGCACCGTGGCGTCCGGCGACAGCCTGGAGTCGTACGGCGGCTCGCTCCAGATCGTCGTCTTCGGGATCACCGTCACCTGCACGGCGACCGGTCCGCAGTCGCCCGGACCCTTCGTGTTCGACTGATCCTCCCGGCACGTCCCGTGGTTGCCGCAGAAACTGACAGCTCGTCAGGTTTCTGCGGCAACTCCATTGACTTCTCACGCGATCCACACATCAATGCCCCCTGTCGGCACAGGACTTCAGGAGCTTCCGGAGGGGGCACATCCATGGGTTCGACGACTCGAAGACGCCGTCTGGCGTCCTTTGTCGGGGCGACCGCGCTCGCGGTCACCGCGGGCGGTGCACTGGCCTGTCCGGCCGGTGCCGCCACGAACGTGGACTTCGCCACGCACTGCATCCCGCCCGCGGTCGCGGGCATCCCGCCCATCGACGGCACCACGACGGCCGCCATCGCCGTGGACAACACCAGCCCCAAGGTGGGCGACACCGTCACCGTGACGTACACGGTGGTCAAGCCGGCCGCCAGCAATCCCACGGCCATCGCACTGCCCGCCGACATCATGACGCCGACCGGCAAGGTCACCCTCGGCGGCGCCCAGACCGGTGCCGTGACGGTCGCCGGACCGAAGAAGAACGACCCGGTGCCGGGCAACGGCGCCTTCCCGTCGTTCTCGATGACCGGCACCTTCAAGGTCACCTCCCCCGGCGCGATCACGCTCTCGCCCGGCGACTACAACATCCACACCAGCTACATCCTCGAACTGGACACGCCCTGCACGGTGATCACCCCGCCCGCCCCGGTCTCCGAGACGGTCACCGCGACGGACGCCAACCCCGTCAACGAGCGGGACATCGCGCTGGGTTCGGCCTCCGGGAAGCCCGGCGACAGCGTCACCGTCACCGGCAGCAAGTTCACCCCGGGCGCGACGGTCACCCTGGCCGGGCGGTCCGGCGCTGCCCAGACCGCGGACACCGCCACCGCGACCGCCGACTCCTCGGGCGCGTTCAGCGGCTCGCTCGTCGTCAACGACAAGACGACGACCGGTGTCGTGGCGTACGAGGGCAGCGTGTTCAGCGACGCCAAGGGAGCGGGGCCGAAGGCGTACGTCGTCATCGACGACACTCCCGTTCCGGACGGCAGCCAGAAGGTCACCACCACGGTGAAGGCGGGCACGCTCTCCATGTCCCAGGCCGGGGACGCCGTCAGCCTCTCGGCGGTGGACTACGGCAAGGGCGGGGCCTCGACCGGTGACCTGAACAAGGTGACCGTCCAGGACTTCCGCGGCGGACCCGCCGGCTGGTCCCTCACCGGCAAGGTCACCGACTTCACCGGACCCGGCGCCAAGATCGACGCCGGTGCGCTGAGCTGGAGCCCCGCCTGCGCCACCAAGGCGGGCAGCCCGAGCACCTGCCAGGCCGGTTCCGCCGGCGCGGTCGGATCCTCGGGTGCGACTCTCGCGTCCACGCCCAACGGCACGCTCACCGGCGGTGAGTTCACCGTGGACGCCGGACTCTCCCTGAACGTACCGGCGTTCACGCCTCCCGGCACGTACTCCGGCGTTCTCACCCTCACGCTCAGCTGACCGTACGGGCGCCCGCACCCGCCCGTCCGCCTCTTGGGGGTCCGCACCCATGCGCAAGCTGTACGTCCTCTTCCTGAGCCTCTTCCCGAGCCTGTTCCTGGTCACCGCCGCCGCACCCGCGCACGCAGCCGACAACGGCAGCTGGTCCGTGTACCCGGCCGCCTCCCAGATCGCGGCGCGGCCCTACTTCTACCTCTCCGCCGACCCCGGACAGAGCATCGACGACAAGGTGGTCGTCACCAACAAGACCGGTCGGCCGCTGACCTTCCGGCTCTACGCCGCCGACGCCTACAACACCGCCCGCGACGGCGGCTTCGCCGTGCGTACGGTCGCCGAGAAGCAACGCGGGGTGGGGGTCTGGGCGAAGCCCGCGAAGTCCCGGGTGACCGTCCCCGCGCACGGCAAGGTCACCGTGCCCTTCATGCTGTCGGTGCCCGAGGGCGCCGAACCGGGCGACCATCCCGGCGCGCTGGTGGCGCTGGACGAGCGGATCGACAAGGGCGACGGCGCGGTGGCGCTCGGTGTGCAGCGGGCCGTCGCCGCGAGGATCTATCTGCGGGTGGGCGGACCGACGGTGCCGGCGATCGCCGTCGAGGACGTCCGCGTCAGCCACCACCAGCCGCTGGTACCGGGGTTGGGGGACAGTGGTGCGACGATCTCGTACACCCTGCGCAACACCGGCAACGTCACTCTGAACCCGAAGGTGGAGCTGCGGGCCACGGGGTTGTTCGGGCGTACCTTGCTCGCCCGCGAACTCGCCAGAATCCCGGGGGAGTTGCTGCCCGGGCAGCGCGTCCGGCTGAGTGAGCCGTGGCAGGGCTCCCCGCAACTCGACTGGGGCGACGTGAAGTTGACGGCGAGCGCGAAGGACACACGGGAGTCGGCGAGCGCGTCCTTCTTCGCGTTGCCGTGGCTGGTCGCGGTGGCGCTCGGGGCGGGGGGTGCCGTGGGGACGGTGCTGTTCGTCAGGGCGCGGCGGGCGCGGACTCCGGTCGTCTAGTCACGGCCCAGCGTGCGGCGCAGGATCCCCTTCTTCGACGCGGGGCGCTCTGCGGGAGGAGGTTCCTTCGAGGCGACGAGCTCGGCGACGGTCAGGCGGGCGTATTCGGTGCGGGTGTAGGGCTCGTCCCGCTCCGAGTGCCACGACTCCCTGGTGAGCTCCAGCAGCCAGCTCGTCTCGGAGGTCCGGAACACGAGGTGGCCGTACTCCGTGGGGCGGTAGAGGCCATCCCGGTAGGAGAGGCTCAACTCCTCGGCGCGTGCGAGAGCCTGCTCCCTGCCGCCCTCCACATGGACCTTCTTCTTCAGGAGCCAGTTGCTGTCGCTCCAACCCTGGTTCTCCTCGATGAGGA
This sequence comes from Streptomyces sp. SAI-127, assembly GCF_029894425.1. Lineage (NCBI taxonomy): Bacteria > Bacillati > Actinomycetota > Actinomycetes > Kitasatosporales > Streptomycetaceae > Streptomyces > Streptomyces sp. SAI-127. The sequence continues at coordinate 6,941,985 of NZ_JARXYJ010000001.1, forward strand.
CGTACCACTCGCCCACGACGCCTCCCCTCAGAGCGCGTCCGGACCGCGCTCGCCCGTCCGCACCCGTACGACCGTCTCCACCGGCAGCGCCCACACCTTGCCGTCACCGATCTTGCCCGTCCGGGCGGCCTTGACGATCGCGTCGATCACCGCGTCCGCGTCGGCGTCGTCGACGACGACCTCGATGCGGACCTTGGGGACCAGGTCGACCTGGTACTCGGCGCCGCGGTACACCTCGGTGTGGCCGCGCTGCCGGCCGTAGCCGCTGGCCTCCGTCGCGGTCAGACCCTGGACGCCGATCTCCTGGAGCGCGGTCTTGACCTCGTCGAGGCGGTACGGCTTGACGATCGCGGTGATGAGCTTCATGCCTGGGTCTTGACCTTCTGGGCGGAGGGGACGGGGGACGCGCCGACCGGGGCACCGTGGCCCAGGACGCCGTGATCGTATGCGGTCTCGGCGTGCACCGTAAGGTCCAGGCCGGTGTGCTCGTGCTCCTCGTCGGCCCGGAAGCCGAGCACCTTGTCGATCAGCTTCCCGATGCCGTACGTCACCAGGAAGGCGTACGCCCCCACGGCGACCACGGCCACCAGTTGCTTGCCGAGCTGGGCGAGCCCGCCGCCGTACAGCAGTCCCTCCGTGCCACCGGTCATCTCCTTCACGGCGAACACGCCGATCAGGAGCGTGCCGATGACTCCGCCGACCAGGTGGACGCCGACCACGTCGAGCGAGTCGTCGTAGTCGAGCTTGAACTTCCAGCCCACCGCGTAGGAGCAGACGACACCGGCGGCCAGGCCGACGACGAGTGCGCCGAGGAGGGAGACCGAGCCGCAGGACGGGGTGATCGCGACCAGGCCCGCGACCGCGCCGGAGGCCGCGCCCAGGGTGGTGGGGTGGCCGTCGCGCTTCTGCTCGACGAAGAGCCAGCCGAGCAGGCCGGTGCAGCCGGCGGCGAGGGTGTTGAGGAAGGCCGCGGCCGCGAGGCCGTTGGCGCCGAGAGCCGAGCCCGCGTTGAAGCCGAACCAGCCGAACCAGAGCAGGCCCGCGCCCAGGACGACCATGGGGAGGTTGTGCGGCCGCATCGCGTCCTTCTTGAAGCCGAGACGCGGGCCGAGGACGAGCGCGAGGGCGAGACCGGAGGCACCGGAGGTGATCTCGACGGGCAGACCACCCGCGAAATCGAGCGCGCCGAGCTTGTCCAGGACCCAGCCGCCCGGGCCCCACACCCAGTGGGCGACGGGAACGTATACGAGCAGTGCCCAGACCGGGACGAACACCAGCCATGCCCCGAACTTCGCGCGGTCCGCGATCGCGCCGCTGATCAGCGCGGCCGTGATGATCGCGAAGGTGAGCTGGAAGGTGGCGAAGAGGAGGGTGGGGACGGTGCCGTGGACGCTGTCGGGGCCGAGGCCGCTCATGCCGGCGTGCTTCAGGTTGCCGATCATGCCGCCGAACGTGTCGTCGCCGAAGGCGAGGGAGTAGCCGGCGGCCAGCCACACCACCGTGACCAGGGCGATCGACACGAAGCTCATCATCAGCATGTTGAGGACGCTCTTCGTGCGGACCATGCCGCCGTAGAACAGGGCGAGGCCCGGGGTCATCAGCAGGACGAGGGCGGTGGCGGCGAGCAGCCAGGCGGTGTCACCGGTGTCGATGCCTTGTGCGGCGAGGGACATGGAGGTCTCCAACGAGGTGGGGGCTCGTCAGAGGGTCACCGGCCTGCGTTTCCGGTTGTGCACGGGGGTGTTTCCGCCGTGTTTCATTGCGCTGGGGTTTCCGGAAGCTCACGGTCGGGCCGGTGCGCGGGCGCCTGTGCGGCGGGGCTCTGTGGATCAGGGAGAATGGGGCGCATGAGCGTTCGCAGTCAGTCATCCGAGCCGCCGGCATCTTCGGAGGCACCCCACCGCGCCGGCTTCGCCTGCTTCGTGGGCCGCCCCAACGCGGGCAAGTCCACCCTTACGAACGCTCTGGTCGGCCAGAAGGTGGCGATCACCGCGAACCAGCCGCAGACCACGCGGCACACGGTACGCGGGATCGTGCACCGGCCCGAGGCCCAGCTGATCCTGGTCGACACCCCCGGACTGCACAAGCCGCGCACGCTGCTGGGGGAGCGGCTCAATGACGTCGTGCGGACGACCTGGGCCGAGGTCGACGTGATCGGCTTCTGTCTGCCGGCGAACGAGAAGCTCGGGCCCGGTGACCGTTTCATCGCGAAGGAACTGGCGGGGATCAAGAAGTCCCCGAAGGTCGCGATCATCACCAAGACGGACCTGGTCGACTCCAAGACCCTGGCCGAGCAGCTGATCGCCGTCGACCAGCTCGGCAAGGAGCTGGGCATCGAGTGGGCGGAGATCGTCCCGGTGTCGGCTACCGCGAACAAGCAGGTCGACCTGCTGGCGGACCTGCTGATCCCGATGCTTCCCGAGGGCCCGGCGCTCTACCCCGAGGGCGACCTCACCGACGAGCCCGAGCAGGTGATGATCGCGGAACTGATCCGCGAGGCCGCGCTGGAGGGCGTCCGCGACGAGCTCCCGCACTCCATCGCGGTGGTCGTCGAGGAGATGCTCCCCCGCGAGGACCGCCCCGCCGACAAGCCCCTCCTCGACATCCACGCCTTCGTCTACATCGAGCGCCCCAGCCAGAAGGGCATCATCATCGGCCCCAAGGGCAAGCGCCTGAAGGAGGTCGGCATCAAGTCCCGCAAGCAGATCGAGGCACTCCTCGGCACACCGGTCTTCTTGGACCTCCACGTCAAGGTGGCGAAGGACTGGCAGCGGGATCCCAGACAGTTGCGGAAGTTGGGGTTCTGAGCGGGGTGGTGGGCGTCGAGGGTTGCGGGCGGATGGGGGCGCTGGTGGGCATGCCGGCCGCGCGGCGGTAGCCGTATGTCGATGCGGCTTGGGCTTCCACGTCAAGGTGGCGAAGGACTGGCAGCGGATTCCAGACAGTTGCGGAAGCTGGGGTTCTAGGGGGTCGCCGTCTGCGGGGACAGGTCCTGCAGGCCCACCACCCTCAGCAGTTGGAGTCGTTCGTACGCCTCCGTGCCGGGGCGGGCCGTGTGGACCACCAGGAGGTGGTGGTGTTCGTGGCTGACCATGACCTCGCAGTCGAGTTCCAGTAGGCCGACCACGGGGTGCACGAAGCGTTTCGTCGCCTTGTTGCGCTGGGACACCTCGTGTTCGTCCCACAGCCGCGCGAACTCCTCGCTGGACGCACGGAGTTCGGCCACCAGCGCGGCCGGTTCCGGATCGTCGGGCCGGGCCGCGGCCACCGCGCGCAGGGTGGCGACCTGCGTGCGCGCGTGGTCCGCGAGATCCTCCTCGGGGAAGAGCGTGCGCGCGGTCGGGTCCAGGAAGAAGCGCCGGACCAGGTTGCGGTCGCGGCGCGGACGGGACATCGCGTCGCCCACCAGGGCCCTGGCCATCGCGTTCTGCGCCAGCACCTCGCCGCAGTCGTTCACCACCTGCGCCGGGGTGTCGTGCAGCCGGTCCAGGATCAGCAGCAGCCCCGGGCGGACGTGCGCCGACGCCGTCTCGCGGCGCGGGGGCTCCTCGCCGGTCAGGTGGAACAGATGGTCCTGCTCCACGTCGGTCAGGCGCAGCGCCCGGGCCAGCGCGGTCAGCATCTGCCGGGACGGGCGGGGGCCACGGGACTGCTCCAGTCGCGTGTAGTAGTCCACCGACATCCCCGCCAGCTGCGCCACCTCCTCGCGGCGCAGACCGGGCGTGCGGCGCCGGGCGCCCGGCACCAGACCCACGTCGGACGGGTTCAGCCGGGCACGGCCACGGCGCAGGAAGTCGGCGAGTTCGGCTCGGTTCACCCCTCCAGCGTGCGGCACCCCGTCCGGCTTATCCAGGGTCTGCCGATCCCCTGATCAAGAGGTCTCTCCCGGTGCCCGCGCGGCCGTTCCACGCTGGTCCGGACGAGAGGAGCACAACATGCTGACTGTGGTGACAGGTACGACCGGACAGGTCGGCCGGCGCTTCGTGCCCAGGCTGCTGGCGCAGTCCCGCCCGGGGGAGCAGGTACGGGTGCTGGTGCGGGACACGGCCCGCGGTGAGCCCTTCGCGGAACTCGGCGCCGAGGTCGTCGTAGGAGATCTGCGCGACACCGACGTCCTCGGCAAGGCCGTCGCGGGCGCCGACGCGGTGGTGAACGTCGCCGCGGCGTTCCGGGGAGTGCCGGACGAGGAGGCCTGGGCCGTCAACCGGGACGCGGCCGTGGAACTGGGCCGTGCCGCGGTGGCCTCCGGCGTCCGTCGGTTCGTCCAGGTCAGCACCGGTCTTGTGTACGGCGAGGGGCGGGGGCGCCCGGTGACGGAGGAGGACGAGAGCCGGCCCGGCGGGTCCATGTGGGGTGCCTATCCCGCGTCCAAGGCGGAGGCCGAACGGGAGCTGTTCGCGCTGGAGGGGCTCGACGTGCGGGTCGGGCGGCTTCCCTTCGTCTACGGCGAGGGGGATCCGCATCTCGCCCAGTCCCTGATGTGGGCGAAGAACTGGGCGTCGGCCCAGCGGCTGCACATGGGGCACCACGCTGATGTCGCCCAGGGGCTGTTGCGGATCCTGTATGCGCCGGGGATCTCGGGGCGGGTGTACAACATCGCCGACGACGCGCCTGTGACGGCGGTGGAGTTGCATCAACTCAACGGGGCTGAGATTCCGGGCGAGTCGTACGAGCGGGTTGATCCCGATCCGTGGCTGGTGATCATGTCCACGGAGCGGATTCGGCGGGAGCTGGGGTATCGGCCGCTGTTCCCGTCGGTGTACGCGGCTCGGGAGGCGGGAGCGCTGTAGCTCTGGGCCGGTTGTCGTCTGCGGCTCGGTGGGGGCTGGTCGCGCCCACGCGGCGGAGCCGCACATCGATACAGTCCCGCGCCCCTGACGGCATCTAGTCAACGCCCCTTATACGGCCGACCAGCACCGCCCCCGCCAGACCCACCGCCGCCGCCAATCCGTACAGGACCCGGTATCCCCCCAGGTGCGTGACGATCGGTGCGGCGATGGCGGGGGCCGCCACCTGGGGCAGGGAGTTGGCCACGTTGATGACGCCCAGGTCCTTGCCCCGGTCGAGAGCCGTCGGCAGGACGTCCGTCATCAGTGCGAAGTCGACCGACATGAACACCCCGAGGCCCACCCCCAGCAGTGCCGCCACGACGATCGCGCTCGGCCAGGTCTGCCACACGGCGAGCACGCCCGTGGCCACCGCCATCAGCACACCGGACCAGCGCACGAACGGCTTGCGGCGCCCGACCCGGTCCGACCAGACGCCGCCCACCACGACCGTGGCCAGCAGCGCCACGCTGTCCACCGCGGTCAGGATCAGCACGCCCTGCTCGGGGTCGTCGTAGTGGAGGCTGTCCCGCAGGTAGTAGAGGAGGTAGAGGAGCACCAGGGCGTTGCTGAGGTTGATCAGGAAGCGGGTCAGCCAGGCCCAGGCGAAGTCGGGGTGGCGGCGGGGGCTCAGCCAGAAGCCGCGCGCGAACGACCCCCACGACCAGGCGGGGCGGTCCGCCGCCGCCAGCCGGAGATCACGCTGGCGGAGCACGTACGGCAGCACCCCCGCCAGCGTGAACACCGCGCACGCGGCATAGCCCGCCGCGATCCCGCCCGCCGCCGTCGCCAGACCCGTGCCCACGACCGCGCCCAGGATCTGCGCCGCCCCGATCCAGCCGCCCACCGCGCCCCGCTGCAACCGCGGCACCCGGTCCGGGACGGCCGCCGTGACCGCCGCGAAGGCCGCGTTCAGGGTCAGCTGGACCAGACACCAGCCGAGCGTCATGACCCACAGCCCGCCCGCCCCGCCGAGCACCAGCAACGACAGCGCGCCGCCCGCCGCACCGGCCACGATCCAGGGGCTGCGGCGGCCCCGGCGGGCCGTGGTCCGGTCCGACAGCGCGCCGAAGAACGGGTTCGCCGCCAGCGACACCACCGCGCCCACGCCGGTCACCCAGGCCAGCAGCGTCTCCTTCGACATCCCGGCACCGGGCGCGAAGTCCTCCGCCTGCCGGGCCAGCAGGATCTGCAGCGGGCCGTACCAGCCCACCCAGATCGCCACGTTGGCCAGCGACAGGGACGCCGTCCAGCCCTTGCCGACCCGGTCGACGGGTTCGGCGAGGGCGTCCGGGCGGGCGGTCGTCATTTCTGGGCCCGGAGCAGCTCCTGGTACCACGCGTACGACGCCTTGGGGGTCCTGGCCAGCGTCTCGAAATCGACGTGCACCAGCCCGAACCGGCGGGCGTACCCCTCCGCCCACTCGAAGTTGTCCACCAGCGACCACACGAAGTACCCGCGCACGTCCACGCCTGCCTCGACCGCCTGGTGCAGGGCGCGGATGTGGCCGTCCAGGTAGGCGATCCGGTCCTGGTCGTCGACACCCTCGTAGGAGCAGCCGTTCTCGGTGATGACGACGGGCGGGAGGCGGTCGGCGTAGCGCTCACGGAAGCCGGTGAGGAGTTCCGTCAGCGCCTCGGGCACCACCGGCCAGCCGAAGTCCGTCACCGGGACGTCCTCGATCTCCCGGACCGAGAAGGGGAGTTCGGCCGGGATCGTCAGGCCGCCGAACTCGATGTCCGCGCCCTGCGGGGCGCCCACCCTGGTCGGCGCGTAGAAGTTGACGCCGTAGAAGTCCAGCGGCTCCCCGATGACCTTCAGGTCGGCCGCCACGTCACCCGGCATCAACTCGCCGAGACCGGCGGGGTATTCGCCCAGCAGGACCGGGTCCGCGAACAGGCGGTTCAGCAGGACGTCGTAGAAGTCCGCCGCCTCCACGTCGGCGGCCTCCTGGGACGCCGGCCACGTCGGCCCGTGCGAGTTGGCGATGCCGATGTCCGTGGCGCCGGCCGCGCGCAGGGCCTGGACGCCCAGTCCGTGGGCCAGCAGCAGATGGTGGGCGACCGGCAGCGCGTCGAACATCAGCTGCTTGCCCGGTGCGTGAGCGCCCAACGCGTGCCCGAACAGGGTGTGTTCGGCGGGCTCGTTGATGGTGATCCACTTCTTGACGCGGTCGCCGAGCCGCTCGGCGACGACCGAGACGTACTCCGCGTAGCGCGCCGCGGTGTCCCGCTCCAGCCAGCCGCCCCCTTCCTGGAGGGTCACCGGCAGGTCCCAGTGGAAGAGCGTCGGGACCGGACGTACCCCCGCCGCGACCAGTTCGTCCACGAGACGGTCGTAGAAGTCGAGGCCGCCCTCGGCGCGCACCCGCGGCCAGGAGATCGAGAAGCGGTACGCGTCCACGCCCAGGCCGGCCAGGAGGGAGACGTCCTCGCGGTAGCGGTGGTAGTGGTCGCAGGCCACCGCCGCCGTCGAGCCGTCCTTCACCCGTCCCGGCTCGGCCGTGAAGGTGTCCCACACGGACCGCTCACGCTCGTCCGCCGCGCCCTCGATCTGATGGGCCGAGGTCGAGACGCCCCACAGGAAGCCGGCCGGGAACCGGGGGATCGCATGCTCTTGAGTCGCCATGCGCCGGATCATCGGTACCGGCGGGTAGGGAAGTCAACGGGCAGGCGTGAACAAGCAGTTAAGCGCCCTCTTTGAGCACCTTCGAGATCAGTTCCCGCTGCTCCTCCGTCAACCGGGGGTCGGCCGCGTACACCGTCCTGCCGTCCACGGTGATCTCGTAACTGAAGCCGTCCGGGACCCCGATGGGCCGGGTGCCCCGGCCGGCGGCGAGAGCCTTCTCGGCCAGGGCCCGCCATTCGTGGGCATCGGGCCGCCCGGAGGTGTCGACCTCCTTGTGCCGCTCGATGCCCGCGAATCCGCCCGTGCGCCGCACCTGAATACGCATGGGTCCCTGTCTAGTACGGACTCAGAGGATCCGCACCCCGACCTGCTCCCAGGCCTTCGACACGGCCTGCAGTTCGTCGCCCTCGTCGAAGCGGGCCTTCGCCGCCGCGACCGTGAGCTTCGCGAAGTCGGTGAACAGGGCCCGGTCCGAGAGTTCGCCGCCGGCCAGGACGTCGTACCAGATCTGTCCCGCCTTCTCCCAGGCATGGCCGCCGAGTGCGTTGGCCACCAGGTAGAACGCGTGGTTGGGGATGCCGGAGTTGATGTGCACGCCGCCGTTGTCGCGGCCGGTGCGGACGTAGTCGTCCATGGTCGCGGGCTGCGGGTCCTTGCCGAGCACGTCGTCGTCGTACGCGCTGCCCGGCTCCTTCATGGACCGCAGGGCCTTGCCGGAGACGCTGGGCGCGAGCAGGCCCGCGCCGATCAGCCAGTCGGCCTCGGCGGCGGTCTGGCCGAGCGTGTACTGCTTGATGAGCGAGCCGAAGACGTCGGACATCGACTCGTTGAGGGCGCCCGGCTGGCCGTAGTACGTGAGGTTCGCCGTGTACTGCGTGACGCCGTGGGTGAGTTCGTGGCCGATGACGTCGATCGGGATGGTGAAGTCGAGGAAGATCTCGCCGTCACCGTCGCCGAACACCATCTGCTCGCCGTTCCAGAAGGCGTTGTTGTAGTTCTCGTCGAAGTGGACGGTCGCGTCGAGCGGGAGGCCGTCGCCGTCGATCGAATGGCGCGCGTAGGCCTTCAGGTAGAGGTCGAAGGTGGCGCCGAGACCGGCGTAGGCGCGGTTGACGGTGGCGTCCTGGCCGGGCTCGGAGCCCTCGGCACGGACCTTCCTGCCCGGCAGGCCGGTCCTGTGCCCGGCGTCGTAGATGGTGCGCAGCGGCTGGTCCGACGGTGCCTTCGCCGTCGGCGCGGCCGCCAGGCCGAACTCGGTGGTCACGCGGCGGCGGCCGCGCAGCTCGCTGTCGCGCATCAACGTGCGCCGGGCGGGACCGGAGAGTGCGGGGTCGTCGTTCCTGGCCAGCTTGTCGAGGACATGCGGCGGAATGACGGTGCAGAAGACGGGCTCGAAGCCCCCGTGAGTCGTCATGCCCGGCACCCTTGCACTGAGTCATGACCGTGTCACTACCCGCAACCATGATTGGTGAAATATGCGGACAGGGAAGCGCACGCTCCGTGACGAAGTGGTATGGCGCACTTTTTGTCCCATTCGCCCCCCGGGTCCCGCATACTGATACGGCGCCCCGCACGGGGAGCGGCTCCGCTAGCATTCTGCGCATCATGCGTTTCGGGCTGCTTCTTCTTAGCTGCCGCGGCGAGGGCCTGTAGTCCAGGTCGACTCCCTCCCCGCGGAGCTTCGTGTTGCGTGTCGGCCGTCCTTCCCGGACATCCTGAGGAGCCCCGCAATCATGGCGAACCGCCAGCAGCCCAGCACCATGCCGATCCACAAGTACGGCCGGTACGAGCAGGTCGACATCCCGGACCGCACCTGGCCGGACAACCGGATCACCGTCGCCCCCCGCTGGCTCTCCACCGACCTGCGTGACGGCAACCAGGCCCTGATCGACCCGATGTCGCCCGAGCGCAAGCGCCGGATGTTCGATCAGCTGGTCAAGATGGGCTACAAGGAGATCGAGGTCGGCTTCCCGGCCTCCGGGCAGACGGACTTCGATTTCGTACGGTCGATCGTCGAGGAGCCGGGCGCGATCCCGGACGACGTCACCATCTCCGTGCTGACCCAGGCCCGCGAGGACCTGATCGAGCGGACCGTCGAGTCACTGAAGGGCGCCAAGCGCGCGACCGTCCACCTGTACAACGCCACGGCTCCCGTCTTCCGCCGCGTGGTCTTCCGCGGCTCCAAGGACGACATCAAGCAGATCGCCGTCGACGGCACCCGCCTGGTGATGGAGTACGCGGAGAAGCTGCTGGGCCCCGAGACCGAATTCGGCTACCAGTACAGCCCCGAGATCTTCACCGACACCGAGCTGGACTTCGCGCTGGAGGTCTGCGAGGCGGTGATGGACGTCTACCAGCCGGGTCCGGGCCGCGAGATCATCCTCAACCTGCCCGCCACGGTGGAGCGTTCGACGCCGTCCACGCACGCGGACCGCTTCGAGTGGATGAGCCGCAACATCTCCCGCCGCGAGCACGTCGTCATCTCCGTCCACCCGCACAACGACCGCGGCACCGCCGTCGCCGCCGCCGAGCTGGCGCTGATGGCCGGCGCCGACCGCGTCGAGGGCTGTCTGTTCGGGCAGGGCGAGCGCACCGGCAACGTCGACCTGGTCACCCTGGGCATGAACCTGTTCTCGCAGGGCGTCGACCCGCAGATCGACTTCTCCGACATCGACGAGATCCGTCGTACGTGGGAGTACTGCAACCAGATGGAGGTCCACCCGCGCCACCCGTACGTGGGCGACCTGGTCTACACGTCCTTCTCCGGCTCCCACCAGGACGCCATCAAGAAGGGCTTCGACGCCATGGAGGCCGACGCGGCGGCGAAGGGCGTCACCGTCGACGACATCGAGTGGGCGGTCCCGTACCTGCCCATCGACCCCAAGGACGTAGGCCGTTCGTACGAAGCCGTGATCCGGGTCAACTCGCAGTCCGGCAAGGGCGGCATCGCCTACGTCCTGAAGAACGACCACAAGCTGGACCTGCCCCGCCGGATGCAGATCGAGTTCTCCAAGCTCATCCAGGCCAAGACGGACGCCGAGGGCGGCGAGGTCACCGGCTCCGCCATCTGGGCGACCTTCCAGGACGAGTACCTGCCCAACCCCGAGAACCCGTGGGGCCGTATCCAGGTCAGGAACGGCCAGTCGACGACGGACACCGACGGCGTGGACACCCTGCGGGTCGAGGCGACGGTCGACGGCGAGGACACCGTCCTGACCGGCAGCGGCAACGGGCCGATCTCGGCCTTCTTCGACGCACTGGCCAAGGTCGGCATCGACGCCCGGCTGCTGGACTACCAGGAGCACACGATGAGCGAGGGTGCCTCCGCGCAGGCCGCCTCCTACATCGAATGCGCGATCGACGGCAAGGTTCTGTGGGGAATCGGCATCGACGCGAACACGACGCGTGCGTCACTGAAGGCGGTCGTCTCCGCCGTCAACCGAGCCGCGCGCTAGTCCCTCTGACCGGGGGTTTTGGGGCCTTGATCGCTGTATACGGCGATCAAGGCCCCGTCGTTTATCGGCCATCGGCGCGTGGAGGTCACGGGTAGGTCTCGTCGGGGGGCTGACTCCGCCCCGCTGATGTGGCTAACATCACGCAAGCGCGGCGATGTTGCCGCGGCGTTACGCGGAGGTGCGACGTGCTGCCAGGACGGGGACGAACCGGTGCCGCCAGGCCTGCGCGCCTCCTGGGCACCCGTACCGCGTGGACGACCGTCGGCGACGGCGAGTTCTTCTGCCCCGGATGCGGGGGCGACCGCAACTTCCAGCGCCTGACCGGCCGTCGCCGCCTCGTCCTGCTGGGCGTACCGGTCCTGCCGCGCGGCGACACCGGCCCGGTGGTGGAATGCGCGGCCTGCCGACGCCACTTCGGCACGGACGTCCTCGACCACCCGACCACGACCCGCTTCTCCGCGATGCTCCGCGACGCCGTCCACACCGTCGCCCTCGCGGTCCTGGCGGCGGGCGGCACCTGCTCGCGCACCTCCCTGGAGACCGCGGCCGCCACGGTCCGCGCGGCGGGCTTCGACGACTGCACGGAGGACCAGCTGGAGGCCCTGGTCGAGGCCCTCGCCGCGGACACCGGCCGGGTCTACGACCGCCCCTGCGGAGCCGGCCTCGCCATAGAGCTCCATGAGGCCCTCGACCCGCTCGCCCCCCACCTCGCCCCGGCGGGCCGCGAGTCGATCCTCCTCCAGGCCGCCCGCATCGCCCTCGCGGACGGCCCGTACACCCCGGCGGAGCGGGACGTCCTGACCACCGTGGGTACGGCTCTGACGATCTGTGCGGACGAGGTGGCGCGGCTGCTGGCGGCGGCGCGGACGCCCTCCTGACACTCTCGCCCCGAGGGCCGCGAGTCGGGCCTGCTTCAGGCGGCCCGTACACCCCGGCGGAGCGGGACGTCCTCGCCACCGTGGGCTCGGCCCTGGCGACGTCACCAGGCTGCTGGTCGCGGCCCGGACGCCGTCCTGATACTCCCCCGGGAGTAGTCCGCGCCCCGGGCCACCCCCGGCAGTACGGCCCGACTCGCTCTCCCGCCCGACGAACACCGGCCCTTTCGCCGGAAGTCTGGAAGCGATCCAGACATCCGAACCGGAGGGAGGCCCGTCGATGGGGGCCGCAAAGATGAGCGCACGGCGACGACGTGCCGTGCCCTGGCTGGTGCTGGGGTTGTGGATCGTCGTCCTGGCGGCAGTGTCGCCGTTCGCGTCGAAGCTCGCCGACGTGCAGCGGGACCGGGCCGTGGACTATCTGCCGGCGAGCGCGGACTCGACGCAGGTCGCGAAGATCCAGGACCGGCTGCCCGGAGGCGAGGCCACGCAGATGGTCGTCGTCTACCACCGGGACGGTGGGTTGACGGCGGCCGACAAGGCGACCGCCGCCGGGCAGATCGGGCGGATCGCGGACGCGCACACGCTCACCGCCGAGCCGCAGGGCATTCCGTCCAAGGACGGGACCACCGTGATGTATCCCGTCGCCAGCACCGAGCCGGGAACGGACGAGAAGGCCCGCGACCGCCTCGTCAACGACGTGCGGGACATCGCGAAGGGCGAGGACGGGCTCGGCGTCGAGGTCGGCGGGGAAGGGGCCCTCGCCACCGATGCCGGCGAGGTCTACGACTCCCTCGGCGGGCCGCTGCTCTACACCACCGCCGCGGTGGTGGCCCTGCTGCTGATCGTCATCTACCGCAGTCCACTGCTGTGGCTGGTGCCGCTCGGGGTCGCGGGCATGTCGGAGTTCCTGGCGCGGGCCGTCGCCTACGGGCTCAACCAGGGCTTCGGAACCTCCGTCACCGGTCAGAGCTCCGGCATCATGACGATCCTCGTGTTCGGCGCCGGGACCGACTACGCGCTGCTGCTCGTCTCCCGGTACCGGGAGGAGCTACGGCGGACCGAGCGGCCGTACGACGCCATGGCGGCCGCGCTGAAGGGCTGCGGGCCCGCCGTGCTCGCCTCCTCCGGGACCGTGGCCGCGGGCCTGCTGTGTCTGCTCGCCGCCGACCTCAACAGCAGCCGCGGCATGGGCCCGTTGGGGACGGTCGGGGTGCTGGTCGCGCTCGCCGCGATGATGACCCTGCTGCCCGCGGTCCTCGTGCTCCTCGGCCGCCGGGTGTTCTGGCCGCTGGTGCCGCGCTACGGCAGCACCCCCAAGGTCCGCCGGTCGCTGTTCGCCGCGATGGGCAGCTCGGCCGGGCGGCGGCCGCTCACCGTGCTGGCCGGCGGGGCCGTGCTGCTCGGGGCGCTGGCACTGGGCGTGCTGAACCTGCCCGGCAGCATCAAGCAGGAGGACTCCTTCACCAGCAAGCCCGACGCCGTCGCCGCCATGGGGACGCTCGCCAAGGCCTATCCGGAGCGGGGCACGCAGCCCATCGGCGTCATCACCCCGGCCGACCGCGCCGACGCGACCCTCGCCGCGATCCGTGGCACCCAGGGCGTCGACAGCGCCCAGAAGGGCCGTAGCGGAGACGGGTGGACCGAGATCACCGTCATGGCGGACAGCGCTCCCCAGTCCGCCGGGGAGACCGCGACCATCAAGGCCCTGCGCGACGGACTCGACGGCTCCTACGTCGGCGGGCCCAGCGCCGAGCAGCTCGACCTGAAGGACACCAACGCGCGGGACCGGACGATCGTCGTGCCGATCGTCCTCGTCTCCGTGCTGCTCATCCTGATCGCCCTGCTGCGGTCCCTCGTCGCGCCGCTGATCCTCGTGGCCGCCGTGGTCGCCGTGTGGGGCGCCGCCCTCGGCATCGGCGGACTGGTCTTCGGGCCGGTGTTCGGGTTCGAGGGCACCGATCCGGGGCTCGGGCTGCTGTCCTTCGTGTTCCTGGTCGCCCTCGGCGTCGACTACGGCATCTTCCTGATGCACCGCATGCGCGAGGAGTCCCTGGCCGGCGCCGAACCGGTCACCGCCGCCCTCACCGCACTGCGCACGACCGGCGGGGTCATCGCCTCGGCGGGCCTGGTCCTCGCAGCAACCTTCGCGGTGCTCACCAACATGCCGCTGGTCCAGCTCGTCGAGCTGGGCTTCGTGATCGCGGTGGGCGTGCTCCTCGACACCTTCCTCGTGCGGACCTACCTCGTCACCAGCGCGGCCGTCGCGCTGCGGCGGAAGGTGTGGTGGCCGGGCCCGCTGTCCCGGGCGCCCGAGCAGCCGGTCCGGACCGAGCGTCAGCCGGAACGAGTGTGACGAGGTCACTCCTGGGCGCCCTTCCCTCCCGGAAGGGCGCCTTCCTCCCCGAGGATGACACCGTGCACGAGACCACGAGGCCCCGGCTGGGGGACCGGATCATGGCGGCGGTCAACCGCGACCCGCGGACCGCCCCGCACGGCACCCGCAACGACGCGCTGCTCGCCGTCGTGCTGGCGGTGGTGGCCGTGTGCGTCGCGCTGTTCACCGACGAGGCCCGCCGCCCGGACGCCTTCGGGTGGACGCTGCTGCTGGCCGCCCATGTGCCGATCGTGTGGCGGCGGCGCCGGCCCATGCTCGTGCTGGCCGCGTTGGTGGCGCTGATCGTGCCGTACCACGCCCTCGACAACAACCATCTCGCGCCCACCCCGGTCGCCTACGTCGCCCTCTACACGGTCGCCGTCACCGGCCGCCCCCTGCGGACGGTCCTGACGGGCGTCACCGTCCTCGGCCTCTCCACGAGCGTCATGCTCACCGTCAGCACCCACCAGGCCGTCGAACTGCTGCGGATCTCCGGCTGGATCATCGCCGTCCTCTTCTGCGGCATCGACGTCCGCTACTACCGCCAGTACGTCGCCTCCATCGTCGAGCGCGCCGTCCGCGCCGAACGCACCCGCGAGGAGGAGGCCCGCCGCCGGGTCGCCGAGGAACGTCTGCGCATCGCCCGTGACCTGCACGACCTGCTCGCCCACAGCATCACCCTGATCGGCGTCCAGACGTCCGTCGCCGCGCACGTCCTGGCGGCCGACCCCGAACGCCTCGACCGGGAGGCGGTCGCCAAGTCCCTCGACGACATCGCCGATACCTGCCGGACCGCGCGCGGCGAACTCCGTACCACCCTGGAGGTACTGCGCGAGCACGAGCACGGCCTGTCCGACACCCGCGGCCCGCTGCCCGGCCTCGACGGCCTGCCCGACCTCGTCGCGGCCGCCCGGCTCTCGGGCGCCCGCGTCGAACAGGACCTGCGCATCCGCACCGATCCGCCGCCCGCCGTCGGCGCCGCCGCGTACCGGATCGTCCAGGAGGCGCTCACCAACGCGGTCCGGCACGCGGGACCCGGACCCGCCGTACGCCTGAGGCTGTACGACGAACCGGGCGCCCTGCGGGTCTCGGTGATCGACGACGGCACCGGGCCCACCCCCGGCAACACCCCCGGCTTCGGGCTCGTCGGCATGCGGGAGCGGGCCCGCAGTGTCGGTGGCACACTCGACGCCGGACCACGCCCGGACGGCGGCTTCGAGGTGACGGCGGCGCTGCCGCTCACCATGGGGGAGGGAACCGTATGACCATCCGCGTGCTGCTCGCCGACGACCAGACCCTGGTGCGGGCCGCGTTCGCCATGCTCGTCGAGTCGGCGCGGGACATGGAGGTCGTCGGAGAGGCGGGCAGCGGACGGGAGGCCGTGGGTGCCGCCCGCGAGGTGCGGCCCGACCTGGTGGTGATGGACATCCGCATGCCCGACCTGGACGGCATCGAGGCGACCCGGCTCATCGCGGCCGACGAGAACCTCGCCGGGGTGCGGGTGCTGGTCCTGACCACCTACGACACCGACGAGAACATCGTCGAGGCGCTGCGCGCGGGGGCCTCCGGGTTCCTGGTGAAGGACACCCGGCCGGCCGAGCTCCTCGACGCCATCCGCACGGTGGCGGCCGGCGAGGCGCTGCTCTCCCCGGGGCCGACGGCCCGGCTGATCGAGCGGTTCCTGCGCAGCCCGTCGGTGCCGATGCCGGTGCCGGGCGGTGGGCCCGAATGCCTCTCCGACCGGGAGCGCGAGGTGCTGGCGCTGGTCGCGCGGGGCCTGAACAACACCGAGATCGCCGAGGCCCTGGGCCTCAGTCCGCTCACCGCGAAGACCCACGTCAGCCGGATCATGGGGAAGCTGGGGGCGCGGGACCGGGCGCAACTGGTCATCGTGGCGTACGAGTCGGGGATGGTGACTCCGGGGACCCTGTAGAGCTCAGAGCAGCCCGGCCCCGGCCAGGAATTCACCCACCCGCGCCACCTCCGCCTCCGACAACGGCACCTGCGGCTCCGCCGTCGCCGGGCAGTCGATCACGCCCCGCAGATACAGCGCCGCCTTGAAGGCGCCGAGCGCCGACGACGATCCGCCCATGCGGGTCCGGTCGCCCACCTCCACCATGCCGAACAGGGCGCACAGCCGCTCCTGTTCGGCGCGGGCCGCCTCCCGGTCACCCGCGCGGACCAGGCGGTCGAGACGGACGTACCCCTCGGGGTCGACGTTGGCGAGACCGGGCACCGCCCCGTCCGCGCCGACGGCGAGGGCCGCGTCGACGATGAGTTCGGAGCCGGTCAGGACGCTGAAGCCGGTGATGTCGGGGTGGGCGCGGGCGCCGGAGACGACCGTGCGGAAGCCGGCGAGGTCTCCGCTGGAGTCCTTGAGGCCGGCCAGGACGCCCTCGGCGGCCAGGTCCAGGACCACGTCCGCGGGGAGCTTGGTGTGGACGCCGCTCGGGAGGTCGTACGCGATGACCGGCACCGGGCTGCCGGCCGCGACCAGCCGGTAGTGGCGGGCGATCTCCACCGGGTGGGTACTGGCGTAGAACGGGGCGGTGACGACCACCGCGTCGGCGCCCGCCGCCGTCACCGCCCGCACATGGTCCAGGACCCGGGCCGTCGTCATGTCGATCACCCCGGCCAGCACGGGCAGCCGACCCCCGACATGCCCGGTCACCGTCTCCACCACCAGCCTGCGCTGGGCGTCCGTCAGGAAGGCCGCCTCGGACGACGTACCGAGCACGAACAGCCCGTGCACCCCGCCCGCGACCAGATGGTCGACGAGCCTGAGCAGCGAGGGGACGTCCACCTCGCGGTCCGGTGTCAGGGGCGTGCAGACGGGCGGGACGACACCGGTCAGCGGGGCGGGAAGGGTCATCGGGGCTCCTCGGGATCGGCCGTCCACTGATCCTCCCGCAAAGGGCGAGGGGGCGCCGACCCCTGTACGGCGCCCCCTGTCCCGAGCTGCCTCGCTACTGCACCTGCTGGTAGCTCTTGTCCTCGTCGGAGTCGTAGATCAGCTTGCCGCCCTTGTCGTAGCCCTTGATGTGCGGGTTCTTGGTGACCTGCTGGGTCAGGGTGCCGGAGGCGACGAACCAGCCGTGGTCGAGGACCGCCTCGCTGTCGGCGCCGCCGTAGGAGACGGTCACCTTGGCCACCGTCGGTTCGACCGTGCCGATGAAGCCCCAGCCGAACGGCAGTTTCCAGTGGCCCTTGTCCAGGAAGGACTGCTGGTAGAGCTTGTTGGCGTTGATGTCGGCCAGTACGGGCGGGGAGTCCGGCTGCCGGTCGCTGCCGACACTGGTGTTGAGCCCGGAGGCCTCGCCGTCCTTGATGTTGCAGATCAGCCGGGTCTCCTTCGGCTTCTCCTTCACGGCGACCACGAAGACGCCGTCACCGGGCGCGTTGGAGTCACCGGTGCTGTTGAGCGCCAGGATGATCCGGTACTCGTCGGCCTTGCCCAGATCCGGGGAGTCGATGCCGCCGCCGTGGGCCACGCGGTCCCGGTCGTACGCGAGGCACTTGTCCAGCCCCTCCACGGCCTGCTCCAGCGTGATCCCGTCCCGGAGCTGCCCCGCGGTGGCCGGTCCCGCCGGTCCACTGGGCGTGGGGGAGGGGGTGGGGGTAGGAGTGGCTGTCGGTGTGGCGCTCGCGGACGCCGTGGGTGTCGTCGCCGTGTCGGCCGTCCCCGTGCCCCCGCCGCCCGCCGCGAACGCCCCCACCGGCACCGCGGCCAGGGTCGCCAGGACCGCCCCGGCCACCGCCACCCGCCGGCGCCGCTCGACCACGCCCTGGCGGCGGATCTGCGGATACGGCACCGGCGACGGCCGGATCGTGTACGCGTCCTCGGCGAGCAGCTCCCGCAGTTGCTCCTCGAAGTCCCGCTCCTCTTCGCTCACTTCGTCCCTCCCTGCGGGGCGCGGTCCATGACCTGCGCGAGCCCCGGATACGTACGCAACTTCGCCAGCCCCTTGGACGCCTGGCTCTTGACCGTGCCCGGGGAGCAGCCGAGCACCTCGGCGACCTCCGCCTCCGACAGGTCCTCCCAGTACCGCATCACGACCACCGCCCGTTGCCTGGGCGGCAGTTGGGCCAACGCGCCCAGCAGCACCCCGCGCTCCTCGACCCGCGCCACGGCCTCGTCCCGCCCCGCCCGCTCCGGCGGCGCGTCGGTCAGCGACTCCTTCACGCGCCGCTTGCGGAAGCGGTCACTGTTGCAGGTGACGAGCATCCGCCGGACGTACGCCTCCGGGTTGTCGCTGCCCGACACGCGCCGCCAGGAGCGGTACGCCTTCGCCAGCGCCGTCTGCGTCAGGTCCTCGGCGTGATGGGCGTCGCCGGTGAGCAGATAGGCGGTCCGCACGAGGTGCGACCATCTGGCTCTGACGAATTCCTGGAACCGGTCCTCTTGTTCGGCCTGCATCAAGCACCCTCCCTCGCCCACCAGACCACGCTCGGGGCGGATTCGGTTGCCCGGGCGTCGATGACGGGTTCGAATGAGGTCATGAACGGGTGGGACGAACAGGATCCCGGTGTCCTCCGGCTGCCGTCCGGACGCCTGGTACGGGGCCGGGGCCTGCGGCACACACTGGACCCGGACGCGCCGCGACCGTCGTACGGAATCTATCTGCTCGGCGACAGCCCGCCGGCGGTCCCCTGGGCCTCCCACTGGCTCCGCTGGCCGGACTTCCGCCTGCCTGCGGACCATGGGGAGGCCCGCGGCGTCCTGATCGACGCCTGGGAACGGTCGGCCGCCGAACGGGTCGAGATCGCCTGCGGGGGCGGCCGGGGCCGCACCGGAACGGCCCTGGCCTGCCTGGCGGTTCTGGACGGCGTGCCCCCGGAGAGGGCGGTGGCCTACGTCCGGGAGCACTACGACCGACGGGCGGTGGAGACGCCGTGGCAGCGCCGGTACGTCAGGCGGTTCCGGCCGGTCGGGTGAGGGTGGCGGCGACCGCCCGCGCCGCGTCGGCGACCAGCGCGTCGTCCCGTACGGCGTCCTGCGCGGGCATCGTGGACAGCACGGCCAGGACGATCGGGTCGCCGTCGTCGGTCCAGGCGACGCCCACGTCGTTGGCGGTGCCGTAGGAGCCGCTGCCCGTCTTGTCGGCGATCGTCCACGTCTTCGGCAGTCCCGCGTGGAAGCGGTTCACGCTGGTCGTGTTGTTCAGCAGCCAGTGTGTGAGCAGCTCACGGTCCCGATGGTTCAGCGCGTCGCCGAGGACCAGTCGGCCGTAGGTGCGACCGATGGCGTACGGGCTCGTCGTGTCCGTGCGCCGCCACGGCTCGGCGGTGTTGAGCTCGGGCTCCCAGCGGTCGAGCCGGGTCACTCCGTCGCCGAGGGAGCGGGCGAAGCGGGTGATCGCGGTGGGGCCGCCGAGTTCGCGCAGGAGGAGGTTGCCGGCCGCGTTGTCGCTGAAGGTGATGGCCACCTCGGCGAGCTCGGCGATCGTCATGCCCTCCGCGAGATGCGCGGCCGTCTGGTCCGAGCCCGGCATCACCAGGTCGTCCTCGGTGTAGTGGATCCGGCGGGCGAGGACCTCGCCGTCGCGGTCCAGGTCGCGCAGGACGGCGGCGGCCGCGAGGGTCTTGAACAGGGAGCACATCGGGAAGCGCTCGCCGGCGCGGAAGCGCACCGACCGCTTGGTGGCGAGGTGGTGGGCGAAGACGCCGAGCCGGGCGTCGTACCGCTCTTCCAGCGCGCGCAGACGGGCGGTGACGTCGTCGGCGGCGTACGCGGTCGTGCCGGTCAGGACGGTGGCTGTGCCGGCGGCCAGGAGGGCGCGGCGGGACAGTTTTCCGGAGCCTAAGATCTTTCTCTCCTTCGCTCGGGTACAGAGGCCGATCTCTTCGGTTCTCTTCAGTGATCGACGTCGGCGGTCATCCCTTGGTTGCACCTTCGAGGGGAACCGAAGGAGGCGTTCCACGCGCCGGCCCGCCGGTACGGAAAGTGCGCTCACTCGCAGGAGAGGTCCGCGGCCGGCCGCTTGCCCGTGGCCAGGAAGCGGGACACGGTCGCGTCCCCGCACGCGGTGCCGTTGTCGAGGTAGGCGTCGTGGCCGGTGGAGTCGTTGGTGACCATGACGGCACGCCGGCCGAGCGCCTCGCGGAGCTTGAGGGCACCGCTGAGCGGGGTGGCCACGTCCCGTTCGTTCTGCACCATCAGGACGTTGGCGGGACCGCGGTCGGTGACGTGCACCGGCGCCTCCCTCGGCTCCCACGGCCAGGCGGCGCACGGCATCGCGTTCCTCGGCATGCCCCCGGTCAGCGGGTACTTCGCGCGGCTCTCGGCCACGCCCTCGCGGTAGACCGCCGGGTCGCTCGGCCAGTCGGCGTCGTTGCAGATGGTGGCGGCGGGCGACCGCGGTGACGTTCTGCAGGACGGCCTCGGGCGGTCCCGCCGGCGCGGGCGGCACGGTGCCCTGCTGCGCGGCGAGGATCAGCCGGGCCAGGGCCGGGTAGTCGTCGGGGTCGTAGAAGGAGTCGAGCATCGACTGGCGCAGGACATTGCCGTTGAGCTCCGCCGGGTTGGCGCCCGGCCAGGGGATCGGCTCGCGGTCGAGGCGGGCGGCGAGCCGCAGGAAGAGCGGGCGCACCCCGGCGGCCGTGTCGGCGAGGCGGTCCGGGTTGCCGGGCGTGGAGGCCCACGTGGCGAACTCCGGGAAGTTGTCCTCGGCGCCCCGCTCGAACGCGGCGAGCCAGGCGCGTTCCGCGTGGACGGGGTCCGGGTGGTCGTTGCTGTCCAGGACGACGCGGTCGGTGCGCTGCGGGAACAACTGGAGGTAGGCGGCGCCGACATAGGTGCCGTAGGACACGCCCCACGCGGACACCTTGCGTTCGCCGAGCGCGGCGCGCACGCGGTCGAGGTCGCGGGCCTCGTTGAGGGTGCTGATGTGCCGGATGAGCTCGCCGCCGTTGCGCGCGCAGGCATCGGCGATGCGTTTCCCCGCGGCCATGGTCGCGTCGACGGAGCCGTCCGGGGCGGGCCAGGGCAGCAGGGTCGTCCGGGCCAGGTCCCGCTGTTCGAGCCCGCAGTCGACGGCCGTCGAGGGCTCCATCCCGCGCGGCGCGAACCCGATCAGGTCATAGGCGTCCCGCACGGACTGCGGCAGCTTCTGCCCCTTCTTCGACGGGTCGTTCATGCTGTCACCGCCGGGTCCGCCGGGGATCAGCAGCAGCGCACCGCGCCGGGCGTCCGGGTTCTCGCTGCGGATACGGGAGACGGCGATCTCGATCTGCGGGCCGTCCGGGTCGGCGTAGTCCATGGGCACGGAGACGGTCGCGCACCGCTGGCGCGGATCGAGACCGCTGCCCTCGCACTTGGTCCACTTCAGCGCCTGGGTGCCGGAGGAGGCGGAGGCGGACAGCGGGGTCAGGACACCGAAGACGACGCCCGAGGCGGCGGCGATCAGGGCGAGGCTTTTCGTCATCTGCTTCATGGCAGGAGCCTCGCGGATCGAGCGCCACGACCCCATCCGGTCAACGGCCGGATTCCCAGGGGGGTTTACCCCCGGAAGGCCCTCGGGTCCACACGCCCTTGGGGTGTTCGGCGAATGGCCGAAGTGGTGGTGGGTGTGTTTGTGCCGGTTCGGTTAGTGTCGAAGCCCCCGACGACGGAGGCGAGGCAGTGGTGGCGGCCAGTGTGTGGTGATCGGCGCCGGGGTCTCGGGGCTCACCACGGCGGTGTGTCTGGCGGAGGCCGGCCTGGACGTCCGGGTGGACACCGAGCGGCTCCCCGGCGCGACGACCTCGGCGGCCGCGGGCGCGATGTGGGACCCGTATCTGGTCGAGCCGCGCGACCGGGTCGACGTCTGGAGCCGGCGGACTCTGGCGGAGCTGACCGCGCTGAGCACGGACCCGGACACCGGAATCCGCCTCATGGAGGGCACGCACGAGTCCCGGATCCCCTGCGAGATGCCGTCCTGGGGCAGCGTGGTCGGCGCGCTCCCGTGCCTGCCGGAGGACCTCCGGGACGGCTATGTCACCGGCTGGCGCCACCGGGCGCCGCTCGTCGACATGCCCCGCTATCTGGACCATCTCGTACGACGGCTGGAACGAGCCGGCGGATCCTTGCGCCGTCGCCGCTACGACACCCTCGGCGAGGCGCTCAGGGAGGCGCCGGTGGTCGTCAACTGCGCGGGCGCGGAAGCCCGGTTCCTCGCGGACGACCCCGCGGTGGACGCGGTGCGGGGGCAGCTCGTCGTGGTCGAGAACCCCGGGATCGGGGCCTTCTTCTGCGACGACACCCCCGGCGCGGACGACCTCACCTACATCTACCCGCACGCCGACGCGGTGGTCCTGGGCGGCACGGCCGAGCGGGGGCGCTGGGAGCTGCGGCCCGACGAGGCGGCGACCCGGGAGATCGTACGGCGCTGTACCGCCGTGGAGCCGTCGCTCGCCGATGCCCGGGTGATCGGGCAGCGGGTGGGCCTGCGACCGGTCCGCACCGGCGTCCGGCTCGCGGAGGAGTGGCGGGGCGACCGGCTGCTGGTGCACAACTACGGCCACGGCGGAGCCGGGCTGACCCTGTCCTGGGGCTGCGCCCGCGAGGTCGTGGACCGCGTCCGGGCCACGCCTACGCCCTGACTCTGATCCGCCCACTGCCGCCGCTCCGCGATGTCCGCCTCCGGTGAGGGGATGTCCTGCGGTTCACAGGTATCGGTCAGCAGGGAGCGCAGACAGGCCAGATCGGCCGGGCGGGCCGCACGGACGGTCCACTCGCGCATCGTCTGAAGTCCGCCGCCGCCGATCGGCTCAGGGCGAGGGACGCCTCCGGCGACAGCGCGGCACCCCGGAGCAGAAATCACGGACACCGACAACCAGGTTCTCGCGTAGGCGAGAATGGGCTCATGAGTCTGTTCCGCCACGACGGCATCGCGCCGCGCACCCAGTGTGGAGGCGCGCGATGAGTCTCTTCCGGGACGACGGGGTCGTGTTGCGGACGCAGAAGCTGGGTGAGGCGGACCGGATCATCACGCTGCTCACGCGTGGGCACGGGCGGGTACGGGCCGTGGCCAGGGGGGTGCGGCGGACCAAGTCGAAGTTCGGGGCGCGGCTGGAGCCGTTCTCGCATGTCGACGTGCAGTTCTTCTCGCGGGGGAGCGAGCTGGTGGGGCGCGGGCTGCCGCTGTGCACGCAGAGCGAGACGATCGCTCCCTACGGTGGCGGGATCGTCTCCGACTACGCCCGGTACACCGCCGGGACGGCCATGCTGGAGACCGCCGAGCGGTTCACCGACCACGAGGGCGAGCCCGCGGTGCAGCAGTACCTGCTGCTGGTCGGGGCCCTGCGCACCCTAGCGCGGGGCGAGCACGCGCCCCACCTCGTCCTCGACGCCTTCCTCCTCCGCTCCCTCGCCGTCAACGGCTACGCGCCCAGCTTCAGCGACTGTGCGAAGTGCGGAATGGCCGGGCCGAACCGGTTCTTCTCCGTGGCCGCCGGAGGCTCGGTCTGCGTGGACTGCCGGGTGCCCGGCAGCGTCGTACCGTCGCCGCAGACCCTGGAACTCCTGGCCGCGCTGCTTACGGGAGACTGGGAGACCGCGGACGCGAGTGAGCCGCGGTACGTCCGGGAGGGCAGCGGGCTGGTGTCCGCCTACCTGCACTGGCATCTGGAACGCGGGCTCAGATCCCTGCGTTACGTAGAGAAGCAACCCTGAGAGGGAGACGAGAACCACCATGGTCGTACGCGGGATCCTCGGTCGTCAGCGCCGTGAGTACAAGGCGCCCGAGCCGCACCCGTCCGGCGCCCGTGCGCCGAAGCTCCCCGGTGAGCTGATCCCCGAGCATGTGGCGATCGTCATGGACGGGAACGGCCGGTGGGCCAAGGAGCGCGGGCTGCCCAGGACGGAAGGGCACAAGGTCGGCGCCGAGCGGGTGCTGGACGTGCTCCAGGGCTCGATCGAGATGGGTGTGCGCAACATCTCCCTCTACGCCTTCTCCACCGAGAACTGGAAGCGCTCGCCCGACGAGGTCCGCTTCCTCATGAACTTCAACCGCGACTTCATCCGCAAGACGCGTGATCAGCTCGACGAGCTCGGCGTCCGGGTGCGCTGGGTGGGGCGGATGCCCAGGCTGTGGAAGTCCGTCGCCAAGGAGCTCCAGGTCGCCCAGGAGCAGACCGAGGGCAACGACAAACTGACCTTGTACTTCTGCATGAACTACGGCGGCCGGGCCGAGATCGCCGATGCCGCGCAGGCCCTCGCCGAGGACGTGAAGGCGGGCCGCCTCGACCCGTCCAAGGTCAACGAGAAGACCCTCGCGAAGTACCTCTACTACCCCGACATGCCCGACGTGGACCTCTTCCTGCGGCCCAGCGGGGAACAGCGCACCTCCAACTACCTCCTCTGGCAGAGCGCCTACGCCGAGATGGTCTTCCAGGACGTCCTGTGGCCCGACTTCGACCGCCGTGACCTCTGGCGGGCCTGCATCGAGTTCGCCTCCCGGGACCGGCGCTTCGGCGGAGCCGTCCCGAACGAGGAGCTGCTCGCCATGGAGGAAGCGATGAAGGGCGAGCCGGAGGACTGACCTCCGACCCGCCCCGTCGTCGTTCAGGGGATCAGCTCGTCGTCACCGCCGTGTCGTCGATCACGAAGCTGGTCTGGAGCGAGGAGTCCTCGGCACCGGTGAACTTCAGGGCGACCGTCTGACCGGCGAAGGCCGACAGGCTGAAGGACTTCTGGACGTACCCGGAGGCCGCGTTCAGGTTCGAGTACGTGGCCAGGGTCGTCGACCCGGCGGTCACCGTCAGCTTGTCGTACTGCGTGCTGGTGGTGGTCTCCGCGGTGTCGACGTGCAGGTAGAAGGTGAACGTCGTTCCCGTGCACCCGCTCGGGATCGTCACCGACTGGGAGAGCGTGTCGGTGTGGGTGGAGCCGTAGCCGTCCAGCCAGGCCTTGTACGAGCCGGTGCGGGCGGCCTGGCTGCTGGAGTTGGTGATCACTCCGCTGCTCGCGGTCCAGGTGGTGCTGCCCGACTCGAAGCCCTGGTTGCCCAGCAGCTGGGAGGAGGTGCAGCTGCCGCCGCCCGACGAGCTCACCGTCCAGGTGAAGGACGCCGTACCGGTGGCTCCGGTGCTGTCGGTCACCGTGACCGTGGTGCTGTAGCTGCCGGCCGTGGTCGGGGTCCCGGAGATCAGCCCCGTGGAGCTGCTGATCGACAGACCGGTCGGAAGTCCGGTCGCGGCGTAGGTCAGTGAGCCGCTGTTGGTGGAGCCGGCCGAGACCTGCAGGCTCACGGCCGTCCCGACCGTGGTGGACTGGCTGCCCGGGTTGGTCACCGTCACGCCGGTCGACGGCACGGTGATGTGGCTGCCGACGTTGATGCCCGCGAAGGCGTTGCCGACCCCGGCGTACTGCGCGGAGGTCGAGCCGTAGAGGGCGGCGGCAGCGTTCAGGGCGGCAGTGCGGGCCCCCGCGTAGGTGGTGCTCGACGTCATGTACGTCGTCAGCGCCTTGTACCAGATCTGCAGGGCGGCGGCCCGGCCGATCCCGGCGACGGCGACACCGTCGGAGGTCGTGCTGTTGTACGTGACCCCGTTGATGGTCTTGCTGCCGCTGCCCTCGGAGAGCAGGTAGAACATGTGGTTCGCGGGCCCGGACGAGTAGTGCACGTCGAGGTTGCCGACGCCCGAGTACCAGCTGTCGGCCGAGCCGCCGTCCTTGCTGGGCTTGTCCATGTAACGCAGCGGCGTGCCGTCGCCGTTGATGTCGATCTTCTCGCCGATGAGGTAGTCGCCGACGTCGGAGGAGTTCGCCGCGTAGAACTCCACACCGGTGCCGAAGATGTCGGAGGTCGCCTCGTTCAACCCCCCTGACTCACCGGTGTAGTTGAGTCCTGCGGTGTTCGAGGTGACGCCGTGGGTCATCTCGTGACCGGCCACGTCCAGCGAGGTCAGCGCGTGGGTGCCGCCGGAGCCGTCGCCGTAGGTCATGCAGAAGCAGTCGTCGTCCCAGAAGGCGTTGACGTACGACGAGCTGTAGTGGACGCGGCTGTAGGCGGCGACACCGTCGTTCTTGATGCCGCTGCGGCCGAAGGTGTTCTTGTAGAAGTCCCAGGTGGTCTGGGCCCCGTAGTGGGCGTCGACCCCGGCGGTCTGGGTGTTGGAGCCCGAGCCCGTGCCCCAGACGTCGTCGGTGTCGGTCATCAGGGTGCCGGTGCCCGACGTGCCGTTGTTGAGGCTGTACGTCTTGTGGCCGCCGCGAGAGGTGTCGTACAGCTGGTACGTCGAACCGGACAGCGCGGTGCCCATGGTGACCGTGCCGCTGTACTGGCTGTTGCCGGTGCCGGTCTCGACGCCCTCGAAGCGGGAGAGCTCGGCGCCGGTCGTGGCGTCGGTGACGACGTGCAGCTTGCTGGGCGTGCCGTCGTCCTGGAAGCCGGAGACCACCGTCTCCCACGCGAGCTTCGGCGTGCCCGAGCCCGCCCAGATCACCTTGCGGGCGCTCTGCGCGGCGGGGTTCTCGGCGTCGAGCGCCTTGGCGGTCCTCAGCGCCTTGGTCTCGGCGGAGGCCTTGCTGTACGCGGCGGTCGTGGACCTGACCGAGACGGTACGGCGGTTGTTGTTGAAGGTGGTGCTGAGCGTGCCCGTCGCCTGTGCGGCCGGGGGTGTGTGCACGACCAGGTCGCCGCCGAGGACGGGGAGGCCGTCGTAGGTGCGTTCGTAGCGGGTGTGGAGGGTGCCGTCGTTGTCCTTGACGACGTCCTTGACGACCAGCTTCTCCTTGGCGCCGAGGCCGAGGGAGTCGGCGGTCGCTCCGGCCTTGCCCGACGCGCTCCTGATCAGCGCTGTGCGCTGGGCCGGGGAGAGTTTCGCCTCCAGGCCTCCGGCGCGCAGGGGGCTGGGGTGGGGGGCTGCGGGCTTCGCGGTCGCGGGGACCGTCTGGACACCTACGGCGAGCAGTGATGCGGCGGCGACCAGGGACGCGGCGGCGGCCGATCTTCGGGGGGAGGGTCTCACTCGTACTCCTACTGCGACAGGGGTGGAGGTGCCGTGCGGGAACTGCGTGAGAGCTGGGGGGAGCGTGGCACTGTTGACCGGTCCATGTCATGCAAAGGAGGCCGAGTCAAGGGTTAACCCTCGGCTCGGCTGTGAGGTCCTTGTGTGTCAGCCCTGGGCGGCCGCGCAGTCCGCGCAGGTGCCGAAGATCTCCACGGTGTGCGCCACGTTGACGTATCCGTGCTCGGCGGCGATCGCGTCGGCCCACTTCTCGACGGCCGGTCCCTCGACCTCCACCGCCTTGCCGCAGACCCGGCAGACCAGATGGTGGTGGTGCTCGCCGGTGGAACAGCGGCGGTAGACGGACTCGCCGTCGGAGGTGCGCAGGACGTCGACCTCGCCGGCGTCGGCGAGGTTCTGGAGCGTGCGGTAGACCGTGGTCAGACCGACGGCGTCGCCCTTGTGCTTGAGCATGTCGTGCAGTTCCTGCGCGCTGCGGAACTCGTCGACCTCGTCGAGGGCCGCCGCCACGGCGGCCCGCTGCCGGGTCGCGCGGCCCTTCACTGGCGGTCCTGCGGTCGTCACGGGTTCCTCCTTCGATCGGCCTGCCGGGCCATTGTGCCAGCCCGGCCTGTGCCGGGTCAGACGCCGACCGGGCCGTCCGCCTCCCGGCTGGCCGGAATCGCACACTCCGCGGGGTCCGGGGCGGGCCGCGCGGCGGCGGCCGCCCGGGCCCGTCGTCTGGCCAGCGGGGTGGCCAGACCCGTCAGCAGGACGAAGGCCGCGATGGTCAGCAGCACGATCGTCGCGCCGGGCGGCACGTCCTGGTAGTACGACGTCACGGTGCCGCCGATCGTCACCGTCACACCGATGGCCACCGCGATCGCGAAGGTCGCCGCGAAACTCCGGCTGAGCTGCTGCGCCGCCGCCACCGGCACCACCATCAGCGCGCTCACCAGCAGCAGCCCGACCACGCGCATCGCGACGGTCACCGTCACCGCCGCCGTGACCGCCGTCAGCAGGTTGAGCGCCCGCACGGGCAGACCGGTGACCCGCGCGAACTCCTCGTCCTGGCTGACCGCGAAGAGCTGCCGGCGCAGACCGAGGGTGACGAGCACCACGAACGCGGCCAGCACGCAGATCGCCGTCACGTCGGACTCGGAGACCGTGGAGAGCGAACCGAACAGGTACGACGTCAGGTTGGCGTTCGAGCCACCGGGCGCGAGGTTGATGAACATCACGCCGCCGGCCATACCGCCGTAGAAGAGCATCGCGAGGGCGATGTCACCCCGCGTCCTGCCGTACCAGCGGATCAGCTCCATGAGGACCGCGCCCAGGACCGAGACCAGGGTCGCCATCCACACCGGCGACCAGGAGAGCAGGAAGCCGAGGCCGACGCCGGTCATCGCGACATGGCCGATGCCGTCGCCCATGAGGGCCTGGCGGCGCTGGACGAGGTAGATGCCGACGGCGGGGGCGGTGATGCCGACCAGGACGGCGGCGAGCAGAGCCCGCTGCATGAAGGCGTAGTCGAGGAAGTCCATCAGCTCAGCAGTCCCGTGCGGATCGGCTCGTGGTCGTGGGGGTGGACGTGGTCATGGCCGGGCAGGGCGTGCTGGCCGACGGCTCGCGGGGGTGGGCCGTCGTGCTGGACACAGCCGTCGCGCAGGACGACCGCCCGGTCGATCAGGGGCTCCAGCGGGCCGAGTTCGTGCAGCACGAGCAGGACCGTGCTGCCCTGGGCGACCTGTTCACCGAGCGTCCGCGCGAGCACCTCCTGGCTGGCCAGGTCCACGCCCGCCATCGGCTCGTCCATGATCAGCAGTTCGGGCTCGGCGGCGAGCGCGCGGGCGATCAGCACCCGCTGGTGCTGGCCCCCGGAGAGGGCGTTGACGGAGTCCTTCGCGCGGTCCGCCATGCCGACCAGCTCCAGGGCCCGGCGTACGGCTTCCTTGTCGGCCTTGCGGAGCACACCGAAGCGGGCGCGGGACAGCCGCCCGGAGGAGACGATCTCGGTGACGGTCGCGGGGACGCCGCCCGCGGCGGTGGTGCGCTGCGGGACGTACCCGACCCGCGCCCAGTTCCTGAACCGCCCGCGCGGGGTGCCGAAGAGCTCGATCTCCCCCGCGGACGGGGGCACTTGGCCGATGATCGTGCGGATCGCGGTGGACTTGCCGGAGCCGTTGGCGCCGAGCAGCGCGACGACCTCACCGCGGTGCACGGTGAGGTCGATGCCGCGCAGGACGGGCCGCGAGCCCAGGTCGGCGCGGACTCCGCGCAGCGCGATGACGGGCTCGGTCATGCCGTCCTCCGGTGTCATTTCGCTCCCAGTGCGCTCTGCAGCGCCTTGAGGTTGGCTTCCTGGACCGCGAAGTAGTCCTTGCCGCGGGACTTGGCGGTGATGCCCTCGATGGGGTCGAGGACGTCCGTCTTCAGTCCGGCGTCGGCGGCGATGGTCTTCGCGGTCTTGTCGCTGACGAGCGTCTCGTAGAACACGGTCGTGACGCCGTCGGCCTTCGCCATCTTCTCAAGGTCCTTGACGCGGTCGGCGCTGGGCTCGGACTCGGGGTCGAGGCCGCTGATGGCCTCCTCGGTGAG
This sequence comes from Streptomyces sp. SAI-127, assembly GCF_029894425.1. Taxonomy (NCBI): domain Bacteria; kingdom Bacillati; phylum Actinomycetota; class Actinomycetes; order Kitasatosporales; family Streptomycetaceae; genus Streptomyces; species Streptomyces sp. SAI-127. Next base: position 6,971,674 of record NZ_JARXYJ010000001.1, read on the forward strand.
GCCGTAGCGCTCGGCGAGGTAGCCGAAGGCGGCGTGCGTGGTGATGAAGACCTTGGTGTCGGTGTTCTTGAGCCCGGTCTCGAACTCGGTGTTCAGGGCGTCGAGCTTCTTCACGAGAGCCGCGGTGCGCGCCTTGTAGTCGGCCGCGTGGTCCGGGTCGGCCTTCTCGAAGGCCTTGCCGACGCCCTCGGCGACCTGGGCGTAGCGCACCGGGTCGAGCCAGATGTGGGGATCGAGGCCTTCGAGGTCCTCGTTCGCGTGGTCGTCGTGTTCGGCCGCGTGGCCGCCGACCTCGTTGCCGTGCTTCTCCAGCTCGGTGAGGGAGGAGGCGTCGATCTTGGTCTTGATCTCGGACTGCTTCACCGCGTCGTCGACGGAGGGCTGGAGGTTCTTGAGGTAGAGCACCGCGTCGGACTCCTGGAGCTGCGCGGTCTGCTTGGCGCTGATCTCCAGGTCGTGCGGCTCCTGACCGGGCTCGGTCAGGCTGGTGACGCTCACATGGTCGCCGCCGATCTGCTCGGCGAGGAAGGCCATCGGGTAGAAGGACGCGACGACGTCGAACTTGCCGGTGTCGCCCGCGGCAGCGCTGTCGGAGGAGCAGGCGGAGAGGGCGGCGAGGGCAGCGGCCACGGCGACCGTGGGTATGAGGTGACGTCGTACGTTCATGACAGTCATTTTCATCAATTATGGAAACCGTTGTCAACAAACGGGCTGAGCGGCACCGATTTGATTGGGGGGCAGCCTCCGCCGGTAACCTGAAGCATTCGCTCTGAAGCACTGCTCCGTAGAGATTGCTTCGTCGCCCGTCGTCGTAATGAAGAGAGCACCGTGGCCGCCGACAAGATCGACACCATCGTCAGCCTGAGCAAGCGCCGTGGCTTCGTATTCCCCTGCAGTGAGATCTACGGCGGCCAGAAGGCCGCCTGGGACTACGGACCGCTGGGTGTCGAGCTCAAGGAGAACCTGAAGCGCCAGTGGTGGCGTTACATGGTGACGTCCCGCGAGGACGTGGTCGGTATCGACTCGTCCGTGATCCTGGCCCCCGAGGTCTGGGTCGCGTCCGGTCACGTCGCCACCTTCTCCGACCCGCTCACCGAGTGCACCTCCTGCCACAAGCGGTTCCGCGCGGACCACTTGATCGAGGCCTACGAGGCCAAGCACAAGCGCGAGCCGGAGAACGGCCTGGCGGACATCAACTGCCCCAACTGCGGCAACAAGGGCCAGTTCACCGAGCCGAAGCAGTTCTCGGGTCTGCTCTCCACGCACCTCGGCCCGACGCAGGACACCGGCTCCATCGCCTATCTGCGCCCCGAGACCGCCCAGGGCATCTTCACCAACTTCGCCCAGGTGCAGGTCGCTTCGCGCAAGAAGCCGCCGTTCGGCATCGCGCAGATGGGCAAGTCCTTCCGCAACGAGATCACGCCCGGCAACTTCATCTTCCGCACCCGCGAGTTCGAGCAGATGGAGATGGAGTTCTTCGTCAAGCCGGGCGAGGACGAGAAGTGGCAGGAGTACTGGATGGAGCAGCGCTGGAACTGGTACACGGGCCTTGGTCTCCGCGAGGAGAACATGCGCTGGTACGAGCACCCGGCCGAGAAGCTCTCGCACTACTCCAAGCGCACCGCCGACATCGAGTACCGCTTCCAGTTCGGCGGCAACGAGTGGGGTGAGCTGGAGGGCGTGGCCAACCGCACCGACTACGACCTGGGCGCCCACTCCAAGGCCTCCGGCCAGGACCTCGCCTACTACGACCAGGAGGCCGGCGAGCGCTGGACGCCGTATGTCATCGAGCCCGCGGCCGGTGTCGGCCGCGCGATGCTGGCGTTCCTGCTCGACGCGTACGTCGAGGACGAGGCGCCCAACGCCAAGGGCAAGCTGGAGAAGCGCACCGTGCTGCGCCTCGACCACCGCCTGGCCCCGGTGAAGGTCGCGGTCCTCCCGCTCTCCCGCAACGCCGAGCTGTCCCCGAAGGCCAAGGGGCTCGCACAGGCGCTGCGCCAGAACTGGAACATCGAATTCGACGACGCCGGCGCCATCGGCCGCCGTTACCGGCGCCAGGACGAGATCGGTACGCCGTACTGCGTGACGGTCGACTTCGACACGCTCGAGGACAACGCGGTGACGGTCCGCGAGCGGGACTCCATGAAGCAGGAGCGGGTGTCTCTCGACCAGATCGAGGGTTACCTGGCCGGGCGTCTCGTCGGCTGCTAGCTCCACCCGTTTGTCATTGGCCCCCGATACAGGCCTCGCTTTGGCCCTGTGTCGGGGGCCTTTCCGTGTCCAGGCTTGCCCCATGAGCCTCGCCTTTCTCCTCACCACCCTCGTCGTGGTCGCCACTCCCGGCACCGGGGTCGTCTACACGCTCGCCGCCGGGCTCTCCCGCGGTCCGCGCGCGAGCGTCGTCGCCGCGTTCGCCTGCACGCTCGGGATCGTGCCGCACGTCCTGGCCACCGTCACCGGGCTCGCCGCGCTGCTGAACGCGAGTGCGGTGGCGTTCCAGGCGGTCAAGTACGCCGGGGTCGCCTATCTCCTGTACATGGCCTGGGCGACCGTGCGGGACAAAGAGGTGATCGAAGTCGACCAGGGCGGCGCTCCCCTGTCATCGGGGCGCGTGATCGTCCGGGGTGTGCTGATCAACCTCCTCAACCCGAAGCTGACGATCTTCTTCTTCGCGTTCCTGCCCCAGTTCGTGAGTCCGGCCGAGCCGCACGCCCTGCCGCGCATGCTGGTGCTGAGCGGCGTCTTCATGCTCGCGACCTTCGTGGTCTTCGCCGCCTACGGGGTGCTCGCGGCCGCGGTCCGCAGTCATGTGATCTCCCGGCCCCCGGGTCATGGCCTGGCTGCGGCGGAGCTTCGCGGCGTCCTTCGTGCTGCTCGGAGCGAAGCTGGCCACGACCGACGCATGACCGTTGCCCGACGGACCGCCGCCTGACAGCTGACAGATATTGAAATCTGTCAGCTGTCATGGCAAGGTGGACGGCATGACGATGCGAACCCGAACCCTCGGAACCACCGGCCCCCAGGTCTCCGCCCTCGGCCTCGGCTGCATGGGCATGTCCGGCATGTACGGCGAGACGGACCGCGCGGAGTCGATCGCCACCATCCACGCCGCCCTGGAGGCCGGCGTCACCCTGCTGGACACCGGCGACTTCTACGGCATGGGCCACAACGAACTGCTGATCAGCGAGGCACTGCGCACCGCACCGGCCGCCCTGCGCGAGAACGCGCTGCTCAGCGTGAAGTTCGGCGCCCACCGCGGGCCGGACGGCGAATGGCTCGGCTACGACGCACGCCCGGCGGCCGTGAAGACCTGGGCCGCGTACTCCCTCCAGCGGCTCGGCGTCGACCACATCGACGTCTACCGCCCCGCCCGGCTCGACCCGGACGTACCGATCGAGGAGACCGTCGGCGCGATCGCCGAACTGGTCGAGAAGGGCTGGGTCCGGCACATCGGGCTCAGCGAGGTCGGCGCGGACACCATCCGCCGGGCCGCCGCCACCGCCCCGATCGCCGACCTCCAGATCGAGTACGCCCTCATATCCCGTGGCCCCGAGCGGGAGATCCTGCCCACCCTGCGTGAGCTGGGCATCGCCGTCACCGCGTACGGAGTGCTCTCACGCGGGTTGATCTCCGGCCACCTCACGGCCGACCGGCAGCTCGCCGCGAACGACTTCCGGGCCCACTCGCCCCGCTTCCAGGGCGAGAACCTTCAGCACAACCTCACGCTGGTCGAGTCCCTGCGCAAGATCGCCGAACAGAAGGGCGTCACGGTCGCGCAGATCGCCATCGCCTGGGTGCTCTCACGAGGCGACGACATCGTGCCGCTGGTCGGCGCGCGGACCCGCGAACGGCTCGGCGAGGCACTGGGCGCCATGGACGTGACCCTGGCCGCCGCCGACCTCGCCGCCATCGAGGACGCCGTACCGGCGGACGCGGCGGCCGGCCAGCGGTACGCGGCCCCGCTGATGGCCATGCTCGACAGCGAACGGTGAACACCGTGCCAGGTACGGTCTAGGCATGCCACCGAGCACCGAGACCCTGACCGCCGAGCGCATCCTCGAAGCCACCGAGGAGGTGCTGCGCCGCCACGGCCCGGCCAAGGCCACCGTGGTCGACGTGGCCCGCGCGCTCGGCGTCAGCCATGGCAGCGTCTACCGGCACTTCCGGACGAAGGCGGCGCTGCGGGAGGCGGTGACGAAGCGGTGGCTGGACCGGACGACGGGCGTGCTGGCCGGAATCGTCGAGGCGGACCGTGACCCGGAGGCCCGGCTGCGGGAGTGGCTCGCCGCGCTCTTCGAGGCCAAACGCCGCAAGGCGGGCGACGATCCGGAACTGTTCGCCACGTACACGGTCCTGACCGGTGAGAACGTCGACGCGGTCGTCGAGCACCTCACCGAGCTGACCGACCAGCTGACCCGCGTCGTCCAGGACGGCATCGACGCGGGCATCTTCACCGTCACCGCCCCCGCCACCACGGCCCTGGCCCTCTTCCAGGCCACCGGCCGATTCCACGACCCCGGCTATGCCGGTGAGTGGGAAAAGCCGGGTGCGGAAGAGGAGTTCACGGCGCTGCTGGACCTGCTGGTACGCGGCCTGAAGGCCTGACCACCGCTACGTCTGCGACCGGTCCACCGTCGCCTGGTGTTCCTCCGCCAGGTGTTCCTCCGCCTTCAGCCAGGGCAGGAACTGCGCTCCCTTGCGCCAGCCGCAGGTGTCACATCTGATCGTGCGTTGCGCGCCCTTGCGCTGCACTTGGACCACGTGTTCGCGGCCGTGCTGGTCCCAGCGGCTCACCCTGCTCGTGTTGATCTGCAACATGCGCCTCGCCTCCGGCTAGGAGTGTGCAGCAAGAACAACATCAACAGCAGTATCTTCACCGGGCGTTCGCGAGGACTTGAGCCAGGCCGGCGGCCCGGTCAGTCGATCGTGCGCGGCAGACGCAGGCTCAGTACGCCCGTCAGGGCCACCCCGGCCAGCTGGACGAGGAGCGTCGTCACCAGGGCGTCCCGCATGCCCATGCCCGGCGCCAGGGCGAGGAAGAGGGTGCCCAGCGTGGCCACGCCGAGGGCCAGGGAGACCTGCTGGGTGGTGACCATCACGCCGCTGCCGACACCGGCCCGGGCGGGCGGCACCTCGGACAGGACGATCCTGAAGACCACGGGCAGTTGGAGGGCCTGGCCGACTCCGGCGATCGCGCCGCCGGGGAGCAGGGGGAGCAGGCCGAGGTCCGGCCAGGAGGAGTGCGCGGCCAGGATCATCAGGCCCAGACCGACCCCCTGGATCAGCGCGCCCGCGGTCACCACCCGGGTGCCGTGGCGGGCGATCAGCCGCGGTCCGGCGATCGAGGTGAACAGGAACGTCACCGCCAGCGGGACCAGCGCGAGACCGGCCTGGACGGGGCTGCGGCCCGCCCCCTCCTGGAGCGCCACCGCGATCACGAACATGAAGCCCGCGAAGCCCATCGAGAAGGGCAGGATCAGCAGTAGACCGCGGCGCAGGGACACCAGCTGGAAGAGGCTCGGGGGGACCAGGGGAGTGCGGCCGTCGCGGTCCGCCCTGCGCTCCACCTCGAAGAACGCCCACGCCAGGAACGGGAACGCCGCCAGCGACAGCCACGTCCACAGCGGCCAGCCCGCCGCCCTGCCCTCGGTCAGCGGGGCCAGCAGCGCGAGCAGGGTCGCCGCCAGCAGGACCGTGCCGGGGCCGTCCACCGGCTCCGGGCGGGGGGACCGGGTCTCGGGAACCGTACGGGCCGCGAGGAACAGGCCGAGCACGACGACCGGGACGTTCACCAGGAACGCCGCCCGCCAGCTCGTGCCCGCGATGTCGGCAGCCACCAGGACACCGCCGAGGATCTGGCCCGCCACCATGGCGAGGCCCGCCGTGGCGCCGTACAGGCCCATCGCCCGCGCCCGGCGGGGTCCGGCCGTCGCCGACTGGATCGTGGCGAGGACCTGCGGCAGCATCGCCGCCGACGCGGCGCCCTGGGCTACCCGCGCCGCGACCAGCGTCCACGCGGTCGGCGCGAGCCCGCACGCCAGCGAGGTCAGCCCGAAGGCCAGCATGCCGCCCAGGAACAGCCGGCGCCGCCCGAACAGGTCGCCCAGGCGGCCGCCGAGGACGAGAAGGACGGCGTACGCCAACCCGTAACCCGCCACGACGAGTTCGAGGACCGACTCGCTCGCGGACAGGTCCGCGCCGATGGTGGGCAGCGCGACGTTGACGATGAAGAAGTCGATGAGGGGGAGTGCCGCGGCGAGCAGCACCGTGAACAGCCCGAGGCCGCCCAGCTGGGGTGGCGCGGCCGGGCGGACGGAGTGTGCAGTGGTGGTTTCGGTGGTCACACCCATGAGCCTGCGCCCGCCCCCAGAGGGGTACCAGAGTCTTCTTATCCTGGTAGAAGAACCACCTGGCAACAGGGTCCCGGCGGAGGCAGGCTGGAGGCATGACGACCATGGCCCAGGAGACAGCCGTACCCGTGACGGCGACCGCGTCCGCCTCGGCGATCCGGCGCCATGAGCTCGCCGCCTTCCTGCGCCACCGCCGCGAGCACATCGCCCCCGAACAGGTCGGCCTGCCCCGCGGCCGCCGGCGCCGCACCCCGGGTCTGCGCCGGGAGGAGGTCGCCCAGCTCTCAGCGGTCGGTGTCACCTGGTACACCTGGCTGGAGCAGGCCCGTGACATCCAGGTCTCCGTGCAGGTCCTGGACGCCCTCGCCCGCGCGCTGCTGCTGGACCCGACCGAGCGCTCGCACCTCTTCCAGCTCGCCGAAGCCGTCGACCCGACGCCGGCCACCGTCTGCCCGTCGGTCACCCCGGCCATCCGGCAGGTCCTCGAGCAGCTGGAGCCGGTCCCGGCCTGTGTGCAGAACAGCCGCTACGACATCCTCGCCTACAACCGCACCTACGGCCTGCTGCTGTGCGATCTGGACGCGGTGCCGCCCGAGGACCGCAACTGCATGGTCCTCTCCTACACCCACGACGACTGGCGCTCCTCGATCGTGCATCTGCCGGAGGCGCAGCGCCTGATGGCCGCCCGCTTCCGTGCCACCATGGCCGGACACCTCGCCGAGCCCGGCTGGAAGATGCTCCTGAAGCGGCTACGCACGGAGTCCCCGGAGTTCCGCGAGGTCTGGGACCGGCACGAGGTCATCGAACACCGGGGCCGCCGCAAGGAGTTCGTGAACCGTTACGTCGGCCATGTCTCCGTCGACCACACCGACCTGTGGCTCGGCCCCGAGGCAGGCCCGCGCATGGTGACCTACGCCCCCGCGGACGAGGAGTCCCGGCTGCGGCTGGAGAAGCTGCACGCGATCGCTCTGGAACGGGCCCGACAGCAACCCTGACCGATTGTCGCCGGTGGGGATGACCGCCCGCAGTGCGGGAACTCGGTCGGTCCGAAGAGAAGACCCCCCACAGGCGAGGCGAGTCATGGCCGAGCAGAAGTCGTCGCAGCAGGTAGAAGAGTCAGAATCACCGTCAACGGCGCAGGGGCTTCCGCAGCCGCTGCGGGCGGCCGTGTCGGCACTGGGGAAGGTTCCCGGGGCCGGGACGGTGGGCCGGGTGGCCGGTGGAGCGCTGGACCGGGTCGGGGCGGTTTCCCCCCGCGGCCGGCGGCTCGCGGTGTACGCCGGGGCCGGGGTGCTCGGCGTCGCGGGCGTCGTCGAGTGGCCCGTCGCGGTCACCGGGGCGGCGGTGGCGTGGCTGACGCAGCCGAGGCCGGGAGAGCGCGGGGAACACGGGGAGTCGGGGGACGAGAGCCGTCCCACACCCCGGGTACTGGCGTCGACACACGGAACAGCGACCACGACGTCACGGGGCGGGCCGTCGGCCTCGTCATCGCCCTCCGACAAGCTCCCTCCGCACGAGACGGCGTCGCCGTCCGGCCGAGGCGGCCCCGGCGGCGCCACCACAGGCCGTACCCGATCCGGCGACTGAGGACCAGCGATGAACCGAGGACTCACGACAGCCGCCGCGGGCCTCGTCCTGGCCGGCCCACGCCTGCTGGCCAGGGGTACGCCCGCCGCGGTCGGCGCGGCCGCGGGAGCGGTGGCCGGAACGGCCCGGGCCGGCGTACGCACCGCGGACTTCGCGGCCCGCGCGACGAGGGCCGCCCGCGCGGCCCTGCCGGGCGCACCCCAGGACTGGCGGGCGGGACAGCGGGCCCATCTGGCGCTGCACGCGGAGACGGACGCGGAGGGAGAGAACAAAGAAGTCCCTCCCTCCTCTCCACCGCCCCGCTCCACCCGCACCGAACACCGCGCCCGCCGTCTCGTCACCGCCCTCGCCGAGCACCCCGACATCGCTCTCGCCTACTGGGACCAGGGGCTCGGGCGGCTCGTCGTGACCGCGGCGGAGGGCGTGGCCACCGATCGGGTCGTGGAGCGGATCTCGGTGCTTGCCGAGCGGTACGGGCTGGTGGCGGCCGGCCAGGACGTCGAGGAGCTCGCCCACCCCGGTGACCCCGGCTCCATCAGGACCGCCGCCGTGGCGCTCGCCGCCGACGCCGTCGGAGTCGCCGCCGCTTTCGCCGGGTCCGCACTGCGGCTGCCGGCCTCGCCGCGGCCGGTGACGGCGGTGGTGACGTTGCTGCGGGAGAACCCCCGTTTCAGGGGCTGGCTGGGAGGGCGGCTCGGGAGCGCGCGGATGGACGTGGCGCTGGCCGTCGTGAACGCCGCCGTGCACGGCGCCGGTCACAGCCCCACCTCCCTGCTGCTCGACGGAACGCTGCGCACCTGCCAGCTGGCGGAGGCGGTCGTACGGACGGCCACCTTCGAAGCCGTCCACGACGACCTGTGCGTCCCGGACCGGGACAGCGTGCCCGCGGACCTGACCCTGCGTCCGCTGCCGCGTCCCTCGCCCGCCCAGGAGTACGCGGGCCACGCCTCGGCCGGCAGCATCGCCGGCGCCGTCGCCGCGCTGCTCGTCAAACACGAGGTGACCGAGGCCGCGGAGGCGGTCCTCGCGGGCTCCCCGAAGGCCGCGCGTTACGGCCCCGCCGCCTTCCACGCCGTACTGAGCGCGGCCCTGTCCCGCTCCGGCGTCCTGGTGCGCGACCCGGACCGGCTGCGACAGCTGGAGACCCTCGGCACCGTCCTCCTGCACCCGAGCGCCCTGCGCACCCCGGGCGCGGGCGCGGACCCCTGGGCGGAACCCGTGCTGGACGCGGCCCGGCGCGCCGGACTCCGCGTCGTCGTCCTGGACGACCCCGCACTGGCCGACTTCACCGGCCTCGCGGACCAAGTCGTGGACGCCGAGCGCCCGTTGAAGGACATCGTCGACCAACTCCGCCACGACGACGGCGACGACGGCGACGAGGGTGGCGAGGGTGGTGGTGGCGTTCTCACCATCGCCCGCCCCCAGGACGCCGACGTGGTCGCCGGACTCCTCCGCGGTGATGTGGCCGTCTCCCTCACCGACGGCGGCTGCGCGGTCGCCTGGGGCGCCGACGTCCTCGCCCCGCACGGACTGCCCGACGTCTGGCGGCTGTTGACCGCCGTCCCGCAGGCCCGCGCGGTCGGCCGCCGTTCCCAGACCCTGGCCCGCTCGGGCGCCGCCCTGTCCGGACTCCTCGTCGCCGTCGGCGAGTCGGGCAACGGCCGACGCCGTACGGCACTGCCCGGCCTCCGGCACGCACCCGTCGACGCGGCCGCGGCCGCCGCCCTCCTCACCGGCACCCGTGCCGCCCTCCGCGTGGCCGGCGCGAGCCCCCCGCACCCGCGTCCCCGGGTGGCCTGGCACGCCCTGGATCCGGACGACGTACGCGACCGGCTGGAACAGGAGGCACCGCCGGAGCCGACGCTCGTCGAGCAGACGACCGAACGGGTCCGCACCGCCGCCGACGCCGTCGTACGACTGCCCGTGCTGGCCCCCGCCCGGTGGTCGGCGCAGCTCGCCCGGGCCGTGCGCGGGGAGCTGGACGATCCGCTCACCCCCGTCCTGGCGGTCGGCTCGGCCGCGTCCGCGATCCTCGGGTCCGCGATGGACGCCCTGCTGGTGGTCGGCGCGCTCGACCTGAACGCGCTCGTCGGCGGACTCCAGCGGCTGCGCGCCGAGCGGGCCCTGTCCGGTCTGCTCGCCCAGCAGAAGCAGAAGGCCCGGGTCACGGAGGAGGACGCGGAACCGCATGTCGTCGACGCCGCCAAGCTGAGCCCTGGGGACGTCATCGAGCTCACGCTGGACGACGTCGTGCCCGCCGACGCCCGCCTGCTGTGGGAGGACGGCCTGGAGGTCGACGAGTCCGCGCTGACCGGCGAGTCCCTCCCGGTGGACAAGTGCACCGACCCGAGCCCGCGCGCCCCCGTCGCCGAACGGCACTGCATGGTCTTCGAGGGGACGACCGTGGTGGCCGGACAGGCCCGCGCGGTCGTCGTGGACACCGGCGACCGCACCGAGGCCGCCCGCGCCGTCGCGCTCGCCGCCCGTACCCCGGCCGCCGCCGGAGTCCAGGCCCGGCTCCAGGAACTCACCCGCAAGGCACTGCCGTTGACGATGGCGGGCGGCGCCGCGGTCACCGGGCTCGCTCTAGTGCGCGGCACGCCCCTGCGGCAGGCGGTCAGCGGCGGGGTCGCGGTCGCGGTGGCCGCCGTACCGGAAGGGCTGCCGCTGGTGGCCACGGTCGCGCAGCTGGCGGCGGCCCGCCGGCTCAGCGCGCACGGCGTCCTGGTCCGCGCCCCGCGCACCCTGGAGGCCCTGGGCCGCATGGACACCATCTGCTTCGACAAGACCGGCACGCTCACCGAGAACCGGCTGCGCCTGGTCCGGGTCACCGACGCGGACGGCACGGTCCACACTCTCGACGCGCCCGACGCGGACGGTCCGCTGCGGGTCGCGGCCCGTGCCTGCCCCCAGCTCGACGGCGACTCCGACCAGCGCCCGGCCCACGCCACCGACGAGGCCGTCCTGGACGCGGCTCCCCCCGACGAGTGGACCCAGCTGGAGGGCCAGCCCTTCGAGGCCGGCCGCGGTTACGCGGCCGCCGTCGGACACCCGGCCGACGGCCCCCCGGTGCTGGTGCTCAAGGGCGCCCCGGAGACCGTCCTGCCCGCCTGCGCGGACCTCCCCGCCGAGGCCTCCGAACGGGCCCAGTCGCTGGCCCGTGACGGCCTGCGCGTCCTGGCGGTGGCCCGGCGTCCGCTCGACGGCGACGAGAAGGACGTACTCGAAGAGCCTTTGCGCGACCTGGAGTTCGTGGGCCTGCTGGCCCTCGCCGACGTCGCCCGGGAGACCTCCCCCGACCTGGTCCGCGGACTGCGTGAGGCGGGCGTACGGCCTGTCGTGCTGACCGGCGACCACCCGCAGACCGCCCGCGCCATCGCCACCGACCTCGGCTGGCCCGAGGACGCCACCGTCGTCACCGGCGACGAACTGGCCGCCGCCGACCGCTCGGCCCGCTCCCGGATGCTGCGCGACGCCGATGTCGTGGCCCGGGTCGCGCCCGAGCAGAAACTCCAGGTCGTCGAGGCCCTCAGGGACGCGGGCCGGGTCGTCGGCATGGTCGGCGACGGCGCCAACGACGCGGCCGCCATCCGCGCCGCCGACATCGGCGTCGGCATCAGCGCCCGCGGCTCGGCCGCCGCCCGCAACGCCGCCGACCTCGTCCTGACCGGCGACGACCTCACCGTCCTCATCGAGGCCGTCCGCGAGGGCCGCGCCCTGTGGCACAGCGTCGCCGACGCCATCGCCATCCTGATCGGCGGCAACGCGGGCGAGGTGGGCTTCGGCATCCTCGGCACGCTCCTGTCGGGCTCCGCGCCCCTGTCCACCCGCCAGATGCTCCTGGTGAACCTGTTCACCGACCTGTTCCCGGCGATGGCGGTGGCGGTGACGCCGACGGAGAAACCGACCGAGGACGAGCCCTCGATCGACACGGTTCTGGGCAGCGCCCTGACCCGGCAGATCCGCGACCGCGCCATCACCACCTGCCTGGGCGCCACCGTCGCCTGGCTGATCGGCCGCTTCACCCCGGGCACGGCCCGCCGCTCGACGACGATGGCACTGTGCGCGGTGGTGGGCACGCAGCTGGCCCAGACACTGGCGGACCGCCGGGAGAGCCCCTTGGTCCGCTTCACGTCCCTGGGCTCGGCGGTGGCCTTGTTCGCCTTGGTGGAGATCCCGGGCGTGAGCCAGCTGTTCGGCTGCACACCGCTGGGCCCACTGGCGTGGGCGGGGGTGGCGGCAGCGATCACGCTGGCGCTGGCGGGGCAGAGGTTTGTGCCTGCTGTGGAGCGAACAGTGCTGAAGCAACTGCGCTCGGTGGGCTGACTACGCGCTGACTCCGGCGGCCTCGCGCACCTCGACCGACTCCAGCCGCTCAGCCGTACGCTCGGCGGAACGCCGGGCCCGCGGCCCGGTGGTCACCGCGCCCAGCAGCAGCACGGCAAGCCCACAGCCGGCAAGAATCCACCACCCCGGCACAGCAGCGGACACGAAGGTCTCCTTGTACGACGAGGAGCTCACCCCGGAAGCCAGCACCGCCCCGATCACCGCGACCCCGAGCGTCTGCCCCAGCTGACGGCTCGTGGACGCGACCGCGGCGGCGACTCCCGCCTGAGCGCGCGGCATCCCCGACACCGCCGTATTCGTGATCGGCGCGTTGACCAGCCCGAAGCCGATGCCGAACAGCACGTATCCGAGGAACAGCGTCACATCGGACGTCTCCGCGTCGAACGCGGCGAACAGCACCCCGCTCGCCGTCATCATGACCCCCGCGATCACGAGCGGCAGCCGCGGCCCCCGGCTCCCCACCAGCCGTCCGGCGAGGGGCGCGCAGAGGAGGATCGGCACCGCCATCGGCAGCATCCACAGGCCGGCGTGCAGCGCGTCCAGCCCGCGGACGTTCTGGAGATACAGCGTCGACAGGAACAGGAACCCGCCCAGACCCGCGAACGCGCAGATCGCGATCACCGTGGCCCCGCTGAACGGCGCGGACCGGAAGAACCGCAGGTCGATGAGGGGCTCGTCACGCCGGGGCTCGTACCAGAGCAGTCCGGCCAGGGCGACGACGGCCACGACCGCGAAGGGCAGGACGTAGGAGAACCCCGAGGCCGGCGCCTCGATGATGGCGTACGTCAGTGAGCCGAACAGCGCGATCACCAGGACCTGTCCGACCGGGTCGGGGCGGCGGGCCTTGGGGGCCCGGGACTCGGGGACGTACCGCAGGGTGAGCAGCAGGGCCGCGAGGCCGACCGGCAGGTTGACCCAGAAGATCGAGCGCCAGCCGACCGAGTCCACGAGCACGCCGCCGAGCAGCGGTCCCGCGGCCATGGAGATGCCGACGACCGCGCCCCACACGCCGATCGCCCGGGCGCGCTCGCGCGGGTCCGTGAAGGTGTTGGTGATGATCGACATCGCGACCGGGTTGAGCATCGAACCGCCGACCGCCTGCACCATGCGGAAGGCGATCAGCGCCTCCAGGTTCGGCGCGGCGGAGCACAGCGCGGAGCCGATCGTGAAGACGACCAGGCCCGCCATGAAGACGCGCTTGCGGCCGATCCGGTCTCCCGTGGAGCCGGCCAGCATCAGCAGCGAGGCGAGGACGAGGGTGTACGCGTCGATCGTCCACTGGAGGCCCGCCGTGCTCGCGTCCAGGCCGCGCTGCATGGAGGGCAGGGCGACGTTGAGGGCGGTGGTGTCGAGACTCACGATCAGCAGGCTCATGCAGCAGATCGCGAGTACCAGCATGCGTCGGCGATGGCTGAGCTCAGGCATGCGTGCCATCGTACGCCGATTTCGATAGTGCGTCTAACTAATGGTTCATGCATGATCAATGCCGGGGCACCCCGGGCCGTGCGTGACAATGGGGGAATGTCCACGACCGCGCTCACCGAGAACACGCCCCTGCGGATCGGTCCGCACACCGTGCAGCCGCCTGTCGTCCTGGCTCCGATGGCCGGGATCACCAACGCGCCCTTCCGCACCCTGTGCAGGGAGTTCAGCGGGGGCAAGGGGCTGTTCGTCAGCGAGATGATCACGACCCGGGCGCTCGTCGAGCGCAACGAGAAGACCATGCAGCTGATCCACTTCGACGAGAGCGAGAAGCCTCGTTCGATCCAGCTGTACGGCGTCGACCCGGCCACCGTCGGCAAGGCCGTCCGCATGATCGCGGAGGAGGATCTCGCCGACCACATCGACCTGAACTTCGGGTGCCCGGTGCCGAAGGTGACGCGGAAGGGCGGCGGGTCCGCGCTGCCGTACAAGCGTCCTCTGCTCCGGGCGATCCTGCGTGAGGCGGTGAGCGGGGCGGGGGATCTGCCGGTCACGATGAAGATGCGCAAGGGCATCGACGACGACCACATGACGTATCTGGACGCCGGGCGGATCGCGGTCGAGGAGGGGGTCACCTCCATCGCGCTGCACGGTCGTACCGCCGCCCAGCACTACGGCGGCACGGCGGACTGGGACGCGATCGCCCGTCTGAAGGAACACGTTCCGGAGATTCCCGTGCTCGGCAACGGGGACATCTGGTCGGCGTCGGACGCGTTGCGGATGGTGGCGTCCACCGGCTGCGACGGGGTGGTCGTCGGGCGGGGGTGTCTGGGGCGGCCGTGGCTGTTCGCGGACCTGGTGGCGGCGTTCGAGGGGCGTACGGAGGCCATCGCGCGGCCTTCGTTGCGCGAGGTGGCGGATGTCATGGTCCGCCACGCCACGCTCCTCGGCGAGTGGATCGGTGACGAGTCTCGCGGTGTCATCGACTTCCGTAAGCACGTGGCCTGGTACCTCAAGGGCTTCGCGGTCGGCAGCGAGATGCGCAAGCGGCTCGCGATCACGTCGTCGTTGGCGGAACTCCGGTCCGGGCTGGACGAGCTGGACCTGGACCAGCCCTGGCCGACGGGCGCCGACGGACCGCGTGGCCGCACGTCCGGCAATAACCGGGTGGTCCTCCCGGACGGCTGGCTGAAGGACCCGTACGACTGTGGGGCGGGGGTCGGAGAGGACGCGGAGCTGGACACGTCGGGGGGTTGACCGGTCGTGTGCGGGTTCGGGTTCGGTGGGGGCGGGCGTTGTGCGCAGTTCCCCGCGCCCCTGGATGCCTGCGGCGGCCCGTTTCGGCTTCGGTGGGGGCGGGTGTAGCGCGTGCGGTTCGGTGGGTGGGTCGGGGCCGGGGTGGGGGGTATCCGTCCTCGGTCCGGCGGCTCGGTCCCTTGAGTGGTGCCCGGTATCGGACGCCGGCCGCTGCGGGCGGACACCCCCCACCCCGTCCCCTGCGCGCCGTACGCGGCTACCGGCCCGTCGGGGCGCGCGGTGTGGCGAGCGGTCCGTCGGGGTGCGCGGTGCGGCGAACGGTCCGTCGGGGCGCGTGAGGTGGCTAACGGTCCGTCGTGGCGCGTGAGGTGGTGATCGGTCCGTCGTGCCGCGGGTGACCGCAACTCCCCAGGGGCGCGGGGAACTGCGCGACCAGCCCCCACTCACCCGCACCCGCCCGACAACCCGACCCGGCACCCCCCTAGGCGCCCCGCCCAAGCCAGCGCAGCGTCACCCCTTTGACGGGTGCGGAGTCGAGCCGTACGCCGTCAGGAAGCGGTCTCGGAAGGAGCTCATCTTCCAGACCGGGGCGTTGCGCGCCGGCTTCAGGCCGTCCGTCCAGTTCCAGGACGCGATCTTGTCGAGAACCTTCGGGTCCTTGGCGACGATCGAGATCGGCACGTCACGGCTGGCGTTCTCCCCGCTGACCCGGGCGATCGGCTGGTGGTCGCCGAGGAAGACGAGGACCGTGTCGTCGCTGCCGTAGCGCTCCAGCCACTGGGTCAGCGCAGTGACCGAGTACGAGATGGACTTGCCGTACTCCTGCTTGGAGCGGGTGGAGTCGGCGATGATCTCGGACGGTTTGTTGCCGGCCTTCTGGATGCCCTTGAAGATCGAGCCGTCGCCGAGGTCGTTCCAGTCGACCATCTTCGGGATGGGCGCCCAGGGCTGGTGGCTGGAGGTCAGGATGATCTCGGACATCAGCGGCTTGTCGCGCTTCTTGCCGTGTACCTGGCGCTGGTAGGCCTCCAGGGCGTACTGGTCGGGCATCGTCGACCAGCTGAACTTGGGTCCCTGGTAGCCGAGTTGGAAGGCGTTGTAGACCTTGTCGAGGTCGTAGTACTTCTGCTCGGGCCAGCCCTTCTGGACGCCCGGCATCACCCCGACCGTGTCCCAGGCGCCGGTCTTCTTGAAGGCCTTGGTAAGGCTGAGGTGGTCACTGGCCATGACGGTGCGGTAGCGCTGCTGGTTGTCGATCCAGAGGCCGGAGAGGGTCGTCGAGTGGCCCAGCCAGCTGCTGCCGCCGTACGTCGCCGACGTCAGCCAGCCGCTCTTCGCGTGGAAACCGGCCTTCGCGAGGGCCGCGGTGCTGGTGTCGAGGGTCCTGTCCACGCCGGGCGCGATGGCCGGGTCCTCGACGGCACTGCGGCCGTAGCTCTCGATGAAGGTGAAGATCATGTCCTTGCCGCGCAGGTCGGGCACCAGCTGGGAGCCGGGCGTGTTCCCGAAGGCGTCGACCTTGGCCACCTTCTGGAACTCCGCCTCGTCCCGCACGGTGTACAGCACCCGCTTGGCCTGGAGTGTGGCGAGCGCGGCGGTGTGTTCGGAGGCCAGCGGAGGGCCGAAGATCTGCAGACCGAGGGCGGAGCAGGTGACCCAGACGGTGGCCGCGACGAGGGTGCCCCGGGTGGCGGTCTGCCGGTCCAGGACCAGCAGATTGCTCAGCCGGACCATCGCCAGCGTCATGACGGCCAGCAGCAGAAGCACCAGGACGACCATGCCGACCGCGGCACCGATCGCCACACCCTGACCCATCGAGTCCGCGACATAGGACTGCGCGTCGTCGAGCAACTCCCAGTCGAGGACGGGATTGAAGGCCCGCCCGAGGTAGTCGTTGAATCCCATGTCGAGCAGGTTCAGGATCGTCATCACTCCGAGCCCCACCCCGGACACCACGGCCACCACCAGCCGCGGCCGACGCGGCAGCGCCAGCGCCACGGCCGCACCGATGATCGCCTCCGCCGGAATCCGCGCGAACTCCCGCATGTGCAGATTGGTCACCTTGTTCGGCAGGAGCAGGGCGCCGAGGACGAGCAGGGCGGCGAGGACGTTGAGGGTCCACCGGGTGTTGCGTACGGCGGTGGGGTGCGCGTCCCGCCAGCGGATCAGACGCGCGCGCAGGGACGGCTTCCCGGCCGGTGGCGGACTGTCCGCACCTGTCGCCTCGGCCTCGGGTGACGTGCTCTCTGCAAGGGTCTCGGACACCCGAGGGTCCTTCCGTACGGGTCCTGGTAGAGGCGGACCCGACAGGGGGTCTCGGATCCGCCACATTCCCGTACGTCCGGCTACCGGCAGCAGTTCACCGATCCGGGCAAACACCGGGCAAACGCGTGGTCAACGGTCAGGTGAGGGCTTTTCACACGCCCTCACCGCGGAGCACTACGCGCCCCCCACCGCCGTCAGCAGCGCGAGCGGCGCCGCGGCGGACCGCGCCTCCCGCACACACGCGTGCGGATACGGCACCGGCTCCCCGTGGGTCTCCCGCCCGTACCCCGCCAGAACCTCCGGCAAGCGGTGCCCGGCGGCCGTCGCCGCGTCCACCAGCCCGTGCGCCACCGCCCGCGCCTCGTCGTGCAGCCCGTACCGGGCCAGCCCCAGCGTGATCAGCGCGTTGTCGTGCGGCCACACCGAGCCCCGGTGATACGAGAGCGGGTGGTACGCCGCCTGCCCGGCCGCCACTGTCCGCACCCCCCACCCGGAGAAGAAGTCCCGCTCCAGCAACCGCCGCCCCACGAGCTCTCCGTACTCCTTGTCGAGCAGCCCCGACCACAGCAGATGCCCGGCGTCGGAGGCCAGCGCGTCGACCTGCCGGCCCTCGCCGTCCAGTGCGAGCGCGGGGAAGGCACGGTCCGGCATCCAGAAGTCCCGCTGGAAGCGATCGCGTAGATCCACCGCGGCCTGTTCGAGGAGGGCCGCGTAGGTCTCGTCCTTCCACACCGTGCGCGCGACCCAGGCGGTCCGGCGCAGCGCGTCGTACGCGTAGCCCTGGGCGCCCGCCGCCATCACCGGTCCGCTCGCCCGTGCTCCGTCGGCGCCGCAGATCGCGCCGGGGGAGTCCTTCCAGTTCTGGTTGGCGAGGCCGCCCTGGTCGGCGCGGTAGACGAGGTAGCCGCGCGAGGTGAGTCCGCCGTGGTCGAGCATCCAGCCGATCGCCGCGCGGGCGTGGGGCTCCAGGCGCCGGGCGAGCGGGAGGTCCCCGGTGTGTTCCACGTACGCGCCGAGCAGGATGAGGAACAGGGGGGTGGCGTCGACCGAGCCGTAGTAGCGGCCGTACGGCACCTGCCCGAAGTGGGCCAGCTCTCCGTGCCGCACCTCGTGCACGATCTTGCCGGGCTGGGCCACGGAGGCCGCGCCGGTCTCGGTCGCCTGGGTCGCGGCCAGCGCGGGGAGCGTCGCGGCGGCCAGCTGGGGGCGGTACGGGAGGGCGAAGAGCGAGGTCAGGAGGGCGTCCCGGCCCAGCAGGGTCAGGAACCAGGGGGCTCCGGCGGCCGGGACGCGCAGTTCCTCGCCGTCGGGGCCGGTCGCCGGGACCTGGAGCGAGGCGAGGTCGGCGAGACCGCGGGCGCACGCGGCGGCGAGCTCCGGCCAGCCGGTCGGGAAGGCGATGCCCTCCACGAACTCGCCTTCCAGCGAGAGGAGTTGATTGTTCAGCGCGGCCGGGGAGCTCGGTACCCGCCGGGCCCGCTTGTCACCGTGCGGGCGGGCCATCACCCGCAGGGTCAGCTCCGCCGTGCCGTGCGGCTCCAGGTCCAGCGTCCAGACCAGGCGCCTGGCTCCGGTGCCCGTCTCCTCGATGCCGTCCGGGGCGGGGTCGGCCGTCACCGTCGTACAGGAACGCCATTCGCGGCGTTGGTAGGTGAACTCCACGCCGTCGTCGAGGATCTCGCGGCGGCGGGTGGCGCCGGTCTTCGTGTAGGTGCGGTAGTCGGAGCGGAGTTCGAACTGGTCGGTGAAGTCGGCGTCCGCGGTGACCGCGAGGCGGACCGTCGTCGGCACCGGACGGTTGCTGGTGACCCGGAGGGATTCGACGAACGAGCCGTCCCCCACCGCCTGTTCACGGAAGAGCGTGCAGGCGGGCGGCTCCTGGCGGCCGCCGCGCGGGACGAGGACACAGCGCGCGGTGTCGCCGTCGGCCACCGGCGACAGCGCCTCCGGTACCGCGCCGTCCACCGTGAGCTGCCAGCGGCTCAGGTGCCGGGCGTCGCGTACGAAAAGCCCGTCCGGGGAGCTGCCGCCGCTCCGGACGCCGCTGATGTCCCCGCCGTCACCCACGGCAGCGAACGTCCCGCCGTGCACGAGCAGATGATGCCGGTCCGTCATCGCCGGATCCCTCCCTTGAGTCCCATGTCCGCCGTGACTGTGGTGTCGCTGTGCAGCAGGTCGAGCGCGAGCGCGGCGGTCCAGCTGAAGCCGGTCGCCCCGCAGGCCGCTCCGGTGTACGGGTCGACGTACTCCGCGAAGTCGGTGGTCCCGGCGAGCTCGAGGGCCGACTCCCGCAGCGCGTCGGCCCGTCGGTGCTCGTCGTGGGTGCGCAGCCCGCGCTCCAGCAGCCAGGCGGTGTTGAACCAGGCCGGGCCGCGCCAGTAGCGGTGCGGGTCGAAGGCCTCGCCGAGGAGGTCGTAGCTGGGGGGGAGGCGGGTGGTGGTGCCGAGGCCGAAGTGGGGGCCGGAGGCGGTCCGCACGACCGCCGTGACGATGTCCCGCGGGAGGCCGGGGAGCAGCAGGGGGAGCAGGCCGGAGACCCCGCGCTCGGGGATCAGGGTGCCGCGCCTGTCCTGGGCGGATCCTCGCAGGTCCCGGCACAGGAACATCCCGCTCGCCGGATCCCACAGCCGGTCCACCAGCGCCGCCGTCAGCCTTTCCGCGCGCGCGTGCCGGGCCGTGCCGGGCGCCCCCAGCTCCTCGGCGATCCGGGCGAGGGCGTGTTCGGAGGCGATGAGCAGGGCGTTGAAGGCGGGGTCCTCGACGGCGAACTCTCCGCCGCCGTCGGCGTATCCGGCGTCCCGGTAGTCCGTCGCCAGCCGCACGTACCGTCCGTAGTCCAGATCCGTCGGCCGGTCCTCGGCGGCTCCGTGGTCGAGGTCGGCGCGGCGGAAGGAGCGTGCCGGCGCCGGGGTGACGCGGGAGAGCGGGAGGTCCCAGGCGGGGCTGTTGTCCATACCCTGTTCCCAGGGGTGCACGACGGACGCGAGGCCGCCTCCGCCCAGGTCGCGGCGGTGCAGGAGGTAGCGGTGCCAGGCGGCCAGGCGTGGGTACATCCGGGCGAGGAAGCCGCGCGCACGGGACAGACCGGGGTCGGCGCGGTGGACCAGCCACACCGCCAGGGCGTGGACCGGTGGCTGCACGATGCCGGACGTCTGTACGGTGCGCGGGGCGCCCGCGGCGCGCCCCGCGGTCGAGGAGCGCCAGAAGTCGGGGCTCGGGAAGTACGCGTCGAGCGGTACGGAGGGGTTGAAGACGATGTGCGGGACGCGCCCGTCGCCCCACTGGGCCGCCAACAGCGTCTCCAGCTCGGTCTGGGCCCGCAGCGGGGAGAGGTGGCGCAGGCCGATCGCGATGAACGCGGAGTCCCAGGACCACTGGTGCGGGTACAGACCGCGCGAGGGCACGGTGGAGACGCCGGTCCAGTTGCCTTCCAGCACCCTCGCCGCCCTGACGTGCAGGGAATGTGACGAACCCGGCGGATCGTATGCGATCGAGCGCGCCGCGGAAGGGGTGATGAGCTGGGCAGTGCGATCCACTCGGGGCTCCCCGAAAGACGTGTGACCGAGCGGTTCGGTCAGGGCTACCGTAGGGTTACGTCTATTTAACACGCAAAACTCAGAATGTAATGCAGAGTTGAGAAACACAAGGGGGTGCGCATGACCGGACGGAGTCAGACCGGCGCCGGAGATCTGCTCGAACTGGTCCGCAGCGGGCGAGCCGTCACGCGCGGGGCGCTCCAGCAGGCCACCGGACTGTCCCGGGCGACCGTCGGCCAGCGCCTCGACCGGCTCTTCCGCGCGGGCTGGCTGCGCGAGGGCGCCGGAGGCCCCGTCGACTCCCCGCTGGGCGGCCGCCCCTCCATCACCCTGGAGTTCGACGACGCCCATGCCGTCGTCCTCGCCGCCGACCTGGAGACCCGGCACGCGCGCGCGTGCGTGCTGTCCCTGACCGGCGAGATCCTCGCGGAGCACAGCGGCACCCTGGTGATCGAGGACGGCCCGGACGCCGTGCTCGGCGAGCTCGGCCGCTGGTTCGCCGAGCTGCTGGAGAAGGCGGGACACCGTGCCGAGGAGGTCTGCGGGATCGGGCTCGCCGTGCCGGGCCCGGTCGACCTGGAGAGCGGCCGGGTGATCCAGCCGCCGATCATGCCCGGCTGGGACGGCTACGACATACGGAGCCGCCTGGCCGGAGCCTTCACCGAGCACACCGGGACCGGTCCGGTCCCCGTGCTCGTCGACAACGACGCCAACCTCATGGCGTACGGCGAACAGCGCACGGCCCACCCCGACTGCTCGGCGTTCGTGCTGGTCAAGGTCTCGACGGGCATCGGCGCCGGAGTCGTGGTCGACGGCTCGGTCTACCGGGGCATCGACGGCGGCGCGGGCGACCTCGGCCATATCCGGGTCCCCGCGGGCGCGGAGGCGCTGTGCCGGTGCGGTTCCTACGGCTGTCTCGCCGCCGTCGCGAGCGGCGGTGCCGTGGCGCGGCGGCTGGCGGCGACCGGGGTGCCGGCGGCCTCGGGCTCGGATGTGCGCGACCTGCTCGCGTCCGGGCATCCGGGGGCGGCGGCGCTCGCGCGCGAGGCGGGGCGGCAGGTCGGGGACGTGCTGGCGACCGTCGTGACCCTGCTGAACCCCGGGGTCCTGATGATCGCCGGCGATCTGGCCGGCACTCCCTTCCTCACGGGCGTCCGGGAGCTGCTGTACCAGCGGGCGCTGCCCCGCTCCACCGCCCGGCTGGAGGTCGTGACGTCGCGGCTGGGGGAGCGGGCCGGGCTGATCGGGGCGGGTGCACTGGTCGTGGAGCATCTGTACGCGCCCGAGCGGGTCGAGGAGAGGCTGCTGGCCATGGGCGTATGACGCCCGTGTTTCCGCCTCCGTTTCCGTCCGGATGCCCGTCCGCATGGTGAAATCCGGCGCCCTGTGGCAGCGTGATTCTCGCCACCCTTGAGAAGGGTGCCGCTCGGATGAGCGGATCTTGGGCGACTGCACTTCTCCAAGGGGTGGCACTGAGTGCCACCCCTTGATCGTTCATCGATCGAAATCAGGCGTGCGAATAGCCGCTCGAATGAGCGGTTAGGAGGGTCTGTGGGGGTTGCCGCGTTCAAGAAGTGAAAACATCCGCCGTGTGTCGCTTGCCAAGCTTTGACTTTCGATCCGCTGGCGGACGACTGGTTACGGGCGTATGACGCCCGAGTAGACGTACCCAGACGCCTTCGATCTGGGTATGTTCCTCGCCGTCAGGGCAGCCACCGCGTCCTCGAGGGAGTCGAGACCCGTGTCGGAAAACAAAGAACCCCACGTAGCTAAGTTCGTCTACGACTTCACCGAGGGAAACAAGGACCTCAAGGACCTCCTGGGTGGCAAGGGCGCGAACCTCGCCGAGATGACCAACCTGGGACTCCCCGTTCCCCCCGGCTTCACCATCACGACGGAAGCCTGCAAGGTCTACCTGGACAGCGGCGAGGAGCCCGCGGCACTGCGTGACGAGGTGAGTGCGCACCTCGACGCGCTGGAGCAGCGCATGGCCAAGAAGCTCGGCCAGGCCGACGACCCGCTGCTCGTCTCGGTCCGCTCCGGCGCGAAGTTCTCGATGCCGGGAATGATGGACACGGTCCTGAACATCGGTCTCTCCGACAAGTCGGTCCAGGGGCTCGCCAAGCAGGCCGGCGACGACCGTTTCGCCTGGGACTCCTACCGACGGCTCATCCAGATGTTCGGCAAGACCGTCCTCGGCGTCGACGGCGACCTCTTCGAGGAGGCCCTCGAGAAGGCCAAGGAGGTCAAGAAGGTCACGGTCGACACCGACCTGGAGGCCGCCGACCTCAAGAAGCTCGTCACCGCCTTCAAGAAGATCGTCAAGAAGGAGGCGGGCCGGGACTTCCCGCAGGACCCGCGCGAGCAGATGGACCTCGCCATCCACGCGGTCTTCGACTCCTGGAACACCGACCGCGCCAAGCTCTACCGCCGCCAGGAGCGCATCCCCGGCGACCTGGGCACCGCGGTCAACGTCTGCTCGATGGTCTTCGGCAACCTCGGCCCGGACTCCGGCACCGGCGTCGCGTTCACCCGTGACCCCGCCTCCGGCCACCAGGGCGTCTACGGCGACTACCTCCAGAACGCCCAGGGCGAGGACGTCGTCGCGGGCATCCGCAACACCGTCCCGCTCGCGGAGCTGGAGCAGATCGACAAGAAGTCGTACGACCAGCTGATGCAGATCATGGAGACGCTGGAGAACCACTACAAGGACCTCTGCGACATCGAGTTCACCATCGAGCGCGGTCAGCTGTGGATGCTCCAGACCCGGGTCGGCAAGCGCACGGCGGGCGCGGCCTTCCGGATCGCGACCCAGCTGGTGGACCAGGGCCTGATCGACGAGGCCGAGGCGCTCCAGCGCGTCACCGGCGCCCAGCTCGCCCAGCTGATGTTCCCCCGCTTCGACGAGAACACCAAGGTCGCGCAGGTCGGCCGGGGCATCGCGGCCTCGCCGGGCGCGGCCGTCGGCAAGGCGGTGTTCGACTCGTACACCGCGGTGAAGTGGTCGCGTTCGGGCGAGAAGGTCATCCTCGTCCGCCGTGAGACCAACCCCGACGACCTCGACGGCATGATCGCGGCCGAGGGCATCCTGACCTCGCGCGGCGGCAAGACCTCCCACGCGGCCGTGGTCGCGCGCGGCATGGGCAAGACCTGTGTCTGCGGCGCGGAGGAGCTGGAGGTCGACACCAAGCGGCGCCGGATGACGGTCCCGGGCGGACACGTCGTCGAGGAAGGCGACCTGATCTCCATCGACGGCTCGTCCGGCAAGGTCTACCTGGGCGAGGTCCCGGTCGTGCCGTCGCCGGTCGTGGAGTACTTCGAGGGCCGGATGCACGCGGGCGCCAACGACGCCGACGAGCTGGTCGAGGCCGTGCACCGGATCATGGCGTTCGCGGACCGCAAGCGGCGCCTGCGGGTGCGCGCGAACGCGGACAACGCCGAGGACGCGATGCGGGCGCGGCGCTTCGGCGCCCAGGGCATCGGCCTCTGCCGTACCGAGCACATGTTCCTCGGCGACCGCCGCGAGCTCGTCGAGCGGCTGATCCTGGCCGACACGGAGACCGAGCGCGAGGAGTCGCTGAAGGCGCTGCTCCCGCTGCAGAAGCAGGACTTCGTGGAGCTGTTCTCGGCGATGGACGGGCTGCCGGTGACGGTACGGCTGCTGGACCCGCCGCTGCACGAGTTCCTGCCCGACATCACCGAACTCTCGGTCCGCGTGGCGTTGGCGGAGTCCCGTCAGGAGCCGCACGAGAACGAACTGCGGCTGCTCCAGGCCGTGCACCGGTTGCACGAGCAGAACCCCATGCTGGGCCTGCGCGGAGTGCGCCTCGGCCTGGTCATCCCCGGCCTGTTCACCATGCAGGTCCGCGCGATCGCGGAGGCGGCGGCCGAACGGAAGAACGCCAAGGGCGACCCGCGCGCGGAGATCATGATCCCGCTGGTGGGCACGGTCCAGGAGCTGGAGATCGTCCGCGAGGAGGCCGACCAGGTCGTCGCGGAGGTCGAGGCGGCCACGGGTGTGGAGCTGAAGCTGTCGATCGGCACGATGATCGAGCTCCCGCGTGCCGCGCTGACCGCCGGTCAGATCGCGGAGGCCGCGGAGTTCTTCTCCTTCGGCACCAACGACCTCACCCAGACGGTGTGGGGCTTCAGCCGGGACGACGTGGAGGCGAGCTTCTTCACGGCCTACCTGGAGAAGGGCATCTTCGGGGTCTCCCCGTTCGAGACGATCGACAAGGACGGCGTGGGCTCCCTGGTGAAGCTCGCCGCCGAGGCGGGCCGCAAGACCCGCCCCGACCTCAAGCTCGGTGTCTGCGGCGAGCACGGCGGCGACCCGGAGTCGGTCCACTTCTTCCACGAGGTGGGTCTGGACTACGTCTCCTGCTCCCCGTTCCGCATCCCGGTGGCCCGCCTCGAGGCGGGGCGCGCGGCGATCACGGCGAACGGCAGCGACCACCGGTAGGGCCCCTGACGGCCCCGGAACCCCGGATCCGCCGCCCGTCCCCGACCCTCATCCGATGGGCGGCGGCTCCGGATCACGAAGAGAGGGCGGCACCCTTGTGCGGGGGTGCCGCCCTTTCGTTCGCGGCTGAGGTAGCGAGCCCGTTGCCGGAGGCTCAGCTGTCGCAGGCCACTCCGTCGTTGTCGCGGTCCAGGTGGGAGGCGTAGCCCGGCTCGCCCCGGTGGATGGGTGCGGCGCCGGCGGCGCGGGCCTCGGAGCAGTTGGCGTAGTAGACGCTGCCGGGGTCCGGATCGGAGCCGGTGTCCGCCTCGGCCTGTGCCGTGACCGTCCTGGTGACCTTGACCGTCTTCGTGGCGGTCACCGTGGCCGCCGGTTCCGGTTCGGCCGTCGCCGTCGCCGTCGCCGTGGTCGTCGCTGTCACGGTCACCGTCGGCTGCGGCTTGGCGGCGGCCGGCTTCGCGTCGCTCGCCGTCTTGTCCGGGTCGCCGCTGCCTATGCCGACGCCGAGGAAGAGCGCGAGCGCGAGGGCGGGCAGGACGTACCGCTTCCGGGCCCACTTGGGCGCGGGCCGGGAAGCGGGCGCCGGGGTCGGCGGCCACGGCGGCGCGGGCTGATTGTTGTACGGGTTGGCCATGTCGTCCCCCTGGAGGTGTTACGTGAGGGGATGACCGTATTGCCGACGTCGCGGTTGTGGAGG
Organism: Streptomyces sp. SAI-127; assembly: GCF_029894425.1. NCBI lineage: Bacteria > Bacillati > Actinomycetota > Actinomycetes > Kitasatosporales > Streptomycetaceae > Streptomyces > Streptomyces sp. SAI-127. The sequence goes on from NZ_JARXYJ010000001.1 coordinate 6,997,597, forward strand.
TGAAGTGTTCATTCCGTGACCATTACATGTCAGACGGCGTTACGTCCGGAATGGCCCTGTCGCTTCATACGGGATGCCGCCCGACGAACTCCCGCTCGTCCCCCACCGGCACCCGCAGCGTCGGCGTCTCCCTGCGCCGCCCGCCCGGCCTCCCAGGACCCATCGTCGGTCCCTGTGCCGACGGCAGCCGGACCACCGCGTCCAGTCCGCCCGTCGCCGCCGCGTGCAGACTCGCCTCGCCGCCGCTCGCGTGGGCCAGCCGCTGGACCAGGGCGAGTCCCAGACCGGTGCCGCCCTTGGGGGCGCCCGGTGCGCGCCAGAACCGGTCGAAGGCGCGGGCGCGCTGGTCGGCCGTCATGCCGGGGCCCTCGTCGGTGACGTGCAGGTCCACCCAGCCGGGGCGGAGGGCGCGGCGGGACGGGGCGTGAGGGCGGAGTTCCACGGTCACCGTGCTGCCGGCCGGCGACGCGCGCAGCGCGTTGGAGAGGAGGTTGTCCAGGATCTGCTCCACGGCGCCCGGGAGCGCGAGGACCGGGCCCCCGCTGCCCGCGAACAGGACCAGCGAGACACCCTGCCGGCCGTAGAGCGGCAGCCAGGTGCGGTGCCGCTCCGCGCAGACCTCGCCGACGTCCACCAGGCCCCGCGTCGCCGCGTGTTCCTCCAGCCGGGCCATCGCGAGGAGCCCCTCCACCATCCGGGCCAGCCGGTCGGTCTCCGTCACGGCCGCGGTCAGGCTGCCCCGGCCGCGCGCCGACACGCTGGGCTCCAGGTTCTCCAGCCGCAGCCGGAGCGCGGCCAGCGGCGTCTTGAGCTGGTGCGAGGCCTCGCCCGCGAAGGAGCGCTGAGCGTCGAGAAGATGGGCGAGCCGGGCCGCCGTACGGTTGAACGCGGCGGCCAGACTGCGTACTTCGGGCGGCCCCTTGGTCACCGCCACCGGCGTCACGCGGCCTCCGTCGGCCAACTCGTGTGTGGCCCGCTCCAGTTCACGGATGGGGCGGCCGGTCCAGCGCGCGATGCCGAAGCCCACCAGGACGACGGCCGTGAGGACACCGAGCCCGCCGAGGGCGAGCAGCAGCCACACGTGGTGGACGCGCTCGTGCACCATCCGGGTGGGGACCGTCAGCCACACGGCGCCCTGAGTGCCGTGGCCCATGGGTGCGGCGACCGACAGGTACTCGACCCCGCCGATCGTGGAGGTGCGCACGTCCGCCGTCGACGCGCCCCGCAGCGCCGCCACGATGCCCGGTCGCGAGGCCAGGGCGGCGGACGCCTTCCCGGACAGCGGGTGCGAGGAGGCCAGCAGCGCGCCCGCCCCGTCCACGACGACCACCTTCCCGCCGATGCGCGCGGCACAGTGCACCACCCGCTCGGGCAGGTCCCGTTCCGCGCGGCCCGTCTCCAGTGCCAGCGCCGCGTACGCGGAGACCGACTCGGCCTCGTCCCGCGCGGCGCCCACCACCCGCTCCCGCTCGCCGCGTGAGTACACGAACCCCAGCGGGATCTCCAGGCAGAGCAGCACCAGGGCGGCCAGAGTGAGATAGCTGAGCAGGATCCGGCGCGTCATGCCGGCCCGGCCGGTCCGGTGTGCACCGCCAGCCGGAAGCCGACCCCGCGCAGCGTCTGGATCCAGGCCGGATGTCCCAACTTCCGTCGCAGCGAAGCGACATGGACGTCCAGCGTCTTCGTCGGACCTTCGTAGAACGGGTCCCAGACCCGGTCCAGGATCTGCTGCCGGGAGTAGACCGCGCCCGGGTCCTCGGTGAGCAGCGCGAGCAGGTCGAACTCCTTGGGAGTGAGCGGGACTTGGGCCTCGCCGACCCAGACCTGCCGGGTACGGCGGTCCACGGCGAGCGGACCGGGTTCGGGCGCGGGCGCCGCCGCGGCAGGCGGGACGGCGGCCCCCTGCGTGCGCCGCGTCCGCCGGGTCACGGCCCGTACCCGGGCCACCAACTCCCTTACGCTGAACGGCTTCGCCAGATAGTCGTCGGCGCCGAGCTCCAGGCCCAGCACCCGGTCGGCCTCCTCCCCGCGCGCACTGAGGATGACGATCGGGACGTCGGAGACCTCACGGATGCCCCGGCAGACGTCGATGCCGTCCATGTCCGGCAGCCCCAGGTCCAGGAGTACGACATCGCCGTACGGCGCTCTCAGCCCCTCGGTGCCGGTGGTCACGTGATCGACCGTCAGGCCGAAGTGCCCGAGGCCCTCGGCCAGGGGTTCGGCGATCGTCTCGTCGTCCTCGATGAGCAGCACGCGCAGGCCCATACGTCTTATCTCTCCCACCCGAATTCATATTCTCTGCCCTGTGCCCGACACGCTACAAGAAGCAGGCGCGTACCGGGAGTCGGGAAAAAGAATGTCCTGCTTCTGGCCGCGCTCTGGCCCGCTTTTAACCTTCGTCTGTACATCACCCCTCTACGGTGATGCGAACTGGTCGAACTCCCAGCTCAGGAGGCACCCTTGAAGGCATTGCTGGACCGTGCGCGTTCGTTCAGGCGGCGGGTCGATTTCGAGAGCGGTGAATACCGGAAGCTGGCCGAGGGCCAATATCCCGAGGCGCTCTTCATTACCTGCTCGGACTCACGGGTAATCCCCGCACTCATCACCGGCGCCCGGCCCGGTGAGATATTCGAGCTGCGCAACGCGGGCAATATCGTGCCGTCGTACGGACAGCACGCGGCCGGTGGTGAGGCCGCCACCATCGAGTACGCACTGGAGGTGCTCGGGGTTCAGGACGTGGTCGTGTGCGGTCACTCACACTGCGGGGCGATGGGGGCGCTGCGGTCCGGCGACGACCTGACCGCGCTGCCGGGAGTGGACGCCTGGCTCGGGATCGCCCGCCCGTCCCTGGCCCCCGTGCTCACCGGCGCCTCCGACGAACTCGCGCTCTCCGACGTGGTCCAGCGCAATGTCGTCAACCAGCTTGCGGCGCTGCGGAGTTACCCCGTGGTGCGGCAGCGGCTCGACACCGGCCGGCTGCGGTTGCACGGCTGGTACTACGAGGTCGACACCGGCCAGGTGCACGAGCTCGACGAGGACGGCCGCTTCCGGGTGCACGCCGGATGAGCGGGGCGCATGCGCGGGGGAGGGGAGACAGGGCGGCGCCGAAAAGCCGTAGGGAACCGAGGAGTTCGGTGCAACCGGCCGACTCGCGGGAGGAGCCGAGCAGCCCGCGGGCACCCAAGGGTCCACAGACGCCCAAGGGCCCGAAGGCCGACCTCGGCACCGAGATCACCGCCTCCCTCGTCGTGTTCCTCGTCGCCCTGCCGCTCTGCATCGGGGTGGCCGTCGCCTCCGGTGTCCCGGCCGAACTGGGCATCATCTCCGGGGTGATCGGCGGACTCGTGGTCGGCGCGGTCCGCGGCAGCACCTTGCAGGTCAGCGGACCCGCCGCGGGGCTCGCCGCGCTGGTCGCGGAGACGGTCGCCGAGCACGGGGTCGCCATGCTCGGGGTGATCGTCCTGTGCTCGGGGATACTTCAGGTCGTGCTCGGTGTCGTACGGCTCGGGCGGATGTTCCAGGCCATCTCGATCGCCGTCGTGCAGGGCATGCTCGCCGGAATCGGGCTGCCGCTGATGTTCAGCCAGGCTTATCCGATGGCCGACGGCAAGGCGCCCGGCACCCCGATCGAGAACATGGCCGGGATACCCGGGCTGCTCGCGGACGTCCTGACCGACCGGCAGGCGATGACGGCGCTGCTGCTCGGCATCGTCACCGTCGTCCTGAGCTTCGTGTGGAAGAAGGCGCCGGGGCCGGTCAGGAAGGTCCCGGCCGCGCTGGTCGCCGTGGGCATCGGGATCGCGGTCGCCACGCTGCCCGGGGTCGAGGTGAAGACGCTCCAGGTCGGCAACCTGCTCGCGGCCGTCCAGGTGCCGGGCGCAGAGCAGTTCGCGGGCCTCGCCGACGCGGCGATCATCACGTCGATTCTCACCTTCACGGTCATCGCCTCGGCGGAGAGCCTGTTCACGGCGGCGGCTGTGGACCGTATGCACAGCGGTCCGCGCACCCGCTACAACACCGAACTGGTGGCCCAGGGCGCCGGGAACACGGTGGCCGGCATCCTCGGCGCGCTTCCGATCACGGCCGTGGTCGCACGCAGTTCGGCGAACGTCCAGGCGGGCGCGAAGACCCGGCTCTCCCGCACCCTGCACGGCCTGTGGCTGCTGGCCTTCGCGCTGCTGCTCCCGCAGGTCCTCGCGCTGATCCCGATCTCGGTGCTGGCCGGGGTCCTGGTGCACAGCGGGTGGAAGCTGCTCGCGCCGGAGGAGTTCCCGAAGATGTGGCGCCAGGACCGGGGCGAGTTCGTGGTCATGACCGTCACCACGCTCGTCATCGTGGCGACCGCGCTGCTGGAGGGCGTGCTCGTGGGGCTCGCTGCCGGCATCGTGCTGGCGGCCCTGCGCATGTCGCAGACCGTGATCCGGCAGCACATCGAGGATGACACCGCGAAGATCGTCATGGCCGGCAACGCGACCTTCCTCCGCCTGCCGAAGGTCATCGAGGCCCTGGAGTCCGCGGCCGCCTCCGGCAAGCCGCGCATCCGCCTCGACCTCACCGGCGTGACCCACCTGGACCACGCCTGCCGCAGCCAGGTGGAGGAGTTCACGGCCCAGCAGCGGGGGCGGGGGCTGCGGGTGGAACTGCTGATGCCGGGGCCGGGGGTGGTCTCGGCGACCTCGGGGGCCGCGACCTCGCCGACCGACGGGCGGACCGTCGGGATGGCGTCTGCGGGTGCCGGGGCGGCGGGTGTGCGGACGGCGTCTGGGGGTGCTGGGGAGGTGGGCGCCGGGTGGACGTCTGCGGGTGCCGGGTCGGCGTCTGCGGGTCTTGGGGCGGCGTCTGGGGGTGCTGGGGCGGTGGAGGCTGGGACAGCGTTCGCGGGTCCTGGGGCGGTGGGTGTCCGGACGACGTCTGCGGGTGCGGGGGCGGAGGGCGCCGGCGTGACGTCCGCGGGTGCCGGGGCGAGGACGGTCGGCGCCGGGGCACCGGGCGAGTGGGCCTTCGGAAGCGGGACCTCCGCCGAGTCGGCCTTCGGGGGCCGGGTCTCCGACACCGCCGTCGGCGGCGAGGGGGGCGCATTCGATACGGTGGCCGCCGGGGCCGGAGCCGCCACCTCCTGGCCCGATCTCGCCGACGCCCACGATTTCTCCGCAGCCCAGGCTTCCGACGCGCCGGGCACCCCGCCCGACGACTTCCGTACCCCAGCCGCCTCCGCAGCCCAGGTGTTCCCAGGTGCGCCGAGGCCCGGGGTCGAATGGTTCTACCTGGACACGCGGCCCGTGCCGGACGATTACGCGCCGGGCCCTCCGCTCGTAGGCTGAGTCCCACCGTCTGCGGAGGGAGCCCGGCCATGTCAGGTTGGAGTGCGAAGGCCATCCCCGACCAGAGCGGACGCGTCGCCGTCATCACCGGGGCCAACAGCGGGATCGGGTACGTGACCGCGAGGGAGCTGGCCCGTAGGGGTGCCCGCGTGCTGCTCGCCTGCCGCAGCGAGGCGCGCGGTGCCGGGGCCGGGGAGCGGCTGGTCGCCGAAGTGCCGGGCGCGCAGGTGCAGTTCGCCCGCCTGGATCTCGGCGACCTGTCCTGCGTACGGCAGTTCGCGGCGGCGTATCCCTACGACCGCCTCGACCTCCTGGTCAACAACGCGGGCGTGATGGCACTGCCGTACGGCACGACGGCGGACGGCTTCGAGACCCAGTTCGGCACGAACCACCTGGGCCACTTCGCCCTGACCGGCCTGCTGCTGCCCACACTTCTCGAGACACCCGCCGCACGCGTCGTGACCGTCTCCAGCACGGCGCACGCGCTGGCCAACATCGACATCGACGACCTCAACAGCGAGCGCCGCTACCGCCGTTGGGTCGCCTACGCCCGCTCCAAGACCGCCAATCTCCTCTTCGTCCACGAACTGGCCCGCAGGCTGGCGGCCCACGGCTCGGACGTGGTCGCGGCGGCGGCACACCCGGGGTACGCGGCCACCAACCTCCAGACGGCGGGCCCGAAGATGGCGGGCCGCAGGGCGGCGGAACGCTTCATGCGGGTCGGCAACCGCTTCTTCGCCCAGTCCGCCGACGCCGGCGCCCTCCCCACCCTCTACGCTGCCACCGCCCCCGACGTACCGCCCGACTCCTTCACCGGCCCGTCCCTGGCGGGGTGGCGCGGTTCCCCGGCCCCCTCCTGGCGGGCCCCCTGGACCCGCGACGACCGGGCGTCCCAGCGGCTTTGGGCCGCGTCGGAGGAGCTCACGGGGGTGACGTACGACGCCCTGAAGGTCTGAGCTCTCTGAGTCTGAGCCCTCTGAGCCCTCAGTCCTTGCGGCCCGTCACCGCCACCGTCACACCGAGGCCGATCATGGTCAGTCCGCCGGCCCCGCCCACCAGGGAGAGGCGGCGCGGCGAGCGGGCGAACCAGCCCCGCGCGGTCGCCGCGACCAGCCCCCACCCGGCGTCGGAGACCAGCGCGATGATGTTGAAGACCAGCCCGAGCAGCAGCATCTGCGCGGCCACATGGCCCTGGCCGCGGTCCACGAACTGCGGCAGTACGGCGGCGAAGAACACGATGGTCTTGGGGTTGGTCACGCCGACCGCGAACCCCTCCCAGAACGTTCGCAGACCGCCGTGCCCCGCCGCCGCGGCCGTCACGTCATCGGCGAACGCCGCGCGCAGTGACCCGCGCCCGCGCCACGCCCTGACACCCAGGTACACGAGGTAGGCGGCACCGGCGAGCTTGAGCGTGGTGAAGACCAGGACCGAGCGCTCCACGATCGAGCCGACCCCGAACGCGACGGCCAGGACCAGCACGTAGGCGCCGATGGTGTTCCCCGCCACCGTGGTCAGGGCGGCACGCCGGCCCTGAGCGAGCGCCCGGCCGATCACGAACAGCACGCTGGGTCCGGGGACCACGATCAGCAGGAACGACATGGCCGCGAAGGCGAGAAGACGGTCGGTGGGCACCATGTCGCCCATGCAAGCACGGGGGACTTTCGCTCTCCAGCCGTTTTCTCCCAGCCGGTCTTCGCCGGTGGCTGTTCAGGCCGTCGCGCCGCTGTCCACCACCAGGTCGGTGCCCACCACCGAGGAGGCGTCGTCCGAGGCCAGGTACAGGACCGCGGCGGCAATCTCGGACGTGGTCGAGACACGGCCCAGGGGGAGGGTGGCCTTCGCACGGTCGGCGCGGTCCGCCTCCGCCTCGCCGGGGCGCAGGGACATCGGGGTGTCCACCGCGCCGGGGCTGACCGCGTTGATGCGGACGCCGTCGTGGATGTGGTCCAGGGCCGCGCCCCGGGTGAGCGCGGAGACGGCCGCCTTGGTGGCGGCGTAAGCGGCGGCGCCGGGGGAGCGGGTGTGGGCGCCGAAGGTGGAGGCGATGTTGACGATCGCGCCGCCGGAGGACTGCGAGCGCATCTGGCGGATCTCGGCCCGGAGCGCCAGGAACATCCCGGTGAGGTTGATGTCGAGCTGCTCCTGCCAGTCCGCCGACGACAGTTCCGCCAAGGGCTGCCCGCCCCGGAACACCCCCGCGTTGTTGACGGCCACGTCGAGCGAGCCGAAGCGGTCCACCGCGGCGTCCACGACGGCCTGGATCTCGGCGTCCCGCGTGACGTCCCCGGTCACCATGAGCGCCTTGCCGCCCGCCTCCTCGATCAGCCGGACCGTTTCCGTCAGCGGCTCCCGCCCGCGTCCGGCGACGACCACCTGCGCACCCTCCGCGGCGAACGCCAGGGCGGTGGCTCGGCCGATGCCCGAGCCCGCGCCGGTGACGAGAGCGGTCCTGCCGGTGAAGCGCGTCATGATCTCCCCTGATTCTTGAACGACTTGTTCACGACCGACGGCCGACTTATTCTTGACCGATCGGTTCAGTATGGCGGCAAAGAAAAGGGCGCCGCCCGCCCCGAAAGGGTTCAGTCGAGCAGCGCCAGCGCCTGTTCCGCCGCGTCCCGCACCCGGGCCGGGTCCGCCGACGCCTTGCCGACGACCCGCAGCCCCTGGAGCAGTACCAGCAGCATCCTCGCGAGGGTCAACGGGTCGCGGTCCGCCGGTAGTTCGCCCTGCGCCTGCGCGCGGACCAGCGCCGAGTGCAGCACGGTCTCCAGCTGGTCCCAGTTGCGCTCGACGTGCCGCGCGGCCGCCGGGTCGTGCGGGGCCAGTTCGGCCGCCGCGTTGGTGACCATGCAGCCGTTCCGGCGCAGTTGCTCGTCGGCGGCCTCCGTGGCGTACCGCCGTACGACCGTCCGTACGGCCGGCAGCGCGGGCCCCGGCTGGGACAGCTCCCGCACGATCGGCGGGAGCCCTGCCCTGTCGTAGCGGTCCAGCGCCCTCAGGTACAGCTCGTGCTTGCTGCCGAAGGTGGCGTAGATGCTGGCCCGCCCGATACCGAGGTGCTCCACGAGGTCGGACATCGACGTCGCCTCGTAGCCGCGCCGCCAGAACAGCTCCAGGGCTGACTGCAGCGCGGCCTCGGGATCGAACTCCTTGGTCCTGGCCACGCATCGCAGCCTAGACTTATCGAGAACGGTCGGTCAAGAAAGCTTTCTACGCCGTCCGCACCGCGTACGTCGTGATCCGCACCGACTCGTCGTCCAGGCACTGCCCGGTCTCCAGGTCGAAGCGCTGCTTCAGCAGCGGTGAGGCCACGAACGGCCGTCCCTGGTGGGTGCCGGTCAGGCCGCGGGAGAGGACCGCCGCGCCGCCGAAGGGGTCGCGGTTGTCGACGGCGTAGAGGTTGCCGGCGCGGTCGCGGAACAGGGCGGCCTGACGGCCGTCGGGCAGCAGGGCCGCCACGCCCCGGCCGGGGAGCAGCCGGGCCAGCTCGCAGACCGCGAACCAGTCGTCGTTCAGCTGGAGTTCGACCTTCAGGTCGGTGGTCTCGGGTGCCAGAGTCATCGCTGGGCGCTTCCTTCCAGGGGGCGGTGGCCGATGGTCAGCAGCGGCAGGTCGGGCTTGATCTGGTCGCGCTCGGCGACGAAGCCGACGACCGGGTCGGGGGTGTCGGGGGCGTTGACGAAGGACACGAACCGGGCGAGCTTCTCGGGGTCGTTGATGGTGGTCGCCCACTCGTCGGCGTAGTGCGCCACGTGGGCCGTCATCAGGGACTCCAGCTCCTCGCAGATGCCGAGGGAGTCCTCCACGACCACGTCACGGACGTGGTCCAGGCCGCCGGGGATGCGCTCCAGCCAGGTCGAGGTGCGCTCCAGACGGTCCGCGGTGCGGATGTAGAACATCAGGAACCGGTCGATCAACTTGATCAGTTCGGCGTCCGAGAGGTCCTGGGCCAAGAGGTCCGCGTGGCGGGGGGTCGCGCCGCCGTTGCCGCCGACGTAGAGGTTCCAGCCGTTGGAGGTGGCGATGACGCCGAAGTCCTTCGACTGGGCCTCGGCGCACTCGCGGGCGCAGCCGGAGACCGCCGACTTGAGCTTGTGCGGCGACCTCAGGCCCCGGTAGCGCAGCTCCAGGTCGATCGCCATGCGGACCGAGTCCTGGACGCCGTAGCGGCACCAGGTCTGGCCGACGCAGGACTTCACCGTGCGCAGGGACTTGCCGTAGGCGTGGCCGGACTCGAAGCCGGCGTCCACCAACCGGGTCCAGATCAGCGGGAGTTGCTCGACGCGGGCGCCGAACATGTCGATCCGCTGGCCACCGGTGATCTTCGTGTAGAGGCCGAAGTCGCGGGCGATCTCACCGATCACGATGAGGCCCTCCGGGGTGATCTCACCACCGGGGATGCGCGGGACGACCGAGTACGAGCCGTTCTTCTGGATGTTGGCGAGGAAGTGGTCGTTGGAGTCCTGCAGCGACGCCTGCTCGCCGTCCAGGACATAGCCGCTCGCGCCGATGGTCGGGGCGAGGGAGGCGATGATCGAGCCGACCGCCGGCTTGCAGATCTCGCAGCCGTCGCCGCCCTTGGCGCCGTCGCGGCCGTAGCGGTCCAGGAGGTCCTGGTAGGTGTTGATGCGCAGGGCGAGGACGATCTCGTAGAGCTCCTCGCGGGTCTGCGAGAAGCAGCCGCACAGGCCCTTGTCGACCTCGACGCCGGACGCCTCCAGCTCGGCGGTGACCAGCTGGCCGAGCACCTTGACGCAACTGCCGCACGTCGTACCGGCCTTGGTGCACTTCTTCACCTCGGGCACGGTCGTGCACTGGTGGTCGGTGACCGCGGCGCGGATCGTGCCCTTGCGGACGTTGTTGCAGGAGCAGATGATCGCGTCGTCCGGCAGCGCGGTCGGGCCGAGCTGGACCGACTCCCCGGCACCGGCGGGAAGCACCAGCGACTCGGGCTTGACCGGCGGGACCGAACCGGTGAACGCCTTCAGCGTGCCGTACGCCTCCGCGTCGCCGACCAGGATGCCGCCCAGCAGCGTGCCGTCGCGGCCGATGACCAGCTTCTTGTACAGGCCCGCACGCGAGTCGGAGTAGACGACGTCGAGGCAGTCCGCGGTCGCGCCGTGCGCGTCACCGAAGGAGGCGACGTCCACACCGAGCAGCTTCAGCTTGGTGGACAGGTCGGCGCCGAGGAAGGCGGCCTCGTCGGAGGCGATGGTCGCCGCGGCCGTCTCGGCCTGCTCGTAACCGGGCGCCACCAGGCCGTACACCCGGCCGTCGGCGGCCAGCGCGCACTCGCCGATCGCGAAGACGTGCGGGTCGGCGACCGTACGGCACTGCTCGTCGACCGTGATGCCGCCGCGCTCGCCGACCGTGAGGCCGCAGTCGCGGGCCAGCTGGTCGCGGGGGCGGACACCGGCGCTGAACACCACCAGGTCGGTGGCGAGTTCGCTGCCGTCGGAGAGCTTCATGCCGGTGACGGCACCCTCGGCGTCGACCACGATCTCCTGCGTGCCCACCCCGGTGTGGACGCTCAGGCCCATCTCCTCGATGGTGCGCAGCAGCGCCGCGCCACCGCCCTCGTCGACCTGCACCGGCATCAGCCGCGGCGCGAACTCCACGATGTGGGAGGTGAGTCCGAGACCCTTCAGCGCGCCGGCCGCCTCCAGACCGAGCAGACCGCCGCCGACCACGGCACCGGTGGTGCGGGTCTTCGCGTACTCCTCGATGGCGAGGAGGTCCTCGATCGTGCGGTAGACGAAACAGCCCGCGGCGTCCTTGTTGGGGACCGGCGGCACGAACGGGTAGGAGCCGGTGGCGAGGACGAGGGTCTCGTACGCGAAGACCTGCCCGGACTTCGCGGTGACCGTCTTCGCCTCGCGGTCGACGGCGACGGCGGGGTCGCCGACGTACAGCTCGATGCCGTGCGTCTCGATGAACTCCATGTCCGTCATGGAGAGGTCCTCGGGCGTCTTGCCCGAGAAGTACGAGGTGAGCGCGACGCGGTCGTACGCGGGACGCGGCTCCTCGCACAGCACGACCACGCGGTGGGTGGCGGTCATGCCGCGCTCGGCGAGTGCTTCGAGGAAGCGCTGGCCGACCATGCCGTGGCCGACGAGCACGATCGTGGGGGTGGGCCCCGGGGTGGCGGTCATCTCAGGAGCCTCCATCGTTGGTGAGCAGGTGGAGCAGCGGGCCGCCGTCGGAGGGGAGCGGCTCTGCTCCCTCCCAGGCGCGGGCGAGCGCGCCGACGGTGCCGAGTTCGCCGACGAGAACCCCGCCGACCAGGCGGTCGTCGCGCACGACGACCTTGCGATAGGTGCCGCGGGTGGCGTCCGCGAGCTGGACGACGTCGTCGCCCGGGAGCGCCTCGGTCTCGCCGAACGCCGCCAGGTCGAAGGCGGTCTGGCCGGGCAGTGTGAGCCGGGTCAGCGAACGGGTGCCGGTGTAGCGGGCGTTCACCCGTCCGGCCAGCAACTCGGCGAGCGCATCGGCCTGTTCGAGGGCCGGGGTGGCGAGGCCGTAGACATTGCCGTCGTGCTGGGCGCAGTCGCCGATGGCGTGGATGTACGGGTCGGACGTGCGCAGTTCGTCGTCGACGACGACTCCCTTGCGGACCTGAAGGCCCGCGGTCTGCGCGAGACCGACACGGGGGTGGACCCCGCAGGCCAGGACCACGATCTCGGCGTCGAGGGCGTATCCGTCGGCCATCTCGACCGAGCGGACCGCGCCGCCGACGCAGCGCACGTCACGGACGCGCAGATCGGTGTGGACCTCGACACCGAGGTCTCCGAGGTGGCGCCGGACCAGCTTGGACGCGCTCGGGTCGAGCTGGCGCTCCATCAGCCGCTCGGACTGCTGGGCCAGCATGACCTGGGCGCCACGCTGGGCGAGCGCGCGGGCCGCCGAGACCCCGAGGAGCCCGCCGCCGATCACGACCGCCTTCACTCCCGGCCGGACAGCCTTGGACAGACCCAGGCAGTCGTCCATGGTGCGGAAGGCGTGGACACCCTCCGGCAGCTCGTGGTCGGGGGTGAACAGACCGCGCAGCGGCGGCAGTACCGGGTTCGAGCCGGTGGCCAGAACCAGCCGGTCGTATGCGATCTTCGAACCGTCCGCGCACTCGACGGTCCGCGCCTCGCGGTCGATGCCCAGGACCCGGGCACGGGTCAGCGCGGCCGGCGCCGGAAGCGCGATCACGTCCGGGGTGTACCGTCCCGCCAGCACCTCGGCGAGGAGCACCCGGTTGTACGGGCGGTGCTCCTCCTCGCCGACGAGCGTCACGGGCGTGCCGAGCTCTCCGAGCCGCCGGGCGAGCCGGACGCCCGCGAGCCCGGCGCCGATCACCACCACACGCGTATTCGAGGTCATGTCTAGGAGCGTGCGTTGTGGGTGTTACCCGACCGCATCACGTCTGTTTCCCGCGAGGAACGCTGCCCTCAGCAGGTGCCGGGGGCGGATGTGAGGGTTCGGGGCGGGCGGCCGGTGCGCGCTGTGAGGAGGGCCGCGATGCGGGCGTCGGTCCCGGTGAGGGCGTACGGCGTGGTCTACGACCCGGTCTCCGTCAGCCCCCTCGGCAGCGCCCCTGCTGAGCCGCGGTGTGACGGGACGCACGTTCCGCCGCCGCGATCACGCGGTCCCGGGGTGTCCCCGGGGGCCCTGTGCCGCGCGGCCCCCGGTCGCCGGTGCCTTCCTCGGCGTTTATTGCGTACGAACAATCGCTCGCCCGACGCTAGCGTGACGCCGTGACGACTCAGGTGATCGTGCTCAACGGTGGTTCCAGCTCGGGCAAGTCCGGCATCGTGCGCTGTCTTCAGGCGGTCCTGCCGGACCCGTGGCTGTCCTTCGGTATCGACGGGTTCGTCGACTCGATGCCCGCCTCGCTCCAGTCCTCGGACACGGGCATCGAGTTCGCGGCGGACGGCGGAGTGAGCGTGGGCGAGGAGTTCACGCGGCTGGAGGCGGCCTGGCGGGCCGGGGTCGCCGCGACGGCCTGGGCGGGCGCCCGGGTGATCGTCGACGACGTGTTCCTGGGCGGCGCGCACTCGCAGGAACGGTGGCGGAAGTCGCTGGACGGGCTGGACGTGCTGTGGGTCGGCGTCCGGTGCGACGCGGAGGTGGCCGCGGGGCGGGAGATCGTCCGGGGCGACCGGTCGCGGGGGATGGCCGAGAAGCAGGCGGAGCTCGTCCACCAGGGTGTGGTCTACGACATCGAGGTCGACACCACCCACACCGAGGCCCTGGTCTGCGCGCGCGCCATCGCCGAGGCGGTCGTCAGCGGCTCGCCGTGAGGTGCGCGAACACCACCACGTTCCCCCGGTAGCCGGTCGCGCGTGAGTAGCCGCCGCCGCAGGTGATCACCCGAAGCTCGGGCCTGCTCGCGGCCCCGTACACCTTCTCGTCGGGGAAGTCCTTCGCGTCGTACACCTCGACCGCGTCCACCGTGAACACCGCGACGCTTCCGTCGCGCCGGTCCACCTCGATCGCGCTGCCCTTCCGGAGGGCGCCGAGGTCGTAGAAGACGGCGGGTCCCTCGGCGTTGTCGACATGCCCGGCGACGATCGCGGTGCCCGTCTCGCCCGGGGTGGTGCCGGCCTCGTACCAGCCGGCGAGGTTCTTCCGGCCGGCCGGCGGGACGTCGAGGCTGCCGCTCCGGGTGAGGGCGAGGCCCATCAGCGGCGCGGCCACGCCGATCGCGGGGATGCGCACGCGGTCCGGCGGGGACGGGGGCAGCGCGGGGACCCCCGCCCGGGCGACCTCCCCCCGTGTGGGGGAGTTTGCCTGGGCCGCGGACGGCTGCGGCGGGGCATGTGTCTCGGTGCCGCTGCGCAGCAGCCACGCGCCGGTGCACAGGGCCACCACGGTGACGCCCGCTATGACGGTGTTGCCGAAGCTGCGGTTGCGCACAGGAACCTCCTCGACGGCCGGCCCGTCCCCCTCCGGGCCGCGAGGGGCGTCGGACCCGGAGGGGGAGGGGACATGCGGTACCGGCGGACGGACAGCGGAGGGTGTCCGTCAGATCCCGTCGCCTCTCGCCCGGCGATGCAGGAGCCAGGTACCGCCCGCGGCGGCGACGGCGAGAGCCGCCACACCGGCCGCGGTCTGCACGGGATCGGGGCCCAGAGCGCCACCGACCCCCGTCTTCACACTTCCTCTGGGATGCACCGGCTGACGCTGCGAGGTCAGCGTGACCACCAGGTCACCGGTCACCCGCCGGCCGCCCTCCGCGCAGGTCGCGGCGATCTCGTACGTCCCCGGCTGCGCGCTCGGCGGCACCCGGAACTCTCCGATCGCGTCACCCTCGTGCGTGCTGGGCGCCAGCGTGAAGGAGTCCGCGCCCACCGCGCTGGCGTCCCCCTCCGCCGTACCGCTGTCCCCGCACGCGGTCGTGTTCACCGTGACCCGGCCGCCCGGTACCGCGGACGACGGGAACACCTCGAGACCGTCCGAGTCCCCGGCGTACGCGGGCGCACAGACGAGACCCGCGGCGACGACGAGCGCGCTGCCGGTCAGCAGCCGGGCGGTGGGGCGCATGATGCTCCTTCGAGCTCTCCAGTGGATGTCTGTGCCTTCGAGGTAAGTGGCAGTGGGCCGAGCCCGCTTCCTGAGAGTTCGTCAGAAATGTGGTGAATGGGTGTCAGATCGCTGCGTCCCGGGGCGCTTCGGCCAGAGTTTCAGCAGGTCATCGCCGTACGGCGGGCCGGTCGCCGAAGAGATCCCGAAGAGTGCGGGGCGCGCGTGTGAACGGGTGACCCGGCGCCCGCGATCCGCGCTTGACCTCAACTTTGGTCGAGGTATCAGGCTGTCCCTCATGCAGACAGACACCGCTCCTCTTCACGTCGCCCTGGTCATCGGCAGCAACCGCCACGGCCGCTTCGGCCCGGTCGTCGCCGACTGGCTCCTCGACCGCCTCCGCGACCGCGACGACCTGGTCCCCGACATCGTGGACGTGGCCGAGACCGACCTGCCCATGACCATGGCGCCGAGCCCCGAGGCGACCGCCGCCCTCGCCTCGGTGACCCCGAAACTCGCGTCGGCGGACGCCTTCGTGGTCCTCACCCCGGAGTACAACCACTCCTACCCGGCCGGCCTGAAGAACCTGATCGACTGGCACTTCACGGAGTGGCAGGCCAAGCCGGTGGCCCTCGTCTCCTACGGCGGCATCTCGGGCGGCCTGCGCGCGGTGGAACACCTCCGCCAGGTCTTCGCCGAACTCCACGCGGTGACGGTCAGGGACACGGTGAGCTTCCACAACGCCGGGGGCTCCTTCGCCGACGGCCGCCTGAAGGATCCCTCGGGCCCGGACGCCGCGGCGAAGACGATGCTGGACCAGCTGGTGTGGTGGGGCCAGGTGCTGAGGGAGGGGAGGACCGCCAGGCCGTACGGAAGGTGACGGTCGGGCGGTCAGGGCTGTCGCGCCGGACCCCCGTACCGGCGTTACGGTGAGGCGATGGGCATGGAACAGCGCATCACCCTGATCACGCTGGGCGTCACGGACCTGGCCCGCTCCAAGGCCTTCTACGAGGCTTTGGGATGGCGGGGCCAGGAGGTCGCGGAGACCGTCTTCTTCCAGGCCGGGGGGCTGGGCCTGGTCCTGTGGAGCCGGGAGAAACTGGCGGCGGACTGCGGCCTCGAACCGGGCCCGGGGGACGGCTTCGGCGGTATCGTCCTCGCCCACAACGTCCGTTCGGAGGCGGAGGTCGACGCCCTCCTCGCGAAGGTGGCGGAGGCGGGCGGCACCATCACCAAACCGGCCGCGGTGAACGAGATCGGCTTCTACTCCAGCGCCTTCACGGACCCGGACGGACACGCCTGGGAGGTGGCGTACAACCCGGGCTTCCCCCTGGCGGAGGACGGCACGGTCGCGCTTCCGGACTTCGGCTAGGGCCTCCCGATCGGGGGCGCGCGTGCCGGGCTCCCGTCTGGTCCGCCGGACAGGGCCTGGACCTCGGTCCCGGCGGACTCGACCCGGCGCGTGAAAAGTCCGTCCCACTCCGGAAACTCTCAGCCCTCCCGGCCGGAGAACCCGTCCGCCAGCGCGCGGTGCCGGGCCGCGGCCTGCTGGGCCTGGGCGGGGGTGACGGACGAGCCCGGCAGCCGGCTGAGACGCTCGATCTCGTCGGCGAAGCGCAGATGCTCCGACCGGGCGTGCTCCCGGCAGGGCAGGCACGTGACGTGGTCCGGTCGCGGCGAGGCCATGGCGTACGGCACCCGCCGTCCGCACCCGGTGGCGACGACGCTCGGCAGGTCCCCGGCCAGGCCGAACGTGGCCGCGAGCATATTGCGGACGGCGGCCTCGCCACGGACCACCTTCACCTCGACATGGATGTGCGGGTCGTACTCGCCCAACCGTCCTCCTCGCCCAACCGCCCTCGTCCTCCGACGGGTACGGCCGCCCCGGATCCCGGGGCGGCCGTGTCACGAGCAAGGGCTCTCAGTTCACGTTCACCGCGCTCCAGGCCGCCGCCACCGCGTTGTACTCCGTGCTGCCCGCGCCGTACAGATCCTTCGCCGCGTTCAGGGTGGCCGTCCGTGCCCCCGCGTAGTTCGTCGAGGATGTCATATAGACCGTCAGCGCCCGGTACCAGATGGCGCCCAGCTTGTCGCGGCCGATGCCGGTGACCGTGGAGCCGTTGGAGGTGGGGGAGTTGTAGCTGACGCCGTTGACGGTCTTGGCGCCGCTGCCCTCCGCCAGCAGATACGCGAAGTGGTTCGCCACGCCGGAGGAGTAGTGGACGTCGAGGTTGCCGACCGAACTGCTCCAGGAGTCGGCGGAGTTGCCGTCCTTGGAGGGCTTGTCCATGTAGCGCAGGGCGTCGCGGCCGAAGCCGGAGCGGACGATCTTCTCGCCGATCAGATAGTCGCCGGTGTCCGAGGAGTTGCCCGCGTAGAACTCCACCAGCGTGCCGAAGATGTCGGAGGTCGCCTCGTTGAGGCCGCCCGACTCGCCCGAGTACGTCAGTGCCGCCGTCTTCGAGGTCACGCCGTGGGACATCTCGTGGCCCGCCACGTCCAGCGACACCAGCGGACCGAGCTGGGTCCCGTCACCGTCGCCGTACGTCATGCAGAAGCAACTGTCGTCCCAGAAGGCGTTGTTGTAGTTCGTGCCGTAGTGGACGCGGTTGTAGGAGCCCTTGCCGTCCCCGGCGATGCCGTTCCTGCCGTGGACGTTCTTGTAGTAGTCCCAGGTCACGTCGGTGCCGTACTGCGCGTCCACCGCCGCCGTGGCCCGGTCCGAGGTCGCCCCCGTCCCCCAGTGGTTGTCGGCGTCGGTGAACACGGTCGACGGCGCCCGGCTGAGGCAGATGGTCAGGAAGCACAGGTCGGTCTTGTTGGCCGCGTCGCCGGTGTAGGTGTTCCCACGGGCCGCGTCCTTCAGCTGGTACGTCGACCCCGACTGCGTCGTCTGCAGCGGAACCGTCCCGCTGTACAGCGACTTGCCGTCGCCGGCCGCCTGCTCGATGCTGTCCCACGCGTCGATCTGCGCGCCCGTCCGCGCGTCCGTCAGCACCGTCCGCGCCACCGGGTTGCCGAGGGAGTCCTGTGCGGCGGCGTTCGTCTGCCAGGCCAGCTTCGGCGCCCCGTGCAGGGCGTCGACGACCAGCTGCGGCTTGGCGGTCAGCTTCTTCAGCGTCTCGCCGAGGTTGGCGGCCTTGAGGGCGTTCGCCGCGAGGTCGGCCGCCTTCGGGGCGGACAGGACGGGGGTGACGCTGGAGAGGGATATCGCGCTCCTCGTGGCACGCGAGGAGCTCTTGTACGCCCCGTCCGGCGCCAGGTGGACCACGAAGTCGCCGCCCAGTACGGGCAGTTGGCGGTAGGTACGGTCGTAGCGGACGTGCTGGGTGCCGTCGGCGTCGACGATCACGTCACGGACCTTCGTGTCCTGCGCGGAGGTGAGGCCCAGCGCCGAGGCCCGGTCGGCCAGGACGGAGGCGGCGTTCTCGAGCGCGGTGGCCCTGGTCGGTCTGTCGGCCGCACCGGCGGCGGGGGAAAGGGCGGCGGCCAGCAGGGTGGCGGTGGTGGCGGCGACTCCGGCGGTGGCGAGACGGCGGGAACGGGCACCTCGGACGTACGGCCGTATCCGACTCATCGGTCTCCTCTGAAAGGCGCCAACGCGGCGCGTGGGGGGTGGCGCGGACGTTGACCAAGATTTAAGAGGTCATGACAAGCCGTGTCCATACCGTGTCACGTGCAGGGTTGTGAGGGGAGAGAATCGTTTCTGTGACCTCTGCGAGACTCCCGTTCTTCGTCTACGGCACGCTCCGCCCCGGCGAGGCCAACCACGACCTCTTCCTGCGCGGCCGTATCCGCTCCGAGGAGCCGGGCCGACTCGCCGGCGCGCTGCTCTACGACGGTCCCGGCTACCCGTACGCCGTCGAGGAACCGGGCGGCGGACCGGTTTTCGGCGAGCTCGTGACCGCCGCCCCGGAGGACTACGGCGAACTGCTCGCCGCCCTGGACGAGTTGGAGGAGTACGCCCCGGGCGACCCGCGCAACCTCTACGAACGCGTCGCGCGCGAGGTGACCAGGACCGCCGACGGCACGGCCGTGCGCGCGTGGGTGTACGTGGCCGCGCCCTCCGTCACGGCCCGCCTGCGGTCGCGCGGCAAACTGATCGAGAGCGGCGACTGGCTGTCCCGCCGCTGAGCGGTGCGAGCGACCGGCCGCACGGGCACCTCGGCCGACGTCGACCGTCGCTGTCGCCCTGAGGGGAAGGGCACCGCCCCGGCGCCCGGCTCGCCCACCGGCTGGGAGTCCGCCCCACCGCACCGGCCCTGGCGTACGGCCGGGCGTCCGCTCCAGTGCACCGCTTTGGCGTCCGCCTTGGCATACCGGCGGGGGCGTCTGCCCTGGCGTACCGGCTCGGCGGCTGCCCCGGCGCACCGCCCTCAGCGCACCGGACCGGCGCACCAGCCCATGCACCGGCCGGGCGTCCGCCTCAGCGCACCGGACCGGCGCACCAGCCCACGTACCGGCCGGGCGCCCGCCCCAGCGCACCAGCCCCCACGTACCGGCCGGGCGTCCGCCCCAGCGCACCGGCCCCGACGCCCCACCCGGCGTCCCCCGCCCCGCCCGCACCACCGCGGCGTACCACCCCAGCGCAACGCCCCAGCGGCTCGCCTCCACTCCTGTGAGCCAACAGCCGTGCGGCAACTACGACTTGACCGCCTCCACCCGTACCGCGCACGCCTTGAACTCCGGCATCCGGGACGTCGGGTCCAGTGCCGGGTTGGTGAGGGTGTTGGCGCGGCCCTCGCCGTACCAGTGGAAGGGCATGAAGACGGTGTCCGGGCGGATGCCGAGTGTGATGCGGGCCGGGGCCACGGCCCGCCCGCGCCGTGAGACCACGGCGACCGGGTCGCCCTCGGCCGCCCCCAGCCGCTCCGCGAGCCGTGGGTGCAGCTCCACGAACGGCCCCGGCGCGGCGGCGTTCAGCTCGTCCACCCGGCGGGTCTGCGCCCCGGACTGGTACTGCGCCACGACCCGGCCGGTCGTCAGCAGCACCGGGTACTCCTCGTCGGGCTCCTCCGCGATCGCCCGGTGCGAGACGGGGACGAAGCGGGCCCGGCCGTCCGGGGTGGCGAAGCGGTCCAGGAAGAGGCGCGGGGTACCGGGGTGCACCACCGTGTCCTCCGTCGGACACGGCCAGAACACCCCGTTCTCCTCGGCCAGCCGCCGGTAGGTGATCCCGGAGTAGTCGGCAGGACCGCCCGCGCTCGCCCGGCGCAGCTCCTCGAAGACCTCCTCGGGGTCGGTCGGGAAGCCCTTCTCCACCCCGAGGCGGTCGGCGAGTTCGTGCATGACCTCCAGGTCGCTGCGGATGCCGTCCGGCGGCGTGATCGCCTGCCGGCGCAGCAGCACCCGCCCCTCCAGATTGGTCGTCGTGCCCGTCTCCTCGGCCCACTGCGTGACCGGCAGGACCACGTCCGCGAGGGCGGCCGTCTCCGAGAGCACGACGTCACAGACGGCGAGGAAGTCCAGGGACTTGATGCGCTCCTCGATGTGCGCGGCGTGCGGCGCCGACACCACCGGGTTGGAGCCCATCAGCAGCAGCGACTTGATGTCCGTGCCGAGCGCGTCGAGCAACTCGTAGGCGCTGCGCCCCGGTCCGGGCAGCGAGTCGGGGTCCACGCCCCACACCTCGGCGACATGCGCCCGCGCCGCCGGGTCGTCCAGCTTGCGGTAGCCGGGCAACTGGTCGGCCTTCTGGCCGTGTTCGCGCCCGCCCTGTCCGTTGCCCTGCCCGGTCAGACAGCCGTAGCCGCTGAACGGCCGCCCTGCCCGCCCGGTCGCCAGGCACAGGTTGATCCACGCGCTCACGGTGTCGGTGCCTTTGGACTGCTGCTCGGGCCCGCGCGCGGTGAGCACCATCGCGGACTCGGGCTCGCAGAACATCCGTACGGTCTCCCGGAGCTGGGGCACCGGAACGCCGGTGATCCGCTCCACGTACTCCGGCCAGTGGGCCATCGCGGCGGCCCGCGCGTCCTCCCAGCCGGCCGTGCGCTCACGGACGTACTCCTCGTCGACCAGCCCCTCGGCGACGACGAGGTGCAGCAGACCGAGCGCCAGCGCGAGGTCCGTCCCCGGCCGGGGCATCAGATGCAGGTCGGCCTGTTCGGCGGTCTTGGTGCGGCGGGGATCGATGACGATCAACGTGCCGCCGTTCTCCCTCAGTTCGGTGAAGAACCGCAAGGACGGCGGCATGGTCTCGGCGAGGTTCGAGCCGACGAGGATCACACAGCCGGACTTCGGGATGTCCTCCAACGGGAAGGGCAGCCCCCGGTCCAGGCCGAAGGCCTTCATCCCCCCGGCCGCCGCGGACGACATGCAGAAACGCCCGTTGTAGTCGATCTGCGAGGTGCCGAGGACGACCCGCGCGAACTTGCCGAGCGTGTACGCCTTCTCGTTCGTCAGGCCGCCCCCGCCGAAGACCCCGCACGCGTCCGGGCCATGCTCCGCGCGCGTGCGGGACAGCTCCTCGGCGATCCGGCCCAGTGCCTCGTCCCAGGTGGCGGGCACGAGTGTGCCCCCGGAGCGCACCAACGGGGAGGTCAGGCGCACCCGGGACGAGAGCACCGCGGGTGCCGTACGGCCCTTGCCGCACAGCGCCCCCCGGTTCACCGGGAAGTCCGCGCGCTCGCTCACCTCGACGGTCCCGTCCGGAGCGGGGGTCAGGTTCATGCCGCACTGCAGGGCGCAGTACGGGCAGTGCGTGGGCGTCGCGGTGTTCTGCATGCCTTTCAGCGTGCTTCGGCCGTGTTACACCGAGGACGGCTCCGTGTTACGCGGCAAAGACGGCGACCTCCCGATCGGCGCCCGGGAGCGGTGAGGCGCATACTCGCCCACCTGAGAGTCGTCGCAGGGCGGTACGGAAGTTGCCTGCGATGTGAAAGACGCCACATGTGGCGCATTCCGTTGCGTGTTTGGCCGAGCACGCATTGTTGAGTGTTGAAAAACCGCGGCTACAGTCGAGCGCGGATCCAGCTTGGCGCCAGGCAAACCGTCATGCGATAAGCCAGCCAGGAGGTTCCCCCAGCATGTCTCTGCGCCATTTGGCCCCCCGCGACCGGCACCTCTTCCGGGTCTACGGACACGGCCCCGCCGTCTCCGTCCCGGACCCGCTCGTCCACCACGCCGTCGAGCGCCAGGCGGCCGCCACCCCGCGCGTCGTGGCCGCCGAGCACGCCGGCGCGACGATCACCTACGGCGAGCTCGACCGTTACGCCGACGCCCTCGCCACCCGTCTGATCCGCGAGGGCGTACGGCCCGGCGACCACGTCGGACTCTTCGTACGCCGCTCCATCCCGATGCTCGTCGGCCTGCTCGGCATCCTGAAGGCGGGCGCCGCCTACGTCCCCCAGGACATCGGCCTAGCGCCCCCGGCCCAGCTCGCCCATGTGATCCGCACCGCCCGCACCCGGATCGTCCTGACCGTCGCCGAGCACGCGGCCCGCGTCCCGCGGGGCCCCCACGTGATCACCCTCGACGAACCGCTGCCGTACGAGCCGGCGGGCGCGCCCCCGCGGACCGTCCGCCCCGACGACGGCTGCTACGTCCTGTTCACCTCCGGCACCACCGGCCGCCCCAACGGCGTGAAGGTCACCCACCGCAACGTCGCGGGCATCCTCCTCACCGAACCCGGCGGCCTCGGCATCCGCCCCGGCGACCGCGTGGCCCACCTGCTCAACGTGGCCTTCGACATGGCGGCCTGGGAGATCCTCGGCTGCCTCACCCACGGCGGCACCCTCGTCATCCGCGGCCGGGACATCAACGCGACGGCCCGCACGGCCGACGTCCTGATCGCCACCCCGACCGTCCTGTCCGGCATCGACCCGGCCGTCTGCCCGCGCGTCCGCACGGTCGCCGTCGCCGGAGAGCCCTGCCCGCGCCCCCTCGCCGACCGCTGGGCCCGCCAGGCCGTCTTCTACAACTGCTGCGGCCCGACCGAGACGACCATCGTCAACACGATGAGCCGCCACGACCCGGCGGCCCCCCTGCTGACCATCGGCCGCCCCACCCCCAACAACACGGTCTACGTCCTCGACGGCGACCGTCGCCCGCTGCCCATCGGCGCGGTCGGCGAGATGTGGGCGGGTGGCGACTGCGTATCGGCGGGCTACTTGGACAACCCCGCGCTGAACGCCGAGCGCTATGCCCCCGACCCCTTTCTCGGCGGCGAGCACCGTATGTTCCGCACGCGCGACCTCGGCCGCTGGACGCCCAGCGGCGAGCTCGAACACCTCGGCCGCACCGACGACCAGGTCAAGGTCCGCGGCTTCCGGGTCGAACTCGACTCCGTCTCCTCGGTCCTGGAAGCGGTCGAGGGCTGCGCCCGCGCGGTGACCCTGAAGCGGGACGCCCGGACCCTGGTGTCGTTCGTCAGCCCGGCGGACGTGGACCCCGACGCGGCGAGGCGGGCGGTGGCGGAGGCGTTGCCGTACTACTGCGTGCCCGAGAGTGTCATGGCCCTGACACACCTACCGGAGACCGACCGCGGCAAGATCGACAAGCAGGCCCTGCTGCGGATGGCCGACGAGCGGTTGGCGGTGGCCCGATGACGACCGCACCCGTCCGCGAGACGACCGACCTCCCGCCCCTCACCTCCGCGGCGAGGCGGCTCCTGAAGCACCCGCGGCTGATGCACTACAACCGGCTGGCGGGACTGGTGATCGCGGCCAACCTGGCCTTCCTGTGGGCCGGTTGGCCCCTGTCGACGCGGACCCTCGGCCACGCGGCGCTCGCCAACCTCGCCCTCGCCGTGATCGTCCGCCAGCAGTACGTCGTCAACCTCTTCTTCCGGCTGGCCACTCGGCCCCCGACGACCTGGCCGCTGAAGATCCGCTGGACGCTCGGGAAGGTCTACCACTTCGGCGGACTGCACGTCGGCGGAGCACTGGCCGGGACGGCCT
The DNA here is from genome assembly GCF_029894425.1 of Streptomyces sp. SAI-127. NCBI lineage: Bacteria > Bacillati > Actinomycetota > Actinomycetes > Kitasatosporales > Streptomycetaceae > Streptomyces > Streptomyces sp. SAI-127. The sequence goes on from NZ_JARXYJ010000001.1 coordinate 7,021,325, forward strand.
GGTTCCTGGCCCTGACGGTCACGACACCCAATGGCCCCCTGGCGGCGGTCGGCTGGACCCTGCTGTCCCTCCTCGCGCTCATCATTGCCACCGCCCTGCCCCCGTTCCGCTCCCGCCACCACGATCACTTCGAGAAGATCCACCGCTTCGGCGGCTGGACGGCCCTCGCCCTGTTCTGGACGCACACCCTGCTGTCGTCCGCGGGACCGGCGTCACTGGCGGTGCTCGCGCTGGTCACCTTCAGCGTGGCGCTGCCCTGGCTACGGCTGCGCAAGGTGGCCGTACGCCTCGAACGCCCCTCCTCCCACGTCGTGCTGGCCCGCTTCGACCACGGCGAGACCCCCTTCGCGGGCTCCTCCACCGCGATCAGTCGCAGCCCGCTGAGGGAATGGCACTCCTTCGCCAACGTCCCCGCACCCGGCGAGCCCGGCTTCCGGCTCACCATCTCCCGGGCCGGCGACTGGACGGGCGCCTTCATCGACGACCTGCCGGCGAAGGTCTGGGTGAAGGGCATCACCACGGCCGGAGTCGCCAACATCGAGACCCTGTTCACGAAGGTGGTCTACGTGGCGACCGGCAGCGGCATCGGCCCCTGCCTGCCCCACCTCCTCGCGGCCGAGGTCCCCTCCCGTCTGGTCTGGGCGACCCGCGACCCCCGCACCACCTACGGCGACGCCCTCGTCGACGAGATCCTCGCCGTCCAGCCGCACGCCCTGGTCTGGGACACCTCACAGCGCGGCAAGCCCGACATGGTGCGCCTCGCGTACGAGGCCTACCGGGACTTCGGCGCCGAGGCGGTCATCTGCATCTCCAACAAGAGGCTGACCTGGCAGGTGGTGCACGGCCTGGAGCGGCGGGGGATCCCGGCGTACGGCGCGATCTGGGACTCGTAGAAGGGGACGTCGATGAACAACCTGAAGCTCGAACGGCACGGCGCGGTCGTGACCGTACGTCTGCACCGCCCGCACGTCCGCAACGCGCTCAGCTCCGAATTGCTGGCCGAACTCCTCGACGCGCTGCGCCCGTTGGACGCGGACCCCGAGGTCGGCTGCTACGTCGTCACCGGCTCGGAACGCGTCTTCGCGGCGGGAGCCGACATCAGGGAGATGGCCGGGAAGTCGGCCGTGGACATGGCGGCCGAGGACTACTTCGCCGCGTGGGAGGAGTTCGCGGACCTGCGCACCCCGAAGATCGCCGCCGTCAACGGCCATGCGCTGGGCGGAGGATGCGAACTGGCGATGATGTGCGACCTCGTCATCGCGGGGGAGTCGGCCGTCTTCGGACAGCCGGAGATCAAGCTGGGCGTGATCCCGGGCATCGGCGGCACCCAGCGCCTGACCCGCCTGGTCGGCCACGCGAAGGCGATGGACCTGGTCCTCACCGGCCGCACGATGGACGCGCGGGAGGCGGGACGCTGCGGTCTCGTCTCCCGGGTCGTACCGGACGACCGGGTCCTGCCGGAGGCCCTGGAGGCGGCCGCGACGATCGCCTCGTACGGGCGTACGGCGGTCAGGGCGGCCCGTGAGTGTGTGCACCAGGCCCTGGAGACCGGCCTGCGCGACGGCATCCGCTTCGAACGCCGGGTCTTCCACGCCCTGTTCGCGACGGCCGACCAGAAGGAGGGCATGACCGCGTTCCTCGAGAAACGCGCCCCGCGCTTCACCGGCCGGTGACGGCCGACCCGGGAGGCGGGGCACCGTGCCCCGCCTCCCGGGCCACCTCGGCGGCCTCAGCGGCGGGCCGAGGCCAGCGCGTCCGCCACACCCGGCTCCTTCGGTCCCAGGAACCGCGGATCCGGCCGGACCACCACGTCCAGGGCCGCCTTGCCCGCCGCGAGGATCTCCCGGGTACCGCCGTAGTACCAGGTGACGTCGTGCTTGGCGTCGACACCGATGCCGTACGACGTCACCCCCGCCGCCTGGCAGAGCGCGACCGCGCGCCGGATGTGGAAGCCCTGGCTGATGAGCACCGCCTTGTGGACGCCGAAGATCTTCCTGGCGCGCACGCAGGAGTCCCAGGTGTCGAAGCCCGCGTAGTCGCTGACGATCCGCGTGTCCGGGACGCCGTGCCGCGTCAGGTACGCGCGCATGGCGTCGGGCTCGTCGTAGTCCTCGCGGCTGTTGTCGCCGGTGACGAGGACGACCTCGATCCGGTTCTCCCGGTACAGCTTCGCCGCCGCGTCGAGCCGATGGGCGAGATACGGCGACGGCTCGCCGTCCCACAGCCCGGCACCGAAGACGACGGCCACCTCGGTGCGCGGCACGTCGGCCGTCGTCCGCAGCCGGTCACCCGTCACGACGTACATCCAGGTCGACGGCAGCAGCGCGAGCACACACCCCGCCATCACGGCCTGCACGAGCCTGCGCCGCCCGGCACGCGTGCGTGGCAGGCGCGGTCCGCGCACCTTCGGCAGTCGCATCGGACGGTCCCTCCCCGGTCGGCCTTCCGACAACGAGAGACGTACGGTCAGGCCGATCGGTTCGCCCGCAGGAGCGTGACCAGCCTCACTGCCGGACGAGAATGCGCAGGTCACGCCGCCTCACACGCCTGCGCCCCGCATGGTGAACCGTCGGAAAGCACGCGTTATTGCCGTGAAACGGGGTGGCAACCTCAGGCCGTCACCATCGTTCCATGAACCGGATCAGCAGCCAGCCCAGCCTCGTCTCCCTCGACGACAGGCGCCGCCCCGAGCCGTCCGCGCTCGTCCTGGTGGCCCACGGCAGCCGCGATCCGCGCACCCTGAACACGGTCCACGAACTCCTGGACCAGGTCCGCGCCCAGCGCCCCGACCTGCCGGTGCACCTGGGCCACATCGAGCTGAACGAGCCCCTGCTGCCGGACACCCTGGCGTCCCTGGGTACGGCGGAGGCGGTCCTGGTCCCGCTGCTGCTCAGCCGCGGCTATCACGTCAAGCGCGACATCCCGGAGATGGCGGCGGCCTCCGCGGCCCGCACGCGCGTGGCTGCCCCGCTGGGCCCGCACCCGCTGCTCGTGGAGACCCTGCACGCCCGCCTGGTCGAGGCGGGCTGGGGCACGAACCAGGAGACCCGCCGCACCAGCGCGGTGGTCCTCGCGTCGGCGGGCTCCCGCGACCCCGACTCGGCCGTGGACACCCGCCGCACGGCCCACCTTCTGTCGGACCGCCTGGGCGTCCCGGTGGTCCCGGCCTACGCCTCCGCGGCGACCCCGACGGTCGACACGGCGATCCGCGCACTGGCAGCGCGAGGTCGCGACAGGGTGGCGGTGGCGTCGTACTTCACGGCCCCCGGCCTGTTCGCGACCCAGTGCGCGGCGAAGGCCCCGTGGATCGCCTCGGCCCCCCTGGGCACCCACCCCGCGATGGCGGACCTGATCCTGCACCGTTACGACCAGGTCGCCGGCCGAAGGGGCGCGACCAGCCACCAACTGCCCGCACTCGCCGTATAACCGCCACCCGGCAGACGTACAGGCGAATTGTCAGTCACTGCCCGTACTGTCGAGACATGCCGTACGACCTGCAGTCAACAGAACGCTGGGCCCCAGAACCCGATAAACGCCCCGGCCGCACCGCCTTCCAGCGCGACCGGGCCCGCATCCTCCACTCCGCCGCGCTCCGGAGGCTCGCCGGCAAGACGCAGGTCGTCACACCAGGAACCCGCAGTCACGCCTGGGACGCCAGCCCCCGCACCCGGCTCACCCACTCCCTGGAATGCGCCCAGGTCGGCCGTGAGCTCGGCGCGGCCCTCGGCTGTGACCCGGACCTGGTCGAGGCCGCCTGTCTGGCCCACGACCTCGGCCACCCCCCGTTCGGTCACAACGGCGAACAGGCGCTGAACGAGTTCGCCGACGACTGCGGAGGCTTCGAGGGCAACGCCCAGTCCCTGAGGCTCCTGACCCGCATCGAGCCCAAACGCTTCACCGACGAGGGATCGGTGGGACTGAACCTCACCAGAGCCACCCTCGACGCCGCCACCAAGTACCCCTGGCCGCGCGGAGCGCAGTCGCGGAAGTTCGGCGTCTACGAGGACGACCGCCCCGTCTTCGACTGGATCCGCAAGGACGCCCCGGGCACCCGCACCACCTTCGAGGCCCAGGTGATGGACTGGGCCGACGACGTGGCCTACTCGGTCCACGACGTCGAGGACGGCCTGCACGCGGGCCACATCGACCCCAACTACCTGCACGCCGAACCGGAACGCCGGGCCGTCTTCGAGGTGGCCCTCGGCAGGTACGTCGCCGCCGACACCGACCCGGCGGAACTAGCGGAAGCCCTCGACCGCCTCCAGGACCAGCCATGGTGGCCGCACGGCTACGACGGCTCGGCCGTCGCCCAGGCCCGCCTCAAGGACGCCACCAGCCAGCTCATCGGCCGCTTCTGCCTCTCCGCCGAAGCCGCCACGCGCGAGCGGTACGGCACCGGCAGACTCACGAGATACGACGCCGAACTCGTCGTACCGCACGGGACCCGCCTGGAGTGCGCGGTCCTCAAGGCCGTCGCCGACCGGTATGTCATGCAGCGCGCGGAGCAGGAGCGGCTGCGGGCCGACCAGCGGATCGTCGTCGCCGAACTGGCCGAGGTGCTCACCGTCCGCGCCCCGGACGGCCTCGAGCCCCAGTTCCACGCGCTGTTCGACGACGCGCCCGACGACCGCGCGCGCAAGCGGGTGATCGTCGACCAGATCGCGTCCCTCACCGACGCGTCCGCCCGTTCGCTTCACGCCCGTCTCACGGGTCACCTGTGATGCTTGCGGGACACAAGTTGTGTGGAGGAGACGGGAGTGACATGGATCGAGACCGAATGTGACCCTCCGTGGCCTGATCGGGCCACTCCCTCTTCCCCCATCACACTCCGTGCGGGACGCTCCCATGTGGCGGCACCCTTACGAGGAGGCATCAAGTGGTCGACGCGGATCAGACATTTGTCATCGTCGGAGGAGGTCTCGCCGGCGCGAAGGCGGCCGAGACACTCCGCACGGAGGGCTTCACCGGCCGCGTGATACTGATCTGCGACGAACGCGACCACCCCTACGAGCGCCCGCCGCTCTCCAAGGGCTACCTCCTCGGCAAGGAGGAGCGCGACAGCGTCTTCGTCCACGAACCCGCCTGGTACGCGCGCAACGACATCGAGCTGCACCTCGGCGAGACCGTGGACGCCATCGACCGTGCGGCGAAGACGGTCCGCTTCGGCGAGGACGGCACCGTCGTCCGCTACGACAAGCTGCTGCTGGCGACGGGCGCGGAGCCGCGCCGGCTGGACATCCCGGGGACCGATCTCGCGGGCGTCCATCACCTGCGCCGCCTCGCCCACGCCGAGCGCCTCAAGGGTGTCCTGGCCACCCTGGGCAGGGACAACGGTCACCTTGTGATCGCCGGCGCCGGCTGGATCGGCCTGGAGGTCGCGGCGGCGGCCCGGGAGTACGGCGCCGAGGTCACCGTCGTCGAGCCCCTGTCGACCCCCCTGTACTCGGTCCTCGGCCCCGAGCTCGGCAACCTCTTCGCCGAGCTGCACCGCGAGCGTGGTGTCCGCTTCCACTTCGGGGCCAGACTGACGGAGATCGTCGGGCAGGACGGCATGGTCCTCGCGGCCCGTACCGACGACGGCGAGGAGCATCCCGCGCACGACGTCCTCGCGGCGGTCGGCGCGGCCCCCCGCGTCGCTCTCGCGGAGGCGGCCGGGCTCGAACTGGCGGACCGGGCGCACGGCGGCGGTGTCGCCGTGGACGCACAACTGCGCACCTCCGACCCGGACATCTACGCGGCGGGCGACGTGGCCTCCTTCCACCACGCCCTCTTCGGCAACCGGCTGCGGGTCGAGCACTGGGCCAACGCGCTCAACGGCGGCCCTGCGGCGGCGCGAGCGATGCTGGGCCGCCAGGTGACGTACGACCGGGTGCCCTACTTCTTCTCCGACCAGTACGACCTGGGAATGGAGTACAGCGGCTGGGCACCCCCGGGCTCGTACGACGAAGTGGTGATCCGGGGAGACGCCGGGAAGCGGGAGTTCATCGCCTTCTGGGTGAAGCAGGGCCGTGTGCTGGCCGGGATGAACGTCAACGTGTGGGACGTCACAGAGCCGATTCAGGGACTGATCCGATCCAGGGCTCAGGTGGACACGGAGGCACTGGCGGACCCGCACGTTCCCCTCGTCAGCCTCGTCCCGTAGGTGTCAGTACCTCCCCGTAGACTTCACGCGTGGCAGGACGGATCAACGACGAGGACGTGAAGGCGGTACGGGACGCGGTCCCGATCGACGCCGTGGTGTCCGAGTACCTCCAGCTGCGCAACGCGGGCGGTGGCAACCTCAAGGGCCTGTGTCCCTTCCACGACGAGAAGTCGCCGTCCTTCCAGGTCAGTCCGAGCAAGGGCCTCTTCCACTGCTTCGGCTGCCAGGAGGGCGGCGACACCATCACATTCGTGATGAAGGTCGACCACCTCTCCTTCTCCGAGGCGGTCGAGCGCCTGGCGGGCCAGGCCGGCATCACCCTGCGGTACGAGGAGGGCGGCTACAACCCCTCCCACCAGCGCGGCGAGCGCATCCGCCTGGTCGAGGCCCACAAGATCGCCGCCGACTGGTACATGGAGCAGCTGGCCACCGGCCCGGAGGCCGACACCGGCCGCCAGTTCCTCGCCGAGCGCGGCTTCGACCAGGCCGCCGCCGCGCACTTCTCCGTCGGCTACAGCCCCCAGGGCTGGGACCACCTCACCCGCTTCCTGCGCGGCAAGGGCTTCACCGACAAGGAGCTCCTGCTCTCCGGTCTCTCCCAGGAAGGCCGCCGCGGCCCCATCGACCGCTTCCGCGGCCGTCTGATGTGGCCCATCCGCGACATCGGCGGAGACGTCGTCGGCTTCGGCGCACGCAAGCTCTACGAGGCGGACAACGGCCCCAAGTACCTCAACACGCCCGACACGGCGATCTACCGGAAGTCCCAGGTCCTCTACGGCATCGACCTCGCGAAGAAGGACATCGCCAAGGCGTCCCGCGCGGTCGTCGTCGAGGGCTACACCGACGTCATGGCCTGCCACCTCGCCGGCGTGACGACCGCGATCGCGACCTGCGGCACGGCCTTCGGCGGCGACCACATCAAGATCCTGCGCCGGCTGCTGATGGACAACGGCTCGGCCCGCGTGATCTTCACCTTCGACGGCGACGCGGCCGGCCAGAAAGCGGCCCTGCGCGCCTTCGAGGACGACCAGAAGTTCGCAGCCGAGACCTACATCGCGATCGCCCCCGACGGCATGGACCCCTGCGAGCTGCGCCTCGCCAAGGGCGACGAGGCGGTCGCCGACCTGGCCGAACCCCGCACCCCGCTCTTCGAGTTCGCGCTGCGCCAGATCGTCGTCCGCTACGACCTCGACACCCCCGCCGGCCGCGCCGCGGCCCTCGACGAGGCCGCCCCGATCGTCGCCCGCATCAAGAACAGCGGCGCCCAGCACGAGGTCGCCGTCCAGCTCGCCGGCATGCTCGGCATCCTCGACACCCAGTTCGTGGTCAAGAGGGTGGCCCAGCTGGCCCGTTGGTCCCGCGACCGCGGCGGCAGGGGCCCGGCCCCCTCGGGACGCGGCCCGCAGCAGCCGTCGTACGACGGAGCCCACCGCCCCGCCGTCTCCGGCCCCGCCCTGACCCTGCGCAACCCCGTCTACGCCACCGAGCGCGAGCTGCTCAAGCTCGCCCTGCAGCGCCCCGAGCTGGTCTCCCCGGCCTTCGACGCGTACGGCATCGACGAGTTCACCGCCCCGCCCTACGCCGCCGTACGCCAGGCCATCATGGACGCGGGCGGCGCGGAGTACGGCGTCCAGGACTCCCAGGACTACCTCGTCCGGGTCCGCGAGGCCGCCCCCGATGACGCGGTCCGCGCCATGGTCACGGAGCTGGCCGTCGAGGCGATCATGCGGCGCACGGTCGACGAGAACTACGCCGGCGAACAGCTCGTCACGGTCCGCCGCCGCGCCGTCGACCGCCGCATCCAGGAGATCCAGGGCACCCTGATCCGCCTCGGCTCCGGCGGCGACCCGGCCCACCTGGCCGCCGTACAGAACGAGGTGTGGGTACTCCAGCAGTACGGCCAGGCACTGCGGGAGCGCGGCGCGGCCGCTCTCTAGCGCCGGTTCCCGTACGCCTTTCAAGTGGTTTCACGGCCGTTGGCCCGCGTACTCGTAAGGCAAAGTAACCAGGCGGTCACGGACCGGACTCAAAAAGTCCCCGCACGCCCCTCGTGGCGGCGATGTGTCGTACTCCACACTGGGTCCGGTGCCTGAGTCCTCGGAGCGCGGCCGATCCGCCCCCAGCGGGTCCCAGACCCCCGCGGTTCCGCTCATCGCGTACGGGACGGACAGCGGCGAGGCCGCCGACTCCGCCCCCGAAGTACCGCTGCCGCACTCCATGGCAGCGATCATCCTGGAGGTCGCCCCCGTGCAGACCCAGACCCTGACACAGACCGAGAACGGTACGGACGACACGACAGAGCAGGACGCCGAGACCGACGTACTCGTCGCGGTGCCCCCGCAGAGCCGTGTCGCGCACCACCCCGAGGCGGAGCCGGACACCCCGCCCGCGGAAGCCCTCGACAACGTGGAGACCGAGCCGGTCGAACCGCCCGAGCCGCCCCGCGCCCGCGCCGACACCGGCGGCCCGTCCTCGGACCTGTTCCGCCAGTACCTGCGGGAGATCGGCCGCATCCCGCTGCTCACCGCGGCCGAGGAGGTCGACCTCGCCCGCCGGGTCGAGGCCGGCCTGTTCGCCGAGGAGAAACTGAGCAACGCCCCCGACCTGGACAGCCAGTTGGCGCTCGACCTGGATCGTCTGGTCGTGCTGGGCCGCATGGCCAAGCGCCGCCTCATCGAGGCGAACCTGCGTCTCGTCGTGTCCGTCGCGAAACGGTACGTCGGCCGCGGCCTGACCATGCTCGACCTGGTTCAGGAGGGAAACCTGGGCCTGATCCGGGCCGTCGAGAAGTTCGACTACGCCCGCGGCTACAAGTTCTCCACCTACGCCACCTGGTGGATCCGCCAGGCCATGTCCCGGGCCCTCGCCGACCAGGCCCGGACGATCCGAGTCCCGGTCCACGTCGTCGAGTTGATCAACCGGGTCGTGCGCGTCCAACGCCGCATGCTCCAGGAGCGCGGCTACGAACCGACCCCGGAAGAGGTCGCGGCCCACCTCGACCTCGCCCCCGAACGCGTCAGCGAGGTCCTGCGCCTGGCCCAGGAACCGGTGTCGTTGCACGCGCCGGTCGGCGAGGAGGACGACGTGGCCCTCGGCGACCTCATCGAGGACGGCGACGCCGCCTCGCCGGTCGAGTCGGCGGCGTTCCTGCTGCTCAGGGAGCACCTGGAGGCGGTGCTGTCGACCCTGGGCGAACGTGAGCGCAAGGTCGTCCAACTCCGGTACGGCCTGGCCGACGGGCGGCCGCGCACACTGGAGGAGATCGGCCGCATCTTCGGCGTGACGCGGGAGCGGATACGGCAGATCGAGTCCAAGACGCTGAACAAGCTGCGGGATCACGCTTTTGCGGATCAGCTCCGGGGCTACCTGGACTGAGGAAAGGGGGCCGTTTCGCCACGGCCCCCTTCAGCTAGTCCACCTCGGCCACCGCCTGCGCGAACTGTGCCGTGTACAGCCGCGCGTACGCCCCGTCCGCCGCCAACAGGTCCGTGTGCGTGCCCTGTTCGACGATCGAGCCGTTCTCCATCACCAGGATGGTGTCCGCGTCCCGGATCGTCGAGAGGCGGTGGGCGATGACGAACGACGTGCGGCCGTGGGCCAGTTTCGCCATCGCCTTCTGGATCAGGACCTCCGTGCGGGTGTCCACCGACGAGGTGGCCTCGTCCAGCACCAGGATCACCGGGTCCGACAGGAACGCCCGGGCGATGGTGATGAGCTGCTTCTCACCCGCGCTCACCCCGCTGCCCTCGTCGTCGATCACGGTGTCGTAGCCGTCGGGGAGGGTCCGGATGAACCGGTCCGCGTGGGCCGCCCGGGCCGCCTCCTCGATCTCGCCGCGGGTGACCTCGCGCGAGGCGCCGTACGCGATGTTCTCCGCGATCGTGCCGCCGAAGAGCCAGGTGTCCTGGAGCACCATGCCGATCCCGGCGCGCAGGTCGTCCCGGGACATGCGGGCGATGTCCACGCCGTCGAGGGTGATCCGCCCGCCCGAGACGTCGTAGAACCGCATGAGCAGGTTGACCAGGGTGGTCTTTCCGGCTCCCGTCGGACCGACGATCGCGACCGTGTGTCCCGGTTCGACCTTCAGCGAGAGGTCCTCGATGAGCGGCTTCTCGGGGTCGTAGCGGAAGGAGACATGCTCCAGAGCGACCCGCCCGCGCAGTTCCTCGGGCCTCGCGCTCGACACCGGATCCGCCTCCTGCTCCTCCGCGTCCAGGAGTTCGAAGATCCGCTCGGCCGAGGCGACACCCGACTGCACGAGGTTCGCCATCGACGCGACCTGCGTGAGCGGCATCGAGAACTGCCGGGAGTACTGGATGAAGGCCTGCACGTCACCGATGGACAGCGAGCCGGACGCGACCCGCAGCCCGCCGACGACCGCCACCAGCACGTAGTTGAGGTTCGAGACGAACATCATCAGCGGCTGCATGACCCCGCTGTTGAACTGCGCCTTGAACCCGGCCTCGTACAGCGCGTCGTTCTGCTCGGCGAACTGCGCGGCCGACTCGTCCTGGCGGCCGAACACCTTCACCAGGGTGTGCCCGGTGTACATCTCCTCGATGTGGGCGTTGAGCTTGCCCGTGGTGCGCCACTGCTGCACGAAGTGCGGCTGCGAGCGCTTGCCCACGCGCGTGGCGACGACGAACGACAGCGGCACGGTGACCAGCGCGACCAGGGCCAGCAGCCAGGACACCCAGAACATCATCGCGAGCACACCGATGATGGTGAGCAGCGAGTTGATGAGCTGGCCCATCGACTGCTGGAGGGTCTGGCCGATGTTGTCGATGTCGTTGGTGGCCCGGGACAGGACCTCGCCGCGCTGGCGCTTGTCGAAGTACGACAGCGGCAGCCGCGACAGCTTCGTCTGCACGTCCTCGCGCATCCGGAACATCGTGCGGTTGACGGTCCGGTTGACCAGCCGCGTCGCCACCGCCATCAGCAGCCCCGCGATGAGGAACACCCCGACCGCGAACAGCAGCACATGCCCTACGGCGGTGAAGTCGATGCCCTCGCCGGGCGTGAAGTCGGTGCTGCGGAGCATGTCGGCGACCTGACCTTCGCCGCGTTCCCGCATCGACGCGAGGACCTCCGCCTTGCTGGCGCCGGAGGGCATCTGCCGTCCGATGATGCCCGCGAAGACCAGGTCGGTGGCCTCGCCGAGGATCTTCGGCCCGACCACGTTGAGGCCGACGCTCAGCACGACGCAGAACAACATCGCGTAGAGCGTCAGCCGCTCCGGCTTGAACTGGGCGAGCAGCCGCCTGCCGGACACCTTGAAGTCGATCGACCGGTTCTCGGGACCGGTGCCGGCCATCATGCGCCCCATGGGCCCGGCCATCAGGCAGCCTCCGCTTCCGTGAGCTGGGAGAGCACGATCTCCCGGTAGGTCTCGTTGTCCGCCATCAGCTCGCGGTGGGTACCAGTGCCGACGACCCGGCCCTCGTCGAGGACGACGATCCGGTCGGCGTCGCGGATGGTGGCCACCCGCTGCGCGACGATCACGACGGTCGCCTCCGAGGTCTCCTCGGCGAGCGCCGCGCGAAGGGCCGCGTCGGTCGCGTAGTCGAGGGCGGAGAAGGAGTCGTCGAAGAGGTAGATCTCCGGCCGCTGCACGAGCGTGCGCGCGATGGCGAGCCGCTGCCGCTGACCACCGGAGACGTTGGTGCCGCCCTGCGCGATGGGGGAGTCAAGGCCGTTCTCCAGCCCGGAGACGAAGTCCTTGGCCTGCGCCACCTCCAGCGCGTGCCACAGCTCCTCGTCCGTGGCGTCCGGGTTGCCGTAGCGAAGGTTCGTGGCGACCGTGCCCGCGAAGAGATACGGCTTCTGCGGCACGAGCCCCACGGTCTTGGCCAGCAGCACGGGGTCGACCTCGGCGACGGCCACCCCGTCGACGAGCACCTCGCCGTCGGTCGCGTCGAACAGCCGGGGAACCAGCCCGAGCAGCGTGGACTTGCCGCTGCCGGTCGAGCCGATCACGGCGGTCACTTCGCCGGGCCGGGCCACCAGGTCGATCGACTTGAGCACCGGCTCCTCGGCGCCCGGGTAGCGGAAGCCCGCGCCCCGGATCTCCAGATGCCCGTGCCGCCGCAGCTCGCGGACGGGGGCCAGGGGAGGCACCACGCTGGAGGAGGTGTCGAGGACCTCCTGGACGCGCTCGGCGCACACCTCCGCGCGCGGCACCATCATGAACATGAAGGTGGCCATCATCACGGACATGACGATCTGCATCAGATAGGCGAGGAACGCGGTCAGATCACCGATCTGCATCCCGCCGCTGTCGATCCGGTGGGCACCGAACCACACCACCGCGATCGAGGACAGGTTCACCGTCGTCATGACCACGGGGAACATCAGCGCGAGCAGGTTGCCGGTCTTGAGGGAGATCTCCGTCAGGTCGCTGTTCGCCTTCCGGAAACGGTCCTCCTCGTACGCGTCGCGCACGAACGCCCGGATGACCCGGTTGCCGGTGATCTGCTCGCGCAGCACCCGGTTCACCGTGTCGAGACGCACCTGCATGGACCGGAACAGGGGCCGCAGCCGCCGTACGATCAACGTCACGCAGATGCCCAGCGTCGGCACCACGGCCACCAGCACCCCGGACAGCGGCACGTCCAGGCCGAGCGCCAGCACGATGCCGCCCACGCACATGATGGGCGCCGACACCAGCAGCGTGAACGTCATCAGGGCCAGCATCTGGACCTGCTGCACGTCATTGGTCGTACGGGTGATCAGCGTGGGCGCCCCGAACTGGCCGACCTCGCGCGCCGAGAACGACTGCACCCGGTCGAAGACCGCCGCCCGCAGGTCCCGGCCGAGCGCGGAGGCGGTCCGGGCGCCGTAGAACACGGCCCCGATGTTGCACACCACCTGCGCCAGCGAGATGCCGATCATCACGGCGCCGTAGCTCAGGATGTAACCGGTGTCTCCGTTCACGACGCCGTGGTCGATGATGTCCGCGTTCAGCGTGGGCAGGTAGAGGGTGGCGCAGGTCTGCAGGAACTGCAGCAGCACCAGGATGGTGATGGCTTTCTTGTAGGGCCTGAGATAGGTCCGCAGAAGTCGTATGAGCACGCTACGTCTCTCGGAGTCGGCGACGGGGCGGGTGGTTGCCCCTGGCCCCTATCGTCGAACACTCCACCCGTGTTACCTCAACCGATTAAGCCGACAGCAGTGCTTCGTACGGCCTTCCGGGTCCTCGTGGGCCCGGACTCCTACCGGACTCTTACGTTCCGCGACTTGCCTACCGGAACGCGCCCGGGTAGGTCTGCTCCCGCACGGACACGTACTGCTGCCGCACCGCCTGCCCCACCGCCAGCTCCTCGCCGGGCTCCAGAACCTGCGCGGCCGGGCCCTGCCACATCGGCGGGGTACGCGGATCGAGCGTGCCCTGCGAGACCCCGAGCGCCCAGGCCGCCTGCCGGGCGGCACCGATCGCCGCGTAGTCCGCGGGCTGCGGCACGACGACCTGCGCGCCGAACAGCGCGGGCGCGGCGGCCTGTACGGCGGACAGCTCGGCGGCGGCTCCCAGCAGGAAGACCCGCCGCACCTCGACACCGCGGCCGCGCAGCACGTCGAGCGCGTCGGCGAGCCCGCACAGCATGCCCTCGAACGCGGCCCGCGCCAGGTGCTCCGGCTTCATCGACTCCCGCCGCAGCCCGCTCAGCGTCCCCGCGGTGTGCGGCAGGTTCGGCGTCCGCTCACCTTCCAGATAGGGCAGCAGTACGAGCCCGTGGGCCCCCGGCGTCGACTTCATCGCCAGCTCGGACAGGCTCTCCAGGTCGTTCAGCCCGAGCATCTCGGCGGCCCCGCGCAGGGTCCGTACGGCGTTCAGGGTGGTGACGACGGGCAGGTGCATGCCGGTCGCGTCGGCCAGGGAGGTGATCATCCCGCTGTTGTCGACGAGGGCCTCGGGGTGCACGGCCATCACGGACCCGGAGGCGCCCAGCGACACCACGGCGTCGCCGAGACCGATCCCGAGACCGAAGGCGGCGGCCATGGTCTCACCGGTCCCGGCGGAGATCAGCAGCCCCTCCGGGGTCGTACCGGCCGCGTCCGAGGGCCCGATCACCTCGGGGAGCATCGCCTGGTGACCCAGGGCCAGTTCGACAAGGTCGGAGCGGTAGGCGCCGGTGGCCGCGGACCAGTAGCCGGTGCCGGAGGCGCCGCCGCGGTCGGTGGTCCTCCTGACCGGCCGGCCGAGGAGCTGCCACACCAGCCAGTCGTGCGCCTGGAGGAGCACGGCGGTGCGCAGAGCGGCGTCGGGCTCGGTCTTGTTCAGCCAGCGCAGTTTGGTGACGGGCTGCGCCGCCTGCGGCACACACCCCACCGCCTGGGCCCACGCCTCGCGCCCGCCGAGCGCGTCGACGAGGTCGGCCGCGGCGACCTGCGCGCGCTTGTCGCCGCCGGCCATGGCGGGACGGACGGTGTTGCCCTGGGCGTCGAGGGGCACGACGGCGTTCTGCTGCGACGACACGCCGATGGCCTGCACGCCCTCGAGGAGACCGCCGCCGGCGGCTTCACCGAGGGAGAGGAGCCACGCCTGGGGATCGACGTCGGATGCGCGGCCGCCGCCCTCCACCGGGTGCGGGGCATACCCCTGCTTGAGCACGGCACCGGTGTCTGCGTCGCAGACGACGATGCGAGTGAAATCGGGTGAGCTGTCCAACCCGGCGACTATCCCCATGGCGCAAATTCTATGGGCGTAGCGTCGTGGCGGCGCGCACGGATTCGCGGGCCCGGAACCGTCACGACCGGTCGTGTCCTGCGACGGAGCCGCGGGGCGCCATGGCCCCGCGGCTCTGGGTGGTATGCGTCACTGTCGGCTTCAAGTGCTGCTGGTGCCCCAGTCGTCCTCCGGCGCACCGTTCGTGTTGCGGTCCCGGAGCGAGCGCACCCGCTGGGTCACGGACTCCGGGACCCGGTCGCCGACCTTGTCGCTGACCGCGTGGTAGGCCTTGCCGGCGAACTGGCGGCCCTGCTGGGCCGCCGTCTCCGCGGTGTTGCGGACGGCGGGGTTCTGGGAAACCTGGCGGGCGGACTTCTTCAGCTGTTCGTAGCGCTCGCGCCCGGCACGGGTGCCCAGCACGTAACCCAGAGTCAGTCCGACCACGAACGTGAGCTTGTAGCGCATGGCGGCCACCCTTCTCCCTTGTGTAGGTCTCCGGTGCGATGTCGGTGTCGGGGGAACCGATTGGCGGAGCACCCCCCTGCTTGCGCTAATGTATGTGTCGCAGCGAGCGCCCGCCCCCTGGCGAATACCCAGGGAGGTACGTTCGATGCAAACGAGGCGATCCTCCGTAGCTCAATTGGCAGAGCAGCCGGCTGTTAACCGGCAGGTTACTGGTTCGAGTCCAGTCGGGGGAGCTTCGATCTTCCGTAGCTCAATTGGCAGAGCAGCCGGCTGTTAACCGGCAGGTTACTGGTTCGAGTCCAGTCGGGAGAGCAGGAAGAAGGAGGACCCCGATGGGGTCCTTTTTCATGTCCGCCGCAACCGTGCAGGTCACGGCGTAGTCCTCAAGGGCAGGCGAAGTCGCCCCTGCGAGGCAGGAGATCGTATGAGCGGCTATGCTGCGGCAGACGGCGCGCACGCATGTACGCGACACGCCGCTATGGGGCGGTAGCTCAGCCGGTTAGAGCAGCGGACTCATAATCCGTCGGCCGTGGGTTCGAGTCCCACCCGCCCCACTGTGCAGGCTTCTGACCTGCGGAAACGTTCATTTTTGGGTGTCGGATCGTCAACTTCGCCTGAACGGACTGAATCCGCTGCTCGCGAGTTCGGCCTCGTTGTCGGTGTCGGTAGTGCGGATGCCGCTGACCTGCGCGGATGTTCCAGTTCGCAGCGGTTGAACTTGCGGTACATGGCTCCTGCGGCTGGGTGGGCACTGGATTCTGGACGCTGGCTGGACGCAGGGAAACCGGAAGTGGCCGCTCCGGTGCTGAGTCATCCACTCTGCCCAGGGGTGTAGCGGAGTCGGCGCGGTGTGGTGGCAACTGGCCTCGCCTGGATCGTGCCGTTGCCGACGTGGCCGGTCGGAGTAGGGGAGAAACGGCCCGTACTGAAAACGGCCCCAGATCGCACCACGGAGTCGCCCCCCGTGCCTCACGGTTTCGGTGGGGCATGTAAGCCGAGGGTTGCCGGCGTGCCCCGTTCGGTTGCTCTGACTACGGACTGCCGGAAGCTGACCTTGTTCGGGTGACAGGTGTGGTCACGCGGCCTGGAGGGCCGGTGTGGTCGTGACGGTCTCGAATATGGCGACCGCGTCGTCCAGCACGGTGGAGTCCAGCGCCCGGCGGTGCTTGCCCTTGAGGACGCCGGTGGCCTTCACGACCTCGCGCACGGCCTCGAAGATTGCGGTTGGGGCGGGCGGAACGGGCCAGCCGGCGGCGGAAGTAGGCCAGCAGTGACGGATCGAACGCCGTGTCGTGAAGGCCCAGCCCACATCCTGCCTTCCACCGCAGATCGCACCGCAGTTCCTGGGCCGTCTCGAAGTCCGATAGTCCCGCTCCGCCCGAACGCGTTACTCCAGGCAATCGCGCACCAAGTTGTTAGCCCGGCGAAGGGAGGCGGTTCACTCCTGGCCGCCGAAGACGTTTTGGTCCCAGTCGATGACCGAGCCGGTCACCACACCGCTGCGGTCGGAGAACAGGAAGGCGACGAAGTCGGCGATCTCGTCGACCTGTCCGAGTTTGCCCATGGGCTGGGATGCGGCGGCCTTCTCCCGCCAGTCGTCCCCCGCGCCGTGGAAGGCTCGCTGGGTCGCGTCCTCGCCCTCGGTGTCCGTCCAGCCGATGTTGAGGCCGTTGACGCGGATGCGGTCCCAGCGGTGGGCGTGGGCGGCGTTGCGGGTCAGTCCGGCCAGCCCGGCCTTGGCCGCGGAGTAGGGGCCAAGTAGGGCGGTCCGCCATGGGCGCAGTTGGAGCCGATGTTGACGATGGTGCCCGGCGCTAGGCGGGCCTTCATGTCGGCCACTGCTGCCTGCATTGCGAAGAAGGGCGCCCGCAGGTTGATCGCCATGTGTTGGTCGAACAGCTCCGGCGTGGTGTCCAGGAGCGAGCCGCGTGACGTCAGCCCGGCCGCGTTGACCAGGCAGTCGACGCGGCCGCGTGCGTCCACGGTCCGTGCGGCGGAGGCGCCTGCCTGCGCCGGATCGGCGAGGTCCGCCTGCACGAAAAGCGCACCCGTGTCCGCGGCGAGCTTCTCGCCCACCTCGACCCGGCGGCCGGTGAAGACGACGGTCGCGCCCTCCCTCACAGCAGCCCGCACGATGCCGGCCCCGACGCCCTGGCTGCCACCGTTGACCAGAACGATCTTGTCCTGAAGAAGTGCCATGAATGCTGTGACCCTTTCAGCCGCGGCGGCGCTCGGCGCCGGCCTGCAGTTCCTGGCGAAGTCGGTCGCGGGTCCAGCCCTCGGTTACGGCTTGCCAGACGGTGTCAGCCTGGGAGGGCGGTGCGAGACCTCCGACCGGGGGGTCGAGGTCCAGGTTGGTGGGGAAGGGGTAGCCGTCAGCAGTGGCGGCGACCACGCGGCGAAGCCAGTCCTGCGAAACCCCCTCGGCCTTGCGGCGCAGCAGCACCGGGAAGAGCGCGTTCGCCATCGCCTCGCGGTCCACTGTCTCCATGGCGCGGCCGAATGCGGAGGAGATCTGCAGCAGGTTGGCCATGCGCCGGATGGCGTTCGAGCGGTTGTGTCCGGCGGCGTGGAAGAGCGCGGGGTTGAAGAAGGCCGCATCGCCCTTGGCCAAGGGGAGCTGGACATGGTGGGCGTCGAAGTACTCGACGAACTGCGGGAGTCGCCAGGCGAGGTAGCCGGGTTCGTACTTCTGCGAGTGCGGCAGGTAGAGCGTCGGTCCGGACTCGACGGGCATGTCGCAGTGGGCGACGGCGCCCTGGAGGGTGAGCACGGGCGACAGGCGGTGGACATGCGCCGGATAGGCCGCAGCGCGTTCCTGGGTGAGGAAACCGAGGTGGTAGTCGCGGTGCACGCTTTGCGCGGCGCCGCCCGGGTTGACGACGTTGACCTGGGAGGTCACCTGGTAGGCAGGGCCCAGCCAGGCCTCGGAGATCAGCGCCAGCATGTCGTTGGCGTAGTAGTCGGCGAACACCTCGGGGGACCGTACGGCCACCTTGTCCAGTGCATTCCAGACCCGGTCGTTGGCGCCCGGCTTGGCGAAGTGATCGCCGCGGGCGGTGCCGCCAGCGCGCTCCTCCTCAATCAGCGCGGTGAAGGCCTCGGAAGCCCGGTCCACGACCGTCGCATCGGGGAAGGCGCCCTTGAGGACCACGATGCCGGGTCCGTCGAGGAGCGCCCGGATCAGCTCGGTCTGTACCTCGCGTCGGCCGTCGGCGGTGGCCGTAAGGCTACGGAGCCGGTCGCTGTCGTAGAGGGGAACATTCTGCTCAACTCGCTCGGCCAGAGGGTGGTCGGCCGGGTCGGTGTCCTGCTCGACGAGCAAGCGGAACGCGTCGAGATCGCAGTCGTCCTCGGTCAGCCAAGTCCGTGATCGCGCAGCGGTGAGGGACATGCGGGGTCCTTTCGCGGTGCCTGCATTTCTGCCAGTCTTGAGGGATCACGCCCATCAATCAATCCTCTGAAATAAATCAAAAGTCCATCATCGTCTTCAGGGAACCGTCATGCGCCACCCCTACCCCATCAGGGAAATCGCCCGGCAGGCCGGACTGAGCACCGCGACGGTCGACCGGGTCCTCAACAACCGGGGCAGCGTCACCGAAAGCACGACCAGGGAAGTGCATCAAGCGATCAAAGACCTGGACCGTCAGCAGACCCAGGTCCGCATCGGGGGCCACACCTTCATGATCGACATCGTGATGCAGGCACCAGAGCGGTTCTCCGCCGCCGTACGCGAGGCACTCGAGGCCGAAATGCCTGCCCTGCACCCCGCCGTCGTCCGCTCACGTTTCCACTTCCGCGAGACCTGCCCGCCCGACGAGATGACCGGCATCCTCGACAAGATCGCCAAGCGTGGCACGCAGGGCGTGATCCTCAAGGCTCCCGACGTGCCTGAGGTCGCCGCCGCCGTAGGGCGACTGTCCGCGGCCGGCATCCCTGTGGTCACCCTGGTGACAGACCTTCCCCACAGCGCGCGCCTGGCCTACGTCGGCATCGACAACCGCGCGGCAGGCGCCACCGCCGCCTACCTCCTCGAACAGTGGCTCGGCGACCGCCCCGGCAATGTGCTCACCACCATCAGCCGGGGCTCCTTCCGAGGCGAGGAGGAACGCGAAATGGGATTCCGCAGCGCGATGCGCCTCGCGCAGCCCAGACGTTCTCTCGTGGAGGTCACCGACAGCGACGGTCTGGACGCCACCCAGCGCGACCTGGTGCTCGAGGCTCTCAAGCGTGACGAGGACATCGTCGCGGTCTACTCGATGGGAGGGGGCAACTTCGCCACGCTGGACGCCTTCGACGCGCTGGGCAGGCCGTGTGCCGTCTTCATCGCCCACGATCTCGATCACGACAACATCAGTCTCCTGCGCGAGCGCCGCCTCTCTGCGGTGCTCCACCACGACCTGCCCCAGGACGTCCGCCGCGCTTGCCAGACCATCATGCGCGCCCACAAGGCACTGCCGGACGACGGCCAGCCCCCGCCCTCGGCGATCCAGGTGGTCACGCCGCTCAACCTGCCGCCCGTGTGACGGCCGCATCGTTCCTCGGATGAAACCGCTGGCGCCGCCAGAACTCGGTAGTGGGTGCCACGGAGCCCTGCGCAGTTCGCGGCGGCCCGGCTGCCATGCGGCAAGGGCCTCGGGGTCGTCGAAGACCATCACAGTGGCCGTCACACCGAAGCGCGTATCCGTGAGTGAGCAGCCTTCAGGCTGTCAGGGCAACGTCACTGGTGAATGAGGTGTGTGGGCTGTCCGGCGACAGCCGTACAGACGCGGTCTGAGGTCTTCATAGCGCAGCCGGGGCAGTGGGCGGCGGAGCAGGTGGTGGCGCGGCAGCGTGCCAGTGAGGCCGGTAAGCGGGCTCGACCTCACCAAGGGCATTCGGTCGCCAGTGTCAGGGAGGGACAGTCGGTCGATCTACAACACCACGGTGGCTTGGAAGAGTTGGACGACAGCCTCCGACACATGTGTTGGGGACGGGCCTTGTCCGGTCATGGCGTTGTGTACCCCCCGTCCACCATGTACTGCGCCCCGGTCACGTAGGACGCCTCGTCGCTGGCCAGGAAGAGGATGACGTTGGCGACCTCGCCGGGTTGCCCGATCCGTCCGCGGCATCCTGGGCACCGGCCCCTACCCCACCGAGGACCAGGTCGACCCCGACCTGATCAACGCGGGCAAGGAGACCGTCACCGTGCTGCCGGGGGCGTCCTTCTTCGACTCGGCGCTGTCCTTCGGGATGATCCGGGGCGGGCACATCGACGTCGCCGTACTGGGCGCCATGCAGGTGTCCGAGACCGGCGACCTGGCCAACTGGGCCGTCCCGGGCAAGATGATCACCGGGATCGGCGGGGCGATGGACCTGGTCCACGGCGCCCGCACGGTCATCGTGGTGATGACCCACACCGCCAAGGACGGCTCGCCGAAGATCCTCGCCGAGTGCGCGCTGCCGCTGACCGGCAAGGCGTGCGTGAACCGGATCATCACCGACCTCGGCGTCCTGGACGTCACCGAGGACGGCCTGGTCCTCGTCGAGACCGCGCCCGGGGTGAGCGTCGAGGAGATCACCGCCAGGACCGACGCCAAGCTGACCGTCACGGAGGGCCTGAAGTGAAGAACGTCTACATCGTCGACGCGGTCCGCACACCGGTCGGCCGCTACAACGGCGGCCTCTCCTCGGTGCGCCCGGACGACCTGGGAGCCCACGCGATCCGTGAACTGCTCGGCCGTACACCCGACTTGGACCCGGCCCGGATCGAGGACGTCTACTTCGGCAACGCCAACGGCGCCGGCGAGGAGAACCGCAACGTCGGCCGTATGGCCGCGCTGCTGGCCGGACTGCTGACCAGCGTGCCCGGCGTGACGGTCAACCGCCTGTGCGCCTCCGGCCTCGAAGCCGTGATCCAGGCGGCCCGCGCGATCGCTCTCGGGGACGCCTCCTCGCCGTGGCCGGTGGCGTGGGGTCCATGACGCGGGCGCCGTACGTGCTGCCCAAGTCCGACAAGCCCTTCCCCGCCGCCCACACCGACCTGTACTCGACCACGCTGGGCTGGTGCATGGTCAACCCGCGGATGGAACCGCAGTGGACGATCCCGCTCGGCGAGTCGGCCGAGCTGATCGCCGAAAAGCACAAGATCACGCGTGAGCAGCAGGACGAGTTCGCGCTGGCCAGTCACCGCAAGGCGGCCGAGGCCCAGGAAGCGGGGCTGTTCGACGCCGAGCTCGCGCCGGTGCCGGTCCCGCAGCGCAAGGGCGAGCCGGTCTTGTTCGGTGCCGACGAATGTGTACGGGCGGATGCCTCACTGGAGGCGATGGCGAAGCTCAAAGCCGTCGTTCCGCAAGGACGCCGGCACGGTCACCCCAGGCAACGCCTCACCTCTCAACGATGGGGCCGCCGCCCTGCTGCTCGTCGACGACGACGGCCTTGCCGCGACCGGTCGCGAGCCGCTGGCCCGGATCTCCGCGACCGGGGTCAACGCCCTCGACCCGCACTACTTCGGGCTCGCCCCCGTGGAGGCCGTCAACCGGGCACTCGCCAAGGCGGGCAAGGGATTTGACGATCTGTCAGTACTGGAACTGAACGAGGCCTTCGCCGCCCAGGTGCTCGGCTGCGTGGCCGAGTTGCCCGAGTTCGAGCCGGCGATCCTCAACCCGCAGGGCGGCGCGATCGCGCTGGGCCACCCGCTGGGTGCCTACGGCCCACCTGGCCGGCACGGTCGCCCATCAACTCGCCCGCAGGGGCGGCGGGGTGGGCGTGGCCACGCTGTGCATCGGAGTGGGCCAGGGTCTCGCTCTCGTCCTCGAACGTTAACGAAACGCAGGAAGCCTCATGACTCTCACCCAGCACGACATCGACCAGGAGATCGCCGCCGAGCACGCCGCCTACGAGAAGCGGCTCGCCGACGGCGCCCCCGTCGAGCACCAGCCCCGCCGGGACTAAGCGCCCTACCGTTCCTCGGTGCTGCGGCACCCGAAGCAGCCGCCGATCACCATCGAGGGCCCGTCGCCCCAAGGCTCCGGCCTGCGCCGCGCTTCTCTCCCGGCTGACCGACGCCCTCCTTCCGATCGGCCCCGACCGCCCGCTGGACGTGGACGTACGCCTGGCAGCCGAACTGCTCGACCGGGTGTCAGGTGAGGTCTGAATCTCTCCGCTCAATGCATGGGTCTCGGCGCTTTGAGCGGGGTTGCTCGCGGGTGCACAGGATTGCGGTCGCTGCGCGTCCGAAGGGCAATCCGCTGGGCATGGTTGTGTGACTCCGGCCTCCAGCTGGGGAAAGGAACGCGTTCTGGACGCAGGTTGGACACAAGGATCGGAAAAGACTGACAAGGACTGAGGAGGGGTGAGGTGCCAAACCCCTTCTGAGCTGGGAAAACTGCCAAGATTGGCATTGATCGGCAAGGGTCGCCAAGATCCTCAAAGGACTCATAATCCGTCGGCCGTGGGTTCGAGTCCCACCCGCCCCACCATGCACCCCTGTGACCTGCGGAAACGTCTCATCTGGGGTGCGGATTCAGGGCGTTGGTCCATGGGGCTGAATCCGCTGCTCGTGAGTTCGACTCCGCTGCCATCAGCGTTAGTTGAGGTCGCTCTGACCTGCGCAGACGTGTCGGCCCACGGCTGGAGGATGGCGTCGTGGGTGGGCTGTGCGAGCGTCTGGACGTCACATCTGGACGCTGGCTGGACGCGAGGATCCGGAAGTGGTGCCCAGGGACCTTCGAGTGGGCGGGCCTGCCGGGTCGGCGGGGCACGGACGCAGTCCGAATGGCGTGCGGTCCGAATTGGGAGGCGAAAACAGCCCGTACTGGAAACGGCCCAGAGAGGACCGACAGGCGGGGCGGGAGCGGCCGGGCTGCGCGGCTCCCGCACATACAGCCGCCGGTCTTCCTGCTCATCCCCTTCCTCCCGGGGCAGCGACGCCTCCCGCTGAGGCGAGACGTGGTCCGCTGCCCAGGGCCGCCGAGCGCGTGCTGCTGGTGATCGCCGACGACGTGACGTGGCTCGACAAGGCCGACGCGGCCGTCGTCGGGTTCGTCGTACGGCGTGTCACGGACGCTCCGATGTCGAGCACGACCTTGCCCGACAGCGCGGCGGCGGGAAAGCTCCCGATAGGGAGCCGGCGGGATGCTCACCACGACCCGGTCACCGGCGTGGGCCGCCTCCTCGGGTGTCGCGGCGCGGGCTCGCCGGCCGAGCTCGGCCAGCGTCTGGGGACCGCGGGATGTGGACAGTAGGACGTCGGCCGACGGCGATCGCGAGCCGGGCGAGCTTCGTGACGAACGACGGCCTGCTGCGCCCCGATCTCACCGCCGAGGATCTGGTTCTGTTTCAGCGGCTCCCTGAGCCAGGTCGCCCTGACGACCGGCGACAGTCACCCGGGCCAGGGGCGCCGCCTCCTGCGCATCTCCCTCGACCGCCTCAGCCAGCCGCAACACCGCACCCCTACGAGTCTCGGTGACAGGGAGTACAACTCTCACCGCAGCGGGCGCTGTTCGCGCGAAGACGCCGGATCAAGAAGAGGAGACCGACCTCTTGCGCGAGGTCGCTGGCTCCGTTCGCCGACGATCCGGCCGTCAGCCAGCTAGGAGAAGTTCACGGCCTGCACCGGGATCTTGTTCCCGAAGTGTCACCTGCTGACCACCAGGTGACCGCCACTCGCCGGGCGCTTCGTCGGATCCCAGGAAACGATGGGAGACGTCACCGCTCGCAACCAGCCACGACACGCCGCGCGAAACACCCGAACCGCGCTGGAAGGACATGTCATGACCGCGACCGCGCCCAAGGCTCCGACTGCACCAGGGGTGCGGTCCTGGTGGGGGATCCCGTACGCCACCGCCGAGCGGTACCGTCGCCCCGTGGTCGCGGATTTCGATCCGGAACGCCCCTATGACCGCAAGGGCGTTGTCTCTGTCCAGCCCGACAGCGGCGATTGGCTCGAAGCGGACAGCGGGATGGGCGAGGACTGCCTGAACCTGAACGTGTGGGCTCCCGAGCAGCCGGCCGACAAGACGCTCCCGGTGACCGTGTACATCCACGGCGGCGGATTCGAGTTCGGCGCGAACACCCAGATCACCTCGAACGCCGCCGGTCTCGCCGCGTCCGGGCGCGTGGTGAGCGTGTCCGTCAACTACCGGCTCGGCGCCCTGGGCGCGCTCTCGCTCTCCCAGTACGGCGGGCGGCTCGCCGAGGCCAGCAACCTCTTCCTGCAGGACATCATCGCCGCGCTGACCTGGGTCAAGCGGAACATCGCCCACTTCGGCGGCGACCCCGACAACGTCACCGTCTACGGCCATAGCGCTGGCGCCTACTCCACCTTCGGGCTGCTCGGAGCTGCCTCCGCCGACGGCCTGTACCGGCGCCTGGCCGGGTTCTCCGGCGGGCCCGCCCGCAGCATCCCGGCCTGGTGGGCCGAGGAGCTCGCGCACCTGTTCGTCACCGAACTCGGCGTGGCGGACAACCCGGAGAAGCTGCTCGACCTCGACGCGGTCTCCCTGAGGGACGCCCTGCGCAAGGTCGCCCCGACGGACCTCGGAGTCCGCGGCGGGGTGGACAACAAGGCCACCGGCGTCGTCCTGGACATCGGGCAGCCCGGCGCGGTGGTGCACGCCCATCCCATGGACGTCCTGGCCTCGGGCGCGCACCGCGATGTCGACGTGCTGCTGAGCATGGCGAGTGACGACATGGGGTGGTGGGTGGCGAACGACCTCGAACGGTTCGACCCGCACACCCTCGACGGCGTCGTCGACGAGGTCGCGGGGTGGCGTATTTCCCGCTCCCGTGCGCAGAAGATCGTCGACGTCTACGACCAGGGCGGCCGTACCCCGGTCGAGGTCCGCGCCGCGGTCATGGCGGACTACCTCTTCGCGCTCCCGGCCGCCCGCGGCGCCCTGGCGCACGCCGCCGCGGGCGGCAACGCCCAACTCCTGATGATCGGGCCCGCCGAGGGCGCGCCCGCCGTGCACGGCAGCGAGATGTACGCCCTCGTCGGGCAGGAACAGCCGGGCCGCAGCGCCGAACAGGCCGAGCGTGACACACGGATCCGCGACATCGTGCTCGACTTCGCCACCGGCGAGCAGTCCCGTCTGTGGCCCGCCGTCACGGACGAACCCACCTCGGGAAGCGTCGGCAACCCGCCCTTCGAGGCCACCGCCCACTACCAGCAGGCCCTCGGCCTGTGGGAGGGCATCGACCGCCCCTGACGGTCGTCGGGCGATCCCGAGATGCGCAACGGCGCAGGGTCACCACTGACTGATGACCCGGGCACCTGTGCCTGGAGCCCGGCTCCGCCTTCACATTCCCGGCAGACGAACACAACAAGGAGCTCGGCATGAGCCAACCGACAGCAACCGGCGGCGCCGCAACGGCGACGATGCGGGCCGTCGTCGTCACCCGGCCCGGCGGCCTCGACGCACTGGAGATCGAGGACGTGCCGGTGCCCGTCCGCAAGCCCGGCTGGGTGCGGATCAAGGTGAAGGCGTTCGGCGTCAACGAGTCCGAGGTAACCACCCGCAAGGGTGAGTCGGACGCGGTGGTCACCTACCCGCGCGTGCCCGGCATCGAGGGCGTCGGCGTGGTCGACGAGGCCGACGAGGACAGCGGGCTGCGGCCAGGACAGCAGGTGGCCACGATGATGGGCGGCATGGGCCGCTCGTACGACGGCGCGTACGCCCAGTACGTCACCGTCCCCGCCGGGCAGGTCATCCCGTTCGAGACCAGCCTGCCGTGGGACGTCGTCGGCGCGCTGCCCGAGATGTTCCAGACCGCTTACGGATCCCTGACCCGCGGCCTGGACCTCAAAGCCGGGCAGACGCTGCTGATCCGCGGCGGCACCTCCACGGTCGGGCTGAGCGCGGCCACCATCGCGAAGGACCTCGGCGCCACCGTCATCTCCACCACCCGCAGCCCCGGCCCGGGCCGGGGAACTGCGGGCCGCGGGCGTCGACCACCCCCTCGTCGACAACGGCACCCTCGCCGACCAGGTGCGCGAGCTGATCCCAGACGGCGTCGACGCCGCCCTGGAACTGGTCGGCTGCTCGGTCCTCCCCGACACCCTCCGCACCGTCCGTCGGCACGGCACCGTCTGCTTCACCGGAGCCCTGGCAGGCCAGTGGTCCATCCCGGACTTCACCCCGTTCATGATCCCCTTCGGGGTACGCCTGACCTCCTACGGCGGTCAGGCCAGCGACCTCCCGGCCGACGTCTTCGCCCACCAGCTCCAGGCCATCGCCGCCGGACGCCTCAACGTCCCGGTCGCGAAGGTCTACCACGGCCTGGAACAAGTCCGAGACGCCCAGGCCGACCTCGAATCCGGTACCACGCCGGGCAAGCACGTCGTCGTCCTGGACGACTGAAAGAAACACATCCCCTGGTTCGCCGACAGGCACCGGCTGGGGCATGCACAAAGAAAGGGAGGACGCCGTGGGCGTCAACAAGGAAGAAGTCAGCAAGACCCTCATCGAGCTGGAGAAGTCGTACAACGAACGCTTCAGCGTCGGCGACCCGGGCGGCTACCTGGACGGCTTCGCGGACGAGGTGAGCTACTTCGACCCGATCCTCGAGAACATCGTCGTCGGCAAGGAGAAGACCGTCGCGTGGCTGTCGTCCATCTACTCCAACCCGCACATCGTGCGCAGCGAGTACCTCAACCCGACGGTCCACGTCGGCGACAGCGGCGACTTCGCCGTCCTGGCTTACAACCTGAAGACCTACGTGCTCGACGAGGACGGCAACGAGAAGCAGCGGCGCGCCTGGAACGCCACGCACGGCTACCGGCTCATCGACGGCCAGTGGCTCATTGTGCACTCCAACTGGGCGTTCTCCCAGACCGTGACCGAAAGGACCGCCTCCTGACCGCGGCGCAGCCTGTGGTCCCCAGCCTGACCGGGTTCCTCCGGCATGGCGAGCGGGGCCGCCTGTGCCGCCGGCATCCGGCCAGTGGTCGTCCCAGCCGCACCGATCAGCTCCGAGACACGCCCCGCGACACCAGCGCACCCGAATGACCGAACGTCAGGATCCCATGATCACCGACACCGCAACCGACGCCTACAGCTCCTTCACCGTGACCGACCTGGAATCGACCCGCACCTTCTACCGCGACGTACTCGGGCTGCAAGTCGAAGACCGGGACGCCATGCTCACCATCCGCCTCCCCGGCGGTGCGAGCACCGTCGCGTACGCCTCCCGCAACCATCAACCAGCACGATTCACCATCCTCAACATCGTCGTCCCTGACCTCCCCAGTACTGTCGCGGACCTCACCCGACGCGGCGTGGATTTCGAGCACTATGAGGGAGTGCAGATCGACTCAGACGGGATCTACCGCGCCAACGGCCCCTGGTTCGCCTGGTTCACCGACCCCTCCGGCAACGTTCTTGCCGTCTGCGAACGCGACCTCCGCACGGCCGGCGCGAGGCGTACCGGCTGATCGACGGCGAGTGGCACGTCGGGCACTCCCACTGGGCGTTCACGCCGACCGCGAAGGCGGCCGTCTCCTCCTGACGGGCAAGGCGCCTGTGCCGCGTTGCGTCACGCGTCGGTCCTCGCCTCGCGGGTGGCGAAGGCGGCCGGGGTGAGACCGGTGCGGTCGCGGAAGAAGCGGCCGAAGTTCGCGGGGTCGGTGAAGCCGAGGTGGGCGGCCACCGTCCGGGCGTCCCATCGGGCACCTCCCAGCAGGCGCCGGGCTTCGAGGAGGCGGCGTTCGTCGATGAGTTCACGTACCCCCTTGCCGGTGGCGTCCCGGGCGGCGCGGCTGAGGGTGCGGACCGAGCAGTCGAGCAGCTCGGCGTAGTCCGCGGCTTGGTGCAGCTCCCGGAAGTGCAGTTCCAGGGCGTCCAGGAAGCGCACGTACCGGTCGATGCGGCCCGTGTCGGCCGTGGCTGTGGCGATGGGGGTGATGCCCGGGGAGTTGGTCAGGCGCAGCAGCAGCGATTCGAGCAGGCTGCGGCGCAGGGCGTGGTGGATGTCGAGGGGGCGGCGCCCGAGTGCGCGGTGTTCGTCCAGGAGCTGGAGCGCCGTCTGCTGGAGCCAGGCGGCGTCATCGGCTTGCGGGCTCAGCACGGCCGGGGCGTCGTGCGCGGTGAGCGGGGCCAGCAGACGGGCGATGTCGGGCCGCAGTACATCTGGTTCGAACAGGACGAACGGGCCGCGGGCGGAGCCGGGCGGATGAAAGCACAGCGTGTGTCCGGGACGCACCCAGAGCCACTGGCCGGGGGCGACGGTCCGCGTGACGTGGTCGACGTCGTGCAGCAGCTCGCCCTCGGTGACCGCGATGAGGTAGTGGAAGGTGGCGCGGACCGGACGGGGCGGGCTCCATGGCCAGTCGGCGTGCTGGGCGAAGAAGTCCTCGATGGTGTTCACCTCGAGGCCGTACGGAGTACCGACCGGGGGCTGGAAACCGTACAGCGGAACCGCGGCCGGTTCAGCCCGTCCGCTTGGGCTGGGGTGTCGCTTGTCGACCATCATGTGTCCGCAGTTTACTGCGCCTTATACCGGTTTCGGGGAGAGAGTGGGAGGTGCCGCCACGACCGTGCGGCGCGCCACTCGCGTCATGGGGTGCCCAGCCCGCGCTCACCCGATGAAGGAAACGTTCATGAACGGAACGGCCCTGCACAAGACCGCCGCCGCCTGCGCCGAGGAGCTTCCCGGAGCTCGGCTGGAGCATCCCTTCGGTGACGACTGGGAGGTCTTCAAGGTACGCGGCAGGGTGTTCATGCTGATGACCGAAGTCCCGGGGCGTCCCGTCGTGATCCTCAAGGCGGACCCCGGCGAGGCCGAGGCCCTGCGGGAGCAGTACAGCCACATCACCCCCGGCTACCACATGAACAAGAAGCACTGGATCACCCTGGAGAGCGGAGAAGGCGTCGACAAGGAGCTCATCAGGGAACTCGTCACCGACTCCTACCGGCTCGTCGTCGCCCACCTGCCCAAGGCTGAGCGGCCCGTCGACCCGCACACCTACGGCGCCGGCGCACGGGCGGCCCGATGAGCGCGGCCGGTGACCGGCTCCAGGACACCGCCCGCCAGGCGGCCCTGGCCCTCCCCGACGTCAGCCACGGATACCCCTTCACCCCGGGACTCGACGTGTACAAGGTCGCGGGCAAGGTCTTCCTGATCGTCACCGACGATCCGGACGAGCAGATCATCACGGTCAAGTGCGAACCCGAACACGCCCGCGCGCACGTACGCGACTACGCCTCGATCACACCGGGCCGCTACCTCGACAAACGCCACTGGATCTCGCTCGGGCCAGGACCCGGCATCACCGAGCGACTGGTCACCGACACGGTCGAAAATTCCTACGACCTGGTCGCCGAGCGGCTGCCGCGACGCGACCGCCCCGGTGCCCGATGAACGCCGCGAGCTTTCCCACGAGCGGCTGAGCCGACGCCTGTCAGTGCCCTGTGCACGGCTCGCCACGTCCGCACACGCCCGCCTGCGACCCGAGAGACCGATGGAACCGACCGAAGCGACCCTGCCGCTCTTCGACGAGGAGCCCGCCCGGCCCCTCGCCGACCGCCTGCGCCCCACCCGGCTGGAAGATGTCGTCGGGCAGGACCACCTCCTGGCCCTGGACGCCCCGCTGGGCCGCATGGTCGCCCAGCAGCGCCTCAGCTCCGCCATCCTGTGGGGCCCGCCCGGCGTCGGGAAGACCACCATCGCCCGGCTCCTCGCGGACGCCGGCAACCTGGCCTTCGAACCGGTGTCCGCCACCTTCTCCAGCGTGGCCGACCTGCGCAAGGTCTTCGCCACCGCACGAAGCCGACGCGGCATCGGCCAGGGCACCCTGCTGTTCGTCGACGAGATCCACCGCTTCAACCGCGCCCAGCAGGACAGCTTCCTGCCCTACGTCGAGGACGGCACGGTCACCCTGATCGGCGCCACCACGGAGAACCCGAGCTTCGAACTCAACGGTGCCCTCCTGTCCCGCACCCAGGTCCTCGTCCTCAAACGTCTCGACGAAGCCGCGCTGTCCACGCTCCTCGACCGCGCCGAGCAGCTCACCGGCCACCGCCTGCCCCTGGACGACGACGCCCGCAGCGCCCTGATCGCCATGGCGGACGGCGACGGCCGCTACCTCCTCAACATGGCCGATCAGATCCAAGCCCTCCCGGACACCGAAACCACCCTGGACACCGCCGGGCTCGGCGATGAGACCTACGTCCTCGGCTGATCCGATTGACGCGCTGCGGCCCAGGTCCATGCATGGTCCGGTGGACAAAATCGCCTTTTGGCGTTGGGGATGATGCCTCCATCCTCTTGGCTGACCGGGCCGGGCCGGGTCCCACGCCTGCCATTATGACGCCAGTGGTGTATGCTACCAGTGTAATAAATTGCAGGTGGGGGCAGGTGCATGGCTTGGGAGATCGTCGTGGTCGAGCCGGCTCTTTCGTGGCTTCACGGACTGCGCCGCACTGACCGCGACACGCTGATTCAGGTCAGCCAGGCTGTCACTGCTCTTCAGGAGGAAGGACCCGCGCTGGGCCGGCCCCTGGTGGACACGATCAAGGGATCAGTGCTGCCGAACCTCAAGGAGCTCCGGCCCGGCTCGGCAGGGGCCACGGAAGTGCGGTTGCTGTTCGTGTTCGACCCGAACCGCCAGGCCGTGATCCTGGTCGGCGGTGACAATGCGGGCAACTGGTCCGGCTGGTACCGCGTCGCGGTGCCCCAAGCGGAGCAGGCATACGCGGAGCATCTGAAGCGAATCGATGGAGAGGACGGGGCACGATGACTGATCACCTCAAGGACCCGCAGGCCGTCTCCTGGGGAGACCTGGCCGAGGATTTCGCCTTCACCGATGCCGAAAAGGACCAGATCCAGAAGGGGGTGCAGGCGATGGTCCTGGCCTCCCGTGTGCACCGCCTCGCCGAGTTGCGGAAGCGGCAGCACACCACACAGGTCCAGGTTGCCGAAGCCATGGGCGTCACCCAGGCCCGCGTCTCACGCATCGAGAAGGGGCAACTGGAGCGCAGTGAGGTCGACACCCTCGCTGCCTACGTCAAGGCGCTCGGCGGCAAGCTGAAGATCGTCGCTGACTTCGGCGATGAGACCTACGTCCTCGGCTGACCCGATAGACAGACTGAGTCCAGGATCATGCGCAGCCCGGCAGACGAACTCGTCAGGGACAATGCTCCACCTGGGTCAAGGGGTGGAGCATCATCTCGTCGGTAAGGAAATCCGCTGCGCATGGTTTCGAGACCCTCTCACCAACTGGGGAGAGCGTCCTTGAACCAGGTGTGCGTGCCCATCGGGGCCCGGTTCTGGACGCAGGTTGGACACAAGGATCGGAGAAGGCTGACAAGGGCTGAGAAGGGGTGAGGTGCCAAATCCCTTCTGAGCTGGGAAGACGGCCAAGATTGGCATTGATTGACAAGGGTCGCCGAGATCCTCAAAGGACTCATAATCCGTCGGCCGTGGGTTCGAGTCCCACCCGCCCCACCATGCACCCCTGTCCATGGGGCTGAATCCGCTGCTCGTGAGTTCGACTCCGTTGCCATCAGCGTTAGCTGAGGTAACTGTGACCTGCGCAGACGTAGCAGCCCACGGCTGGAGGATGGCGTCGTGGGTGGGCTGTGCGAGCGTCTGGACGTCACATCTGGACGCTGGCTGGACGCGAGGATCCGGAAGTGGTGTCGCCCGTGACCCCTGGGTGTCGGGAGACGGCCCAGGCCACAGGGGGCTGACCGCCAGGCGGCCGGGTCGGTCAGAGACCTCGGTGCCCGTCGGCATTGCGCGAGCTCTACTGCCTGAGGTCGATCGTGCGGACCGGCTGCCCTGTCGTTCGGGCGATGGTTTCGAAGTCGCGGTCGTAGTGGAGCAGAGTGAGTCCCGCTTCTTCCGCGGCTGCGGCCACCAGGAGGTCCACGGGGCCCGCGCTGCGGTGTTCTCCCTTGGTGGTCAACTGTTCCTGGATGACGCGGGAGCGGCGGTAGACACCGTCGGGCATGGGGCACCAGGCGTAGTGGGCGGCGAGGGCCGCCTTCAAGCGGGCGCGGTCCGCGGCCGAACGGGCCGAGTAGAGGACTTCCAGTTCGGTGATGTCGCAGATCGCGACGAGGCCGGCGGCGACCCTGTCGTCCCACTCGGCCGTGTTCTGGCGGAGCAGGACGCGGGCAAGGGCGGAGGTGTCGATGAGGTAGTCGGCGACTGTCACCCGTGCGCTCCGGTGTCGCGGTCATAGTCCGCCGCGCCCGCGCCCGCGCCCGCGCTCGTGGGGCGGTATGTGCTCTTGTCCAGGAGTAGGTCGATGTCCAGAGCGCCCTCGGCCACCAGTTCGCGGGCCTCGTCGAGTGCTCGCAAACGCCGGTAGCGGGCCGTGACTTCCCGCAGAGCGGTGTTGATGGTGTCGCGTTTGGTGGAGGTGCCGAGCTCTCTGGCAGCTGCTTCCAGTGCCTCGTCGTCGAGATCGATGACCGTCCGACTCATGGTGGCCTCCTCCACTCGGGTGTATCAGGCCGAGTGTATCACGATACAAGATCTTTTATATATTCCAGGGTGTGGGTTCGCCACCGTTCGTGTGGGCCAGGACTGGCCGATCGGCGGGGAGTGGACACCGGACAGGCCCTCGCGGATTGAGGCGATATTCCCCAGGACGTGGCGGAGGGCTCGTCGCCGCGTGTCTCGGGATCGAAGTCCGGATGCTCAGAGGGGGCCAGACGGTTCTCATGTCAGGATCTGTGAGCGTCGGATGTGACGGGCCTCTTCGTGGGCGCCGATGCGATCAAGGGCCCGGCTGACTTGAGTTCGAAGCTGTCCGGGTTTGCCGCCGGTCCGCCAGTCCAGCAGGAGCAGTCCCGTTGCAGCGATTCTCAGGATGGGGCCGTCCTCCTGCCGGCGCCCGTCCGTGTCCAGGGGCGCGTCGACCGTGCGGTCGGCGGGGTTGGCCCGGCGCTCGCATCCTGGTCTCGCCCGTGGACCTCATCGCCGAGAGCGGGCAGCGCGTTTCCGCGCGCCGAAACGACGGCGGAGGAGATCGCGGCGGCCGGGCGGCGATGGCACATACGTACATGGACTGCGTACTCCTACCGACGTGTCCCTGACACGCGTGCCGTTTTCTTGCATTCATGACGACACCGAGCGTGAAAGCGCAGATACCGAAGTGTGTCTGGCCGGCGTTGGCGGGGGTTATGGGTCCTGGCCGTGCTGTCGCTGCTGATCGCCGGGGCGCATCTGCTGTGTGGCGTTCTCGCGGGCCGGCGGTCGCACGGGATATTTGTCACGGTCATCGTCATCGAGGCGCCGAGCCTGCTGAGCGGTGTGCCGGGCCTGCTTCAGGGAGGCGGCGTCTCGGTTCTCCCGGGCATCGCCTTCGCCCTCGCCGTGCTGCGGGGCTTCAGCACCGTGGAAGCCAGGAGGGTTCTTCGAACGCCCATGGCACCTCCCCTTCCGGGGATCCGTCCGAGAGCGCGACGGGGGTGTCCGAGTCGCCGAGCCCTTCGCCGACCCCCTCTCTCACTCCGCCGTATCCGACCGGGGCGTCCGGCTGCCACGACAACAAGGGGTGGTCGGCCGAGGAATTCAGGGACTGGGTCCGGCTCGTCGTCGACACGCCCAAGGAGAACTACGGGGGCGACGGGCTGAGGGCCGCCAGCCTGTTGGGGTACAACGGACCGCATTGCTGGAAGATCACCGTGCAGGTCGAGTTCTGGAAACTGGTGTACGGAGTCGCGAACGGCGCCGACGGCGAACGGCTCTCGGACGGGACTCGACCCGACTGTCCTTTCGACGTCCGCCGGGCGAAGCGCGCCGAACTCCACGCGGACGCGAGCGTCGAGCAGAAGATTGCCCTGCCCGCGTCCCTCTGCGCGCCGGACCGCAACCCCTGCGGGGGTGCCCTCCTCTCGATCACCGTGGGCAAGCCGCTGACCAGCAAGGAACTGCCCAAGGAGGTCGAGGCCCGCGGCGGAGAGGGCCTCTGGGGTCGCGCCACTGCGGACTTCCGGTCGCAGTGGGTCGCCGGCCACGAACTGTCCCAGCCCTTGGCGCCGCAGGTGTGCAGTTCGGACGGCAAGCCCACCGCCGACCCGGCCGATGTACCCACACCGGGCTCCCAGCCGACGGACCTTTGGCCGACGGACCTCTACCCGACGCCCGACCACAGCTTCGACATCGACGACGTCCTCCGCTCTCCCGCGCCCTGAGCCCCTTCCGCGGGATCCGGGCCGGCACCGACCTCTTCACCACATCAACGGGACCTGCCACAAGGCCGGTTCGGCAGGGCCATCCGACCTCACCTTGGGGGAATCACATGCGTATACACACTGCGGCCACCGTCCTTTCCGGCGCCGTCGTATTCTCGGCGCTCGTTCTTCCGGGCGCCGCCCAGGCAGCGGAGCACCCTGGGGCGGCGACGGATCTCAGAGTCTTCGCCTCGCAGAGCGTCCGGCCGCAGGACGCGCTGGGCGGCACCACATTCAAGAACGGAGTCGTCAACAAGGGCAAGGACATCGTTCTCGGCGTCACGGGCAAGAAGGCCGTTCCCGTCACGTTCACCGCCTTCGACGCGGAAGGCGTAGCCATCACCCAGGCGTTTCTGTGGCAGGGCACCGACAGTTCGAGCACGGACACCATCACCGGCGGCCTGGAGTCGGACGACTACCCCGTCTGCACGGAGACGCCGGTCCAGGACGGCTACAGCTACAGCTGCAGGACGGTCTTCACCATCGACCCCGCGGTCGCCTTCAAGGACGGCAACGGCACCGCGGGGACCTGGAAACTCTTCCTGGGCGCCTACGACCTCTACGCGAACGCCAGTTACGACGACGACGTCGCCAGGACCAAGATCAAGCGTGCCGCCAAGCTGACCGCCAACGCCTCCCCCGAGCCGGTGAAGAAGGGCAAGACCATCACGGTCACCGGCAAACTGAGCCGCGCCAACTGGACCACGGGCAAGTACGCGGGATACACGAACCAGCCGGTGCAGTTGCAGTTCCGCAAGAAGGGCAGCAACACCTACACCACCCTCAAGACGGTCAAGACCAGCAGCACCGGCACCTTGAGCACCACCACCAAGGCCGGCTCCGACGGCTATTACCGCTTCGTGTTCGCCGGCACCACCACGACCGGTTCCGCGACGGCGCCCGGCGACTTCGTCGACGTCAGGTAGGCAGCTTCCCGGCCGAGACCGCGGTGGCTGGTTCGCAGAGGCTCACCGGTCACCGCCGAGGGCACCTGGACCAGGCTCAGTCCTGCTCCGCGCGGGCGTCCCCGGAACGGCTCCCGGTGCGGCGGCGGGCCATCAGCGTGGCCAGGTCGGTACGTGAGGAGACCCCGGTCTTGCGGAAAGCGCGGGAGACGTGGGTCTCTACGGTGCGCCGGCTGACGTAGAGCCGGTCCGCGATGGCCTGGCTGGTGAGCCCGTGCGCCACCAGTTCGGCTATCTCCGGTTCCCGGGCGCTCGGGGTGGCCGACCGCTGGTGAGTTCGGCGCGGTCCGGGGAACCGTACGGAACCTCGGAGCCGCCACCGGGCGGACGGATGGCGTCGGCGAGGCCGACCATCATTCCGCTGCCCCCCGCCTCGGCGAACGCGCCCCCTGAGCCGGGCGCGCGTGCCGCCCCGGCCATCCGGGCTGTACCTGGCACGGGAAGCGACATGATTACAGCGCCGGCGTTCCATGACGAGGCACTACGCGCAGGGTCTCGTCGCCGCGATCCGGCTCTGGCTGCGCCCGGTTTGTCCGGCTGACGGTGCCGTCCGTCGGCGGAGACTGGGCGAGCCCGGCGTTGACGGCGTGATGCCGGGCGCCGGACGGCGGCGCACCGCGACCGGTCCACGATGCTGAACGGCGGCGCCGCCGTCTCGCCCGAGGTCCCCGACACCGAACCGGACCCCAGACAACGCACCGAGACGGGCGGGCGCGGCCATCTGCTTTGGGGAGCAGAAGGTGCTTGCTGCTAAGGGTGCCGGTCACCTACGGCAGGATCGCCCAGCAGATCCTCCAGGCCCGCCGACATCCCGGCCAGGAGATCACGCCGCGGGTCGATGAGCCACTGGAGTTGGAGGCCGTCCCACATCGCGACAAGGGCCGCCGCGATCAGCTCGGGGTGCCTGCGGTTCGAGATGCGACCCAGATCCTGGTCCCTGCGTACCGCGGTCGTGAAAGCGGTGACGACCCGCTCGTACCTGTCACGGAACCACTCGTGCGCCGGGTGGTCGGGGGCCGAGGCCTCCGCGGCCATCAAGGCGAGGAGGCGCAGCATCTCCTGCCTTTCCAGGTTGCGGCGGATGTACCGCAGGACCGCGTAGGCCACACCCTTTCCCCGGCTGTCCGCCTCGAAGGAGTCGATGCTCGCGGAGTCCGCGTTCTCGAGGACGGCCACGAGGAGCGCGCTCTTGCTCGGAAAGTGGTGCACGACGCTGGTCAGGCTGAGGTCGAGCTGCTTGGCGATCTCCCGCAGGGACCCTCCGCGGTAACCGCGAGCAGCGAACACGGCGGTCGCCGAGGCGACGATCTCGACCCTGCGCTGTGCGCTCTTGGCATACGGGCCTCGGCGAGTGGCCGGTCGGGCCGCCGTCTTCTCGGTCATACCCCCAACCCTAAGCGGGCGGTGCGGGGCGGTGTCCGGCCGATAATCCGCCAACATCGCGCCTGCCGAAAGTGTGGCACCTGTTCGGTTTTCGCTGTACGGTCTCGCTGACCCACACCACGACGTGCGGTGGAGCCGCTGACGCATCCACCGGGTGGAGAGGAGACGGACAAGGATGTCCACCTCGCATTTGTCGAAAGCGATCATCGGCGGCCTGGCCGCCGCACTGGTTCTGGCCGGTTGCGGCCGGTCCGACACACAAGGCAGCGGGGGCGCCAAGGGCGCTCCCATCAGCGACTCACCCGCCAAGGGCGAGATCAACGTCTGGGCCATGGGCACCGAGGGCGAGCGCCTGCCCGAGTTGGCCGCGCGCTTCCGGAAGGCCAACCCGGACGCGAAAGTGAAGGTCACGGCCATCCCGTGGCAGGACTACGCCAAGAAGGTCGAAACGGCGATCGCCTCCCAGGACACGCCGGACGCCACGCTCGTCGGATCCGCCGACCTGACGAACTTCGCCTCGACGGGCGGACTCGAGCAGGTGCCCGCCGACCTCGTCGACACCTCTTCCTTCTACCGGGGCGCCGCTCAGAGCACCACCTACGACGGTGGCACGTACGGCGTCCCCTGGTATGTGGACACCCGCGTCCTCTTCTACCGCAAGGACCTGGCACAGGCTGCCGGAGTCTCCGCGCCGAAGACCTGGAAGGAGTACGGCCCGTTCCTCAAGGCCCTCCAGAAGGAGGGAGCGAAGTGGGGCCTGGCGCTGCCCACCGGCGTGGCGGCGAGCTGGCAGGGCGTGCTGCCCTTCATGTGGCAGGCCGGCGCGCGTCTCATGAACGAGAACAGCACCGAGTTCACCTTCGACACACCCGAGGCGCTCGAGGGGCTGGAGTACTACCAGTCGTTCTTCACGTCGCAGACCGCGACCCGCAACGGGGCTGTGAGTCTGGGGGAGATCGAGCCGCAGTTCGTCGCCGGTTCCACCGCCGCACTCGTCTCGGGCCCCTGGGAAACGGCACTGCTGAAGGGGGCGGGAGGAGCGGACTTCGTCAAGGACAAGGTGGGGGTCGCCACGCTCCCGAAGGGAGCGACGTCCAACGCCAGCTTCATCGGGGGAGGGCACTGGGCGGTGTTCAAGAACGCGAAGAACCGCGACGGTGCCTGGAAGCTCATCCGGTGGCTCTCCCGGCCCGACATCCAGCAGGACTGGTACGAACAGTCCGGAGACCTTCCCGCCGTGCAGGCGGCCTGGGATGAGGGGAAGCTCAAGGCGGACCCGACGCTGGCCGTCTTCCGATCCCAGCTCCGGACCGCACTGCCCGGCCCGACCGTCACCACCTGGAAGCAGATCTCAGCGGTCCTCGATGCCGAGATCGAGAAGGTGGCCAAGGGAGTCTCGTCACCGAAGGCGGCCCTGGAACGGATCCAGGCGAAAGCGTCCGCGATCGGAACGGGGCAGCCCCGATGACCACGGCCACCTCCCTGCGACCCGCACATGAGATGTCCTCCACCGGGCAGCCGACCCCACCGTCGAGGCGCGGTTCGGGACGCCTGCGGCGCACAGTGGTCGCCTGGGCCTTCTGCTCACCCTTCGTCCTGCTGTTCGCCACGTTCGGTATCTGGCCGGTCTTCTCGTCACTGTCGATGAGCGTCACCGACATCACCAGCAGGGACGTGCGGACGCCCTTCAGCGTCAACTTCGTCGGTCTGGAGAACTACACCGCGCTCTTCGACGATCCCACCTTCGTCCGCGCCGCCTTGAACACGCTCTACTTCGTCGCGGTGGGCATTCCCCTGACGATGGTGCTCTCCCTCGGCGTCGCCGTCGCACTCAACTCCGGGATCCAGCGCGCGAAGGGCTTCTTCCGGGTCGCCTACTTCGCCCCGGTCGTGACGAGCATCGTGGCGGTGGCGGTCGTGTGGAGGTACCTCTACAAGCCCGACGGGATGATCAACTCGGCCCTGTCCGTCGTGGGAATCTCCGGTCCGGACTGGCTGAACGATCCCAACTGGTCCATGCCCGCCCTCATACTGATGGCGGTCTGGCGGCACTTCGGCATCCCCATGGTGATCTTCCTGGCGGGACTGCAGTCGATACCGCCCGAACTGCACGAGGCGGCCGTCGTGGACGGCGCGTCCCGCTGGCGGGCCTTCCGCAGTGTGACCCTGCCACTGCTCCGGCCCACCACGCTGGTGGTCGCCATCCTGCTCAGCATCAGCTACCTCCAGTTCTTCGAGGAACCGTTCGTCATGACG
Source organism: Streptomyces sp. SAI-127 (assembly GCF_029894425.1). Lineage (NCBI taxonomy): Bacteria > Bacillati > Actinomycetota > Actinomycetes > Kitasatosporales > Streptomycetaceae > Streptomyces > Streptomyces sp. SAI-127. The sequence continues at coordinate 7,060,367 of NZ_JARXYJ010000001.1, forward strand.
AGCGGCGGCCCCTTGGACAGCACGACGTCGATCAGCTACTACGCCTACCAGCAATTCGGCTTCGGCAACTACGGACTGGCATCGGCCGCGTCCTATGTGCTGGTCACCGCGATCGCCCTACTGAGCCTTCTTCAGTTCCGCATCTTCCGAGCGAGGGCCTGACATGACCGCCACCACCACAACGACGGGACCAGCCTTCCGGGACCGGCGCCCGTCCCGGCGAGTCCCCACCGCTCGTCTCGTTCTCTACGGCGCCCTCGTGCTCGGACTGCTGGCGACGCTGGCGCCTTTCGCCTGGATGTTCCTCGGCTCGGTGAAACCGACGGGCGAGATCGTCGCCCATCCGAGCTCCTGGCTTCCCCGGTCCCCGACCTTCGCCAATTTCGAAGACCTGCTGTCGAAGCAGAACTTCGGACTGTACTTCCTGAACAGCACAGTCGTCGCGGTGGCTTGTGTGCTGGGCAACCTGCTGTTCTGCTCGATGGCCGGATACGCCTTCGCGAAGATCGAGTTCGCGGGGAAACGTCTGCTCTTCGGCCTCGTCCTCACCATGCTGATCATCCCCGGCGTCACCACCTTCGTCCCGCTGTTCGTGCTCGTCAGCAACATGGGCCTGGGCAACTCCTACCTCGGGCTCATCCTGCCCTTCCTCGTGACACCGTTCGGCGTGTTCATCATGCGGCAGTTCATCCGGGACATCCCGGACGCCCTCGTCGAGGCGGCGCGCCTCGACGGTGCGGGCGAATCCCGGATCTTCCTCAAAGTGATCCTGCCGTTGACACGGCCGGCGCTGGCGACACTGGCGATCCTCACGTTCCTCGCGCAGTGGAACAACTTCCTGTGGCCGCTCGTCATCGCGCAGACCGAGGACCACTACACGCTGCCCGTCGCCCTCGCCCTCTTCTCCACGGGAGCCAACGGCACCAACTACGGCCTGCTGCTGGCCGGGGCGGTCACGGTCGTCACGCCGATCATCCTGCTCTTCCTCGCCCTGCAACGGCACTTCATCCAGGGCATCGCCAACACCGGCATCAAATAGCCCTCTTCCGACCGCCGCGGACCTGCCTCCTCGACCACCGAGTCGACACGCGCACAACGAACAGGAGAACCAACCATGCTTCGTCCCCAGGACGGCCCCACTCGTGAACGCCGCTCTCTCGGCGGCCTGTGGAGCTTCCGCCTGGACGCGGAGGGTGCCGGCCGTGCCGAGGGGTGGTGGCGCTCGCAGCTCGCGGGCGCAGTGGACATCCCCGTGCCGGCCAGCTACAACGACATCTTCCCGGACACGACCGTCCGTGACCATGTCGGCGACGTCTGGTACCAGACGCAGGTATGGGTTCCCGCCGGGTGGGCGGGGGCGCGGACGGTACTCCGCTTCGACTCCGCGACGCATCGCGCCACGGCCTGGGTCAACGATGTCGAGGTCGTTCGGCACGAAGGCGGCTACACCCCCTTCGAGGCCGACGTCACGGCGCACCTGCGGCCGGGTGCCGAGAACCGTGTCACCGTCGTCGTCAACAACGAGCTGACCTGGGAGTCGATACCCCCCGGCCGAGTGGAGGAACGCGAAGACGGCCGCCGGGTGCAGCGCTACTTCCACGACTTCTTCAACTACGCGGGACTGCACCGGCCCGTGTGGCTGTACACCACGCCCCTCGTCCACATCACCGACCTCACCGTGACCGCCGACCTGGAGGACACGACCGGCCTCGTCGCCTACCGCGTGGACAGCACCGCACAAGCCGAAGAGCACGTCGTACGTGTCTCGCTGCGCGACGCGTCCGGGGCCGAGGTCCAGGCCGCCACCGGAGCGGTGGGGACCCTCAGGATCGCCGACGTGCACCCTTGGGCGCCCGGAGACGGCTATCTGTACGAACTCGAGGCCACGGTGTGGAGCATCTCCGGCGACCTCGTCGACAGTTACCGGCAGTCCGTGGGCGTGCGCACGGTGGAGGTACGGGGCAAGGAATTCCTGATCAACGGAACCCCCTTCTACTTCAAGGGCTTCGGCAAACACGAGGACGCCGCGGTGCGCGGCAGGGCTCACGACGACACCCTGATGGTGCATGACTTCGCCCTGCTGGAGTGGACCGGCGCGAACTCTTTCCGCACCTCGCACTATCCCTATGCCGAGGAGGTGCTGGACTACGCGGACCGACAGGGTGTGGTGGTCATCGACGAGACGGCGGCCGTCGGCCTGAACCTGAACATCGCGGGAGGTGTCTTCGGCTCCGGCCGGAAGGTGCCCACGTTCTCGCCCGACACCGTGGGTGAGAGCACCCTTCGCACGCACCTGCAGGCGGTGAGGGAGCTAGTGGAGCGCGACAAGAACCATCCGAGTGTCGTGCTGTGGTCCATCGCCAACGAGCCGGACAACGTCCAGCCCGAGGCGCGCGACTACTTCGCACCACTGGCGGCCGAGGCACGCCGGCTGGATCCCTCACGTCCCGTCGCCTACGTCAACGCGCTCATGGGGAAACCGGACGAGTGCGTGGTCACCGACCTGTTCGACGTCGTGCTCCTCAACCGTTACTACGGCTGGTACTTCGGCCCCGACGACCTGGCGGCGGCCGAGACCGAGCTCGAGGCGGAACTGCGGCAGTGGGCCGAGAGCGACAAGCCCATCGTCATCACCGAGTACGGATCGGACGCCTACCCCGGACTGCGTGGCGTCGTACCCAGCCCGTGGACCGAGGAGTACCAGACCGAACTGCTCGACGTGTATCACCGGGTGTTCGACCGTGTCGACGCGGTCGTCGGCGAGCAGGTGTGGAACTTCGCCGACTTCGCCACAGCGCCCGGTGTCTTCCGCGTCGACGGCAACAAGAAGGGGGTGTTCACCCGCGAACGTCGGCCGAAGAGCGCGGCGTTCAGTCTGCGCGCCCGCTGGCGGAAGGCCGACTTCGACTCGACGGACTGACGACCCGGCTGGCTCATTGCATTCAGAGCATGATGAGCAGACGCGTCTTCGGCTTGAGTTTCCTGTTCACCGAACGGCTCTGTACGTACACCTCCAACTTGGGGTTGTTCCCCGCCTTCACGGAGACGGTCCCCTGGACATCCGTACCGAACAAAAGGCTGCGTGCCGCGTCGCCCGTATAGGCGCGGTCGGTGTCCTTCTCGACCACGATGACTTCCTTGTTCTGCTGAACCTGAGCCCGGGCGCCCAGCTGGTAGTAACAGGAGCCACGTTCGTACGTCACGCCCGGATGTGAGTTGACGAAGGAGCGGATTTCGACCTCCTTGTCGACTTTCAGGAGCCGGTATTTGTCGGCCGGAATCGGTTCGAGGTTCGCCCGCACGTCGTCGACCGATATGTCCTGGCCGACAGCGAACAAGTTCTTCGTGCCGCGCACTCCCTGCTCTCGCCCGCGAAGGAAGCTGGTGGCGGCAGCGCGCACGGTGCCGATCGCCTCCTCCACGCCCTTCTGGGAGTCCGCGTCCCAGATGGCGATGTTGCCGGCCGGGAAACCGTAGTTCTGGGCGGTGCGCTTGGCCAGGGAGTTCGGCACGAGGATCGCGGAGGTCCAGTGGCCCGGAAGCCCGCGCATCTTCGCCGTGATCCTGTCGAGCCAGGGGCCGAGGATGGCCATGTCGCCGTCGTGCCGCCTGTCGCCGCCGGAGGCGTTCTCCTCACCGTCCGTGACGACGATCTGGAGGAAGCTGTGCTCGCCGTATTCCTCCCAGATATGGCCCAGGTCGTCCAGGGACTTCAGAGAAGCCTCGATGAGGGCCGTAGCACCATTGTTGACCTGGTACAGGCCCCGCATGGACGGCAGATGCTTCACGTCCATGTCCCAGACCAGGTTCTCCACCCTGTGATCGAAGGAATAGAGGCTGATCCGTGTCTCGTGGCCGAGGCTGTCCGACTCCGCTTTCAGCCCCGCCACGAACTCGTCCACGACTCGAATGAGTTGACTCTGGTGCGGACGCATCGAACCCGAACAGTCCACTACCAGCGCGACGTGATTCACCTTGTGCTGGATCTTGTTTGCGGACACGTTTGTGCTCCCCCTCCGAGGCTCCCCGAATGATGTCTTCATTTTATGAGGAGGCACTGACAACGGCGTTGACGCGAACCAGCGCTTCGTGTCGTTCGAGGACAAGGCGTGCCGTGGCGGCCATGGCCTCGTCGACCATCTCGCCTCGGAACGCCACCGCGCCCGTCCCCTCCCGCTGTGCCGCCTCGACCGCCGCGATCAGCTCTGCGCAGCGGGTGAGTTCGTCGGGGCCGGGGGAGAACACCTCGTTGATCACGGGGACATGGGACGGGTGGATCGCCGTCATTCCCTCGTAGCCGAGGGAGCGGTTCTGTTCGGCGAAGGAGCGCAGCCCCGGCAGGTCGGTGACGCGCGTCCACAACCCGCTGACCGGGTGCGGCACTCCGGCTGCCCTGGCGTCCAGCAGGACGCGGGAACGCAGAGACAGCGTTTCGGTTCCCTCGGGGCTCCAGCGGTAGCCGACGGCGCGTTCCACGTCGCCTCCGGGGGCGGTGAGTGCGCCCAGGTAGGCGATGCGTGCGGCGGCTCGGGCGATGTCGTAGGCCTCGCGCAGGCCACGGGCCGTCTCCAGCAGGGGCAGCAGGGCGACCCGCCCCGGCGGCAGGCCCTGTTCCTGTTCGCACCAGCCCAGCAGCCGGTCGGCCAGCTTCACGTCCTGGGCCGAGCGGACCTTGGGGAGCACGATGCCGGCGAGACCGGGCCGTACGACCGCCCGCAGTTCCTCGGCCCCCGCCCAGCCATCCAGTGGGTTGACGCGGACGAAGAGGGCCATCCGTCCCGCCTGCTCGGCCGGTTCGGTGGCGGCCTGTGCGAGGGCGTCCGTTACCTGTGCACGGGCGACGAGCTTGCCGGGGGCGGGCACCGCGTCCTCCAGGTCGAGGATCGCCGCGTCGGCGCCCGCCGCCCGGGCCTTGGGCAGCCAGCCGGTTCTGTTGCCGGGGACGAAGAGCAGGGAGCGCAGCGGAGGCCGGTCGACCGCTGCCGCGTCCGCCTCGGCAAGCCGCTCCGAGGACGCCTCAGATGACATCGCTCTTCTCCAGGTCGGCCAGCTCGTCCGCACTGAGTCCGAGCCACTGCCCGTAGACGAGGTGGTTGTCCTGCCCGAGGGCGGGCCCCGTCCGCCAGACCCGGCCGGGCCGCTGCCGGAAGTGCGGGATCACCGCCTGCATACGCACCGGACCGAGGTCGGGGTCGTCGACGGTGACGATGTCCTCGCGTTCGGCGTACACGGGGTCGGCGGCGATGTCGGCGGCGTCGAACACCCGTGAGGCCACGACTTCGGCACGGGCGAACTCCTCCAGGCACTGGCCGGTGCCGCGCTCCGCCACCCAGTTCCGCAGGCCCTCGTCCAACTCTTCGCGCCGGGCGTGCTGTTGCCGCGCTGTGGCGAACTCCTCCTCGGGGAGTCCCAGCAGGCAGGCGATGTTGCGGACCGAGCGCAGCGTCGCGGAGGTCACCGTGATCCACTCGCCGTCGCGGGAGCGGTAGGTGTTGATCACGGCCGCCGGGGCGACCGCCAGCTGGTTGCCGGAACGTTCGGGAACGCGGCCCAACTGGTCGTGGACGATGACCTGCCACTCGACGAGACGGAACAGGGACTCGAAGAGGGCGAGATCGATCCACTCGCCGTCGAAGCCGGGATCGTGGTCACGGCGGTGCAGGGCGGCGAGGACGGCGTAGGCGCCCATCAGGCCGGTCACGGCATCACCGTGGGAGAAGCCGGTGTGGACGGGCGGGCCGTCGGGAAACCCGGTCAGGTGGACGACTCCGCTGCGCGCCTCCCCCATCTTGCCGAAGCCGGGGGCGTCCGCCTGCGACGAGGTGGCGCCGAATCCGGAGATCTGCAGGAGTACGGCCCGGGGGTTGATCCGGTGCACGGAGTCCCAGTCGAGTCCCCAGTCGCGCAGGCGTCCGGCGCGCAGGGTGACGATGACGACGTCCGCCCAGGCGACGAGTCGGCGGGCCACGGCCCGGCCGGCCTCGCGGTGCAGGTCGAGGGTGACCGAGCGCTTGTTGCGGCCGGCGACCTTGAACCACAGCGGGACACCGTCACGTTGGGGCCCCATGGCGCGGGCCGCGTCTCCGACGCCGGGGGGCTCCACGTGTACGACGTCGGCCCCTTGGTCGGCGAGCATCGAACCCGCCAGCGGCCCGGCCACCACATGGGCGAACTCGACCACTTTCAGTCCGCGCAACTGCCCGCGTCCGCTGGTGCTCTGCTCGTCCTCCGACACCGGTGTGCTCCCTCGCCCTGCTGTTCGGGTCTTCAGACTGCAGGAGCGGAGAAATGCTTGTCGAGCAACAGAAGACCATCAATCAATGCGAAGAACGCATGAATCGCCGAACGACCGGGGCCTTCACGCCCACGAAACGCCGGGCGGGAGAGGGCGGTCCTGGAGACGGAACTCTTCAAGCGTCTCCAGGAACCGCTGCGTCACGACCGGGAGCGTTCGACGGGCGCGCAGCGCGATGTCCAGCCGCCGGTCCACGACGGGGTCCACCAGAGGACGGCAGACGATGCGTCCGGAGCCCATCAGCGGGAGCACGAGGGCGGGCATCGCCGACACTCCGAGGCCGGCGGTCACCAGTCCGCCCACGGTCGCGATACTGCCCGCCTCGGCCGCCGGTGCCGCGTGCGCGTCGATCTGGGCGAACGCCGCATCGGTGAGCCGGCGCACGCTCGAGTCGCGCCCGACGGCCAGGAACGGCTGACGGGCCAGGTCGTCCCAGGCGACTTCGTGGCGCTCGGCGAGCGGGTGGCCTTCCGGCAGCACCGCGACGAAGCGGTCCCTGACCAGGGGGCGGTGCTCCAACTGCTCGGGCGGGTCCCCGACGGTGGTGATCGCGAAATCGGCGTCACCGGACAGGACCCGGTCCAGTACCAGCCGCTCCAGCCCGTCGAGGAGGCGTACCGCCACCTGCGGCCGCCGCTCACGGAAGTCGGAGATCACCTGCGGCAGGAGCACCGCGGCGACCGACGGGAGGGTGGCCACGGCGACCGTTCCCGACTCGCCGAGCAGGAATCGCCTGAGTTCCTTCATGCCCGCACGGTGAGCGGTGACGATCTGCTCGGCGATACGCAGGGCCTCGACGCCCGCGGCGGTCAACTGCACATTGCGGGTGTCCCGTTCGAGGAGTTGGACGCCCAACTGCCGTTCCAGGTCCGCGACGGCGCGGCTGAGTGAGGACTGGGACACGTGCATCTCCGCGGCGGCCGCGGTGAAGCTCGCGGCCCGGGCGACGGCCGTGTACGCCGTCAGTTGTCGCAGGGTGGTGGCCTCCATGGCCGACGAGCATAGGGCGCGACCGCGTGCATTGATGCGCTTATCGCATGGACAGATCTCCGTTTGATGCTGGACACCGATCCGGTGGTGCTCCGAAACTCTCGCGTAACACCTCGGCTTGCCCTCGCCCGACTCCGCCCACCGCCGCCGAGGGCCGTCCCCGAGAAAGCGAGCGCCGCCATGCTGGCAGCCCTGGGCTTCGCCACGATCACCGTCCTCCTGCTGGTCACCATGACCAAACGCGCCTCGGTGCTGGTCGCTCTGATCCTGCTTCCGGTGCTGGCGGCGCTCATCGGCGGCTTTGCGAGCGATCTGGGCGAGTTGACTCTCGGTGGGCTGTCCAAGGTGGCCCCCACCGGCATCATGATCGCCTTCGCGGTCCTGTACTTCAGCCTGATGGTGGACGCCGGGCTCTTCGACCCCCTGATCCGCGCTCTGTTGCGCGCGGCGCGGGGCGACCCGTTGCGGATCACCGTCGCCACGGCCGTCCTCACGCTGTGCGTGGCCCTGGACGGCGACGGTGCCTCCACCTTCCTCATCACCGTCTCCGCGCTGCTGCCGGTCTACAAGAGGCTCGGCATGAACCCTCTGGTGCTGTCCGGCGTGGTCTGCCTGGGCGCGGGTGTGATGAACATGGTCCCCTGGGGTGGTCCGACCGTACGGGCCATGGCGGCGCTGAAGCTGGACAGTTCCGAGGTCTTCAACCCCGTGCTGCCCGCGATGGGCTTCGGCGTCGCCTGGGTGCTGGTGGCCTCGTACCTGCTCGGTCGCCGGGAGCGCAACCGTCTCGGCGCGCTGTCCCCACCGGTTCCGGCCACGGACGTGCCCCAGGGAGAGGACAAGCGGGACGCCCGTGAACCCGCCGCTTCCACGGCTGCCGCGGCAGCCGAGCCGAGCCGGCAGGCCACTGCCACGACGGCCGACGGGCAGGAGCCGCAGGCCATCCGATCCCCCGGGGACGGCCCAGGCGCCGTCCGGGTCCCGCCGCCGCCGCGGACCTGGCTGAACATCTTCAATCTCCTGCTCACCATCACCCTCGTGGTCTGCCTGATCCAGGAAGTGCTGCCGCTTCCGGTGCTGTTCGTCCTCGGGTTCGCGATCGCCGTGCTGGTCAACCACCCCACCTGGGAGCAGCAGCAGGCGCTGCTCGACAAGCACGCCAAGAGCGTGGTCCTGGTCACCACGATGATTTTCGCGGCCGGCGTCCTCACCGGGATCCTCAGCGGCACCAAGATGATCGACGAGATGGCCGAGGCCTTCGTCTCCGTCGTCCCCGACTCTCTCGGGTCTCACCTGCCCGTCGCGGTGGCCGTCACGGGCATGCCGCTGAGTCTCGTCTTCACCCCGGACGCCTACTACTTCGGGGTACTGCCCGTGCTCGCCGAGACCGCGAACGGTTTCGGCACGGACCCGGCCGAGGTCGCCCGGGCCGCCATCCTCGGCCAGATGACCACGGGCTTCCCGCTCAGTCCGCTCACCGCGTCCACGTTCATCCTGGTCGGCATGAGCGGTGTGTCACTCGGCGAACACCAGCGCTTCATCTTCCGCTGGGCCTTCGCCACCACCCTCGTCATGACCGCCGGAGCCCTGGTGACCGGCGCCTTCTCCCTGTGACCGGAGCCACGTACAGAGGCACCCGACCCGGGTGCCCCCACCGACTGAGAAGAGGACCCATGAGACGGATCGCCAGACGCACGGTGCTCGCCGCCACCGCGGGTGCGGTCACAACGCCGGCCGTGAGCACGGCGACCGCCGCGGCCGCCGACCGGTCGGCGGTCCCGGCCGAGGGACGACAAGCGGCCTCCGGACTCAGTCCGGTCCTGCGGACGGACCTCGTCACGCGGGTGACGCCGAGGAACAACTGGCTGGTGGCGGCCGTCGCGGTCCAGTACGCGCACCGCATCGACTTACGCGGTGCGGTGATCCCGCCCTCCGCCTTCGAGGTGAAGGCCACCGTGGGCGGGCAGACCGCGGCTCGCACGGTGACCAGGGTCTACTCCAACACCGCCGCCGAAGTGGACGACCGCTCTCACCCCGGCCGGCCGGGGGAGCACCTGATCGTGGAACTCGACCCGAACGACTCCAACGCGCGGGCCGCAGGCACCGACCCCCTTCCGCTCGACCGTGCGTACGCCGTCAGACAGGTGGCGGACGTACGCACCCCTGGAGGCGAAACGGTACTCAGGGCCGGTCCGTTCACGTACCGGAACGACGACGTCATCACTCCCGTGGTCGACGACTTCACCGCCGGTTCCTTCACCGACTCCGCGGGTTTCGAAATGGACTTCCGGCTGTACCGGCCCGCGGACTTCGTACGGAACCCTCGGACGCGCACGCGCTACCCCCTTGTCGTCACCCTGCACGGCGGTGGCGAAGTCGCGGACAACAACATGACCCAGCTCACTTCCAACCGGGTCGCGGTCACGTTCGCGAAACCGGAACGACAGCGCCGTGACCCCGCGTTCGTCCTCTCTCCGCAGATCCCCCTGCCCCGTCCCATGGACGGACCCGACGGCACGGACTGGACCGACGCCAAGGTCCAGGCCGCTCTGATCGAACTCATCGACACCTTCGTGAGCGAGCACTCGCGAGTGGTGGACACGGACCGGCTCTATCTCGTCGGACTGTCCTCAGGCGGTCGCGGTATCTACAGCCTGCTGTCGAAGCGCCCCGACGTGTTCGCGGCCGCCCTGCCCACGGCCGGCTGGGGCGACCCGGCCGTCATGGAAAAGATCACGCACATCCCGATCTGGGCCGACCACTCCGTCGACGACCCGGTCGTCCCCTACCGGGAGGGCCGGTTCGGCAAGCCCGGCACCTGGACCCTGATGAACGCCCTGGAGGCCTCCGGCGCACGGGTCAGCCGGGGGGAGTGGGCCAACGATCTGCCGAAGGCCCAGTTCGAGGCCCGGTCCCGGGCGCTCCTGCGGCAGGCCCGGGCCGCGCGCAGCCACGTGCTGTTCACGAGCTACACGGCCGGAACGACACCGCTGAACCCACACCTCGCATGGGCCCAGACATATGAGAACGACGTGGTCATCGACTGGCTCTTCGAACAGTCCCGCTAGCCGGCCCCTCGCTGTCCGGTCACCGCGCTCTCCCCGCCATCCGGAGGTAGATCAATGCGTTCATCCAGCCGCTCAACCGACACGACCGTGCCGTTAAGGACCCGGCCCCGGGCCATGACGGCACTCATCGCACTGGCCACCGCCATCGGCTTGGCGCTGACCCTGCTGACAGCCGCCCCGCCCGCGACCGCCGCCGCCGACCTGCTGTCCCAGGGCAGGCCCGCGACCTCATCGTCCACCGAGAACGCGGCCACCCCCGCGTCGGCGGCGGTGGACGGCAACACCCGCACGCGCTGGTCGAGTACCTTCAGCGATCCGCAGTGGCTGGGAGTCGATCTGGGCTCCACCTTCACCATCAGCCGAGTGGAGCTGCGCTGGGAGGCCGCGTACGCCCGCGCGTTCCAGATCCAGACCTCCGACAACGGCACCACGTGGACCACCGTCTACTCGACCACGACAAGCACCGGTGGCCTTCAGACCCTCGACGTGAACGCCAACGGCCGGTACGTCCGCGTCCACGGAACCCAGCGGGGCACCGCCTACGGCTACTCGCTGTGGGAGTTCCAGGTGTACGGCTCCGGTGGCGGCACCCCTCCGGGCAACGGGATCCCGGACCCGACGACCGCCTCCCTGGAGGCCGCCAACGGGCCGCTGACCACGGCCGGTTACACTGTTCCCAGTCCGAACGGGTACGGCTCCGGCACGGTCACGTACCCGACGGCCGGTGGCCCGTACCCGGGCGTCGTCCTGATGCCGGGCTATCAGGGCACACAGCAGAACCTGCAGTGGCTCGCACCGCGCCTCGCTTCCTGGGGCTTCGTCGTCATCAACGTGGGAACCAACACCCTCACCGACGATCCCGGCTCGCGTGGCCGCCAGATCACCGCCGCCGGCACACAGTTGCTCGCGCTCGGCACCGCCCCCGGCAACCCGCTGTCGGGGAAGCTCAACGGCACGCTCGGCGCGGTCGGTCACTCGATGGGCGGAGGTGGCGTCATGGCTGCCCTCCGGGACGACCCGCGCTTCCGGGCAGGTGTGCCGACGGCCCCGTACTACCCGAACATGAACTTCTCCTCAGTCACCGAGCCCACGTTCTTCCTGACCTGTCAGAGCGACCCCGTCGCCCACGGCAACAGTTACGCGGTGCCCTGGTACAACTCCATGTCCCAGTCCGAGAAGCTGTACATCGAGGTTCCGGGCGACCATCTCTGCCCGATGACGGACTACGGCAACAAGGCCAAGCAGGGCAAGTGGATCGTGTCGTTCCTCAGCCTCTGGCTGCGTGCCGACACCCGCTTCGGCCCGTTCCTGTGCGGTCCGGTACGCGACGGCGACAAGAACGACGCCTCCCTGGTCACGCGCTGGATGGACACCTGCCCGTTCTGAGCGACCTCGCGAGGTGGCCGTGCCGAGACCGTGGCGACCGGAGACGTCGCCCGACCAGCGCACTGTTCGGAAATGGCCCTTTCAGATCCTGTGGGCTGCGAAGGCGAGGAACTGGGTCACCTGGCGTGCGGCGAAGTTGTCGTCGGAGACCAGGACGACGGTGCGGCGGCCGTCGGGGAGGCGAGGGCCGAGGGTGATGCCCTCGACGTTGTCGACCCGGGGCAGTCCGGGGACGTCGGACAGGTCGGTCACGAGCGTCTTGCGGACCGGCTGGACGCGTTGTGCGGATGGGTCGGTGAGGGAATCGCGGCCGAGGACGTCGGTGGCGCCGTGGAGGTCGACCAGGTAGATGCGGGCCTTCCAGTTGTTGTCGCTGTAGATCGAGGCGCGTTCGAGGACCAGGAAGCGGTCGTGGTCGAGGGCCACGATGTCGCTGACGCCGTTGGTGTCGGTGCTGCCTGCGGGCGGCGTGGCGAACAGCGGTTCCAGGGGGTAGGCGTACTGGACCAGCGGCTGTCCGGTGCGTGCGTCGTGGACCGTGATGCGGGTGAGCGCGCCGTGCTCGGGGGTGGGGTCGTCGCCGTCCTGATAGAGGGGGTCCTCCATGGCGGTGACGATCCGCCGGCCGTCCGGGGTGAAGGTGACTCCTTCGAGGGTCTGGTTCTTGCGGGGGCCGAACTCCTGGGAGTTCATGTGCAGTTGCGGAGGCAGCGGGACCTGGCCGGTGTAGGTGCCGGTCGTGGTGGCGCGGCGGATCCAGGGGTCGCCGAGAAGGGCGGGTCCGTCGGACGGGACGATGCGCTCGCCCTCGCTCGTCCAGGCCAGGGTGCCGTCGCGCGGATCAACGGCGATGCCCTCCGGGTCGGGTGCGACGGTGGAGGTGGCGGTCGAGGTGGGTGGGAAGGTGGTGCCGTCCGGGCGGAGCCAGGGATGGGTGCCGGTGAGTGCGACGCCCTTGAGGGTGCCGTCGGCGAACTCGACGTGAGCGGTGTAGAAGCGGGCGGGGCCGGTCTGCGAGCGGTCGTCGCTGATCACGTAGTACGTGCCGGTTCTGGCGTCGTAGCTGATCGCGGACAACCCGCCGACGGTGGTGCCCTGGAAGGCCATGGCGTTGGGCAGCTCCCGCGCACCGAGGAAGTCCAGGCGTACGGAACTGTCCTGGGCGGCGGCGGCCGGGGTGCCGATGAGGGCGGGGAGGGAGGCAAGCACGACTGCGGTGGCGATGATCCGGGCGCGGGCGGCGCGGATGCGCATGGGGTCTCCAAGGAGGGCGGGGCGGGTAGTTGAGGGATTCGGCGGTGGGTGAAGTCGCGGGCGGCGCGGATCCTTATGGGGAGCACCTGGCTGTGCACGGGCGGCGGCGGGATGTCGAGGTTGTGGAGGCTCTGGGCGCGGGCGGAGTCGCAGGTGGCGCGGAGGCCTATGTGGTTTCCCGGATGGGTGGGTGGGGTGGGTGGTGCGGTGGGGACCGTGTGGCTGTGTCCGGGCGGGGGCGGGATGTCGTGGTTGCCGGGCTGGGCGGCGAAGGTCTCGGTGGGGGTGGCGTGGGGGCCTATGTGGTTTCCCGGATGGGTGGGTGGGGTGGGTGGTGCGGTGGGGACCGTGTGGCTGTGCACGGGCGGGGGCGGGATGTCGTGGTTGTCGGGCTGGGCGGCGAAGGTCTCGGTGGGGGTGGCGTCGGGGGTGGCGTGGAGGCCTGTGTGGTTTCCCAGGTGGGCGGGACGGGGCGGGTGGTGCTGTGGGGTCCACGTGGTTGTGCACAGGCGGCGGCCTATGTGGTTTCCAAGGTGGGCGGGGCGGGTCGTGCCGTGGGGACCACCTGGCTGTGTACGGGCGGCGGCGGGATGGTGACTTTGCCGGGCTGGACGGCGGCGGTCTCGGCGGTGGTGGGGGCGCGGGTGGCGTGGAGGTTTACGTGGTTTCCAGCGAGGGCGGTGACACAGGAGCCGCAGCGGTGCGTGCGGCGCGGCTGCGGCGCCAGGCGAAGTACGCGAGGGCCAGCAGGGTGAAGACGTACGGGATCGCGGAGACCAGCTGGGAGGGGATGTCGAGGTTGCCGAGCTGGACGGCGAGGGCCTCGGCGGTGCCGAAGCCGAGGGCGGCGAGGAACACGCCCCAGGGGCGCAGGGCGCCGAGGAAGACGGCGGCCAGGGCGATGTAGCCGCGGCCGGCGGTCATGCCGGTGACGAAGAAGGACACGGCGCCCATGCTCAGGAACACCCCGGCCGCACCGGCCAGCGCGCCGCTGAGCGCGAGGGCGCGGAACTGGACCCGGTGGACGTGGATGCCGACCGAGCGGGCCGCCTCGGGATGCTCGCCGACCGCGCGCAGATGGAAGCCGAACCGGGCCCGGTACAGCAGCCAGGCGACCGCCGGGGTGGCGGCGAGGGCGGCCCAGGTGAGCACGTTCTGCCCGCTCAGTACCGCGCCGAGACCGGGGACGTCCTCGATCAGCGGCAGCCGGACCGAGGGCAGCGCGCCGCTGTGCAGCCGGCTGGTCCCGCCCTTGTCGCCGAGGAGCGCGTACACGGTGTACGCGGTCGCGCCCGCCGCCAGGAGGTTGAGGCCGATGCCCGCGATGATGGCGTCCGCACCCAGATACAGATGCAGTACGCCGAGCAGCAGCGCGAGGAGTGCGCCGGCGGCGATCCCGCAGACCGCTCCGGCCCAGACCGAGCCGCTGTACCCGGCGACCAGCGCACCGGTGCACGCCGCCGACAGCATCGAGCCCTCCATGGCGATGTTGGGCACCCCGGCCCGCTCGGCCAGGAGACCGCCGAGGGCGGCGAGGACGTACGGCGTCGACACCCCGAGGATCGCAGCGAGGAATCCGGTGCTGAGCACTACGTCGAGGACGGGACCCATCAGCGGGCCTCCCTTCGGGCGAGGTACCGCTTGACGAGTTCGGGCAGCGCCCGCGCTGTCACGAGCAGCACGATCACCGCCTGGATGATGGTCACGGCCTCGGAGCCGACGTCGGTCTGCTGCTCCATCACGTCGCCGCCGACCCGCAGATACGAGTAGAGGAGTGCGGCCGCGACCACCCCGACCGGGTTGTTGCGGCCCAGCAGGGCGACGACGATGCCCTCGAACGCCAGGCCGCCGGCCATGTCGGGCTGGAGCCCGCCGTAGATCCCGAGCGCGAGGTGCGCTCCGGCGAGGCCGGCCAGCGCGCCGCCGATGACGAAGCTCCACTCGATGGTGCGCGGGACGTCGAGGCCGCCGTACCGGGCGAAGTCCGGGTTGGAACCGGTGATCCGGATGCGGTAGCCGAGCGGTGTCCTGGCGAGCAGGAACCAGACGGCCGCGGCCACCGCGAGCATGCCGAACAGGCCGATGTTCGCCTGGTCCAGGGGGACGCCGAAGAAGTCGGACAGGAGCGGCAGCGCCGAGTCGGGGCGTACCGGGGCGGACTGTACGGCGCTGCTGTCGGGTGCCTTGAGATGGTCGGTGAGGAGATAGTCGAAGACCCGTACGACGACCGCGTTCAGCATCAGCGTGGCGACGATCTCGTTCGCGCCGAGGCGGGCCTTCATCACCCCCGGTACCGCGCCCAGCGAGGCCCCGGCGAGGGCGGCGGCGCCCAGCGGGACCAGGACGGCGGCGACGGGCGGCAGGTGGAGGTTGATCGCCACCAGGGCGCTCGCCAGGGCACCGGCGTAGACCTGGCCCTCCGCGCCGAGGCTGATCTGCCGGGCCCGGAAGGGGATCGCGACAGACAGGCCGAGCAGCGCCAGGGTGGTCGCGTCGGCGAGCCAGCGGCCGATCCGGGGAGTGCGCTCCAGCGGGCCGGTGAGCAGGGCGTTCAGTGCGCCGGTGGCGTCCTTGCCGGTGGCCAGGACGACCAGGAAGGCGATGAGGACGGCCACGGCGACGGTCAGCACCGTCATCGTCAGCTCGACGGCCACCGTACGGCGCCGGCTCGCCAGGAACTCCCGGCGGCCCTGCGTCTCGGGCCGCCGCTGTTCCTCCGCCGCCGGTTCCAGGGTCGAGGTCATCGGACACCCGCCGTGATCCGCTCGTCCGGGTGCCGCTCGACACCGAGCATGTACAGGCCGGTGGCCTCCTCGGTGAGTCCGGCCGGGTCGTCGAAACGGGCGACGAGACGGCCGTCCTTGATCACCAGCAACCGGTCGGAGAGCGCGAGGAGTTCACCGAGGTCGGCGGAGACCAGCAGCACCGCCGCGCCCGCGTCACGGGCTTCGAGGAGCCGCTCGTACATGAAGTGCATGGCGCCGATGTCGACGCCCCGGGTCAGCTGCGCGGCCAGCAACAGGCGTGGCCGGGCGGACAGTTCGCGGGCGACGACCACCTTCTGGAGGTTGCCGCCGGACAGCGCTCCGGCCGTCGCGTCGGGGTGCGGGGCACGGATCTCGTAACGGCCGATCAGGTCCTCGGCGAGCTCGCGGATGCGACGGGTGCGCAGGATGCCGCGGCGGGCGACGGGGGGCCGGTCGTGACGGTCGACGATCAGGTTGTCGGCGAGGGAGCGGTCCAGGGCCGCCCCGTTGGTCAGCCGGTCCTCGGGCACGTGGGCGACGCCGGCCCGGCGCCGGCCCGCCGCGTCCAGGTGGGTGACGTCGGTGTCGTCCACGGTGACCGAGCCCGCGGTGGGGCGGCGCAGTCCGGCGAGGAGTTCGACCAGTTCCGTCTGGCCGTTGCCCTCGACGCCCGCGAGACCGACGATCTCACCGGCCGCGATGTCGAGGGACACGCCGTGCACCGCCGGGCCCGCGAGTGAGCGCACCCGCAGCACGCACCGCCCGGGCCGCGCCGGGGGTTTCGGCACGTCCAGGGACATCTCCCGGCCGACCATCATGGTCGCCAGCTGCGCGGGCGTCGCGTCCTCGGTGCGTACCGTGCCGATCACCGACCCGGCGCGCATGACGGTGACCCGGTCGCTGATCTCCCGTACCTCCTTGAGCTTGTGCGAGATGAACAGCACGGTCATGCCCGAGTCACGCAGCCTGCGGACCGCCGTGAAGAGGTCGGTCGTCTCCTGGGGGGTGAGCACGGCGGTGGGCTCGTCCAGGATCAGGATGCGGGCGCCGCGGTGCAGGGCCTTGAGGATCTCGGCGCGCTGGCGCATCCCCACGGACACCGCGTCGACCCTGGCCTCCGGGTCGACGGCGAGCCCCGCCTCCTCGGCCAGCGCGGCGGTGCGTTCGGCGGCGGCCGCGCGGTCGACGCGGCCCGCCCGGCCGGGCTCGACGCCGAGGACGACGTTCTCGGCGATGGTGAACGACGGGACCAGCATGAGGTTCTGGTGGACCATGCCCACGCCCAGGGCGATGGCGTCCTGCGGTCCGGCGAACCTGACCCGCCGTCCGTGTACGGCGATCTGCCCGGCCGACGGCTGCTCAAGTCCGTACAGCAGCTTCATCAGGGTGGACTTGCCGGCGCCGTTCTGGCCGACGATCGCCCTGATCTCGCCGCCGGGGACCACCAGGTCGACGTCGCTGACGGCGCGGGTGCCGTTGGGGTAGGTCTTGCCGAGGCCCACCGCCTCCAGGGCGACAGGGGCCTTGCCGAGCGTTCCGTCCACGGTCTCGTCGGTTCTCTCCATGGGTTCCACCAGCGTTCCTCGGAGGTCAGAAGGCCGAAGGGACCTTGACGGCACCGGACTTGACCTTTGCGGCCTGCGCCTTGAGCTCGGCGCGCACGGCGGCCGGGACGAGCTTGTCGAAGTTGGCGTTGTCCACGTAGCCCACGCCGTCCTCGGCCAGGCCCACGGCGGCGGGCTTCCCGTAGGCCAGGGTGCCGGCCTTGTTCGCCTCGGCCGCCAGGTAGAGGGCGTTGCCGGCGTTCTTGAGGATGGAGGTGACGACGGTCTGCCGCTGGGCGGGGTCGGTCAGCGTCCTGTACTGGTCGGAGTCGACGCCGAAGGCGTACCGCTTCGTCGATACGGCCGACTCGAAGACGCCGAGGCCCGAGGACCCGGCGACGGGCCACACCAGCTCGGCTCCCTGCCCGTACATCGCCGAGGCGATCTGCTTCCCCTTGGCCGGGTCGCCGAACGGGTTGTCGCCGCCGACGTACTGCACGAGGACACCGGAGGACGGATTCCCGCCCGCCGCCTTGAAGCCCGCCTTGAATCCGACGACGAAGTCCTCGATGACCGGGATCTTCACTCCGCCGATCACGCCCACCTTCCCGTTTCCGGTACTGCCGGGAAGAGCCTTGGCGGCCACCAGTTTGTCGGCGAGGAATCCGGCCAGATAAGCGGCCTCGTTCTGCTTGAAGGTGACGGAGTAGACGTTCGCGCACTTGTTGGAACAGCCGCTCTTGCCCGTGTAGTCGACGGATCCGTCGAAAAGCCAGAACTTCTTGTCCGGGTACTCCGGGGCCAGTTTGGAGACGAAGCCGACGGTGTCGACGGTGCCCGCGGCGAGTACGTCGTAGTCGTCGCCGGCGGCGGCGTCCTCGAAGCCGGAGGACCACTTGGTGCGGTCGCTGCCCAACTCGACGACCTTCAGGCTGTAGCCGAGGTCCTTCTCCGTCTTCTGCAGGCCCGCGTACGCCGAGTCGAAGAAGGAACGGTCACCGAGGTTTCCGTTGATGACGAACTTGATTCTCAGCTTTCCGGATTTCCCGGACGAGGCGGAGTCCGTGGCGGTCGAGGCGCCGCATCCGGCGAGGGTGAGGGAGAGCGCCGCGACGGCCCCCAGAATTCTGATCTTGCTCATCGTCTGGATTTTCTTTCTCTAGCGGGGACCGGTCTTTGCCATTGGCCGAAAGCTATGCAATGCAAAACGTTTTGGCTATGGCCGTCGTGTTAGGAAATTGTTTCCGCGAGCAGTGCGGTGGCCGCGATGGTGACGGCGCGGTCGAAGTCCGTCTCGCGTTCGGCGGGAGTGAGCGCCTCCGCGCGGCGCACATGGTCGCTGACCGTCAGCACGGCGAGCGCCTGGCCGCCCTCGGCGGCGGCGGTCGCGTAGAGGCCCGCGGCCTCCATCTCCACGGCCAGCGTGCCGTGCGCCTCCAGCCGCTCGAACAGCGCCGGGCGCTCCAGGTAGAAGTGGTCGGTGGTGAACACGGGCCCGACATGGATGTGCCGTCCGGTCCCGGCGGCCTGAGCGGCGGCCGCGGCCAGGCGGAAGGAGGCGGCGTGGCTCAGGTGCACCCCGTCGATACGGTGGCTGCCCATCGCGGAGTCGGTATGAGCGGCGGTGGCCACGACGACGTCCCGCAGTCCCACCGAGGGGGGTATGCCGCCCGCCGTGCCCACCCGCGCGATGCTGCGCACGCCGTAGAACCGGAACAGCTCGGTGGCGTAGATCGTGACCGATGGCATCCCCATGCCGGAGGCGAGGACGGACAGGGGCACGCCTCGGTAGGTTCCGGTGTATCCCTCGATGCCGCGCACGTCGGTGACCAGCCGGGCGTCCTGAAGGATCGTTTCGGCGATACGGCGTGCCCGGCGCGGGTCGCCGGGCATCAGCACGTCCGGTGCGAAGTCGCCGGGGGCGGCCGAGAGGTGGGGGGTGACCATCAGGCGTCCTCCTCCACCGGGGCCTGCGCCAGCCAGCGGACCAGCCGGTCCCACAGTTCGGGGTAGCCCTTCCAGTCCAGGAACGCGGGCGGGGCCCAGTGCGGCGCCAGGTCGGACGTGAAGGCCGCCGACCTTCCCTCCCCGTAGCCGCCCACGGCCAGCAACGGATGGCCCGCGCACTCGACGAGGAGGTCCGCCCCGTCCTTCACCGTCACCTCGTTGAGGCCGAGCAGATCCGGCCAGGTCGCCTCCAGCCCGTCGACCACCTGGTGCCGGGCGACGACCCGCGGTGGGGCCCCGGCGGGGAGTTCCACCCGGTCGTCCCGGTCGTGCAGACCGACCGGCAGTGCGGCAGCCAGCGGCGTGCGCCCCCAACGGGCCTTGGCGTCGATGCCGGTGAAGGTGAGATAGCCGCCGACCATCAGCAGGCCGCCGCCGCGCTCGACGTAGGCCCGCAGCAGTTCCGTCCGGTCCGGCGTGGGCACCGAGCGGGCGAAGGTCTCCGGCGTGAGCTGGAAACTGTTGGCCCCGACGTCACTGATCACGACGACGTCGTAGGGCTTCAGGCCCTCGGCCGTGGCGGGCAGCCTGCTCGGTATCTCGTGCGCCGGGACGTACGTCACCGTGTGGCCGCGGTCGCGCAGCGCGTCGAGGAAGACCTGGGCGCCCTCGACGTACTCGGAGGTGAAGAAGGAGTCGAACCCCTTCTGATGGACGGAGTGGATGAACCAGGACTCACCCACGACGAGGACATGGGGCATCGCGGAACGACCTTTCAGGTGATGTGTGGTGCGTGGTGGTGGGGCGGCGGTGCCCTGTTCAGCGGGGCGGGCGTACGGGCGCCGTACTGGCGCGGACCTTCAGCCGGACGGGCAGGATGTGCCGGGAGGCGGGGGGCACCTCGTCCCGGTGGACGTAGCTCAGCAGCTGGGCGCCGGCCGTGCGGCCGACGTCGTAGGCGGGCTGGTGGACGGTGGTGAGGCGGGGGTGGACACGGGAGGCGATCATGATGTCGTCGAAGCCGGCCACCGAGACGTCGTCGGGGACGCGCAGGCCCGCGTCCTCGAGGGCGGCGATCGCGCCGAGCGCCATCAGGTCGTTGGCGGCGAACACGGCGGTGAAGCGGCGCGGGCCGCCGTCCTCCAGGGCCGCGGCGACCAGGTGGTAGCCGGACCGTTCGACGAAGGCGCCCTCGACCTCGGTGACCCCCGCGTCGCCGAACGCCTCCCGGAAACCGGCGATCCGTTCCAGGCTGCTGACCAGGTCCGTCGGGCCGCTGATCGCCAGTACCCGGCGGTGGCCCAGCTCCCTCAGGTGCTGTCCGATCAGCCGGCCTCCCGCGCGGTGGTCGGCGGTGACCAGGATGGTCTGCTCCAGCAGACCGGGAACGACCTCGTCGGGCCAGGGCGATGGGGAACCGCCCGAGCAGCGACGCCAGCCGGCCCTGGGAGGGCGGCGATCCCGAGGCGTACACCATGCCGTCGATGAACCGGCCGCGCAGCAGTTCCAGATAGCGGTCCTCGCGGTCGGGGTCGAACTCCGTGTTGCACAGGATGACCCCATAGCCCAGGTCGTGGGCGGCGTCCTCGACACCCTTGGCGAGCTCGGCGAAGAACTGGTTGGTGATGTCGGGCACCAGCAGCCCTATGACGTTGGTCGAACCGGCCTGGAGATTGCGGGCCGTCGAGGCCGGCACGTAGCCGAGCCGGCTCACGACCGAGCGGACCCGGTCGGCCGTCTCCTCCGCGACCGGCCGGTTGCCGCTCAGCACGTGCGACACCGTGGTCGGGCTCACCCGGGCGGCGGCGGCCACGTCCTTGATCGACGCGGGCCGCCGCAGCCGACGGCGACCCCCGTCGTCGTCCTGCTCACGAGGCATGGTGCTGCACCGCCTTGCCGCGGGGGGTGCCGGGGGGCGGGTTCAGGGTGTGCAGTCGGCGGCGGCCCGCGTGCTCGTGCTGTTCACGGGTCATAGTGCTGCACCGCCCTGCCGTGCGAGGTGTCGAGCAGCGCGGGCACGCGGGCCTCGATCTCGGTCAGGAGCCCCGGCAGGTCCACCGTCAGCAGCCGGCCGTCGCGTACGACGACCCGTCCGTCGACCACGACCGTGCGCACATCGCTCGCCCGCACGCTGTAGACCAAGGCCGCCACCGGGTCGTGCACCGGCCGGCAGTGTGCTCCGCCCAGGTCGACCAGCACGATGTCCGCGGCCCGGCCCGGCTCCAGCGCGCCGATCCGGTCCCCGAGCCCGAGCGCCCGGGCCCCGCCGCGCGTGGCCAGCCGGACCGTGTCGGAGACCGACATCCAGGTGGCGTCCCGCTCGGCCTGCTTCTGGGTCAGCGCGACCAGCCGCATCGCCTCCCACACGTCCAGCGTGTTGTGCCCGGCCGCCCCGTCCGTACCGGCCCCGACGGCGACACCGGCGTCCAGCAGGCCCCGCACCGGCGTGAGCGGACGCAGGGCGTGCTTCAGGTACACCTTCGGGCAGCAGGCCACGCCCGTACGGTCCCGGTGCGCCGCCAGCGTCGGCAGGTCGTCCGGGACGATGCCGCACCCGTGCGCGATCAGCGCGCCCGCGTCCAGCACACCGGTCCGCTCCAGCACCGTGATCGGCGTGATGCCACGCTTCGCCAGGCTCGACTCGGTCTGCTCCAGGTGCTCGGCGGCGTGGAGGTGGATCCGTAGGCCCAGGTCCCGGGCCAGCTCCGCGACCCGCACGAGGTCCGCGTCCTCGACGGTGTACGGCGCGTGCGGGCCCAGCGACGCGGTGACCCGCCCGTCGCCCGTGCCGTGCAGGGCGGCTGCGGTCCCGGCGCTCTCCTCGAGGGCCGCGCGGCCCTGACTGCTGAAGCAGGTCGGCGCGATGTCGGCCCGGATTCCGGTCCGTACGACGGCATCGGCGATCCGCTCGGCGTGGAAGTAGTGGTCGGCGAACGTGGTCACCCCGCTGAGCAGCATCTCCGCACAGGCCAGCTCCGCACCGAGGCCGATGTCGGCGGGGGTGAGGTTGACCTCCATGGGCCACACCCGCTCGTTGAACCAGGCCTCCACGCTCACGTCCTCGGCGGCGCCGCGCATCAGCGTCATCGGTCCGTGCGTGTGGGCGTTCACCAGCCCGGGTACGGCGATCAGGCCCGTGCCGTCCACGGCCTCGGCCCCGGCTGAGTCCGGCCCTGAGCCCGCCGGGCCCAGCCAGGCGATCACACCGTCCTCGACCAGGATGTCCTGGTCGGTCTCCACTCGGCAGGGGCCCTGCTCGGGCACCAGAAGCACCGAGCAGGACGTCACGATCAGTCGGCGCATCATGCGGATCCTTCCGTCCGAACCGGACGCTAAGGATCCAAAACGTTTTGCACAAGCCCCGGGCCGAGCTGACCGGAGCGTGCGTGGTTTCCCCTCCGCTGACACCCCGCAGGCACGATCTGTCGACGTCAGGGAGTGAGGGAGCACGCGGATTCGCGTATCCGACTGCCGGCCCTGCATTCCCGCCAGTTTCCGCGCGCGGCGTGGTTGAGGAAGTGCCCGGGCGTGCCGCTGTCGAAGACGACGACCTGAACCTGTTCGTCCGGGTGACCTTGCAACCCGTCCGCACGCGCGGGCCCCCCGGCCCTCAGCGTGACGCGTGCTCACTTCCGTCACGTTCGCCCAGCTCGGTGAGGGCGCGGTCGAGGGTCTCGGTGAAGAAGTCGACGGCGGTGGAGTCGATGCACAGCGGCGGCTTGATCTTGAGGATGTTGAGGTGGTCGCCGGTGGGCTGGACGATGACGCCGAGTTCGAGCATGCGGTCGCAGAGCTCGCTCGTCTCCTCCGTCGCCGGTTCCAAGGTGGCGCGGTCGCGGACCAGTTCGACGCCGAGATAGAGGCCGGAGCCGTGGACGGCGCCGATGATGTGGTGGCGGTGCGCGAGGGCGCGGAGCCTGCTCTTGAGGCGGGCGCCGTTGCGTACGGCGTTGCCCTGGAGGTCTTCGTCACGGAGGGTGTCGAGGACGGCGAGACCGGCGACGCTGGAGACGGGGCTGCCGCCGGTCGAGGAGAAGAAGTAGCCCTGGTCGCGGTATCTGGCGGCGATGGCCTCGGAGGTGATCACGGCGCCGAGCGGGTGACCGTTGCCCATGGCCTTCGCGACGCACACGATGTCGGGGACGACCCGCTGTTGCTCGAATCCCCAGAACCAGGTGCCCAGACGGCCGTAGCCGACCTGGATCTCGTCGGCGACGGCCAGGCCGCCGTGGCGGCGCACCGCCTTGTACACCTGGTCCAGGTATCCGTCGGGCAGGGCGACACCGCCCGCGTTGCCGTAGTAGGGCTCGCTGATGAAGGCGCCGGGCGGCCGGCCGTCCGCGGCGAGGTCGTCGATGACCCGGACGGCCTCGGGCGCGTACGCGGAGGCCTTCTCGCCGCGGTGGCGTCCCCGGTAGGAGTTGGGTGAGTCCAGCGTGTGAACCCAACTCGGCCGGGTGGCGAGGGCGTTGGGGTTGTCGGCGACCGACGTCGAGACGGCGTCGGAGGCGTAGGTCCAGCCGTGGTACGCCTCGCGCAGGGCGAGGACGTCGGGGTGGCCGGTGGCGCCGACGGCCAGGCGGATCGCCAGGTCGACCGCTTCGGAGCCGGAGTTGACGAGGAAGACGGTGTCCAGCGGGTCGGGCAGCAGCGCGGCCAGCCGCTCGGTGAACTCGACGACGGAGGCGTAGTGGAAGCGCGAGTTGGTGTTGAGCCTGCGCAACTGCCGTGAGATCGCCTGTTCCACGCGGGGGTGTGCGTGGCCGAGGGGGGTGACGTTGTTGACCATGTCCAGGTAGGAGCGTCCGTCGGTGGACATCAGGTGGTGGCGCCAACCGCGTTCGATGCGGGGCGGGTCGTCGTAGTAGTGCTCCTGGACGGTGGCGAAGGCGGCCTCGCGTCGTGCGAGCAGGTCCGGCTGCGGCGGGGTGCCGGCGGCGGGCGAGCCGATGAGCGGGGAGGGATCGGCTGTGAGGGCGAGCCAGCCGGCGGCGTACTCGGGCCTGACCAGCGCCGGAACGGCCGGACCGTCGGGGTGCTGCAGGGAGACGTGGACGTGTGCGCCGGCGGGCAGGGAGACCAGTTGCTCGCCTGCGCGTATCGGCGTTCCCTCGGGCGGGCCGGGTCGGACGGCGTCGGTGAAGGTCAGGTGGAGCACGTGCGGCCGGCAGGTCAGTACCGCGTGGCCGGGTGCAGCGTGGAGCAACTCCCCGTCGCAGGGCGCCCGGAGGGCGGTCGGCCGCTGGAGCCAGAGGTCGACGCCGGTGGCGATCGTCGCGGGCGAGCTGTGGGACAGCGCCCTGGCCGCGCTGAGCCGTGGCTGGGCGTAGCGGGTGGCCACCGCCGCAGTTCCCTGTGCGAGGAGAGAAGCCGCGAGGCGGTCCGGGGTGCTCTCCTCCATCCAGGCTCCGTGGTCCATCGTGTCGGCCTCGGTGGAGAGGTCGAGTACGGCGACATCGGTGAGAGCCGGCTCTGCCACCAGGGGTTCGACCGGCGGCCGGGCGGGGGCTCGGCGCTCGGCCAGGCCGAGGGTCTCCGTGACGAGGCCGGTCATCACCGCGCACGGCACGGCGGTGGCCTGCTCGAAGATCCGCCACTCCTGGTCGAGGTTGGCGTGCACGTAGGCGTTGTCCGCGTCGACCGCGGCCTGGTGCCGCCCGCTCACGACGAGGGTGGCGGCCCGGAGCACGGTGAGCGGCCACAGGGCCGCCGCCTCCTCGGCGGACAGCGGGCGGACTTTGTGGAAGGCGCGGACGGCAGCCAGCACGTGGTGCGGTTCCATGCCGTCGTGGTGCAGTATCGAGGACAGGGTCACCGCGAGTTCGCACACCGCCCAACTCGCCGTCACGTCCCCGAAGTCGATGATCCCGTCGGGCAGGGGGAGACGGCTGTCGGGTGAGCGGACCAGGTTGTCGTCGGTGAGGTCCAGGTGCACGGCCTGCCGCGGGAGTCGGTCGCCGACCTTCCCCACCTCTGTCCACGCCTCGGCCGTCGCCGCCAGGACAGCGGTGCGGCGCGCCGCTTCCGGTATGTGCTCCACAAGCAGGTCCACGACGCGGTCGGCGTACCGCAGATCCCACTGCAGCACACGCTCAAGCCCGGGGTGACGAAAGGTACGCAGCGCGGTGCTGACGCGGCCGGCGACGCGGCCCATGGCGGCGACCGTGCGCGGGGAGAGGTGGCGTGGCCCCGACAGGGTCCCGCCGTGCAGATAGCGCAGCAACCGCGCCGTGGCAGGTCCGCCGTCGGTGGGGACGGTGGCGGTCTGCGCGGCGCCGTCCGGTGTACGCAGGACCGTGGCCAGGCGCAGGTCCCGGTGTGCGGCGGCGATCAGGTCGGCGGCGGTGTCCTGGGCGTCGATCTCGGTGGCGCCGAACGCCGGGTTCGCGATCTTGAGGACCGCCGTGGGCGTTCCGTCGTCCTGACGCAGCAGGAAGTTGGCGTCCTGCTGGCTGCCCAGCGACTCGGCACGCGCGGCGATTCCGAAGCTCTCGGCGGCGATGCGCCGGGCCTGGTCCGGTGTCACCTCAGGGGCGGCGAGGGCCTCGCGTGCGAAGAAGTCGACGGTGCGCGGCTGATGGTGCGTCATGGCGTCTGTCCTCGGCTGTCGGTGAGGGAGGGTGTGGTGGAGTGGCCGGGACTGTGCGCAGGTGACGGGGCGCTAGGTGTACGGGCCTGGTCGGACCATGTGGCTCGCCCGAGCAGTGGAGGACGAGCGCGCCCCGAGCGACGTGAGCAGGGCGCTGCTCAGCCGACGTTCCAGAGGAACCGATGGGTGTGAATCCCGAAGTAGGGGAAGCTCTCCACCGTGGTCACGCCCTCGATGGGACGCACGACGTCGTTGACGAAGTCCAGCAGGTCACGCGGATGCCGGCAGACGGCCTCGGCGAACAGGTCGAAGGTGCCGGCCGTCAGGACGGCGTAGACGACCTCGTCGTGGCGTGAGAGTTCGTCGGCCACCGCTCGCGGATCGCCGTCGACGCCGAGCCCGAGGAGGGCCATGGCCTGCCCGCCCATGGCCATCGGGTCGGTGACGCCGACGACCTGCACCGCCTTGGTGTCGATCAGCCGCTGCAACCGTTGCCGGGCGGCCGACGCCGACAGGCCGACCTTCGGGCCGAGATCGGCGTAGGGGATGCGGCCGTCGGTCTGCAGCTCGCGCAGGATGGCCCGATCGATGTCGTCCAGGACATTCACCTCCCAGGTGCGCGAACAGCTAAGCATGCGAGCGATTCACGCGCAATACACTCGCATCGCCTTCGATTCGATCGCCATGAAACGTGAATCGAGCGCTCCGATCCTGGTTGCACGGGGCTCGGTCGCGGCCACGTCTCCGGAAGACCGTGTCCGCCATCGGCCACGAGTACCGATCCGGTGACGAACGACGCCGATTCGTGCGCCAGAAACATGGCACAAGCCGCGATCTCGTCCGGTGTGGCACTGCGCCCGATCGGGCCGGCTGCGGCGGCGCTGCCTCGACGTGAAGGGGCCGCTTCCGGCTGCCCCCAATCGGCATCAATTAGTCAGGTAGTCGTAGCGTCGACGTATCTCCTACGCAGGGCAGGGCGGGACCCGGGGGGTGTCTGTACGTCCCGTCGCCGTGGCCGGGGCCCGGGCGAGTGCCGCCGGGCGCGCGCTGATTACTTCGCAGCTCGACGGGTTCGTTGTGGAAGCCGGGGCGCTACCTCGGGCTCAAGAGCGGTCTTCTCGGTGGCCTGCGGGATTCGCGCTGGGCAGCGTGTCGTGAGGGACGTCCACCGCGGTGGTGGAGCGGCCGCGGGTGTCGGCGGCCGGAGCGATGAGGGTGGCGGAGGCGACGAACGCCAGAACCACCACCATGGCCGAGCGCAGCCCGTAGTGGTCGCCCAGGAACCCGAGGGCGGGCGGCCCCACGAGAAAGGCGACGTAGCCGATGATGGCGACCAGTGAGACGCGGGCGGTCTGGTCGGGGCCTGAGTCGCCCGCCGCCGACAGGGCCACCGGGAAGCCGAGGGAGGCCCCAAGTCCCCAGAAGAGCACGGCTGTTGCCGCGACCACAGCGTTGTCGGAGAAGATGACCAAGAGAAGCCCGACGGCACCGGAGACGGCACTCGCGCGCACGACGGCGGCCCGCCCGAAACGACCGAGGAAGTATGTGCCGCTGAAGCGTCCCAGGGTCATCGCCGCCGCGAACCCCACATAGACGAGCGAGCCCATCGCGGCGTCGAGGCCGTGGCCGTCGACCATGAGCAGCGGCAGCCAGTCGTTGGCGGCGCCCTCGGCCAGCGCCATGGCCAGCACGATGGCGCCGATGAGCAGCAGCTTCCGGTCCTTCCACACCTGCGGCCGGGGCCGTTGCGCCGGACCAGGACCGGGACCGGAAACCGGCGTCGACGGCGCGGCGCTGATGCCGATACCGACGGGAACGGCACGCATCGCGCGGACCAGGATCCCCGTGGCGACGAGCGCGACCACGGCCAGATGCCAGGAGACGGGGACGTCGGCGGCGGTGGCCGCCATTCCGGCCGACCCCCCGATGACCGTCCCCAGGCTGAAGCAGCCGTGCAGCGTGGGCAGCACCGCGGTCCCGGTGATGCGCTCCACGTCGGCGCCGTCCACGTTGACCGCCACCTCGCCGCCGCCCATGCCCGCGCCGAACAGGCACAGCCCCGCGGTGACCAGCGGTGCCGACGGCACGGCGCTGCCCGCACCGATGACGGCCGTGCCCACGATGATCAGGAGAGTGCCGAGCGCGATGACCGGCCGGGTGCCGAACCGGGACACGAAACGGCCGGAACACAGGATGCCGATCATGGAACCGACGGACAGGCCGAACAGGACGAGACCCATCTGACCGGTGGACAGGCCCAGTTGATCGCGGACATCCGGGGTGCGCGTGACCCAGGACGACAGGGCGATGCCAGGAAGAAAGAACAGGAGGAACAGGGCCTGACGGCGTCGGCGTACGGCGCGGTCTGTCAAGGAGGAGCTCCGCTGGGTTCGGAGGATGGGATCACATGATCGACATTCAGGTCACGAACGTATCAAATATATCTATAGTTGCAACACTGGAGAATCAATTAATGGGGTACCCGTAGCGCTCGCGTATCCTCTAAAAGGGACCCCGGGTAGCGAACCAGACAGGAGACAGACATGGGCCGAGCACTGCGGGCAGATGCCGAGCGCAGTGTGCGCGCGATTCTGGAGGCGGCCGAGCGGGTCCTCGCCCAGGACGCCGGCGCTTCCATGGAGCAGATCGCCGAGGCGGCGGGGCTGACGAGGATCACCGTTCACCGCCGGTTCGCGAACCGGCAGGCACTGCTGGAGGCGCTCGCGGTCTCCGCGAAGCAGCAGATCATCGACGCGATCGAGGAAGCCCGGCCCGCTGCCGCTCCCGCTCTGGTGGCGCTGTACCGGGTGACCGCGAACGTCCTGCGGGTCAAGGACACCTGGCGCTTCACCCTCAGCCACTCCACGCCCCACACCGCCGCAGCGGCCGCCCTCTGGGAGGAGATCGACACCCGCACCGTCGAACTCCTGAACCGGGTGCAGCGGGAGGGGCTGCTCGCCCCGGACGCGGACCTGGACTGGACGCGGCAGGTGTACTACGCCCTCCTCGGCGAAGCCCTCGACAGGCCCGGTGCCGATCAGGATCCGGCCGCGCGGGACCCGGACGCGCTGGCCGCACTCGTCATCGACACCCTGCTGCACGGCGCAGGACCGCGAGGCTGACCTGCGCTGATGCGCTGACCCTGGGCAGTGACCATCACGGTGTCAGACGCTGACCCGCGGAAGAACCCGGGTTCGGGCGAAGCCGCCCAGCCAGGCAGCGGACGGCTTCGGTGTGCGTGTGAAGGTGTGTCCTCGCGCCAGCGGTGATAGCTGTCGCAGGCATCACCGCTGGGTTCCGGGAGGGTGCTGTCCTCTTCGTGCTCCCGGTGCCACCAGTCACTGCCCACGTTGTTGCCCTCGATCTGGTGGGCGGCGGTGGAGGCTCCCCACAGGAAGCCGTCGGGGAAGGGGCGACCGCCGGAAGTCGACTTCATGGCTGTGCCTTTCAGGTCGGTACCGGTCCGGGCCAGATGGCCGAGGCGTCGTCGCGGCCGGGGTCGGGCAGGTGGACCGGACGGACGGTGAGGGTGCGGGTGCATCCTTCCGTCACCGCCGTCCAGGGGGCGGGGTGACCCGAGTAGCACAGGCTGGTCAGGACGAAGGCGCCGTCGGCGTACACCTCGACGTACTCACCGATGGTGAGGATGCGCAGGGTGGCGGCGGGCTCGGTCAGGTCGGACTCGGCGAGCCTCCTGCCCTCGGGGCCGGTGACCCAGAGGTTCTTGCCGTCGCACCCGACGGCCAGGGCGGGCCGGCCGTCGTCTCCGGTCCGCAGGGTGATCTCGATCCGCCCCGAGACGTCCACGTCGCCGACCGCGTGCAGCACGGGCTCCTCCGTCTCCTCGCCCAGCCAGCCGTCCAGGCCCGGCCACCACTCCAGTCGGGGCGCCGAATCCTCCGGCACCACAAGGGACTTGGGCTGCGCGAGCATCCCCCGGCAGCGCTCGCCGGAGTCGGTGAGGCCGACGCGGCGTGGGGTGGTGTGCAGCACGACACGTGAGCCGTCGGGAGCGGCGATGACCCGGGGAGCGTACGAGCCGGTCGGGCCCAGCGGACCGCGGCGGGTCCAGGGACCGCGCAGCCGGGGCGCCGTCCATGCCTCGAAGCCGCGCGTCGCGCCGATGGAACCGAGCAGCAACCAGCTGCCGTCGTCCAGGCGTTCCAGGACCGGGCACTCCAACTCGTCCACGTCGCCCGGTGAGATGAGCGGGGGCTGCACGGTCCAGTGCTCCAGGTCGTCCGACGTCGCCCACGCCACACAGCCGCTGACCTCGACCGGCAGGGAGGCGTCGGCTGCGCAGATCACCATGACCCAGCCGTCCGACTCGTCGTCGCGTACGACGAACGGGTCGCGCCAGCCCATGTGTTCGCCGGCGCGGTACCACCGCGCGTCCGCCTCGACGACCGGTCCGGTGCCGTGGCGCCGCCAGCCGGTGCCGTCCGTGCGGTCCGAGTACGCCAGCCCGACCGACTGCAGCGGCCAGCCGTCGGGGGTGAGACCGGAAACGCCCGTGTAGAACATCGCCATGCCGGTGCCGTGGCGGACGGGGTGCATGGTCCACACCGCCTGCTGGTCGAAGCGACCGGGCAGTCCGTTGCCGAAGGCGGTGCCCTCCGGCCTCCAGCGGACCAGGTCGGTGGACGTGGCCCTGCCGTACGACGTCTCCATCCTCAGGTGGTCGAACTCGGCCGTCCACGGGCCCTGCAGATGCAGCACCGCGTAGGTGCCGTCGTCGTCGCGGAGCAGGGCGAAGTCGTTCACGCAGAGGCCGGGCGGGGCGTATCGCATGCACAGTTCCTGTCGGCTCGCAGCGCGCAAACGCGTGCGCTGACCAGTGATCCAGAAGGTCTCGCTTGAGAATCGGCCCAAGTAAAACTGAACGCAAACGCTTGCGCAACAAGGAGGCCGGGTTTACGGTCACGTCACCCCCAGATCACACCGACGTGAAACCGACGGGAGAAATGCGCTGTGACCGTGAGCATCACCGATGTCGCCCGCGCCGCCGGAGTCTCGGCGTCCACCGTGTCCCGCGCCCTGCGCGGCCGGCAGGGCGTGTCCGACGAGGTGCGCGCTCAGATCACGGCCGTCGCCGCGCAGCTCGGCTATACGGCGTCCCAGTCGGCGTCCAGCCTGGCGAGCGGGCGCACCTTCACCATCGGCGTCGTGGTCCCGTACGTGGGCCGCTGGTTCTTCGGCACCGTGCTGGACGCCGCCGAGCACGTGTTCAGCGCCGCCGGGTACGACGTCCTGCTGTACAACCTGGGCTCGCCGGAGACCCGCAAGCGCTTCTTCACCAGGATGCCGGTCCGCAAGCGGGTGGACGCGCTGCTGTCGCTGCTCATTCCCGACGACGAGGAGTCGGCCGCACTGCGTTCCCTGGGGGTGCCGCTGGCCAGCACGGTCGGCGGCGCCCGGCCCGGCTTCACCGTGGTCGGCATCGACGACCGGGCCGGCACGGAGAGCGCCGTACGGCATCTGGTGAACCTCGGCCACCGCCGGATCGCCATGATCAGCGGGTCGAGCGGGCCGCAGCACTGGACCACGCCCATCGCGCGACGCCAGGCGTACCTGGACGTGCTGGCCGAGGCCGGGATCGAGCACGATCCGGCCCTGGAGGCGGACGGCGACTACACCGTCGAGGGCGGCGAGCGGGCCATGACCGAACTGCTGGCCGCCTCCCGGCCGCCGACGGCGGTGTTCGCCCAGTCCGACGAGATGGCGATGGGCGCGCTGCGCGCCCTGCGGCGGCACCGGCTGAAGGTGCCGGACGACGTGTCCGTCGTCGGCTTCGACGATCACGAGCTCGCCGACGTGATCGGACTGACCACCGTCGCCCAGCCGGTGGCCGGCCAGGGCGCCGAGGCCGCCCGGCTGCTGCTGCGGCAGCTCGACGAGCCGGGCACCGAGGCACCCGGGCACGTGCAGATGCCCATCCGTCTCGTCCTGCGCGAGACGACCGCCCCGCCGCGCCCGCGCGGACCTCAGTGACCCCTCCGCGGCCGTCAGGCCCGAGGTACCCCACGCCCCACGCCGGAAAGCACCAGCGCACTTCGAAACCCTCGCATCGCACGGAGGCACAACCATGAGCTCGACCAGCAGAAGGTACCGCCGCACGGCCTGTACGAGTCTCGCCCTCGTCCTGCCCTTCGCCGCCCTGGCGGCCTGCGGCGGCGGCAGCGGTGGCACCTCCGCCGACGCGGGCAGCGGCAAGGGCACGATCAGTGTCTGGGCCCACCAGGGCCAGAAGAGCGAGGACACCGCCCTGCAGAACGCGGTGAAGTCCTTCAACTCCTCACAGAGCAAGATCAAGGTCGAGCTGAAGCTCATACCCGGCAACGACTACACCAAGACCATCACCGCCACCGACGCTTCCCAGCTGCCGGACGTGATGGAGTTCGACGGACCGACCATGGCGAACTTCGTCTACAACAAGAAGCTCGCCGCGATCGACTCGTACGTCTCCGCCAAGACCATGGGCAACGCCACCGCCGCGAGCAAGGCGCAGGGCGAGGTCGACGGCAAGCACTACGGCCTGGGCATGTACGACTCCGGGCTCGGCGTCTACGGCAACAAGAAGCTCCTGGACGCGGCCGGGGTGAAGTACCCGACGGGCCTGTCCGACGACTGGACGGCCCCTCAGTTCACCGCCGCACTCAAGGCACTCAAGGCCAAGGACTCCGACGGCAAGGTCCTCGACCTCCAGGAGAACAACGGCCTGTCCAACGAGTGGGGCACCTACGGCTTCGCCCCGATCGTGTGGTCCGCCGGCGGCTCCCTGCTCAAGGACGGCAAGGCGGAGGGCGCCCTCGACACCCCGGCCGTGGTCTCGGCCATGAAGACCTTCCAGTCCTGGAAGACCTACACCGACCCCAACACGGACGGCAACGCCTTCGCCAAGGGCCGCGTCGCTCTCAGCTGGGTCGGCCACTGGATGTACCCCGCCTACAGCAAGGCCCTCGGCAGCGACCTCGTCGTCCTGCCGCTTCCCGACTTCGGCAACGGCCCCAAGTCGGGCCAGGGTTCGTGGGCCTGGGGCATCGGCGCCAACACCAAGAACGCCAAGGCGGCCGGCGCCTTCCTCGACTACCTCATGAACGACACCAACGTCACCGCCATGACGACGGCCAACGGCGCCCCGCCCGCCACGAAGACCGCGCTCGCCGCCAGCCCCCTCTACCAGCGGGGCGGCCCGCTCCAGCTCTTCGCCGACCAGCTCGCCAAGCCCTGCGGCGACAGTGACATCACCAAGTCCTGCGTCGCCGTCACCCGCCCGGTCACGGCCGGATACCCCACGGTCACCGCCAAGTTCAGCGACGCCCTGAACTCGATCTACGGCGGCGCCGACCCGAAGAGCGCGCTGGCCAAGGCCGCCCGCTCCATCGACCAGGACTTCTCCGACAACGCCGGATACAAGATCCCGTAGGACCGTGTCGGCCGCGGCGGGTACGCGCAGACGCTGCCCGCCGCGCCGGGAACAGGACCCACCCGTGAAGACAGTGGAACCAGTGGACCCCTTGGACCCCGCGCCCGCCGCGGCCCCCGACCGGGAGCACAGCCCGCCCATGACCGCCGTGAAAGCAGCCCGGTCGACCCGTTCCGGGCCCCGGAACAGGCCCAGGAACCGCGACTGGCTGCACGGACTGCTGATGTCCGCGCCCGCCGTCGCCGGGCTCGTCGCCTTCGTCGGCATCCCGTTCGCCTACGCCGTCGTCCTCTCCTTCTACAACGTCCGCCTCGGCTCGCCCCTGGCCCCCTCGTTCTTCGGCCTGGAGCAGTACCGGCGGCTGTTCACCGACCCGGACCTGTCGGGCCCGTTCCTGCGGGCCCTGCTGAACAACCTGACCTTCGCCGTAGTCGTCGTACCGCTCCAGACGGGCTTGGCGCTGGCGCTGGCGATCCTGCTCAACCGCAAGCTCAAGGCCATCGGCCTCTTCCGCTCCTTCTTCTTCATGCCGGTCGTCTTCCCCATGACGCTGGTCGCCGTGATCTGGCGGCTCATCCTCGCCCGCAGCGACCAGGGCCTGCTCAACTCCGCACTGCACGCGGTGAGTTTCGGCAACTGGGGCGCCTTCGACTGGCTCGGCGACTCCGCCACCGCCATGGCCTCGGTCATCGTGCTGTCGGTATGGCAGGGCGTCGGCTTCCAGATGGTCATTCTGCTGGCCGGCCTCCAGCAGATCCCCGGCGAGCTGTACGAGGCCGCCGAGCTCGACCGGGCCACGCCCTGGCAGCAGTTCCGGCATGTCACGCTGCCCGGCATCCGCGGCACGCTCGTCTTCGTCGCCACGCTCACCTCGGTGCTGTCCTTCCGGGTCTTCGACCAGGTGTACGTCCTCATCCACGGCGGCGGTCTCGACGAGGACGCCACCCGGACGGTCATGTACCAGGCCGTCACCACCGCCTTCGACCAGAACAACATCGGTCAGGCATCCGCGATCACCGTCGTCTTCTTCCTGATCGTCGTCGCCCTGACCCTCATCCAGCGCCGCGTCGTCCGGCCCGACAACGAGGACTGACCCCACATGGCCACGACCACGACCACGGCTACGACCGCGACCCGCGCGCCACGCCGTCGGCTGCGCCTGCGCCGCGTCGGCGACTACGCCGTCCTCAGCGTGCTCGCCTTCGTCTTCGTCCTGCCGGTCCTGTATCTGCTCCTCGGCAGTCTCAAGCCCTCCGACGAAGTACTGAACGGCCTGAGCGGCTTCCTCCCCACCCACCTGTCCTTCGACAACTACGCGCGTGTCCTCGACGCCCTGAACTCCGACAGCACCGGCTACTTCTGGCGGTTCATGGGCATCTCCCTGCTCGTCGCGTTCGTGGTCGTGACCGGTGGCCTGTTCGTCAACTCGATGGCCGCGTACGGCATGTCACGGCTGAAGTGGCGGGGCAGGGAGGCGGTCTTCACGCTCGTCCTGCTGCTGATGCTGGTCCCGTTCGAGTCGGTGGCGGTGCCGCTGTTCTACATGTTCAACGAGCAGCGCAACACGATCTACATCCAGGCGATCCCGTTCGTGGCCAACGCCTTCTCGATCTACCAGTTCCACACGTTCTTCCGCTCGATCCCGCCGAGCATCGAGGAGGCGGCCCGGCTGGACGGAGCGGGTCCGTGGCGCACCTTCTTCGCGATCATCGTGCCGATGAGCAAACCGGTC
Source organism: Streptomyces sp. SAI-127 (assembly GCF_029894425.1). Taxonomy (NCBI): domain Bacteria; kingdom Bacillati; phylum Actinomycetota; class Actinomycetes; order Kitasatosporales; family Streptomycetaceae; genus Streptomyces; species Streptomyces sp. SAI-127. The sequence continues at coordinate 7,095,345 of NZ_JARXYJ010000001.1, forward strand.
TTCGCCTCCATCGCGATCCTGACCTTCCTCACCCAGTGGGGCTCCTTCCTGTGGCCGGTCCTGATGGTCTCCGACCCCTCCGTCCGCCCCCTCCCGCTGGAGATGAGCGTCTTCCAGGGCCAACAGCCCCCGGACTGGGGCCAGATCCTCGCCTTCGGCGTCCTTCTCGTCCTGCCCGTCCTGATCGTCTTCGCGTTCTTCCAACGCTGGTTCGTCCAGGGCGTCGCCAGCTCGGCGGTCAAGGGCTGAGCGAAGACGGAATAGTACTGAGGTACTAGGGGGCCTCGCCGGATTCGGTTCCGCGGTACGGGATGGTCGCCCGGTACCGCTCCTACGTTGAGATCGCGGGTCAGTCAGGACCGGCTCACCCAATGATCTCTTCTCCTGGTGGGAGTACTCCGTGGCCACCTTCCTCTATCGGCTCGGCCGGCTGGCGTTCCGGCGACGACGCGTCGTCGCGATGCTGTGGGTCGCCGTCCTCGCCGCCATCGGCATCGGCGCCATGAGTGCGCCCGGCACCTCCTCCGGGGCCCTGAGCGTTCCGGGCACCCAGTCCCAGCGGGCGATCGACCTGCTCCAGAAGGAGTTCCCGCAGGCCTCCGCCGACGGCGCCACCGCGCGTGTCGTGTTCGAGGCGCCCAGCGGGCAGAAGCTCACCTCCGCCGCCAACAGGACCGAGGTCGAGTCCCTGGTGGCGAGGCTGGAGAAGTCACCGCAGGTCTCGGGCGTCACCGATCCCTTCGCCGACGGCCTGGTCAGCAGGTCCGGCACCATCGCCTACACCCAGGTGTCCTACAAGGTCGCCCAGGCCGACGTCGGCGCCGCGGCCCACACCGTCCAGACCGACGTCGTCGCCCAGGGCGAGAAGGCGGGCCTGAAGGTGAGCCTGGGCGGCAACGCCGTCGAGAACAAGGCCACCAGCAAGGCGGCCGAGCTGATCGGCGTGGGGGTCGCCGCCGTCGTCCTGGTGATCACCTTCGGCTCGATGATCGCGGCCGGACTGCCCCTCCTCACCGCGATCCTCGGGGTGGCCGCGGCCGTCCTGTCGGTCACACTCGCCACGCACTTCTTCGACCTGGCCTCGTCCTCCACGACCCTGGCACTGATGCTGGGTCTGGCCGTCGCCATCGACTACGCCCTGTTCATCGTCTCCCGCTACCGCAACGAGATCCGCGACGGCCACGAACCCGAGGAAGCCTGCGGACGTGCCCTGGGCACCGCCGGATCGGCGGTCGTCTTCGCGGGCCTGACCGTGATCGTCGCGCTGAGCGGCCTGAGCGTCATCGGCATCGGCATGCTCACCTCCATGGGCCTGGCCTCCGCCTTCGCCGTCGCCGTAGCCGTGATCATCGCGCTGACCCTGCTGCCCGCCGTGCTCGGCTTCGCCGGTATGCGGATCATGAAGGGCAGGCTGCACACCCGCCGCATGAAGGCGCTGGAGCGCGGCGAGGGCGAGTCGATGGGCGTGCGCTGGGCGAGGTTCGTCACCCGCAACCCGGTCAAGGTGCTCGTCGTCTCGGTGGCCGGCCTGGCCCTGCTGGCCATCCCCACGATGTCCCTGAAGATGGCCCTGAACGACGACTCCGGAAAGCCCCCCGGCACCACCCAGCGCATCGCCTACGACACCCTCAGCAAGGGCTTCGGGCCGGGCTTCAACGGACCGCTCACCGTGGTCGTCGACGCCCGGGACAGCGACAGTCCCAAGGCCGCCGCCCAGGACGCGTACACCATGCTGAGCAAGCTGGACGATGTCGCGGCCGTCCGGCCTCCCTCCTTCAACCAGACCGGCGACGTGGCCCTGCTCGGCGCCGTCCCCAAGAGCGCCCCCACCAGTGAGGCCACCAAGGACCTCGTGGGCGAGATCCGCGACCACGGCGCCGCCCTGCACCAGGACACCGGCGCCGAACTGATGGTCACCGGCCTGACCGCAGTCAACATCGACGTCAGCACCAAGCTCTCCGACGCCCTCGTGCCCTACCTGGCCATCGTCGTCGGGCTGGCCCTGATCCTGCTCCTGCTGGTCTTCCGGTCGATCGTGATCCCGCTCAAGGCCGCTCTCGGCTTCCTGCTCAGCGTGGTCTCGACCCTCGGTGTCCTGGTCGCGGTCTTCCAGTGGGGCTGGCTGAAGGACCTCTTCGGCGTCGACCAGACCGGACCCATCGTCAGCCTGCTGCCCATCGTGCTGATCGGCGTGGTGTTCGGACTCGCCATGGACTACGAGGTCTTCCTCGTCTCCCGGATGCGGGAGGAGTACGTCCACGGCGCCGAACCCACACAGGCCATCGTGCAGGGCTTCCGGCACAGCGGCCGGGTGGTCACCGCCGCCGCGGTCATCATGGTCTCCGTCTTCTCCGGATTCCTCCTCGACGACGAGGTGCTGATCAAATCCATCGGCCTGGGGCTCGCCGCCGCCGTGTTCTTCGACGCCTTCGTCGTCCGGATGACCATCGTCCCCGCGGTGATGGCCCTGCTCGGCCACCGCTCCTGGACCCTGCCGGAGTGGCTCGACCGAATCCTGCCGAACGTGGACGTCGAGGGCGAGAAACTGCGCCACGCTCTCGAAGCCGATCGGGAAGCCGAGCAGACGGACTCCGCGCCCGAACCCGTGCCCGCCGGTGTCGCCGCGACGGTCCACGCAGGATCGGACGACCACGGCGCCCCCCGGGCCTTCACCGGCGTCCGCACTTCTGACGATACGGAAACGCCGGCACCTGCCCAGCAGGCCGACTCGACGGAGTCGCAGGCACCCGCCCGCAGGAAGCTGCTGAAGAACCCGATGCGCAGGAGTTGACGAGAGCGGGCCGCAGCACCGGCTTCCGCACCGGCTCCTGACGTGGCGGTCGACTCCCACCGGCCGTCTTCCCCGCCCCGCCCGCCGGCCCGATCCCCCCGGGCCGGCGGGCGGCCCGACCTTGCGAAGGGCCAACCCCCGTGCCCGCACCGAGTGCCCCCGCTCCCGCCCCACGCCCGGACGAGCGCCAGTTCCTCCAGGCCCTGACGAGCGATCCCGAGCAGCGGGTGATCGCGTCGGCGGCCTCCCGGCTCGCCTCGTGGCGGCGGGCCGACCGGGCCCACCCCTGGGCCCGGCGGTGGGCGATGCCGGTCTTCTGCTTCGCGGTCGGCAGCGACGCCTACGTCAATCCCCACAACGTCAGCGACCCCCAGCTGCCGATCGTCCTCGCCTTCTGCGTCCCGCTGCTGTGGCGGGAGCGGCGTCCCATGCTGATCTTCGCCCTCACCACGGCCGTCTCGATCGTGTCCCTTCCTCTCGGTGTGCTGACAGGCGCAGAGTTCGCCAGGGTGATCGCCCTCTTCAACGTCGGCCGGCACTGCACCCCACGCCGACTGGCGGTCGCCACCGGCGTCACTCTCGTGCAACTCGTCGCATGGGCCTACTTCTTCTGGCGCGGCCGGCAACTGGAGTACGTCACGCGTCCGGAGCCCGTGACCTTGATGGTGATGGTCGCCGTGGCGGCGTTCGCGGCACTGGGCCTGCTCCTGCGGCTGGCCTACGCCTACATCGACGCACTCAAGAAACAGCGCGACCAGCAGTCCCGGCTCGCCACCGCACAGGAACGCGCCCGCGTCTCCCGCGAGATGCACGACATCCTCGGCCACACCCTCGCCGTCATCGTCGGTCTCGCCGACGGCGCCGCCGCTCTCGCCGAGGCCAAGCCCGAACGCGGCGCCCAGACCCTCCGCATCATCGGCGTCAGCGGCCGCGACGCCCTGGCCGAACTGCGCCGCCTGCTCGCCGTCATCGGCGACGACCAGGACGGCAGGGACGGCTCACACGACGTCCCACTCGCCCCGCAACCCGGCCTCGCAGACCTCGACGCGCTGCTCGACCGGGTCCGCGCCGCCGGCCCCGCCGTCGCCCTGCACGCGCACGGCGACCTCACCGGTCTGGCCCCCGGACTCCAGCTCTCCGTCTACCGCATCATCCAGGAGGCCCTGACCAACACCGTCAAGTACGCCGCCTACGACACCTCGGTCCACGTCTCGATCGCCGCCGACCCCGACACCGTGCGCCTCACCGTCGAGGACACCGGCCCGCCCCGCACCCCACGTGCCCGGCGCGGCCCCGCCGGCGGCGGCCGGGGCCTGGTCGGTATGCGCGAGCGCGCCGCCCTCTACCGGGGCGAGGTCACCGCCGGCCCCAACCCGCACGGCGGCTGGACCGTCCACGCCGTCCTCATCCCCAACGCGCCGGCCAACTCCCTGGAGCAACGCCCCGCGTGACCGCGGAACGGCCCGCACACGGAATGCCCCGCCATCCAGCACCGCCACGACGACAGGAGAAAACCCATGGGAGCGTATGCACGCGCAGCTCTGGCCGGGATCGTGAGCTGCGGCGTTCTGCTCACCGCCGTCCTCATCGGACGGCCGGACGGCAACCACGACAGCTCCCAGGACGAGCGACCGCAGCCCGGGCCCTACGTCGCTCTCGGCGACTCCTACACCTCCGGCCCGAGGATCCCCCGGCAAACCGGGACACCGGCCGGCTGCGACCGCTCCGACCACAACTACCCCGCACTCGTGGCACGCCACCTCGGCGTGCCGGCTGCCGACTTCCATGACGTCAGTTGCAGCGGCGCCACCGTCATCGCCCTCACCGCCCCGCAGAAGACGTCCAACGGCACCAACCCCGCCCAGCTCTCGGCCCTCTCGAAGCGGACCCGGCTGGTCACCCTCGGCATCGGCGGCAACGACATCGGCTTCGCCTCGACGGTCACGAGATGCGTCACGATGGGTGCGATGTACCGCGCGACCGGCAGCGGCCGCCTCTTCTCCGACGACGCGCCCTGCGAGAAGCAGTACGTCGACGGCGGCACCGACGAAGTGAAACAGAAGATCCGGGCAACCGGCCGAACGCTCTCCGCGGCGCTGGCCGAGATCGCACGGCGCGCGCCGAAGGCCCGGGTCTACGTCGTCGGCTATCCGGCGATCCTGCCCGCCGAAGGGAAGGGCTGCGGCAGGGAGCTCCCCCTCGCGCCCGGCGACGCGAGCTACCTGCACGACAAGGGGGAGCAGCTCAACACCATGCTGCACGAGCAGGCCGAGGCCGCCGGAGCGACGTACGTCGACACCTACTCCCCGTCCGTCGGCCACGACGCCTGCTCCGCGCGGAAAACCCGCTGGATAGAGCCCCTCCGGCCCAGCAGCCCGGCCGCCGCCGTCCACCCGAACGCGCACGGCGAGCAGGGCATAGCCGACGCCGTGCTCCGCACGCTCGCCTCATAGCAGCCGCCAGGAGCATGAACGTAGTACTCCGGTACCGGCCGGCGTCGCCGTATTCCCGCCCACAGTGCCGTGGCGCCCGTCGATACCGCTTCTAGGGTGAGGTCCGGGCCCGGCAGGCCCGTCCACACAAGACCTCTTACGATCACGGAAGAGCGATCGGTCCCGGTCGGCGCTCTGCCCCAGGCGCCGCCCGCCCGCACCGCGAAGGGCACAGACCTTGACCCCCACGCCCCCACACGATTCCCGGCCCGAGCTGCCCGAGGCACTGACGAACGATGCCGAGCAGCGTGTGATCGTGTCGATCATCGCGTGGCTGTCGTCCTGGCGGTGGGCGGACCGGACCCACCCCCGGGTCCGGAGGTGGGGCGTACCGCTGTTCTGCGCCGTCCTGGGACTGCCGTCCGTACTCGATCCCGTCGGCGGATCCGGGGTCGCCGAAGAGCTGGTCCTCACCGTCGCCGTGGCCGTGCCGCTGCTGTGGCGGGAGCGCAGGCCCATGCTGGTCTTCGCGCTCATCACCGCCACCGCCGTGCTGATGGCCTCCACCGGGTCTCTCCACGGTGCCAACGCCAGTGCCGACGTCGCCCGCATCGTGGCCCTGTTCAACGTCGGCCGCTTCGCCACCCCCGGCCGGCTGCTCATCGCCGTCGCCGTCTCCCTGGTGCAACTGGTGGCCTGGGCCGCCACGCTCTGGAGCGACGGCCGGCCGGCGTACGCCACCCGGCCGGAAATCCTCATCCTGCTGGGGGTGGTGACGGTGACGGCCATCGCCGGTCTCGGTCTCGCCACCCGCCTGGTCAACGTCGTCATCGCCGCCCTGCAGAAGGAGAAGGACCAGCAGGCCCGCCTCGCCGTCGCCCAGGAACGCGCCCGCGTCTCCAAGGAGATGCACGACATCCTCGGCCACACCCTGGCCGTGATCGTCGGTCTGGCCGACGGCGCCGCGGGCCTGACCGAGGCGAAGCCGCACCGCGGTGCCGAGACCCTGCGGATCATCGCCGGCAGCGGCCGCAGCGCCCTCGCCGAACTGCGCCGCCTCCTCGCCGTCATCGGCGACGAGGCCGACCGGCCGCATGATGCCCCGCTCGCCCCGCAGCCCGGTTTGGCCGACCTCGATCCGCTGATCGAACGTGTCCGCGCGGCAGGTACGGCCGTCACCCTCAGCACCGACGGCGACCTCACCGCACTGGCCCCGGGCCTTCAGCTCGCCGTCTACCGCATCGTCCAGGAAGCCCTCACCAACACCCTCAAGTACGCCGCCGCCGACACCTCCGTCAGCGTCCGGGTGGCCGTCGGTTCCGACACGGTCCACGTCGATGTCGAGGACACCGGCCCCCCGCGCACACCCCGGTCCCGCAGACGGGGCACCGGAAGCGGTCGCGGTCTGGTCGGTATGCGCGAGCGCGCGGCCATCTACCAGGGCCGGGTCACCGCCGGGCCCAACCGCGAAGGCGGCTGGAGCGTCCACGCGCGTCTCCTGACCGCCCCGCCCGTCAAAACGACCCCAACGGCAACAAGGGAGCACCCCCGCACATGACCACCGTGCTCATCGTCGACGACCAGGCCCTGCAACGCCTCGGCTTCAGCATGCTCCTGGAACAGCACCCCGACCTCACCCTCATCGGCGAGGCCACCCACGGTGCCGAAGCCGTCCGCAAGGCCGCCGAGCTCAAACCCGACGTCGTCCTCATGGACGTCCGTATGCCCGGCATGGACGGCATCGAGGCCACCAGACGCATCGTCGAGTCCGGCGGCCGCTCCCGCATCCTGGTCCTGACCACCTTCGACCTCGACGAATACGCCTACGACGCCCTGCGCGCCGGAGCCTCCGGGTTCCTGCTGAAAGACGCCATGCCCGACGAACTCGTCGCCGGGATCCGCGCGGTGGCCGCCGGGGACGCCGTCATCTCGCCCGGTCTGACCCGCAAGCTCATCGATGCCTTCGGCAGCCGTCTGCCCGGTCACACGCCCGAACAGCAACGTCAGCTGGCCCGCCTCACCAACCGCGAACGCGAGGTGCTCACCGCCGTCGCGACCGGCTGGAGCAACACCGAGATCGCCGAACGCCTCTCCCTCGCCGAGTCCACCGTCAAGTCACACGTGAGCAGCATCCTCACCAAGATCGGAGTCCGGGACCGGGTCCAAGCGGTGATCTTCGCCTACGACACCGGTCTCGTCCGACCTGCTTGACCATGTTCGCCACAGCAGGGCGCCCCCGATCACCACCAGAGCCACCAGGGCGAGGGCAGGGCCGCCGAGGGTGAGGACGCGCTGGAGAGAGGTCGCGGCGGCATATCCGACACCCGCTTCAGCCGTGGCCCACACACAGGCGGCGAGGACGCTGTACGGGGCGATGCGGCGGTAGGGCAGGCGGGCGACGCCCGCGGAGTGCGGGGCGAGGGTGCGCACCACCGGCAGGAAGCGGGCCAGGAAGACCGCCCGGCCGCCGTGGCGCGTCATCAGCGTCTCGGCCTGCTGCCAGGCGGCGCCCGGTATCCGACGGCCCATCGGGCCTCCGCGCAGCCGGTCACCGAGATACCTGCCGGTGCGGTGGGCGAGAAAGTCCCCCGCCATCACGGCTCCGGCCGCGGCGGCGATGACGAGGGGAAGGCTGATGTGGCCGGTGCGGGCCAGTGCGCCGGCAGTCAGGAGCAGAGTCAGCGTGGGGATGAAGGCGCCGATGAGAAGGACCGACTCGGCCAGGACGGCGGCGGTCACCACCGCGTACGCCGCGGTCGGTGGGAGGCCGCCGAGGATGTCGGACAGCGCGTTCACCGCCTCGCCCCGTCGAACTGCGGCTCAGAGTGCTCCGCGGAGAGAAGGGGACGTTGCAGGTGCCAGACGCAGGCGGGGGGCAGGTTGGCCCATACCGTCCAGCAGCCCGTGGCGTACGTCCGCTGGTAGGCGGCCATGATCTCGTCGACGGCGGCGTGCCGGCGGGCCTCGGCTCGCGATGCCGTCAGGGCGCGGGCCTTGCGGGTGCCGAGATAGGCGAAGTAGGTCAGCGTTCCGCCGGGGTGGAGGAGCTCCAGGTAGCGGGCCATGATGCGCTCGACCTGCGCGGGCGTGAAGTTGGTCAGCGGCAGCCCCGAGACGATCACGTCGTACCGCTGGTCGGTGTCGAGCTGCTCGACGTAGGTCTGATGCACGGTCACCTGGGCCGGCCTGGCCGCCAGATGCGGGTGCGCGGTGACGAGGTGGCGCAGTCGTGCGGCGAAACGGGGGTTGGCCTCGACGATGTCCAGCCGGCTGCCGCGGGACAGCTGAGGGATCAGGGCCCGGGTGACCGGACCGGTGCCGGCACCGGCTTCCAGGACCGCCAGCGGGCGGGGCGCCTGAGCCCGAACCGGCTCGGTGAGTGCACGGGCCAGGGCCGTGCCGCTGGGGGCTATGGCGCCCGTGGTGCGCAGATCACGGGCCGCTTCGATCAGGAACATCCAGCCTTCGGCGTTGCGCTGCGCCAGGACACGGTCGTGGGAGGTGGTCCAGTCGTTCATGGAATCGACGCTAGAAAGCCGCGTCCGGCATTGGATCGGCCGTTCTGCGACGGCATGCCCCTACGAAAGTAGGGGGTGAGCATCGTAGATCGCCGGACGGAACGGCACACGGGTCTGCCTAGCATGGGCCCGGTGAGCAGCAGAGAAGGCCGCAGGTGGCAGGCCTACGGACGGGGCGTCCTCGTGGCGTTCTGCGTAGTGGCCGCCGCGCTGAACGACATGTCGTTCGCAGGGCGCCACCTGGCTGCCGTCATCACCGCGGCGCTGGTGTGCGGAACGGCCCTGCTCGTGCCCCGGCTGCGATGGCCGGTCGCGCCGCTGCTGGTCACCGTGGCCACGGCGTGGTGGGGATGGCCGTTGCTGCCGCTGCTGGCGGTCGCCCTGTTCGACCTGGCCGTGGATCGCCGGGCGCGGGTGGCGGTGGGCTGTGCCGTCGCCGCCCTGGGCGCCAACCTGCTCAGCTACCAGGACACCTCCCTGTGGACGGCGCAGTCCTACGCGTCCACGCTGCTCCTCCCCGTGCTGGCCGTGCTCGTCGGGCTGTGGCGGGGTGGCCGGAGCCGCCTGGTCCAGGCACTGGCGGCCGACGTCGAGCACCTGCGCATCGAGTCGCAGCTGCGCGAGGAAGCGGCCCGCATCGCGGAACGGTCCCGTATCGCCGCCGAGATGCATGACGTCCTGGCCCACCGTCTGAGCCTGATCGCCCTGCACACCGGCGTGCTGGCCACCAAGGGCGACATGCTGCCCGCACCGGTCGTCGAACGACTCGGTCTGCTGCGCACGGCCTCCGTCGAAGCCCTCACCGATCTGCGCGACGTTCTCGGTGTGCTGCGCGACCCCGACGCCGCGCCGGCCGACGCAGCGCTCACGCCGGTGATGAGGGAGGTGGGGGAACTGGCGGACGAGGCCCGCGCCGCCGGTCAGCACGTCGAGCTGACCACCGACGGCCTTCCCGAACAGGCTCCCACCACCCACCGCCTGGCCGTGCACCGCGTCGTCCAGGAAGCACTGACCAACGCCCGCAAGCACGCCGACGGTGCTCCGGTGACCGTACGCATCGACTACCGGCCGCCCGCCACCCTCGTGGAGGTCACCAACCCTGCCGGCACTCCCCGCACGGACACCGTCGGCAGTGGCTACGGACTCGTCGGCCTGCGCGAACGCGTCACCACCCTCGGCGGCCACCTGAACGCCGGACCGGCCGGCGCGGGCGCGTGGCGCGTGGCCGCCCGCATCCCCCACCCCCTCGGCATCGAGCAGAACGGCACCCCCACATGATCCGTGCCCTGATCGTCGACGATGACGCCCTGGTCCGCCTCGGCCTCACCGACCTCCTCGAAGGCGACCCCGGCATCGAGGTCGTGGCCCAGGCCGCCGACGGACTGCAGGCCGTCGAGCAGGCCGCAGCACACCGCATCGACGTCGCCCTCGTCGACGTACGGATGCCCCGCATGGACGGCATCACCGCCACGGCCCGGCTGCGGGCCCTCCCGCACCCCCCGAAGGTGATCACCCTGACCACCTTCGACCTCGACGAATACGTCTACGACGCCCTCGCCGCCGGAGCCGACGGGTTCCTCCTCAAGGACACCGACCCCGCCGAGATACTGCGTGCCGTCCACCTGGTGGCCGCCGGGTCGGCCATGCTCCACCCCACCGCGGCCCGCCGCCTCATCGACCGCTACCACGCCATCAACCAGCCCCAAGTCACCGCGGCCCAGGCACGGTTGGAGCGGCTCACGCCCCGCGAACGGGACGTACTCGCCCTGCTCGCCCAGGGCGACACCAACGCCGACATCGCCGCTCGTCTCGCCATGCGCGAGAGCACCGTCAAGGCTCACGTGAGCCGCATCCTGACCGCGCTGGAGGTCACCAACCGCGTCCAGGCCGCCCTCGTGGCCCGCGACGCCGGCCTCACCGCCTGACCGGAACGGCATGCGGGCCGGTCACCGGAGCCGTGCCGCGCCCAGCTCGTCGGTGTACCGGGCGAGGACGTCCTCGGCCGTGGGGACGGGGCCGAACAGCTGGTCCTGGCGGCGGGTGTCGGCGACGTAGCGGCCCGTGTCGAACCAGCCGAACATCGCGGCCATGTCCTTGACAAGGGGCAGGAAGCGGCCGGCGACGGTCCCTGCGGCGCGGGCGACAGCAGAAGGAACGGCCCACACCTTGATCTTCTTTCCGGCCCGGCTGCCCATCAGGTCGGCCATCTCGCGCATGCTGACCGGACGGTCCCAGCCGATGTCGACGCGCTCACCGTTGGCGGCCTCGGCGTCGACGGCGGCCGCCAGGTACGCCGCGAGATCGGAGGTGTGGACGAAGGTCAGCGGGACGCCGGCCTTGCCGATCCACGTCAGGCGGCCCTTGTCGAGCGGGTCGCCCGCCATGGTCGCGATCTGGTCGAGGAACGCCCCTGGGCGCAGGGCGACGAACGGGACGCCGAGCTGCTCGAGCTTGTCCTCGGCGATCTTCTTGTGCCAGAAGTGCGGGACCTGGGGCGTCTGGTCGCTGGTGAGGATGCTGGTCAGGACGAACCGCCGGATGCCGGAGCGGTGGGCGGCCTCGGCGAGGTTGGCGTTGCCGACGGTGTCGATGTCGTACGCGTTCCGGCCGCCGCGGGTGTAGCCGGCGGCGGTGGTGATGACGGCATCGGCGCCGTTCATCGCGGCGACGAGCGAGTCGAGGTCGAGCATGTCGCCGCGGGCGATCTCGACACCCCGCTTTTCGAGCCTGCTCGCGTCGGTGGTCGGCCGGACCAGGGCGCGGACGTTCTTGCCGCGCCCCAGCAGTTCGTCGACGACCTTGCCGCCGAGGGAGCCGGTCGCGCCGACGACGAGGACGGGGAGGGTGGTGGTCATGGGGGTCTCACTTTCCATCAGGTCAGTGGTGGGGGGATGGGGTGCGCGGGGCAGGGGTGACCGCGGAACGTGGGCGATGCGGTCGTCATCGAGGTGCGGCCGGTCGGCCGGCGGCGGGGGAGGGTGGTGGGGGCCCGCGGGGGCGCTGCCCTGCCCCGCCGTCCTTCCGACGGGGCATCCGCCGGGGCACCGGCCGCTCAGCTCACCGGGCTTCTTCAGACAGCCGGGGCGCGTGGCTCCGTTCGGCACGGGCCTTCGTGAACTGCAGCGTTGTCCTGGGGAGTTACTCGGACTCTTCCCGCGGAAGAGCGCTGCTGTTGATCGCGTCGGCGATCGCGTAGGCGGTGCGGACGAACGACTCCGCCTGCTGCGCCGACAGGTTCAGCGCGGAGGTCTCCTCCAGGGCCTGCCACATCGCCGCGATGGGCTCGCGCAGGGCTCGGCCCTTGTCGGTGAGATGGACGACCATGACGCGCCGATCGTGTGCGGCCGGCTCGCGGACGAGCAGTCCGGCGTCCTGCATGCGGCGCAGGGACTTGGAGACGGTGGAGTGGTCCAGGCCGACGCTCTCGAGCAGCTCGGATTGGGTCTGGCCGTCCCGGTCGAGGAGCTGCATCAGCAGCAGTTCCTGTCCGGGATGCAGGTTCATCGCACGGAGCATGGCGGCGGCGCGGGCGCGGTGGGCGCGGGCGAGCTGGAAGATCGCGTAGCTCATCGGCCCCTCGCTGGCCGTGGAGGGCGTGCGGTGTGTGGAGGCGGACATCGATTCCTCAGACGGTGTGGGTGGGGTAGTCGGTGTAGCCGGCCACTCCGCCGCCGTAGAAGGTCGCCGGGTCGGGGGTGTTCAGCGGCGCGTCAGAGCGTAGCCGCTCGACCAGGTCCGGGTTGGCGAGCGCGAGGGCGCCGACGGAGACGAGGTCGGCCGTGCCGTGGTCGATGTCCTTCGCGCGGGTGGGCAGGTCGGTGCCGGCCCGGTTGAGGATCAGCGTGGTCGGCCACAGCGACCGCAGGGTGCCCAGCAGCTCGTCGTCGCCCGAGTGCATCACGTGGAGGTAGGCGAGGCCGAGCGGGCTGAGCGCACGCAGGAGCGCCGGATACAGCTCGGCGGTGTCGGACTCGGCGATGTCGTTGTAGGGGTTGCCGGGGGAGACGCGCAGGCCGGTGCGGTCCGCGCCGATCTCCTCGGCCACGGCGGTGGCGACCTCGACGGCGAAGCGGATGCGGTTGTCGATGGAGCCGCCGTACTGGTCGGTGCGCTGGTTGGTGTTGTCGGCGAGGAACTGGTGCACGAGGTAGCCGTTGGCGCCGTGGATCTCGACGCCGTCGGCGCCTGCCGCGACGGCGGCCGCTGCGGCGCGGCGGAAGTCGTCGACGGTCGCCACGACCTCCTGCGTCGACAGCGCACGGGGCGTCGGCATCTCCTGGGGCCCGGACGCGGTGAACATCGCGCCCTGCGGCTGGACCGCCGAAGGGGCGACCGGCTGACGCCCGTGAGGGGTGTTGTCTGGGTGGGAGATGCGTCCGGTGTGCATCAGCTGGATGACGATCCGTCCGTCGGCCGCGTGCACGGCGTCGGTGACCTTGCGCCACCCGGCGATCTGGTCGTCATTGTGGATGCCGGGCGTGAGGAGGTAGCCCTGGCCGTCCGCGTTGGGCTGGGTGCCCTCGGTGATGATGAGCGCGTGCGAGGCCCGCTGGGCGTAGTACTCGGCGTTCAGCTCGGTGGGGACGCCTTCGGGTGTGGAGCGGTCACGGGTCATGGGGGCCATGACCAGGCGGTGCGGGAGGTTGATGTCGCCGACGGTGGTCGGTGTCCACAGGGCGTTCAGCATGAGTGGTCCTTCGGTGCGGTGCTGAGCAGAACAAGGCAGAACAAGAGGGAAAGGCGGGCGTGATCAGTCGAGGGTGAGGACGAGCTTGCCCCGGCCATGCCCGGCGTCGCTGACCTGCTGGGCCGTGGCGGCCTGGGTGAGCGGGTAGACGGTGACGGTGGTGACGAGCTTGCCGGTCGCGGCGTCCTGCGCCAGGGCGGCCAGGCGGGCGGCCGAGCGTTGCCGGCCACCGCTGGAGAAGGTGATGCCGAGCTGGTGCGCACGGAAGTCGGCGATGGTGACGATGCGCTCGGTGCCGCCGCGCAGGGCGATGGAGTCCTCCAGGGCGCCCTTCCCGGCCAGGTCGAACACCGCGTCCACGCCGTCGGGGGCGAGCGCCCGGACCCGCTCGACCAGACCCTCGCCGTAGAGGGTCGCGGTGGCGCCGAGCGAGGTGAGGTAGTCCTGGTTCGCGGGGCCGGCGGTGGCTATGACACGCGCTCCGCGGGCCGTGGCGAGCTGGACCGCCAGGGTGCCGACCGCTCCGGCCGCGCCGTGCATCAGTACGGTCTCCCCGGCGGCGACGCCCAGCAGGTCCAGGACCCGCTCGGCCGTCTCGCTCGCCACCGGCAGCGCGACCGCGTGCTGCCAGTCGAGGCCGGCGGGCTTGAGGGCCACGGTGGTGGCCAGCGCGTACTGGGCGTACGAGCCGGTGTCCGACCAGCCCAGCACCTCATCGCCCACCTTCACGTCCTGCACGCCCTCACCCAGGGCGTCCACCACGCCGGCGATCTCGGCACCGGGGACGGCGGGGAGCGGCGTGGGGAACGCGGCCTCCATCGCCCCGGAGCGGATCTTGCCGTCCAGCGCGTTCAGCCCGGCCGCCTTGACGCGGACGCGGATCTGCCCGGGGCCGGGCTGCGGGACCTCGATGTCCGCCTCGTGCAGCACGTCGGTGCCTCCGAAACGGTCGAACAGGATGGCTTTCATGACGACTCCTCTCGTGTCGCCACCCATTTAGGTGGCTGGACACATAATCAAGGTAACAGCAAACATGTGGCTAGCCAACTATTTGCTGTAATGGTTACGGAGAGAGGTGGTCGGGGATGGTCCGGGCCGGGGGGACGTGGCGGCGAGCCAACCCGGCCGGGGCTCATCGGATGTGCTTCGCCGGGTGTGCGCCCAGCCCGGGCAGCCAGCCCGTATGACGAAGTGGCCGACACAGGTGGTCAGGGAGCGCGCCCACAGCGATGAGCGGTGTGGCCAGGCGGCGCGGTTGCGGGAGGCGGTCCATCGCCACCGTCGCGCCCACGATCATGCGGATCGCGACTCCCACGCTGCCGATGATGTCGAACGTGGCGCGCAGGGTGTCGAGGACGGCAACGCGCAGCGCGAGCCGGTTGCGGCCGTCCGCCGGTTACCGTCCCCGCAGCAGGGCCGCCCCGAGCCGCGCCGCGGGGCCGTGGAGGAGAACTCAGGGGCGGGCGGCCGCCTCGGACTCCGCCCTGCGCGTCGGTGCGCCCAGTGCCCAGAACAGGACGCCGAGGAGCATGAACCCGAGCAGGGGGAGAGCCTCCGTGAGGAGGTACTTGACGCGTTCGTGGTGGCTCCAGCCGTCCGGCGCGTAGTCCGGGCCGAACCACCCGTCGCCGGCGCCCGGGGCGACCAACTGCACGCAGGCGAACAGGACGAGCACGGTCAGGACGATGCTGATGGCGAGGGGAGCGGGTGCCCTGTAGGGGCGCGGGACGTCCGGGGCCTTGCGGCGCAGTACCGCGAGCGCCGGGAAGATGCCCAGGTAGCTGACCAGGGTGGTGGAGACGGCCAGGCCAAGGACGGCGCCGAAGAGCTTCGCCGCGCTGCCGTTCGTGAGTTCGTGGGCCAGGACCAGGACGGCCGTGGAGACCAGCCCGCTGAGGACGTTGACGCGGACCGGGGTGCCGAAGCGGCTGGAGATGACGCCGAGGAAGCGCGGGGCCGCGCCGTCGTAGCCGGAGACGGCGAGGGCACGGTCGGAGCCCATCACCCAGGTCACGCCCGAGGACAGCACGGTGAGGATGAACAGGACCGCGGCCAGGTCCCCGAGCAGGCTCCCGGCGCCGCTGAGCGTGGCGGTGCCGTCGCCGGCGACATGGCCGCCGTAGACCGTGAAGACCTGGCGGATCGCGTCGATGAACCCGCCGAGGCCGGTTATGGCCTTGACGGGCAGCACGAGCAGGATGCCGAGGATCGGCAGGGCGTAGAGGAGTACGGAGAGGGCGGCGCTGCGGAAGACGGCGTACGGCACGTCCTTCTGGGCGTCGGTCATCTCGTCGCCCGCGGTGCTGGGCAGTTCGAAGCCGACGTAGTTGAACATCAGGACGGGCACCAGGCCGACGAAGCCCGCGTACGTCGGGGAGAAGTCGCCGAGGCCGAATCCGTGCAGGCCGTGCTGGACGCCGTAGACGACGACCGTGGCGGTGAACAGGCCGAGCAGGAGGAAGCGGCTCCACGCGCCGACGGTGGGGATCCACTTGCCGACGTCGAAGGAGAGGATCGCGGCGAGGACGCCGATCCAGACGAAGGCGAGGGTGAAGACGTAGAAGGCCGGGGTGCTCAGGTCCTTGCCGCCGTTGAAGAAGGTCGTGTACGCGGTGACCGCGGAGACGGAGAGGGTGCCGCCGAGCCAGACCGGATTGGTGATCCAGTAGAGGAAGTTGTTGACCGCGCCGGCCAGGCGGCCGAAGGCGCGGCTGGTCCAGATGTAGGGGCCGCCCTCGTCGGGGAACGCGGCGCCGAGTTCGGCGGTCAGCAGGGCCGAGGGGACGAAGAACACGGCGGCCAGCACGAGGAGCCAGGTGAACGCCTCCGCACCGGAGGAGGCCACCGTGCCGATCGTGTCCACGCCCACGATGGTGCACAGCAGGAAGAACAGGATGTCGAAGCGGCCGAAGTGCTTGCGCAGCTTCTGGCGTTCCGACCGGGCTGCCGGCGGCGCGTCCGCAGGCTCTGAGGTTATGGGGCCAGCGGTCACCAGGGGCTCCTGCCGATGGGCGGTACAGGCGGAATTCGGCCAATGATCGACGCCGCCGCACATGCTCACAAGCGTTCATTGGGAACTCTTGACCGGGTATTGCCGAACGCTCTAGGAGTTCCGGAGTTCCGCGCGCAGGGAGTCGCGCAGCCGGCGGAGGTCGTCCGCGGGGCGGCCCAGGCCGTTGAGGCGCAGCCGGGCCGCCTCGGTGCGGTCGACGGGGCGGGTGGTGAAGGCCAGGTTCATCGAGGCGCGCAGCATCCACAGGTCGTAGGCGAGCAGGCGGCCCGCGCGGGCCTGCGCGGCCACCAGGTCCGGGTCGGTCGTCCCCAGGTCCTGAAGCCGGGTGCGCAGCCGGTGCAGGGTGATGCTCTGCTGCCCGCAGTCCCGTGCCGTGCCGCGCGACGGCGGACCGGGTTCCCCGCACGCGGCCACGGCCTCGTCGGCCGGCGTCTGCGCGGCCACCGCCTCGTCCAGAACCGCGACGAGCGCCCGCAACTGCTCCGGCCGCGACGGGCGGGCGGGGGCCGGGCGGCGGCGGGGGCGCAGAAGCGGTCGTACGGCACCGAGCAGTTGCACGGCAGCGAGCCACCGCCGGGCCCCGAGCGGCCGTTCCGCTCGGGGCGCGGGCGCGTCCGGAGCTGTGCCTGTGCGCATAACCCCTCCTGGCGTCCGTGGCGTCCGTGGCGTCCGTGGCGTCCGTGGCGGCCCCGCGACCGCGATGCTCCGGGCCCGGTCGGTGGGGCCTGTGCCACCGCGGAACGGGCCCCGTCGGCAGGTCCTCGCGGCCGTGGGGAGCCGGGCTCCGCCCGTCGCGTTCCTCCAGTGTGCGCCTCGTGCGCTGCCGGGTGTTCCCGTGCGTCCCGTCCGGCAAGGCTTGATCGGGCGTTCTCAGGGGTAGTTGTCCTCCCCCGGGAGTAGCGGAAGGCGGTGCGGTCGTCCCGGGGAGGCAGGGCAGGTGCCTCCGTGGGCACGATGTGCGGGCGGGTCTCGAGGACGAGGCTGGTCCGTGTCTGGGAACAGGAAATCAGGCCCGAGGAGGGCGCCATGAACCGCCAGATCCGCGTTCGCGTCAGCCGTCGGCCCTCGTCCTCCCGTGACACCCGGCAGCCCGAGATCGACCGCAGGACACCGTCGGGACGGCTGCTGCCGTACTGACGCCGGTCCGGGCAATCGCGCGTACCTGGACAGCGCCGGCCGTCTCGCCGTCGTACGACCTGATCGGCGACCCGTCCGCACCGACCGCCGGCTCGACGACCCGCCCCCCTGCACTCAGTTCAGACAACGGTCGATCGCCGTCCGCAGCGCCCGCCGCAGCTCCGGTGACGGCAGCGGGCCGGCGCCCCCGGCCCCGGCCGTGACCACCGCCGCGACCTTGCGCAGCTTGGTGTTGGAGAGCTGGGAGGCCTCCCGCAGGACGTTCCATGCCTGGTCCGAGGAGCAGGCATGGGTGGCCATCAGGACACCGCGCGCCTGGTCGATGACCGGGCGGGTGACGATCGCCTGCCGGAGCTGCTCGACCTCCGTGCGCAGCGCGTCCAGCTGTTCCGCGCGCTCCAGGACCACCGCGGAGGGCACGGGCTCGCGGTGGGTTCCGGGGCCGTGCAGCGGATCGTCGGGATCCAGACCGGCCATCTCCAGGACGCGGCGCGGCTGGTCGTTCCAGCCGGTCGCCGTCACCCGTACGCGACGGCGGCGGCCGTAGGTGTCGAGGACCTCCAGGAACCGCAGTCCCGTCGTGTCCATGAAGGCGACGCCGGTCATGTCCAGGTCGACCCGGCCGGTGCCGTCCGGCAGCCGCGCCAGCGCCTGGGCCAGGGTGTCCGCACAGCCGTGGATCAGATCGCCGCGGAGGACGAGCACGGCCCTGCCCCCCTCCACGCCGGCGTCGATGGTCAGAGTGTTCAGTCGCCCTGCGAGCGATGTGTGTGTCGCTGAGCTCATGTCCGCCTCGCTGCTCCCCACAGTCGTCACGACGTTGAGTCACCGATCGCCGCCGACTCCCGGCCCGGTCCGAGGGTGTGGCCGCGCAGGGCCCGGCGGTGCTGGAATGCGCCTGCCCGGCGTGTCGGGCAGTACACCCGGCTCATCCGGGGAGTACATCCGGCTCATCCGGGGAGTACATCCGGCTCATGGGGGGAGTGACAGGCGCCTCCCGGGGGTAAACGCGGTCTCGTCCAGGTAGTGGCGCAGAGACGTTTCTGTCGGGGAGACGTATCGAAGGGGAGACAGCCCGGTCGGCAGAGTGGAGAGCAGGTGTGGACACATGGTCCAAGGCGCCCAGGCGCCGCCTTCCGGCAGGCGGGAGCGCGGTGACGACGCCGTGAACGCCGTGGCCGAGACCGCGGGTCCGTTCGTGCATCCCGCGCTCTTCTACCGCGACGAGCGGGACTACCTCGCCGGTGTGGTGCCGTTCGTACGCAAGGCGCTCGCCGCCGGGGAACCGGTGGCCGTGGCCGTGCCCACCGAGAACCTGCGGCTGCTGAAGGCGGAGATCGGCGCCGGGGAGGCCGTACGGTTCCTCGACATGCGCGAGGCCGGGCGCAACCCCGGCCGGATCATCCCTGGGGTGCTGCGCGCCTTCGCCGACGCCCAGCCGCCGGGTACCCGGGTGCGGATCGTCGGCGAGCCGATCTGGGCCGGGCGCACGGCCACCGAGTACCCGGCCTGCGTCCAGCACGAGGCCCTGATCAACGCGGCCTTCCAGGGCCGCCCGGTCACCATCCTGTGCCCGTACGACACCCGGCGCCTCGACCGGCAGGCCGTCGCCGACGCCT
This sequence comes from Streptomyces sp. SAI-127, assembly GCF_029894425.1. Classification (NCBI taxonomy): domain Bacteria; kingdom Bacillati; phylum Actinomycetota; class Actinomycetes; order Kitasatosporales; family Streptomycetaceae; genus Streptomyces; species Streptomyces sp. SAI-127. The sequence goes on from NZ_JARXYJ010000001.1 coordinate 7,114,542, forward strand.
ACGCCACCCACCCCGTGGTCGTCGACGCCGGCTCCGGGCGCGAGGAGGAGAGCGCACGCTACGACTTCGAGGCCGTGCACGCCCGCTACAACGCACCCCTGCCGCCGGCCCCGGACGTGCCGGCCCACGCCTTCGTCGCCGATGTGCTCGGCGAGATCCGGCACTTCGCCACCGACGCGGCCGCGCGGTTCGGGCTCGTGCGGCCACGGCTCGACGACCTGGCGCTGGCCGTCGCCGAGCTGACCACCAACAGCGTGGTGCACGGCGGCGGTTCGGGCCTGCTGCGGGTATGGGCCGAGGACGGGCACGTGGTCTGCGAGGTCCGCGACCGGGGACACCTCACCGACCTGCTGGCCGGCCGCCGACCGCCCTCACGGGGCCAGCACGGCGGCCGCGGCCTCCTCATCGTCAACCTCGTCGCCGACCTCGTGCGGGTGCACACCGGGCCGGAGGGCTCCACCGTCCGCTGCTGGTTCGCTCTCTGAGAGGCGGCGCCCCGAGCGCCAGGGCGGCCGGTCATGGCGAGATCGTCAACCTCGTCGCCGGTCTCGTGCGGGTGCACGCCGGGCCGGAGGGCTCCACCGTCCGCTGCTGGTTCGCTTTCTGAGAGGCCGTGATCCGCGCGCGGCCGCCGGTCATGGCGAGATCGTCAACCTCGTCGCCGGTCTCGTGCGGGTGCACGCCGGGCCGGAGGGCTCGACGGTCCGCTGCTGGTTCGCCCTCTGAGATGCCGCGACCCGCGCGCCACGGCCGCCGGTCACGGCGAGTCCTCGTCCCGGTGGCCGAACTGCGCCGGTCCACCCCGCCCCGGTCCCGTTTGACCTGCGAATTCGTTTCGCCGTACCCCCGCGTGGGCAAGGTTCGGGCAGCGTGGCCCGGTCAAGGCCTCGGGTGGGGGGAGCGCGGCGGTGCCCGACCATGTGCGTACGGCGGACGGACGACGGTTACGGGTGGAGGTCTCGGGGGATCCGCACGGACGCCCCGTGTTCCTCCTGCACGGCATGCCCGGCAGCCGGGTGGGGCCGAAACCCCGCTCGTTCTTCCTCCACCAGCGCGGCGCGCGCCTCATCAGCTACGACCGGCCGGGGTACGGCGGTTCGGACCGCATGCCGCGCCGCCGGGTGGCGGACGTGGCCCAGGATGTGGCCGATGTGGCCGACGCCCTCGAACTCGACCGGTTCGCGGTGGCCGGCCGCTCCGCCGGAGCCCCGCACGCCCTGGCCTGCGCCGCGCTGCTGCCGGACCGGGTGACCAGGGCGGCGGCGTTGGTGGGCTGGGCACCGCGCGACGCGGAGGGCCTGGACTGGTATGCGGGGATGGCGCCGTCCAACGTCGCCGCCCTGAGCACGGCCGCCACCGACCCCGAGCGTTTCGCCGCCGGGATCATCCCGCGCTCCGCCGCCATCCGCAGTGATCCCGCGCGCCTGCTGGAGGAACTGCGCGAGGAACTCACCGCCGACGACAGGCTGATCGTCTCGGACAACACCATCCGCTCGATGCTGCTGCGCAACTACCGTGAGGCGCTGCGCACTTCGCCGTACGGCTGGATCGACGACGCCCTGGCCCTCACCGCGTCCTGGGGCTTCGACCCGGCGCGGATCAAGGTGCCGGTGCTGCTGTGGCACGGCAAGGACGACGTCTTCTCCCCGGCCTCGCACGCCTCCTGGCTCGCCGACCGCATCCCGCGTGCCACGGCCGTCCTGGAACCCACGTCGGCACACTTCGCCGCACTGCGCGCCCTGCCCGCCGTGCTGGACTGGCTGCTGGCCGAAACGCGGACGCACTGACGCGCATCCGCGCGGGGTGGGCGGACGGGCTGGTGGAGGCGTGGGCGGACGGCCGGGCCGGCGGGCCGGCGGGCGAGGGGATGATCGGAGGCGCGGACGCACGAGCGCATGGGTGGGCTGGTGGGCGCGCGGACGAGCGGGGGCCGAGGCGTGGGCGGACGGCCGGGTTTGGCGGAGGCAGAGGCGGACGGGCGCTAGGGCAGGCGGGCGGACGGGTTGGCGGAGGCAGGGGTGGACGGGCGCTCGCGCGGGTGGGTGGACGCGTGGGCGGGTGGACGGGTTGGCGGAGGCAGGGGTGGACGGGCGCTCGCGCGGGTGGGTGGACGCGTGGGCGGGTGGACGGGTTGGCGGAGGCAGGGGTGGACGGGCGCTCGGGCAGGCGGGTGGACGCGCTGACGTACGACGGACGGCGCCGTCTCACTCGGCGGCGCCGGCCCGCGCGGGGTCACACGGACAGTGGCTCCAGGTCCCGGTAGATGCGCCGCTCACGGCTCGCCAGCAGGGTGATGCCGTTGTCCTCCCCGAGCAGCAGGCGCAGTTCCGCCAGCGCGTCGTCCCGCAGGGCGCGGGCCTCGGCGTCACGGCCCAGGGCCCGCAGGGCGAGCCCCAGGTTGGTGACCACGGCGAGCGTCTCGGGGTGGTGGCCGCCGAGGGCCTCGCGCAGCACCGGCAGCGCCGCCTCGTCCCGTTCCCGCGCCTCCTCGAAGCGGCCCTGGTCGTAGAGGACGTTGGCGTAGTTCACGCTGCTGAACACGGCGTGCGGATGGTGCTCGCCCAGCACCTCCGCCATGCGGGGCAGCACCTTGAGGAACACCGCCTCCGCCTCGTCCAGGTCCCGGCAGCCCCAGTGGAAGATCCCCAGGTTGTTCAGGGCCGCCTGGGTGTACGGATGCGCCTCGCCCGGCACCTTCATGTACTCGGCGAGCACCTCCTGGGCCACCTCGCGGGCCCTGTCCCGTTCGTCGGCAGCGAACAGGTCCGCCGCCAGGTTCAGGTCGCAGGCCAGCGAGTCGGGCGTCGCGGCCGAGTACTGGTCCTTGTACTGCTTGCGGGTCGCCTCGGTCAGCCGACGGGCGTCCTCCAGCTGCCCGTTGCGGCGCAGCGACACCGCCAGGGACTTGGCGCAGCGCAGGGTGCCGGGGAACTCCCTGCTCAGGATCCGTTTGTGGGCCGCGTACGCCCGCGACAGGATGGACACCGACTCCGCGTACCGCCCGACCTCCCTGAGGTCACGGCCGAGCCGCTCGGCCGAGGCCAGCGTGTAGGGATGGTCGGGGCCGAGGACGGCCGTACGCCGGTCGAGCGTGTCCTGGTCGATGCCGCGTGCCTGGCCGTAGTTGCCCACCATCCGCAGGGCGAGAGCGAGGTTGTTGGCCGCGCTGAGGGTGCGCCGGTGCGACTCGTGGAAGATCTCGCTGAAGCCGTCGTGCGCCCTCTTGGCCAGGTCGACCGCCTTCGTGTACTCGCCCAGGGCCGCCAGGTCGCTGGAGAGCGCGGACATGGTGGCGTACGTGTGCGGGTGCTGTTCGCCCAGTTCCCGGCGCTGGCGTTCGAGCAGGTCCTCGCCGATCTCCCGGGCCTCCACGTAACGCCCCTGCGACCGCAGCACGTTGGCGAGGTGGAAACGCAGGTAGAGGTAGTAGACGTCGTCCTCCCCGAGCACCGGCATCCAGTGCTGGAGCAGGTCCTCCGCGAGGCGCCTCGCGGCCAGGAAGTCACCGCGTTTCCACTGGTAGCGGACCCGGTCGATGAGCAGTCGACGGGTGTCGGCCTCACGGCAGTTGCGGGCGTCGGAAGCGGACAGGTGCGGCCAGATGACGGCGAAGCGGGGCCACGTGGCCGGGTCGTCGATGGGTTCGTCGCCGTCGGGCCGGGCGCCCGCCAGGACGGTATGCACGACGTGCCGGGCCTCCTGCTGCTTCTCCTCGGGCATCTGGGCGCGGATCACCGCCTGCACCAGCCGGTGCACCTGGAGGCTGTTGGTCTTCTGGTCGACCTTGGCGAGCGCGAACCGGCCGATCTCCCGGATGACCCGGCCGAGCAGCAGGCTCTCCTGGAGCGAGGGGTCGTACGGCTTGAGCGCAGTGATCATCTCCTTGCTGTAGAGCAGTTGCTGGGAGATCGGCTCGGGAGCGAGGAAGGCGCACAGCTGCAGCAGCCGCACCGCCGCGGGTGACCGCTTCTCCAGCTGTTCGATCGACACGTTCCAGGTGGCCGCGACCGTCCGCGGGTAGTCGGGCGGCTGGTTGAGGTCCAGCACCTCGGTGGTCTGCCGGGCCAGCTGTCGCAGATAGTCCTCTATCGGGGTGGCGGTCTCGGCCAGCCAGGCCGCCGCCTGCTCGACCGCCAGCGGCAGGTCGCCGAGGGCCTCCGCCACCCGGTCGGCGTCCTCGGCCGTCAGGCCGTCCTCGCGGCGCCGGGTCAGGTGCTCGATGCTTTCCTTGCGCTCGAAGACGTCGATCTGCTGGGACGCCCCGTGCTGGGACCAGGCCTGGTTGCGGGAGGTGACGAGGATGTGCCCACCGTCCCCGGTGGGGAAGTAGCGGGCCAGCTCCGCGGGATCGCCGGCGTTGTCGAAGACCAGGATCCAGCGCTTGGTCGGCAGCCCGCGGGACAGCCGCTGCACGGCTTCCTGGCTGGCCTTCGTCATGTCGTCCTCGGGGCTCGTCGCGCCTATCAGCGGGGCGAGTTCGGCCAGCGAGGCGACCACGTCGTCGATGTGTTCGGCGGACATCCACCAGACCAGGTCGTAGTCGGCCATGAAGCGGTGCACGTACTCGATGGCGAGCTGGGTCTTGCCCACGCCGCCCAGTCCGAACAGTGCCTGCGGCTGCGGCGGGCCGGACAGGTCGCCCAGCTGCGTGCGGATCCGGTCCATGATCGGGGCCCGGCCGGTGAAGGTGGTGTTGCGCTGGGGCGCGTTCCAGATACCGGGGGTGATGCCGGGGAAGCGGGGGGCCGAGGGGCTGCTCTCGGCCGGCTGCAGCGGGAGTTCCAGCGCGCGCTGGAGCGCGGCCACACACTCCGTCTCGTCGAGCCGGTGCAGGTCGGTGCACGGCTCCGGGAGCGGGACCTCCTCGACCCGCAGCGGCACCACCGAGCTGCGGGCGCCGTCCGGGGTCCGCTCGCCGAGGGCACGCCAGACGGAGTCGGCGTACCGGGACTCCTGGAAGGTCTTCGACAGCAGCACCACGGTGTGGGCGGTCGTCTCCGCCGGCTCGACCGGGCCGGTGGATATCTCGTGCAGCGTGACCTCGCAGCCGGCCCGCTTGAGGAGGTACTCGACCCAGTCGGCCCACATCCGCTTCTCCGCCGCGTACGCGACCACGACATCGGCCACGCTGGTCAGCGGCCGGCGCCTGAGGTAGGCGTCCCGGCAGCGCAGCCGGACCGGTTCGGGGATCTGCGGCAGCGAGGTGACCTCGCGGTCGGAGATGACGGCCGTGAGCCGCTCGAAGGCGGACAGCAGCGAGTTGGCGATGCCGCTCTCGTCGCCGACGGTGGCGAGGGTCTCCTCGTAGGCGTAGTACGGGCGGTAGGGGATCTCGACGTTGCCCCAGTAGGCGCTGAGCTCCTCCTGGCTCAGCGGCCGGCCGTCCGCCCCCTTGGGCAGTCCCTCGAACCGCATCCGGGCCAGCGCGCGACCGGCGTCGACCTTCTCCTTCTCGCCCTCGTCGATGCGCATCGGCACCGGCAGGACCCGTATCCGGCGCGGCCGGTAGCCCTCCTCGACACTGCGGGCGACCACCGCCGCTCCCTCCAGCGCCTGGTCGCTGAGGGTGAAGCAGTCCACCAGAACGTCGGGCATCTCCATGGTGCAGATGTCGGCGTTGTCCGAGAGACCGGTGCGGCTGTCGATCAGGACGTAGTCGTACGTCTTCTTCATGCTGGCCCTGAGCGCCCTGAGGAAGGTGCCGCCGCCGAGGCGCTCGTAGAAGTTGTCCCACTCGAACGAGGTGACCGCCGCCGAGTAGGCCCGGTCCTGGCGGCCCGCGGAGAGGAAGTCGAGGGAGCCGCCCTCGGGGAAGTGCAGGTCGAAGCGCTCGGGCCGGATGGACACGGCGTGCTGCTCGACCTGGGCGTAGGCCAGGTGCCAGTCGTCGGGGCGCTGGGTGCCCGTGGTCGCGGCCCAGGCGTAGTCCTGGATGATGTTGATGACCCCCGGGGTCGCGGACAGCGCCTTGGGGTCCAGGAACGGGTGGAAGAAGCGGTGCAGGCCCGGCGCCTCCAGGTCCCAGTCGACCGCGAGCACGCGTTTGCCGTTGGCCGCGAGGATCCAGGCGGTGTTGGCCAGGGCCATGGTGCGGCCCGTACCGCCCTTGTACGAATAGAAAGTGATGACACGTCCGTCGCGCGGGCCCGTCATGCTTCTCCTCCGTGGTCGGGTCCGCCTTCCGGGTACGGCGGCTGGATGGGGCCCAGCAGACGGGGCCTGGGCACGTGCGGTCCCGGCGGCGGATGGGCCTCCGCGTGTTTGAGGTACTGCCGGGTGGTGTGCGCCACGACGGCGGGCAGCACGTCGGTGAACGCCTTGAGCGTGGGGACGCCGTTGACCGCGGTACGGCAGTCGGTGCGTCTGCCGCGCTCCAGCAGCAGCGGGAGCGTGCGCTCGAACTCCATGGTCAGGCGCTGTCCCTCGTCGCCGTGACACTGCAGGTCGGCCCGGTTCCAGGGGACGACCGCGCTCACCCACGGCTGGGCCTGGGCGTCGAACGCCTTCAGTCTGCGCCGCCGTTCCTCGTCGGTCAGCGTCCACCGGTCGACGAGCAGGATGCGCGGCCGGCCGGTCTTGCCGCTCTCCTCGCCGGTGCCGGGGGAGAGGGGGCCGTCGGTGTCCTCGTCGTCGAAGGAGGAGACCGTGGGCCGGTAGTCCAGCGAGCGGATCAGCTCCTCCGCCAGGGCGGGCAGCGGGCGCGTCGACTCGGAGTGGTAGGGGTTCCAGTCCAGCGCGTCCTCGCCGTAGGGGCGCGGGTCGCGGTCCTCGGGGACGCTGTCGCGGGTGGGTGCGGCCACCGTCAGATGGATGTGCCGCGGTTCCTCGCCGCGCGGCCGGAACGCACTCGGTGTCGACTCGTAGTCGCGCAGCCGGCCCGGCGGCAGCGGCGACTCCTCGGCCACCTGGACGATCCGCTGGGCGAGGGTGAGGACGGTCTCCTCGTACTCGTCGCGCAGCCTGCTGAGTTTGATGAGCCCGTAGAAGCCGTTGGTCGCGTAACGGTCGCCGAAGGTCGTGCGATCGAGGTGTATGTGGCGTATGGAGTCCGGCAGTTGGTGGAAGTCGACGCGCGTCCACAGGGCCGGGACGATGGCCGACACCTCGCGTCCGCCGGCGGCCCGGGCGTGCAGGATGCGCTCGTTGAACGCGAACAGTTCACGGCCGCACATCTCGCTGGTGAAGTAGCGCGGTGACAGCAGCGGTACGAAGACCCGGCAGCGGGCCAGGTTCTCGCTGAGCTTCCTCGGCCACCCCACGCCGGAGCCCATCTCCCGGTCTATGAAGCCGACTTCGGCGCCGGCGGGCAGGTCGGTCAGCGCCATGATGTGGTTGCACAGGTCCCGGTAGAGCTGGTGCACCCAGTGATCGGGGTCGCCGCCACCCGAACCCCACGGCGGGGTGTGGGCGTAGCTGAGGAAGAAATAGGGCTGCCCCTCGGCCGAGGCCTGCCCCCACTCTCCGTCAGGTGTGTCCAACACGCCCCCCTGCGCGTCGATGACCCCGTAGCCGGAGCCACCTGTGACCGGAAGAACAATGTGCCTGACCAAGGGCCTGGGCGGTTCACTTAATTCAGGTCATTTCGGAGGCGATATCTGGACAGTTGATCGCGTACGTCGTCCACGACGGCCCTCATACCGAAGAGCGTGACCGTCTTTCCGGCCCACTGTCCCCGGGTGAGGAGCTTGCCCGGCAGCCGGGCGCCCATCTCCGCGAAGTCCCGGTCGTCCAGGGCGACATCCTCGTACGGGTACCAGTTGCCCGGCGCTCCGACCACGCACCGGTACTCGCGTGTGGGGGGTGCCGGAGTCATGCGGTACTCGGCGAGATGGAAGGCGCTGCACACCTCGAACCCGACGCGCAGCAACAGCACTTCGGCGTCCGCCGCGTACAGCCGGGCGAGCGGGGATCGCTCACCGAGGTGGCAGTGCGGGTCGTGTCCGGACAGCAACTCGGCGGCCCGCGCCCCGATTCCGGCCAGCGAGGTCTGCGGATGCGCGCTGCGCACGGCTCCCCTCGTGGTGCGCACGCACTCGGCGAGCGCGCCCATCGACGGACAGGGCGTGGTGTCCGGGTCGAAGGGGAGCATCTTCCGCGCCCGGTACGCGGCGGCCTCCTCCGCGCTCAGGTGGGCGACGCGGGCCCGGTGGGCGCGGGAGGTGTCCGAGTTCTCCGGGGTGAAGGCCGGCACCACGAGGGTCCCGTCGGGCCCGAGGGCGGCCAGCAGCGCGTCCCGGACCAGGGTGGGGGGCAGCCCGGTGCCGCTCAGCGAGGTGTGCACCATGAGGACACCGCCGGGTCGGATGCCCAACTCGCCCAGCAGCAGGCGCAGTCGCGTCAGCTCAGACAAGTCGCTGCCACTCCGCGCGCAGTTCCTCCAGGAGGGCGGCGCCGCTCTCGGTGAGCTCCCGCGCGGGCAGTCCGTCAAGCCGGGTCAGGGCCCGTTCCGTGCGGGCCAGCGCCGAGGCCGCCGCAGCACTCGAGGGCCCCGCGTGTTCGGCGTCCCCCAGGGCGTCGGACGCCTCGGTGAACAACTCGCCGGCCGTGCTTCCCGGCACGTGCAGATGCGCCGCCTCGCGCAGCGCGGCCAGCCGGGCCCGGCGCAGGTGACGAGGTAATTCCCTTGCCAGTACGGCGGGTTCGGCGTCGACCGCGACACCCAGCGCGCCCAGCCCGTGCTCGTCGCCGCGGATGCCCGTCCCGGCCTGGAGCGGGGTGACGACGGCGAGGAGCAGCGGAGGACGCGGCCCGGACGACAGCGCGGTACGAAGACGGTCCCTGAACGCGGCCAGGGCGTCCGGAGCCAGGGGGGCGGACACCTCGGCCGCGTAGACGGCACGCCAGGGGTCGGCGTCGTCGATGAGCAGCGGCGGTGTGCCCTTGCCGTCGGACATCTCCAGCGTCGTCAGCGGCCGCCACCACGGGCCGGGACCGGTGTCCGTCGCCAGTGAGCTGCCGTCGGCGAGACGCACGCTCACCGTGCGGCCGGTGACGGTCGCCTCCACGCGCCCGGGGGCGGGCAGTGTCATGGTGCCCAGCGTCGGAAGGTGCAGCTCGCGGGACGGCTGCTCCCAGGAGAGCCGCAGGGGGGCCTGGGCGTGAACGGCCGCGGCGACCGCGACGGACGCGCAGCGGGCGGTCGTGGTGGTGCCGGACTGGCCCGAGCGGCGCAGTGAGGACCGTACATAGGGGTGGGTCAGCAGTCGGTTGAGGTGGGTGGCTCCGTCGTCGTCCGCGTCCAGTCGCAGCAGGGCGTGCCAGGTCTCGTCCCAGTCCGGGCGCCCGGCGAGCCGTTCGTTGGCGGCGGCCAGCCGTTCCCGGTCCTGTTTGAGCAGGGCGAAGGACAGCTCGTCCGGGTCGTGGACGCCGGGGAAGAGGGCGCGTTCGGTGATCCGGTCGGCGATGCCGTCGACCAGGGCCCGCAGGTCCGCGCAGAACACGGAGGGATTGTCGAAGCCGCTCTCGGAGCTGTAGCGGTGGGCGTAGAGGCCACCGCCGCAGGACTCCACCACGGGACAGCGACGGCAGGTCTCGGACACTCCCGCGAGGCCCGTCTGGCGGGCCCGCACCCCGGGATGCCGGGCGAGTTCCGCGAAGTCGTTCCGGAAGACGTCGTACCCCGTGGCGGGGGCGCCGTCGTAGGCGGTCTTCAGCGAGTCCGCCTGCTCGAAGGTGCCGTCGGTCTCCACGACCGCGAGGTCGGACGGGGCGAGCCCCATGGCCTCGGTCAGGCTGGGGCCGCCGCGCAGGGTGCTGAGCACCGAGTCGAAGGTCCGCACGGGCACCTTGCGGCCCTGCTCGGTCCAGCGGTCGAAGATGGTCAACAGCCAGTCGGCGTACGGGGTTGGTGAGCCGGAGTCGCCGCGTGGGGGCGGTGTGTCCCAGGTGGAGTGCGGCAGGAGGTAGTCGATGCGCGGCGGATCGAGCGCGGTCAGTGCGTCATGGACGGCGACCGGGTCGTTGCGGACGTCGACGGTGCACAGCAGTCCGCCGAAGAGGTGACGGTACGGCGGTGTCTGCAACAGGTCGACGGCGCGCAGGACCCGGTCGTAACTGCTCCTGCCGCGACGGTCGAGCCGGTGCCGGTCGTTGGCGAGCCTGTCGCCGTCCAGGCTCAGGCTCACCCGGACGCCGAATTCCGCGAACACGTCCAGATGGCGTCTGCTCAGCTGAATTCCGTTGGTGTGAATACGGAGGTCCAGCGTGGTGACATCGGTGAGTGCGGTGTTGAGTTCTGAGCAGATCTCGCGCAGTCGGGCCGGGCCCGCGAGAAGGGGTTCACCGCCGTGCAGGATGACGGAGACGGATTCCAGTCCGACGGTTCCGGCGTATTCGGCGAGCCGCTGGGCCGTCTGAGTGACCGTCTCCTTCTGGATGACGACCGGCCGCGCTTTCCAGCTCCGGTCGGCGTGCTCGTAGACGTAACAGTGGTCGCACGCCAGATCGCAGCGGCTGTGCACCTTGAAAACGAGCTGCTGGAGCGGGGTGTCCGCTGCGGGGTCGGTCATTTACCACAGATTAGTACCTACGGCCACCCCTGACGCCCCGGTTCGAGACAACTCCCAGGTGAACCAGAGGGGTTGACGGGGGAGCGGTGTACCGGTGAGGTTGACTCAGAAGTGGGCTGCGCAAGCCCAACGAGGCTGACTTACAGCCCACTTCTGTCAAGCGAGTGCCGGACAGCGCGATTTACAGTGCACTGTCGAACGTGATGGGCTTGGCGGGACGCCTTTCCGGGACGTCCAGAACCCGAGCGGCCTCGGTCCTGGCCGACTCGCTGGGGACGATCGTCCCGAGCGGGGTGAGTCGACGGGACGTGGGACCGGAGACCGGTCCGCGCTCCGTGGTGGTTTGTGCGTTCATGTGTGCTGATGTCTCCTCTCGAGGGCACCGGTCTGCCCCCGGCCCAAGGGGACCAGAGGGTCCGGTGTCGCTTCGCGATCCATGAGGCAGAGACAGCCCGGGTTTAGGCGGACGATACCTCAGGAGACCCGGCCCGGAGCATGGCTTGACGGCGCGTACACGCCCATACTCGATGGTCCAGGTGAGCATGCCGTCGGGGGTGGTTCATGAGCGCCGCAATTCCGGGTCCTGGCACGACATGGAGTGAACACGACCTCCCCCCGCTCTTCCGCGTTAACGATCAACTCGCGATCACCCATCAGAGTGAATCGTTCCGCGCCGTCCGCGCCCAATTGCTCGTCCTGCTCGCGGCGACCACCTCGGCCATGCTGGCCGAACGCCTGGACAGCCATGTCCCGGCGTTCCTCGCCGCGCTGCTGTACGCCCTGACCATCGGCATCGGACTGCGCACCACACGCCGTCGTGCCCGCGCACGCTGGCAGGCCCACCGTGCCGTGGCCGAGCTGCTGAAGTCCCTGGCGTGGCAGTACATGGTGCACGGCGGGATCTTCCACTCCCAGGTGGCCAACGCGGACGCGCTGTTCGCGGAACGGGTCGAGGAACGCCTCAGAGAGATGCGCAAGGTGGGCTGGGAGGACTCCAGGAACGGGGTCCACGCTCGCGGCGAGGGCCAGATCACCCCGGCGATGCGTCAGGTACGGGCGAAGGCCTTCTCGGTGCGGCGGGACATCTACCTGCGTGAGCGATTACTCGAGCAGCACGCCTGGTACCGGCGGCGTGCCGCCCAGGCCCACCGCGCCTCCATGCAGTGGTCCTCAGTGACCGCCGTACTGACCCTCCTGGCGCTGCTGGCGGCCGTGTTCAGGGCGGCCGGGATGCTCGGCGCCTGGGACCTGACCGGGGTGCTCAGCGCGGCCGCGGCGGCCGGGGTCGCCTGGCAGGAGGTGCGCCGGCACCGGCCGCTGACCTACGCCCACTCGCTCGTCGAGCAGGATCTGGAGACCCTGCGGGTCGAGATGAGCACGACCGTGACCGAGGACCGGTGGGCCCTGGCGGTGGCGGAGGCGGAGCGGCTGGTGTCGCCGCAGCACTCGGACTGGCTCGGCAGGTTCGGTGGCTGACGGCGCGTCATGAGCCGGGCGTCATGGCGCGCGGCGCACGTCCGGCTCCCACAGCACGGTCACCGGCACCCCAGTCCTCCGCGCGTAGGCGACCACATCGCCGGTGCCCCCCAGCCCCCGGGCCGGGCGGCCGTCCCACACGGCGATCAGGCGGTCGCAGTGGTCGACGATCCAGCGGCCCGCCGCGAAGTACGCCTCCTCGTGCGTCGGCTCGGGCGGCAGATCGACGCGGTTCGCGCAGGCGCGCAGGATCCTGCGGTACCCGGCGCGCGCCGCGTCGTCGTCGAGGTGGGCCTCGTAGTCCATGCCCGGGATCACCGCCGTCACCGGGACACCGCCCGCCAGGGCGATGTCCGCGAACAGCTGGTCGGCGCCGGCCGCGAGACAGGTGAAGGCCTCCAGGGCGCCGCCGCTGAGGTGCCTGCGCATCTCCGCACGCACACCCGGCAGGACGGCGCCCGGGATGGAGCGGTGCCCCGTCACGCCGATCCGGGTGACGGAGGTGTGAGCCGGTGCGGTCGCGGTGGAATCGGTTCCGGCCTGTCGGGTCGTCGCGGTTCCGCTCGTCACGAGAGAGCCTCCCACAGCCGTCGGAACTCCACCGTAACGCCGTCGGCGGGGAGCACACAGGGGCGCACCTGCTCACACCGGGCTCGTCGGGTGACGTCCCCTCGGCCCGGCCACTCGGTTCAGCCGCACCCGGCGGCCGCTCCCCGCCGAGGACCTGACCGCGTCCAGCAGCCGGTGCACCCGCACGGCGGTGGTGAAGTCCGGGCCGAAGTCGTCTCCCGTGCGGATCGCCCGGGCCAGGTCCGTGTAGACCTGGGCGACATTGCTGACCGGGGACGGGGTGCCGAGCAGCGGGCGGTGTGCGTCGGGGACGGTGAGCTGCCGGGCGGGGGAGCCGTTGGCCGGGGTGTGGGTCAGGGTGAAGCGGGGGCCCACCAGCGAGTCGTCCGACGACACCAGGACCAGTCGGCCCGTCCGCCCGTGCACCTCGATCCGGAAACCGTCGCCGCGGGGGCCGCCCGTCATGAAGTGCGCCGAGGCCGCCGCGCCCGACTCCAGCAGACCGGCCAGCACGATCTGGTCCGGGGAGGTCACCTCGATCGGCTCGCCGGTCTCCTCCATCGTGATCCGGTCGATCCGGGTCGCCAGGGTCGCCGAGATCTCGGTGAACTCCCCGACGGCGTACTGGAACATGTCCAGCGAGTGACCGCCCACCACGGCGAGATGGTTGACGCCCTTCGTCTCGTCGAACAGCGCCGCGTACCGCGTGGACCACACCTCGGGTGTCGCGAGCGAGTACAGCAGGGACGCCGAGAGCACCTCCCCGATCAGCCCCTGCGCCAACACCTCCCGCAGCAGTCGTACTTCGGGGTGGTGCCGGCTCTGCAGCCCCACCGCGTGCCGTACGCCCGCCGCCAGCGCCGCCGACTCGAAGCGCTCGGCGGTCGCCGCGTCCGGGGCCAGCGGCCACTCGCTGTACACATGCCGGCCCGCGGCGATCGCCGCCTCCACCAGGCCGTCCCGGGAGGGGAGTTGGACCGCGACGGTGACCAGGTCGACGTCCGGGTCGGACATCAGCGCCCGGGCGTCGTCGTACGACTTCTCCGCGCCCCACACCCCGGCGGCGGCCCGCGCCGACGCGGCGGTCGTACCGGCAACTGCCGTGACCTGAAAGTCGTTTAGCGCCCTGAGTGCCGGGAGATGGATGTTGCGACCCCATCCCCGCTCGGCGTGCGCGCCCACGACTCCCACCCGGATCCTGTCCGCCATGCCAACTCCCCACGTTTCCAGGGCGGTTCCCTGGTCCGTCGATAAAAGTACCAGTCGGTTGGTTTTTTTACGGGTCGGGAAGGCACACTGATCCCGAGAGCTCGTCGCGACACAGGCAGGGGTTGGACGCATGGTCAGGCAGGAACGCGCGGAGGTCACCCGGTCGGCCATCCTCGACGGGGCGGCCCGCGCCTTCGACGCCGAGGGGTACCACGGGACGTCTCTCGGGGACATCGTCAAGGAGGCCGGGGTGACGAAGGGCGCGCTCTACTTCCACTTCGGGTCGAAGGAGGAGCTCGCCCAGGCCCTCGTCGACGAGCAGTTCTCCGCCCTGGAGTCGGTCACGGACGCGGGCAAGCCCGGGGTGCAGACCGTCATCGACATCGTGCACACCATGGCCCGGCTGCTGGTGGCGGACGTCCGGGTGCGGGCCGGCATCCGCCTGGTCATCGACCAGAGCTCCAAGACGGGCATCGTCAGCGAGCCGTACACCCGGTGGATCGAGCTCTTCCGGGAGTGCCTGGTCCAGGCGCAGCAGCGCGGGGACGTCAAGGCGGACCTCGACCCCGGGCGGGTGGCCCGGCTGATCGTCGGCTCCTGGACCGGGATGCAGCTGAGCTCCCAGGTCCTCAGCGGGCGGGCCGACCTGACCGAGGAGACCACCCTGATGTGGGAGATGCTGCTGCCGAGCATCGTGCCGCCGCGGCGGCTGGAGCGGTTCCGTCCCGAGGGCACGGCGCTGGTGCCCGAGATGGCCTGACGGGGTCTCACGGGGGCGCGTGAAGAGCGCCGTGGCGTGTGCCGTGCCTCAGGTGGCCAGCGGGTCCAGCGACAGCGGCTCGATCCGGCCCTCCAGCATGTACCCCAGTCCCTGTACGGCGCAGACGTCGGGCCGCTCGGCGATGTGCACCGGCATTCCGGTTGCCTGCCGCAACATCTGGTCGAGCCCGGGGAGCAGGGCGGAACCGCCGACCATCATGATCCCGCGGTCGGCGAGGTCGGCCACCAGGTCGGGCGGGCAGTTGCGCAGCACCCGGCCGATACCGTCCAGGACGGCGGTCAGCGGGGTCTCGATCGCGTCCCGTACGGCGGCCGTGTCGACCTGCACGGAACGCGCGAGACCGGTGGCGACGTCCCGGCCGTGGATCTCGGTGGAGGCGGGGCCCTGCGGGGTGAGGCCGTTGCCGGAGAGGGCGAGCTGCAGCGGTCGTACGGACTGGCTGGGCAGCATCAGCTCGTGCTCGTGACGCAGGTGCTGCACGATCGCGTGGTCGACGGCCTCGCCGCCGACCGGGACGCGTTCGGCGGTCACGATCGACCCGAGCGAGAGCACCGCGACCTGGGTGGCGGCGGCCCCGCACACCATGATCATGGTGGCCTCGGGGCGCTCGACGGGCAGTCCGCAGCCGACGGCGGCGGCGATGAGGGTGTCCACGAGCTCCACGCGCCGCGCCCCCAGTCCCACGAGGGTCTCGATCGCCGCGCGCCGGGCCAGCGGGTCGGCGTCGTGCGGGGTGCAGGCGGCGGCCCGCAGGCGGGGCTTGCGGCGCAGATTGCGGCGGATCTTGTCGCCGAGCAGATGGCGCAGCATGCGCTGGGCCATCTCGATGTCGACGACGGTGCCGCCGGAGACGGGCCGTACGACACGGATGTAGTCGGGGGTGCGGCCGGTCATCTTCTCGGCGAACTCACCGACCGCGATCAGCGCGCCGGTACGGGTGTTCACGGCGGCGGCCGACGGCTGGTCGACGACGAGCCCGGCCCCCTTCACGTACACCCGCGTCCTCGCCGCACCCAGGTCCACGGCGAAGTGGCAGCGGCGCAGCTGCTCCAGACTGGCGGTCATGGAAGGTCCTCCCGAGAGCACAGACCGTGGGGCCGCGCCGGGTGGCGGGGCTTAGTGGCATTGTGCGGCGGTGGGGGAGGAGGGGCCCTTATTGAAGGGCCGGGTGGGGTGCGGCTAAATGGGCGGTTTTATCATCTATGCCCGATATGAGCGTTTTGTAAAGTTACGGCAGTGTTCTCCCCTCGGGGTGGGCGATCACCCCGAGCTCCGCCAAGTCCTGTGGCCGGATCCGCAGTTGGCCCGCCGTCGCCTCGACCTCCTCCCGCGGTCGCTTGAGGATCGCCGCCGCCAGGTCGGGTGCGATCACGGAGAAGTAGCTGTCCGGGGTGGCGTACGTGGCGCCGGGTGCCGCCAGAGCCAGGGCGCCGCCGGAGCCGCCCTCGCCGATGAGGAGGGTGGTGATCGGGGTGCGGGCGGAGGCGACCGTGGTGAACAGGTCGGCGATGGCCGCGCCCGCGCCCTGGCGTTCGGCCTCCGCGTCGTTGGCCGCGCCCGGGGTGTCCACCAGGGTGAGCACCGGGATGCCGAGCCGGTCCGCGAGGCGGATCAGGCGGGTGGCGGTGCGGTAGCCGGCGGGACGGGTCGCCGTGCCGGTCTGGGCGGCGTAGGCGACGGTGCGGCCCCCGCGCTCGCCGAAGCCGCACAGCATGCCCGGGTCGGTGCCGCCGCAGCGGTCCCCGGAGATGGCCGCGCGGTGAGTGAAGTAGGCGTCCAGGTAGGCGTCCGCACGCGGCCGCTCCGCGGAACGGGCACGCCGGACCGCGTCCCACCCGGTGGCGGGGAGCTCGGTGGTACCGAGGGGGGCCGGGACGGGGGCCGCCTCGGTGGTGTGGCCGTCCGTGGGGGCGTCGGCGGCACTGGCCGACCGCCTCGCCAGCAACCGCAGCCACGTCCCCAGCGTCCGCCGCAGTTCCTCCGGTCGTACGACCGCGTCCACCGCGCCCGCCGCCACCTGGGCCTCCGCCGTGTACGCCGACGGGTCGGCGTCCGGGGGGCGGACCCGGGAGCCCGCGAAGCCGACCTGGGCGCCCGGGAGGGCGAGGATCACGTCCGCGCCGGCGCCCAGGGTGGCCCAGCCGCCGCCCGTGGTGGGGTCGCGCAGTACCGCGATCTGGGGGAGACCGGCCTCCCGGGTGAGGGCCGACTGGCGTGCCACGCGCTGGAGTTGGGTCAGGGCGAGCATGCCCTCCTGCATACGGCTGCCGCCCGTGGCCACCAACGGGACGAGGGGGAGCCGGTGTTCGCGGGCGTACGTGTACGCCGCCTCCAGACGGTCGCCGGTGCGTTCGCCCAGCGAGCCGCCCAGGAAGCCGAACTCGAAGGCGATCAGGACGGCTCGGGTGCCCTCGATGCGCGCGGTGCCGCAGATGACCGACTCCTGCTCGCCGGTGCGTTCGGCGGCACGCGCGCGCGAGGCGTCGTAGCCCTGCCAGGCGAGTGGCCCGTCGGGCTTCGACTGCCGTTCGGGGTACGGGATTTCGGCGAAGTCGTCGGCCACCAGGGCCACGACCTCGCGCGCTGACGGCCGCTCAGTCATGCAGCGCCCGCTTCATGATCTTCCCCATGTCGTTGCGGGGGAGGGCGGTGAGATGGTGGACGACCCGCGGGCGCTTGTGCGGGGCGAGGCGGGCGGCCACGTGGTCCGCCAACTCGTCCAGAGCGGGCGGGGACTGGGGATCCTCCGGGACGATCCACGCCACGATCCGCTCACCCAGATCCGGGTCCGGCTCCCCGGTCACGGCGGCCTCCCGCACCCCCGGGTGCTCCAGCAGCGCGTTCTCGATCTCGCCCGCCCCGATCTTGTAACCCCCGCTCTTGATCAGGTCGGTGGCCTTCCGGCCGACGATCCGGACGTATCCGTCCGCGTCCCGCACCGCCATGTCCCCCGTGCGGAACCAGCCGTCCGCCGTGAACGCCGCCGCCGTCGCGTCCGGCCGGTTGAGGTACTCGGTGAACAGGTTCGGCCCGCGCACCTGGATCTCGCCGACCGTCTCGCCGTCGTACGACGTGATCGGCGACCCGTCCTCCTCCACCAGCCGCACCTCCACGCCCGGCAGCGGTACGCCCACGGTCCCGGCGCGTGGCACGCCGTCCGCGCGCACGCTGGTGTTCATGAGGGTCTCCGTCATGCCGTAGCGCTCGATGACCCGGCGGCCGGTCGTGGCCGTGATGCGCTCGTGGTCGTGCACGGGGAGCGCCGCCGAACCGGAGACGAGCAGCCGGGCCCCGCCCAGTGCCTTCACCAGCTCGGGGTCCCCCGCCAGGGTTTCGGCGATGCGGTGGTACATCGTCGGGACGCCGAAGAGCATGGTCGCGCCGTGGTTCAGCTCGCGGGCCACCCCGGCCGTGCTGAAACGCCCGAGGTGACGGACCGAGCCGCCGCGGCGCAGCGGGCCGAGGATGCCGAGGACCAGGCCGTGCACATGGAAGAGGGGCAGGCCGTGCACCAGGATGTCGTCCGACGTCCACTGCCAGGCGTCGGCGAGGGCGTCCAGCGTGGTGGCGATGGCCCGGCGGGGGAGCACGGCGCCCTTCGGCGGCCCTGTGGTGCCGGAGGTGTAGACGACCAGGGCGGGGTCGCCGTCCTGGGCCGAAACGTCGGGTGCGGTGCCCCCGGTGGCGTGCACGTCGATGTCGACACGCTCCAAGTCACCGACGGCAGCGGGCAGTTCGGCGCCCGGCGGGACGAGCAGCAGGCCCGGCGTGCTGTCGTTCAGGATGTGCCCGAGCTCCTTCTCCCCGGACTTCGGGTTGAGCGGCACCGCGGCGACACCGGCCTCCAGCGCCGCCACCACGGCCACCGCGGTCTCCAGTTCCGCGGTCGCCCAGACGGCCACGCGGTCGTACCACGCGAGACGGCCCGCCAGGGCGCCGGTCGCGGCCGCGAGTTGCGCGTAGGTGAGTGAGCGGTCGCCGAACCGCAGGGCGGGACGGTCCGCCGTGGCGCCCCTGAGGGCCGGGAAGAGAGAGGTCACGCTTCACAACTCCTAACCTGTTGTCGCCTGTCGGTCCTACCCGAAGCCCGGAACCACCAACACCAGCCACACCACCGCGGGTACCACCGCCACCACGATGCCTCCGTAGATCATCAGCTGCCGGAAGAAACGCTCGCGGTCCACGTCCGGTGCCGCGGCCAGCACCAGCGCGCCGTTCGTCGAGAACGGGCTCACGTCCACGACCGTCGCCGACACCGCCAGCGCCGCCACCATCCCGACCGCCCCGATCTCGCCCTGCGCGAGGAACGGCACCGCCAGCGGGATCAGCGCGCCCATGATCCCCACGGACGAGGCGAACGCGGAGACGATCGCGCCGATGTAGCACAGCAGTACGGCGGCCAGCAGCGGGACGCCGATGCCGCCGACGCCCTCACCGGCCCACTTGATCGTGCCGATCTCCTCCAGCACGCCGACGTAGGTGAGAACACCGCAGATCAGCAGCACCGTGGACCAGGCGATCTGACCGACCGCCTTGCGGCTGTCCTCCGGCCAGGCGGCGCTCAGGATCACCGCGAGGGTGATGGACGTGAGCCCGGCGTCGAGGTCGAAGGCGAGGACGGCGACGACCAGGGCGACCAGAGCGGTGAGGGTGGCGATCCGGGCGGGGGTGAGACGGGTGGTGTCGGGGGCCTCGGTGCGGGTGGCCACGGCGGTGGCGGGGCCGCTGCCTGAGGCGGGGGCGGGGGCGGGGGCGGTGCCGCCCTCCGGTGCGTCCCGCTTGTCGGGAGCCCCGGACCCGGCGGCCTCGTCCAACGGGACCGCACCCTGCGCCCACAGCTTCAGCCCGCCGAACAGCACGAACATCACGCCCGCGATGACGAGGTTGACGATGAGCGAGGCCAGGAAGAGGAACACCTCGTTGCCCGGGAGGTGCTCGCGCTCGACGATGCCGTTGACGATCGTGCCGTAGATGCTGATCGGTGAGAAACCGCCGCCCTGGGCGCCGTGCACGACCATCGCGCCCATCAGCAACGGGCTGATCCCGTACCGCGCGGCGAAGCTCAGCGCGATCGGCGCGACGATCGCGACCGCGGCCGGACTGACCGCGCCGATCGCCGTCAGCGCGCCGGTGATCGCGAACATCACCCACGGGATCAGCGCCACCCGCCCGCGCACGAGCCGGATGGACGCGTGGACCAGCCAGTCCGTGGTGCCGTTGGCCCGCGCGATCGCGAACAGGTACGTCACGCCGACGAGGACGACGAACAGGTCGCCGGGGAAGCCGGCGAAGATGCCGTCCGCGTCGAGGTCGGCGACGAGCTCGCCCACGGCGAAGGCGGCGGCGAAGGCCAGGGCGCCCATGTTGACGGAACGGGTGGTGGCGATGACGAACACCACGACCAGGACGAGGATCGAGATGAGTTCTGGGGACATACGGGCTCCCGTCGTTGGGCCCCGGAGCGGTGGGGTGGCCGACTGGCTCAGTGGACAATTGGCTGAGCCACTCAGCCACATGGGGGATGGCTGGTTAGCGTGGTGCGGGCCGCGCGACACGTCAAGGGGTCGCGCAAAATTGGCTCAGCCACTTGGCCAATTGGCCACCTATGGGGTGTTACTCTCCCGACGAACGAGAGGGGGACCCGTGACCGACGCCCTGCGCCCCATGACCAAGCCACGGCTCTACGAGCAGGTGCTCGACCGGCTGCGCCAGTACGTCGCCGAGGGCGGGCTCCGGGCCGGCGACCGGCTCCCGCCCGAGCGCGACCTGGCCACCCGCCTCGGCGTCAGCCGGGCCTCCGTGAAGCAGGCGATCGTCGTGCTGGAGGTCCAGGGGCTGGTCGAGGCACGGCACGGCGGCGGGACGTATCTCGTCCGGGACAGCCTCGACGTCGAGCCCGTCGAGAAGATGGTCGAGCGGCGCCGGCGCCTGCCCGACGTCCTCGACGCCCGCGAGGCCCTGGAGACCAAGCTCGCCGAACTGGCCGCCGAGCGCCGCACCGACGAGGACCTGGTCGCCATGCGCATGGCCCTCGCCAGAATGGCCGGGGAGATCGAGGACGGCGGTCACGGCATCGAGGGCGACCGGCTGTTCCACGCGGCCGTCACCGCCGCCGCGCACAGCTCTCTGCTCGCGGAGTTCATGCGCTCCATCGCCGACCAGATCGCCGAGAGCCGCACCGAGTCCCTGCGCCAGCCGCACCGCCCCGAGCGTTCCCTCGCCCAGCACCGGGCGATCCTCGACGCGATCGCCCTCCAGCGCCCGGGCCAGGCGGCCTCGGCGATGCGCCGCCACGTCCGAACGGTGGCGAAGGTACGGCTGCTGGACTGGGAGCCGGAGGAGGACGGTTAGCGGCGAGCGCCGTGTGCCGAGGGTGACCCGGGATCGCGCTACCGGGATTCATTCGCAGCGCTCCGGCCTTCAGACCGGGGGTGAAGCGAATCTGAAGGTGGCGACGCGGAGCGTCGCGGTGTCGTTCCGGCGGAGCCGGACTGTGCGCAGGGGGCGGTGATGGTTCAAGCGAATGTTCCCTCTGGTGACGCTTGTGCGGGGTGCCTAGTGTGATCGTCATGCAGCTGAGGTACGGCTTCCGCCTGTACCCGGATGCCTCCCAGCGCACCGCGCTGGCAAAGGCGTTCGGGTGCGCCCGTGTCGTGTTCAACGACGCGGTGCGCGCCCGTGAGAGTGCCCGCTCGGCGGGCTTGCCGTTCCCGAAGGCCGGCGAGCTGTCCACCCGCCTGATCACCCAGGCCAAGCAGACCGCTTCGCGGTCCTGGCTTGGCGAGGTGTCCGCGGTGGTGCTCCAGCAGTCCCTGCGCGACGCGGACAGGGCTTACAAGAACTTCTTCGCCTCCCTCAAGGGCACCCGCAAGGGCACCAGGCTGGGCGCTCCGCGCTTCAAGTCCCGCAAGGACCAGCATCAGTCGATCCGGTTCACCGCCAACGCCCGCTGGCACATCGACAAAGCCGGGCGGCTGAATCTGCCGAAGGTCGGGGCGGTGAAGGTGAAGTGGTCCCGCTCCCTGCCCGCCACCCCGTCGTCGGTCACTGTGATCAAGGACTCGGCCGGACGGTACTTCGCCTCCTTCGTCATCGCCACCGCCGAGGCCGCCGAGGCCGCCCGCATGCCCGACAGCGACCAGCAGACCGGCATCGACCTGGGGCTGACGCACTTCGCGATCCTGTCCGACGGCAGAAAGATCGACTCCCCGCGGTTCCTCAGACGGGCGGAGAAGAAACTCAAGAGGGCCCAGCGGGAGCTGTCCCGCAAACAGAAAGGCAGCAAGAACCGGAACAAAGCCTGCCTCAAGGTCGCCCGCGCCCATGCCCAAGTGGCGGATGCGCGCCGCGAGTTCCACCACCAGCTCTCCACGACGCTGATCCGCGAGAATCAAGCGATCGGCGTGGAGGACCTGGCGGTCAAGGCACTGGCGCGTACCCACCTGGCCAAGAGCGTGCATGATGCGGGCTGGTCACAGTTCGTGGCCATGCTGGAGTACAAGGCCCAGGTACGGGCGCACCCTGGTCAAGATCGGCCGGTTCGTGCCCACGTCCCAGACCTGCTCGGTCTGCGACACCGTGGACGGGCCCAAACCCCTCCACATCCGGGAGTGGACCTGTCCCGCCTGCGGCGCCGTCCTCGACCGGGACATCAACTCCGCACGCAATGTGAAGAAGGCCGCCGGACTGGCGGTGCCAGCCTGTGGAGCGCCGGTAAGACCAGAACCCGTTCTGGCACAGTGCGACGAAGCAGGAAGCCACGGATTCTCCACCGGACCCCGTGCCGCGTAGCGGCACAGAACCCGGACGAGAAGGCCAGAATCCTCGGGCTTCAGCCCGAGGAGCAAGTCAACGCGCCGCCCGCAGCACCGCCTCCACCACCGTCCGCACCGACGCCGGGTGCAGGAACAGGAAAAGGTTCGGCTCGACCAGCTCCAGTTCCATCACCTGCGGCCGCCCGTCCTCCCCGTCGACGAGGTCCACGCGCGCGTACAGCAGCTCCGGCGCATCCGGTACGGCGGCCAGGGCGCGCTCGGCGACCGCGAGTTCGGCCGGGGTCGGCGTCCAGGGCTCCAGGCCCGGGTGGGCGACCTTGGTCGCGTCGAAGGCCGTACCGGGAGCGAGGACCGCCCGCTTGCGGCTGGCGTGCAGCAGCCGGCCCCCGAAGAACTGCAGCGCCCGCTCACCGCCCGCGTCGATGCCCCGCATGTACGGCTGCACCATCGCGGTCAGCCCCTCGGCGTGCATGCGCTCCAGCTGCCGTACGGCACTGTCGTGCTGTTCGGGCGTGTACCGCGCGGCATACCGTGCGCCCGCCCCGGACGTGGGCTTGACGACGTACTCGTGGTCGCGGGGCAGGTCGGCCGGGTCGCCGGGCGCGAGATACCGGGTCGGCACCACCGGCACCCCCGCCTCCGCGAGCTCCCCGATGTACCGCTTGTCGGTGTTCCAGCGCACGACCTCCGCCGGGTTGGCGAGCCGCGTCACCTTGGCGCACCGCTCCGCCCACGCCACGAACTCGGCCGCCCGCCAGCTGTAGTCCCAGGTGGACCGGATGACGGCCAGGTCGTACTCGGCCCAGTCGACGTCACCGTCGTCCCAGCACACGGCTTCCGCCTCGGCCCCGGCCTCGCGCAGCGCGGCCACCAGCACGGGCAGGTCGGCGTCCTTGCTGGGTTCGGGTCGGGGGTCGTAGGTGACGAGGGCTATTCGGGGCACGGCGGGTTCCTTTCCCATGGGGGCTCGTCCGGCAGGCTAACGGCGGCAGGGGAAAGCGCGGCAACCCGTTTACCTTCCCCCTCGGTCAAGCCCCACCATCGAGGGCGAGGAACGGAGGAGGCCGTATGGAGTGGCTGACGATCGGGGCCTTCGCGCGGGCGTGCCGTCTGTCGCCGAAGGCGTTGCGGCTCTACGACGAGCTGGAGCTGCTGCGTCCGGCCCGCGTCGACGCGGCGACGGGTTACCGCTACTACACGCCGGCCCAGCTGGAACAGGCCCGGCTGGTGGCGTGGCTACGGCGGCTGGGCATGCCGCTGGCCCGGATCCGCACGGTGTGCGCGCTCCCGGCCGCTGCCGCCGCCGACGAGATCCGCGCGTACTGGGCGCAGGTCGAGGCGGAGACGGCCGTACGGCGGGACCTCGCCGCGTTCCTCGTCGACGAACTGGCGGCGACGCCGAGGAAGGACACCACCGTGCTCGAACTGCGGTACTCCGCCCACTCGGACCCGGGCCTGGTCCGCCCCGCCAACCAGGACACCGCCCATGCGGGCGCCCGCCTGCTCGCGATCGCCGACGGATACGGTCCCGCGGGCGCCCCCGCCAGCAGCGCGGCCGTGGCGGCACTGCGGTTCCTGGACACCGCCGACATTCCGGCCGGCAACGTCCTCAACCTCCTGGCGGACGCCGTGCACGGGGCGACCGAGGCGGTACGGGACGTGGCCGCGGGCACCGACGAGAACGGCACGACTTTGACCGCCCTGCTGTGGACCGGCTCCCGCCTCGCCCTCGTGCACATCGGCGATTCCCGCGCCTATCTCCTGCGCGGCGGCGCCCTCTTCCGTATCACCCACGACCACACGGTGGTCCAGTCACTGGTCGACGAGGGCCGGCTGACCGCGGAGGAGGCCGGCACCCACCCCCAACGGGCCCTGCTCCTCAAGGCCCTCACGACCGGCACCCCGGACCTGAAACTGCACGACGCTGAACCCGGCGACCGCTATCTGCTGTGCTCCGACGGCCTCTCGGCCGTCGTCCCCGACACCACCATCCGCGACCTGCTCACCACAGCCACCGCCCCGGACACGGCCGTCCACTCCCTGGTCGACGCGGCGAACACCGCGGGCGGCCCGGACAACGTCAGCTGTGTGGTGGCGGACGTGGTGGAGACGGTGGCCCGGAGCCCTGCATCATGACGCCATGTCGATGTCCGGAACCGACGCGTACGAGGGGGAACCCCACCTCCCCCCGCTCGTCGAACGAGCCCTCGCGGCGGCCCGCAACCACGGCTTCCCCTACTCCTGCCGCCCCGAACAGGGCCGTCTGCTGCAGGTTCTGGCGGGCGGGGCCCCGACCCTCGTCGGGGAGACCGGCACGGGCTGCGGGGTGGGCCTGGCCTGGCTGGCCTCGGGGGCGCGGGACGGCGTACGGCTCCTCAGCGTCGAGCGTGACCCGGAGCGCGCCCGCGTCGCCGCCGAGGTCTTCGCCGACCGTCCCGACGTGCGGATCCTCCACGGCGACTGGCGGTGCATCGAGGCCTACGGACCCTACGACCTCCTCGTCCTGGACGGCGGCGGCACCGGTAAGACCCCCGACGACACCCCGGGCGACCCGGCCCGCCTCCTCACCCCGGGCGGCAGAATCGTGATCGACGACTTCACTCCCGCGTCGGACTGGCCGCCCCGGCACGGCGGTTCCGTGGATCGCCCCCGCGTCTTCTGGCTGGAGCATCCCGCCCTGGACACGGTCGAACTGCCCCTGGCCGAGGACCTGGCCACGCTGGTGGGGACGCGGCGCCGGGCAGTAGGGACGATCAGCGCACCGCAACCCTTTGCAGCAGGCCCCACGTGAACTCGGCCACCACCTCCCGGCGCACGCCCTTCTCGTCCGGGGCCGTGAACGTCAGGCCCCAGCGCGTCGGGGCCGTGCCCTCCAGGGGGCGGGCCGGGGGGAAGGCCCGGGCCGCCTCGTCCACGGTGCACGACCATGGGGTGAGGTCGTCGAGGGTGCGCAGGTCAGGGCCTTCGGCCTCCGGTGCCCTGATCAGCCACTCGTTCCACACCGTCGAGCCGTTCGGCGCCAGGAGCGCCTCGAAGCGGAGGTCGGGCCAGAGGGGGACGGGCCAGAGCCAGGCCTCGCACTCCAGGTCGCCGACCTTGCGGGTCAGGACGGTCTCGGGGGCGCCGAGGACCGAGCGGTAGCGGGAGGCGGGAGTGCGGGCGCGGGGAGAACGGACCATCGCCTGCCAGCGCTTGTTGGCCTCCCGCATGTCCGCGATCGAGACGCCCAGCGCGTGCCGGGCGTCCTCCACCAGGCCGGGGTTGTGATCGGCCATGCGGCGCAGCAGGACCAGCTGGAAGTCGAGCGGGGTGAAGGGCGCGCTAGCCGCCTGCTTTCCGGAGGGCATGCCCCCCATCGTCCCCTACAGCACTGACACCGGGACGGCGCCCGTCCGGCAGGAAGAGGACCGAGTTGATGTACCGCGGGCGGCGGAGGAAGGGCAGGACACGACGGAGGAGACCCTGGTTGACGACGTACGACGCCGTCGCCTGGTGGGCTTCCAGGGGGAAGCCGGACAGCGGGACCCAGGTGGTGCGGGGCAGCACCCAGCCGTCGTAGCCGAGGAGGGACAAGTACGTCACCACCGGGGCGATCGGCTGGATCCGGGACTCCAGTTCGACGAAGAGCGCGGGCCGGTCGCGCGCGAGGATTCCCGTGGCGCCGCGCAGCACCGCCAGCTCGCTGCCGTCCACGTCGATCTTGATGAAGCCGACGTCCTTGAGGTCCAGTTCGTCCAGCGTGACGCAGCGGACGTCCACCGCCCGGCCGTGGATGTCCCGCCGGACCAGGGAGGACACCCCCCGGTCGCCCTCGTCGCCGGGTGGCAGCCACAGCCGGGCGGTGCCCGGCCGGTCCGTGGCGGCGGCCTGTACGACCTGGACGTTCGCCGGGGCCGCCACGGTCAGCAGCCGGGCCAGATGGGGTACCGGCTCGACGGTCACCACCCGCCGCGCCCGCCCGGCCAGCCGCCGTGTCCACGGCCCGTACCAGCCGCCCACGTCCACCGCCGTCCGGCAGTCCGCCGGACACAGGTCGGCAAGGCGCGCCAGCTCCGGTTCGAAGCGCGGGTACACGGCTCGGGCGGCCGCCGCGACCAGCCGGGTGGGCAGAAGGGGGGCCACTCGGGCAGCCCAGGTACGAGCCGGTCCGGTCATGGAGTCATCCGTTTCAGTAAGTCTTCGTGCTCGTCGTCCGTCACCTGCTCGCCGGAGGCGGGCAGCAACTGCGGGATGCCGTCGACGATCGGATAGCGACGGCGCAGCCGCGGGTTGTACAGGGCCTCGTCCGGCGGTACGAGATGCAGAGGGCCCTTGTCGAGCGGGCAGGCCAGGATCTGCAGCAGCGGGTCGTCGGGGTTCATGGGGGCGTCAACTCCTTGGCACCGATGGGGGGTTTGGGCGCCGGATCATGCTTGGGCATGCTGAGCAGTACGGCGACGGCGAGCACCGTGCCCGCGAGGCGCAGCGCGAGGCGCAGCGGGTCGTGGGGCAGGGACTCGCCGAACGAGAGCGTGCCGAGCACCGCCGTGTACAGGCAGGTCACCGTCGTGCACACCGGCACGATCAGCGAGGCCCGGCAGCGTTGCAGCGCCGCCTGCGACATCACCAGGCCGAACGCCCCGGTGAACAACAGGAGATACGGATACGGGGAGGCCAACAGCTCAACCACCGCGCTGCCGAGCCCAGTTGACGTCAGGTAGCTCGACACGCCCTTGATCGCGAGCGAGCTGACCCCGTACAGCAGGCCCACCGCCACGCCGTACTCGACGCCGGTCGTCGGCATGCGGTGCCGGTGCCTCGTGCGCCGCTCGGCGGACCCGTACAGCCACACGCCCGCCGCCAGCGACGGCACGCACACCAGCAGGATCAGCTGGTACGGGGCGTCCTGGCTGACCTGGTCCGAACCCTCCTTCAGCGACAGCACGACCATGAGGAGCGCGGCGAGGATGGCGCCCAGCGCGTACCGCTCCCGGCCGGTCGTCTCCTCGCCCAGCAGCCGGGCCGACAGCAGGACGAGCAGCACCAGACCGGAGACGAAGATGCCCTGCGCGGCCGCGATCGGCAGCGTCCGGTAGACCGCGAGCTGCGCCCCGAACCCGGCCGCCAGCGAGAGCGAACCACCGATCCACAGCGGACTTCTGAGGACCAGCCCGAGCAGCCGCGCCGGTTGCCGGATCGACACCTCGGGCAGGGCGGTGAGCGCCCGTTTCTCCAGGACGAATCCCACGCTGTACAGGGTGTTCGCCAACAGGGCCGCCGCCACTCCCCACCACATCGTCCCGCCCCCTAGGTCTTGCGCGCGTGCAGCAGCAGGATCGACGCGAGCGACGGTCTGGCACACGCCAGCCGGTCCAGTGCGCGCAGCGGACGCGGCACACCGTGGAAGGGCGCCCCCTCCAGTCGTACGACCTCGAAACCTGCCGCCGCGACGAACTCCCGCAGCGCACGGGCCGTGTACAGCCGCAGATGCCCTACGACCTCCCGTCCCGGCCTGCCGTGGATCGCCCGCAGGCTCACCTCCGAGAACACCGGCTGGACGCCGGCCAGCAGCAGTCCGCGGTTGTACCAGGCGGCCAAGTTCGGTGTGGACAGCATGAGATGACCTCCCGGGCGCAGGATGCGGCGGATCTCGTCGAGCGCGGCGTCCGGGTCGACGAGATGCTCGACGACCTCGCTGAACAGCACGGCGTCGACGGACGCCGACCCGAACGGCAGCCCGGGGCCGGTGAGTTCGCCCCGGACGGCGTACGGCAGTCGGGTGCGGGCGCGTTTCAGGGCGTCCTGGGACCAGTCGACGCCGACGATCGTGTGGCCGGTGAGGAGCGGAGCCGCCGTGGCGGCCGCGGTGCCGTCGCCGCAGCCGATGTCGAGGACGGTGCGCCGGGTCTTTCCGGGCGCTCCGAGGGCCGTGGCCAGCATGCGGGCCTGGCGCAGCGAGCGGGGGGTGCCGGAGGCGACGGGAACGGCGGGGTCCTCGTAGAAGTCTCTGAGGCCGCCGCGGCGCGGGGGTGCGCTGGTGTTCACGGGGCCACCTCCGTGGAGTGCAGGTAGTGCTCGAAAAGGTCCCGCAGGTGGGTGCCGTCGCCGTGGCTGAGCAGGGCGCGTGACCAGCGCAGCGCGAGGTGCAGCCGGCCCGCGGTGGAGGCGGTCGTGACCGTGAGCCCACGCGGCATCCTCGCGGGCGCCGAGAACCACACGGCGTGCGCGCGGCCGGCCTCCTCGCCGAAGTCCAAGGGGTACGGGACGCGGCCGATGTTGCTGAGCAGCGTGGTCGAGGTCCAGGGGGCGGCGGCTCTGCGCAGGCCGCGGGTGAGGGCCGCCCGCCAGGTCACCGGGGTGATTGGGGCGGTGAGCAGGCTTGCGCCGTGGCCCAGTTGGGGGCGGGTGAGGGATTTGAGGGCGCGCGTGCGTTGTGCCGTGCGGCGCAGGAACTCGGGCATGTCGGCTCGGGTGTGTGTCAACTCGTCCGGTGAGAAGGGGACTTCTACCAGGCGGGTGCCGTTTCCTATCGGCATCGTCGTGTCCCTCGGGCGGTCGTCGACGGGCATCGTGATGCGGAGGGGGCGGGGGTGGGCGCCGTGTTCCCTGTTCCAGTGGGCGATCGTCAGGGCCGTGGTGACCATGAGCTGGTCGTTGACCGTGTAGGGGGAGCCCTTGGGGCGGTGGGGGAGGGGGAGTTCGGTGACGAGGAGGCCGTTGCCGGGGGAGGGTTCGGGTGTGCCAGGCGCTACGCGGGCGGGGCGGGTCCAGTTGGAGGCCGTGTCCGGGGTCCGCTGTGGGGTTTCCGGTGCGCGGGTGGGGGCTGGGGCGGGGGAGTTGTCCTTGCCGCCGTAGATTTCGGCCGCCGTGGCGAGGATGCGGAGGCAGGCGGGGCCGTCCAGGGCGGTGTGGTTGATGGTGAGGAAGAGGACGGTCGTGTTTCGGGTGCGGCTGAGTGGGGGCTGATCGCGCAGTTCCCCGCGCCCCTCAAGAGGTGGGTGCAGGCCCACGATGTCTGTCGCCTCGCTGCCTTCTGCTGGACCTGCTCCCTCCACCACCTCCAGTCTTACGGGTGGGGACAATGACAGGGGAGGTGCTTCGACCAGTGCCCTTGTCCTCGCGTCCCGTAGTGCGTTCCTCCCCGGCGCCGCAAAGGTCACCACCTCCACATCCGGCTCCGCCGTCAGCTCCCACTCGTAGCGGCGGCGGTACCGGCCCCCCGGGGCCTCCCGCATCAGGATCCTCGGGTGTCGGTGCAGGGCCTCCAGGAACGCCTTCCGGAGCCGGGACTGGTCCAGTCGTCCCGGCAGGTGCACCTCGATGTGGACCGTCTCCGGTTCCTCCTCCTGGAGGCAGTGCCGGGAGACCTCGTCGACCACCGGGAACGGGATGCGTGTCGATGGGGTCATGTCGGTTCCGTCCTCCCCTTGCTCACCTCGACCGGCGGCAGTTGCTGTGTCGGTGCCTCGGACTCGGGGGGTGTCTCACGCTCACGCACACTCACCAGAGCCGCGAACAACCCGATCAGCGCGAGGAGTTGGGCTAGGTGACCGAACGCCCCGTCCGCTGCGCCCACCGGCTCACCGGCTCCCACCGCCGCGGCGATCCCCGCCCCCGCCAGGGCCACGAAGGCGATCGGCACCAGGAGTCGATGGCGCCGGGACGCGAGCAGCGCCAACGCCGGGACCAGCAGGGCGAACCAGCCTGCGATGACCACGCCCACCACCGTGAGCGCCACCACTCCGAGCCACACCCCCGGGGCCGGGGGTACCCGCTGCGGGTCGTCGGGGTTCGGAGAGCGCCTGCGCCACAGCACCAGGCCGACCAGCGCCGCCAGTGCGACCCCGCTGCCGATCAGGGCGCCGTCGTAGGTCGCCGCGGGCTCGTACGACAGCTTCACCGTGCCGCCCGCACCGGCGGGGATGCGCCAGCCCTGCTGCCAGCCGTCGAGCCGCAGCGGGGACAGCGACTTCCCGTTCAGGGTGGCCTTCCAGCCGTCGTTGTAGTTCTCGTACGTCGTGAGGTACGAGGCGGCGCCCGATCCCACGGTCACCTCGCGTTTGTCGCCGAGCCAGTCCCGTATCCGCAACTCCCGTGCGAGGGAGGTCGGTTCGGCGACAGTGCCGCGGGTCAGCGTGATGCCGGTCAGGGCGAGCGGCCCGGCGTCCCCGCCCTCGACGACATGCTCACCGGAAGTCAGGGACAACTCCGCGTCCGAGCGGCCCGACTGACAGAGCGTCACCGTCAGCTCGCGCCGCTCGGTCAGGTCCCGGATCCGGCCCGACACGCCGGTCTGGTACAGCTTGCCGTCGACCGCC
This sequence comes from Streptomyces sp. SAI-127, assembly GCF_029894425.1. Classification (NCBI taxonomy): domain Bacteria; kingdom Bacillati; phylum Actinomycetota; class Actinomycetes; order Kitasatosporales; family Streptomycetaceae; genus Streptomyces; species Streptomyces sp. SAI-127. Next base: position 7,145,158 of record NZ_JARXYJ010000001.1, read on the forward strand.
AGCACCGGCCCCTTGCCGCACGGCAGTGAGAACGTCCGCGTGGCCTTCGGCTGCGGGGTCCGGTACTGGTCGAGGGCCGGTATGTAGGCCTCCGTGAGCCCCACCGGGAGTTGGAGGTCCTCGTCCGCGACCGGGTTGTGCAGGGTCAGCGGGGCCGTCTTGGTGATCGTGATGTCGAGGCGGTCGGTCGTGATCGCCGGGAAGCGCACCGCGCCGTTCTCGTCGACAGCGGCGACCGTCGCGCCGTCGGGCGAGGTGATGTCGACCTCGGTGGGACGGGTGGAGAGTCCGCCGGCGGGCGCCAGCACCACTTCCCCGATGGGCTGTTTGCCGTTCCAGCTGAGGTGGATGGTCGGTCGGTCGCCCGCGATCCAGGCCGTGGTGAGGTCGCCGTCGGTGAGGTTGCGGGCGGACAGGCCCGTGCCGAGGGTGGCCGTGGAGTCGGCGGTCGCGGTGATGCGGTTGCGCTGGTCGGGGGCGACCTCGTACAGCAGCCTGTCGAGTTCCTCCCCGGTCACCGGCACCGCGCTCGCCTTCACCGAGTGCGTTCCCGAGGCCGCCGTGTCGAAGCGGCGGTGCAGGCCGGCCTCGGTGCCGGTCGGGGAGATCCCGGCCGGGTCGGGGACCCGGTGCAGGGAGACGATCTCGGCGGGCGCGTCGGAGGAGTCCGCGTCGGCCGGCAGCCGCAGCAGCCGGGTCACCTGCACGTCCGGCAGGTCGATCTCGGAGAACCCGGCCCCGGCGAGACCGGTCCTTCGCGCGACCGAGTCGACGATCGTCAGTTTCATCCAACCCGTCGTGCCCGGAGGGGACTTGATGCTCTGTGTCGATCCGTCGGCCCGCAGGTAACTGGTGCGCGAGCCGTTCTCGGTCTCCACCCGTACCTTGGTCGCCGCCGACCGCACGCTCTCCTGCGGCAACGGCGTGACCTTGAACGACGAGGGCATGTCGTACGCGGGGTCGGAGAACCCGATCCGCAGCCACTCCCCGTCCGGCGAGCCCGCCACACCCTCCGCCCAGGCGGTGTCCGGGTTGCCGTCGAAGGCGTTGACCGGGTCGAACTGCGGGAGATGGAACAGCCAGTTGCCGTACGACGACGCCGTCACCGTACGGGCGCCGCGCAGTTCGGCCACCGTCTGGTGCGAGAGTCCTTTGGTCGGCAGGATCTGGTGCGGTTTCCCGCCGGCGTCCTGGGCGGCCCCGGAGGCGTTCCGCTCGTCGTCGGTGTACGTGTACGAGGTGTTCGCGTTGACGAGCCCGAACCGGGTGTCCGCGCGCCGCAGGCCGTCGCCGACGATCTGGAGCGGCGGGGTGCCGAGCCCCGGGTGGTTGTCACCGGTCAACACCGTTGCCCGGCCCCGTAGTTCGGTCGCCAGCGGGAGCAGCGACTCGGGTCCGCCGGACACCTGGACGGTGTCGGCGACCGGCAGCAGCCCCGCCTGACCGGGCCGTGGCACGGCCTCGCTCGCCGGACGGAAGATCTCCACCGCCCGCTGCCTCGGGTACAGCCCCTCGATCTGGAGCGGGGTGTCGTTCGCGATCTTCCCGCCCGTCATGAGCGGACCGAGGCCCGTCACCCGCTCGTAGCCGGACTGTTCGAGGGCCCGCTTGACGACCGACGACGACACGGAGCCGATCTGGTCGGGGTCGAGGTCGTTGCGGACGACGACGTAGTAGACCCCGGCCCGGCTCAGGTAGTCGGCGAGTCCCGGGATCTCACCGCCGGTCAGCAGCGCCTGCTCGACCGCGTCCGTCGCGCGCCGGTTGCCGGGGGTGCCGAAGGGGACGTAGTCGCGTTGCGCCCACCGGGACTCCGCGAGCACGTCGAGCGGCTGGTCGATGGGGGAGCCCCAGGTGTAGATGCCGTGCGCGGTCGCGGGGACGACGAGGGCGCGCGAGTCGGGGGAGTACTTCTCCAGCCAGTCGGCCGTGGACTGCCAGTACTTGGGCAGTTGCTGGAAGGAGCCCGGGTTCAGGATCGTGCCGTTGAGATACGGCCACATCAGCCCGGGCAGGACGAGGACCGCCGCGATCAGCGGGGCATACCGGCGGCCTCTCATCTCACGCGCCCCGCGCGGTTCGGAGGCCACGCCCACCAGATGGGCGAGGCCGAGCACCAGCGCGAGCGCCAGCCCCGGCTGGAACTTGTAGATGTTGCGGAAGGGGGCGAGGCCGCCGTTCAGCCAGTCCTGCACGAGCCCGTGGAAGGGTGCGCCGAACGCGCCGCCGTATCCCGCGAGCAGCATCAGGGCGGCCGTCAGCACGGTCAGCACCAGCCACCGGCGCTCCGGCATGTCCCGCCGCGCCAGGCCCGCGAGACCGAGCCCGGCCGCGAGCGCCGAGCAGAGGATCACGATCACCGAGGAGGCCACGGTCCAGCCGGCCGGCAGCCACGCCTCCACCAGGTGCAGATAGGCGACCCAGTTACCGGCCCCGCGCAGTGCCTCCGTCGCCGACATCGTCTCGGTCGTGGTCCGCGCGCTCTCGACGTACGGCAGGAAGTTCTCGCCGTAGAGGCCGAGCAGCAGCAGGGGGATCACCCACCAGGCCGTCGCCAGGATCACTCCCGGGACCCACCAGGCGATCAGCTTGCGCTGCCGGGGCCCGGGTGGCCGGGAGAGGAGATACAGGCCGACGGGCAGCAGAGAGGCCAGCGTGGAGGCCGCGTTCACCCCGCCCATGAACGGGATGACCAGCGCCGAGCGCAGGGCGGCGATCCGGGCGGTGTAGCGCTCGTTCGTCAGCGGCAGCAGCACCCACGGCAGGAAGGCGCCGGGCAGCGCGGCGGCGGAGGTCGAGCCGATGACGATGGTGAAGGTCGGCCACAGCGCGTACGCGGCGGCGGCGAGGAGCCGGGACGCCCCGTTGCCCACGCGCAGCCGCTCGGCCAGCCGCAGCGCGCCCCAGAAGGCCACCGACACGATCAGCGACAGCCACAGCCGCTCCACCAGCCACACCGGCAACTGGAGGGCGTGGCCCAGCCAGTAGAACGGCAGCATCGGCCACAGATAGCCGACGTACTGGTCCTGGATCCCGCCGAAGGAGCCCTGGTCGTGCCACAACTGCCCGAGGTCGGCGAGGAAGCGCCCCGGGTCGGTGGTGACGCCCAGCTTGGTGTCGAAGGTCTGCCGGCCCGGGTGCACCACGAGGAACAGCACGAACACCACGGCCCAGAACCCCAGCAGCCAGCGCCGCGACCGCGGACCCTCCGGGGGGCCCGACATGCTCGCGGTGGTGGGAACGGCTGCCGGAGGAGGGGCCTGGACCGTGGACGTCGTCATGGTGGACACCGCCGGAGGATGAGGAGGAGGTTCCAGGTGGCCACCTCGCGGATGCCGGGAGCCCGGACGACGGTCTCCGCGAGGAAGGGCCAGTAGCGGGAGCGCGCCGAGACGACCGTGACGTCGTCCCGGGCACGCACCTGCCGCAGGGTCGGGCCGATGTGCACGGCGAACAGGTTCTCGCCGAGGGTGTGCTTCGCGGCCTTTCCGGTACGGCGCCGATAGCGGGCACGGGCCCGTTCGGCACCCAGGTAGTGCCAGGGCGCCCACTCGTGACCGCCCCACGGGGACAGCCAGTTGGTGAACGACACGTAGATCAGCCCACCGGGCCGGGTGACCCGCACGAGCTCACTGAGGAAGGTCTCCGGATCGGCCACGTGCTCCAGCACGTTGGAGGAGAAGGTGACATCGGCGGCCGCGTCCCGCAGGGGGAGCAGATAGCCGTCGGCGATCACGGTGGCGTCGGGTGGCTTCGCTCCCAGTTCGGTGGGATCGGGCTCGAAGAGGAACGCGTCGGCACCGCGTCTGCGGAACTCCTCGGTGAAGTACCCGCTGCCGCCGCCGACGTCCACGACGGTACGGCCGGCGACGGCACCGTCGTAGGCCTCGACCTGGTCCACGGCGTCGCGGGCGAGCAGCGCGTAGCAGGACTCGGGGTCGTCCTGCTCGTGCCGAAAGGCACGAAGGAGGCCCAGGGAACGTCGAAACGAGGGGTCCTTGAATGCTTGGGGGCGCGGGGAACTGCGCGACCAGCCACGATGGCGCCGCACTCTCGTCACGGTCCCCAGCCCCTCACCGCCTCAGAGGCCACAGCGCGAAACTGTCTGACAGTCCGATGCCAACGGAATCTGGCAGCCCGATCGCGAGCAGCCTTGCCCATCAACTCCCGCTGATGGGAAGACAGGGCCAACGTGCACCACGCGGCGGCGAACGAGGACTCGCCCCGGGCGAGTACTCCCGTCTCCCCGTCCACGACGGAATCCCGCAGCCCGGGCACGTCGAAGGCGATGGTCGGCGTCTCCCGGGTCGCGGCCTCGGTGACGACCAGTCCCCAACCCTCCACGGCCGAGGGATGAAGCAGCAGCCACGCCTCGCACAACAGCCGGTGCTTCTCGGCCTCGGAGACATGCCCGGTGAACTCCACGCCAGGACCGGCGAGTTGCTCCAGGCGGGACCGCTCGGGCCCGTCTCCGACGATCACCAGCCGGCCACCGGTCACCGGCCGCACCCGCTCCCAGAGCCTCAGCAGCAGATCGATCCGTTTGTACTCGACCAGCCGGCCCACGGCGACGAAGAGCGGTTCGGAAGAGCGGCGGACGAGTGGCTCCGGCTCCTCGACGCCGTTGTGCACGACGCGGATGCGGTCCCGCTCGACGCCGATCGCCCGCAGGGCGTGCGCCGTCGACGGAGACACGGCGACCAGCAGGCTCCGGTGTCTGGCCGCCGCACCGGCCAGGGCCCAGTGTTCGAGTCTTCGGCCGATCCGGGCGGCCGGGGCCAGGGGCCCGCCGAACCGCATCTTCCACAGGTCGGTGTGCACATGGTTGACCAGACACAGGGTGGGGCCGTGGTGCCACAGGGGCGCGAGGTACGGCATGCCGTTGCACACCTCGACCAGCAGGTCGGTCTCGCCGACCTGGCGGGCGAAGGCCGTACGGGCGCGCAGGTAGTGGCCGAACTCGCCGCCCGCCGACACGACGCGGTAGTCCCGGTAGGAGGCCGGGCCGCCGCACAGGAGGGTCACCTGGTGGCCGAGCCGGGTCAGTCCGTCGGCGAGCCGGTCGACGAGCAGCTCGGAGCCGCCTGCCGCGGGATTGTCCAGGTCACGATGGGCGAGGAAAACGATTCGGCGCGGAGGTGGGGGGAGCGCCGGGGAACGGTGCGGGCTGTGCGATGAGGGTTGCCGCTGCGACGCCTGGGGAGGCGTGTGCAGCGGGTGGGGCACGTGCTGGGGCATGGGTGCTCCAACTCGTCTCAGGGTGCGGAACTCAGCAGTGTCTTTCAGGCTGGTTGTGGGGGGACTGAGCGCTTCTCAGGGGGAGGATGTGGACGGGCTGTGTTCAGGTGGGGTGGCACAGTTTTCGCCCACCCGTACGTCGTGGCTACTCACCCAGGTGACAATTTCGGGGCTTATTAGAGCTGACGTCCAGTCACATCGTGAGGACGGGCTCGGGCGTATCGCTCATATCGGTGGACTCGGGGCGCCTGCGTCCCCGTACCGCCAAAACGCCCCCCACGGCAGCCAGTACGAATCCAGCCACAGCCGCCCCGATCGGCAACGTCTCGCCCACCGCGCGCAGTTGGCCGCTGTCTCGCTTGGCCAGCCGCACCGCGTCCTTCTGGGTCGCGGTGGTGAACGCGATCTTCGGGCTGTCCAGCAGGACCACGGCGTCCTTCTTCGCGCCGGGCGCCCGCAGGGTGCGCTTCGGGCCCACCTGTGCGTAGACCACCCGGCCGGTGCGCTGGTCGACGACCAGCTCGATGCCGTGGTTGGAGTACCACTCCTCGGCCAGTACCTGCGGCCGGTCGGGCTCGTCCACGATCGTGCCCGGCACCAGCCGTGTCCCGACCTTGGCCGGGGCGACCGTGCCGGTGAACCGGTAACCCGTGTACCCCTGAACCTTCTTCGTACCCTGGTAACGCAACGTCACCGTCGAACCCAGGGAGTTGTCCCACCACTGGTAGGAGCGCCGCTCCACGTCGAAGGGGAACTTCAGATAGGCCTCGCCCTCGATGTACGGCTTCTCGCCGCAGCAGTGCACCGGCCTGGTGGTCTTGCGGTCCATGACCCAGCGGTGCGGGACGAACTCCAGGGCGTCGTGCGGGTCGGCGGCCGGAAGCGACTTGTCGGTGTCGACGGTGGTGGTGACGTCCCACACCGCGGCCCGGCCGCTGCGTTCGCTGTCCTCGACGTCGGCGCGCACCCGCTGGGTGACGGTGATCCGCTGTCCGGGAACCGTCTCGAGTTCCTCGGTGTCGAAGACGCTGCCCGTTCCGCGGTAGACCGCGGTCTGGTCGATGTCGATCGGATTCACGGCCGCTCGCGGGGCCACGTACCACGCGAGCAACGGCGCCAGTACCAGCAGGAACGTGCCGAGTCCCAGCAGAATCAGGGAGATTGGAGAGGCTGTACGGCGCATCCGGACACTCCAGGGGCTTGAGTTGACGGAGTTCGGGCCGCTCTATGGGCCGGAGACCGTAGGCGTCTTGGCACGGGGTGTCAATGTCTTGACGGATTGTCAATGTCCTGTCGACACTGGGGCGACAGGCAGGGTGGGTACCGGACGGGTTCCGGGTGGGGACGTACGCCGGATCGAGCCGCTCGAGAGAGGCTGCCCCTGCGATGTCCAGACTGCTCGCCGCCGCACTGACCGTCGTGGTCTCCGCTTTGCTCGCCCTCGGTGCCGCGCTCGGCATCGTCGCGCTGCTGGAGGCGACGCCCGAGCAGCCCAACACCCCCTTGATCACCTACGAGCAGACGGACCAAGGGAGTTGACCCGTGGCCGCCCGCCCGGCAACTGTGAACGCCCGCTCGGCCTGGCACGACGTCCCCCGCCTCCAGGTCCGCCGCTTCGCTGCCATCGCCATGGCCGAGGCGCCGGCCCTCGCCGAGGAGATCCTGCGCGAGATCCGCCGTGAGTACCCCCATCTGCCGGTGATCCTCGACGAGTCCGGCGAACCGATGGCCCTGGTCGGCATCCGCCGCGCGATCGAGGTCTTCGTCCAGCACCTGGAAACGGCGGAGGGCCGTCCCACGGTCCCCCCGGGCGTCTTCCAGGAGTTCGGCCGGGGCGAGGGGCTGAACGGCCGCAGCCTCGACTCCCTCCAGGCGATCTACCGCATGGGCGTACGTCTGGCATGGCGCCGGTTCGCCGACATCGGCCAGCGTGTGGAGATCCCGCCGCCGGCGATGTACGAGCTGGTGGACGCGGGCTACGAGTACCTGGACGGACTGGTCGACCAGTCCGTCCGGGGCTACGCGGAGGCAGCGGCCCGCCAGGCGGGCGAGCGCCTGCGCCTCCAGCGCCGCCTGATGGAGTTACTGCTGGCCGAACGCCACCGGGGCGACCCGGCGGACGCGCTGACGGAACGCGCGGCCCGCATCGGCTGGCCCCTCCCGAAGAAGGTGGCGGTCGGCGTCCTGCTCCGTCCGGCCCGTGAGGCGGTGCCTCCCGCGGTGGGCCAGGGCGTCCTCCTGGACATGGACTACGAACAGCCCCGCATGGTCGTCCCGGAACCGGGCGCGGCGGGCCGCCCCGAACTTCTGCACCGGGCCCTGACCGGCTGGGCGGGCGCGATAGGACCCCCGGTCCCGCTCGCCGACGCGGCGAAGTCCCTCCGCTGGGCCGAGGCCGCCGTACGCCTGATGGAACGGGACCTGCTCCCTGCCGGGGACGTCCTGTACTGCACCGAACACACCGAGGCCCTGGTCCTGCTGCAGCCGGAGGAGCTGATCGACGATCTGGCCCTGCGCTGCCTGGCCCCCCTGCGGCACTGCGGCCCCACCCACGGCCGCCGCCTCGCGGAGACTCTGCTGGCCTGGCTGGAGACCAGGGGCGGGGGCCCCGGAAGTGGCGGCCCGCCTGGGCGTCCACCCCCAGACCGTCCGCTACCGTCTCCGCCAGATCCGGGAGCTGTGGGGCGACGAGATCGACGACCCGGACCGGCGGTTCGAACTGGAGCTGGTGCTGCGGGCCCGGCGGTTGCGGGGAGAGCTGGCGTGAGCAACCCAGTGTGACGTGCCGCACACGGAGTGGGTCTACCTCCCCCTTGCCCATTGCCGGAGGAAACCGCCTGTCGCTAGCCTGTGTTCGTCATGCCGATCGTCTGTTGAAATTTCGAACGCAGACGCCTTAAAAGAGAGGGGGCCGGTTGTGGGACGCCTCGTACCTGCCGTGACCCGGGCTCTCGATATTCTCGAGCTCTTCCTCGACGGAGACGGGACGCTCTCCGCCCCCGACATCGTGCGCAGGCTCCAGCTGCCACGCACCACCGTGCACGAGCTGGTGACCACTCTCGCCGCCCGGTCGTACATCGTCCAGGTCCCGGGCCAGCCGGGACGCTACCGGCTCGGGGTGCGGCCCTACCAGCTCGGCAGCCGGTACGCCGAGCAGCTCGACCTCGCCGCCGAGGGCCAGCAGGTCGCCCGGTCCGTCGCCGAGACCTGTGACGAGACCGTACACGTGGCGATCCTCGAGGGCACCGACGTCATCTACATCGCCAAGGTCGACTCGACGCACGCGGTGCGGATGGTGTCGGCCGCCGGCCGGCGCCTGCCCGCGCACTGCACCTCCGTCGGCAAGATGCTCCTCGCCTCCCTCCCGGAGCCGCAGCTCGCCTCCCGTATCCCCGATGACACTCCGCTCCCCGGTATGACGCCCAACAGCATCACCGACCCCGCTGCCCTGCGCGAGGCCCTCGACGAGATCCGGCAGCGCGGCGTCGCCGTCGAGAACCGTGAGTCCAACCCGGACGTGTCCTGCGTGGCCGCCCCGGTCCGCGACCGCACCGGGCAGGTCGTCGCCGCGCTCTCCATCTCCGTGCCGATGATCCGCTGGAGCGACGACCGCCGCGGCGAGCTGGAGCAGCTCGCCGCCAAGGGCGCCGCCGAGCTGTCCGAGCGCCTCGGCCACCGGAGCGTGGGATGACCCGCTTCACGAAGTACGACGTCGCCGTACGCGCCGAGGCCACCCTCGGCGAGGGGCCCACGTGGGACGGCGAGCGGCTCCTGTGGATCGACATCCTCGGCGCCCGGCTCCACACCTACGACCCCGTCTCCGGCCACCGCACGGTCCGTGTCCTGGACCAGCACATCGGCGCCGTCAAGCCGCGCGCGGGTGGCGGACTCGTCCTCAACCTCCGGGACGGCGTGGCCCTGCTGGACCCCGACGACTCCTTCCGCTGGCTCCACCACGAGCCCGTCCCCGGCCGCCGGGCCAACGACGCCGCCGTGGCCCCCGACGGCTCTCTGTGGGCGGGCACCATGCGCTACGACGAGGCACCGGGCGGCGGCACCCTGTCCCGGATCACGGGTGACGGCACGCACCGCACCGTCCTCGACGACGTGGCCGTCAGCAACGGCACCGGGTGGAGCCCGGACGGCCGGCTCATGTACTACATCGACTCACCCACCCGCCGCGTCGACGTCTTCGACCACGAGAGCGGGCGGCTCTCCGACCGCCGGCCCTTCGCCGTGATCGAGGACGGCGCCGGTTTCCCCGACGGGCTCACGGTCGACGCCGACGGCTGCGTCTGGGTAGCCCTGTGGGACGGGGGAGCGGTCCGCCGCTACACCCCGGACGGCGGCCTCGACCACGTGATCACCCTCCCGACCCCGCGCGTCACCGCGTGCGCGTTCGGCGGCCCGGACCTGACCGACCTGTACATCACGACCGCACGGGTGGGGCTGGACGCCCCGCACCCGGTGGCGGGCTCACTGCTGGTGGTGCCGGGGGCCGGCAAGGGCGTGGCGCAACAGCCGTTCGCGGGCTGACTACCGCAGCTCCGCCTTCTTCAACTCCTCTGCGGTCAGGGGCGGTTCGGTCAGAGTCGGCTTCAACGGGCCCACCGCCGCCGCCAGCAGTACACCCGGCGCCAGCAACACCTCCGCCCGCCGCTCCAGCGACGTCACGTCGGTGACGCGGCGGGCGATACGCCCGTTCCCCGTGGCCGTGTACATGAGCCGGGAGACGTACGCGGCCACGGCCCGGTCCCGTGCCGTCGGCCCGTTCTCCGTGGCCCCCGGATAGAACACGTCCTGCCCGGTCGCCAGCTCCCACGCCGCCCCGACCGGCCGGGCCACCGCCTTCTGCACCCGACGCGCCAACCCGGCGGTTCCCCACCCGTACCGCCGAGTGAGGTCCCGCAGGACGAGCGCGCTCTGGGCGCCGACGGCCAGGCCGTGCCCGTACAGCGGGTTGTACGCCGCCAGCGCGTCGCCGAGGACCGTGAAGTTCTCCGGCCAGGCCGGCATGCGCTCGTAGAAGTACCGCCGGTTGACGGTCGTACGCGTGAAGGAGACGCCGGACAGCGGCTCGGCCCGGGAGATCAGGTCGCCGATCAGCGGATGCCGCAGCTCCTCGCGGGCGAACCGCACGAAGTCGTCGTCGGCGGGCGACGGTTCGCCTCCGCGCGTGCCGTTCAGGGTGACGATCCACCGGCCGTCCTCGATCGGCAGCAGAAAGCCCGCCCGGCCCGGTCCGGCCGCCCGGGTGTCCGGCTGCACGCTGATGACGGGGAAGCCGTCGCGGGCCTGCTCCGGCGCGAGGTAGAGGCGGCTCGCGTACGCCAGGCCGGAGTCGACCTCGCGGCGCTCCGGCGTCGGCAGTCCGAGCTCCGTCAGCCAGCGGGGCGTCCCGGAGGCCCGCCCGGTCGCATCCACGACCATGCCCGCGTCGATGGTCCGTTCGCGGCCGTCGCGCTCCCGTACCCGGACCCCGGTGACCCCCTGAGCGTCACCCGTCAGCCCCAGCACCTCGGTGCCGCCGAGCACCTCGACCCGGTCGTCCGCGAGGACCCGTGCCCGGACCGTCGCGTCCAGCAGGTCCCGCCCGGCCAGGATCACGTGGTGGGACTCGGGCCAGCGCCGGAACCAGCCGTGTGCCGACAGGACGACCATGTCGGTGGTGACCGGCGCGCGGCGCGCCCCGGCGTCCGTCAGCGTGCCGGTGACGCCGGGCAGGAGGTCCTCCATGGCCCGTACCCCGCCCGACCACAGCATGTGGGCGTGCCGGGCCTGCGGCAGGCCCTTGCGGGGCGCGGGCTCCCCGGGCAGCTCGTCGCGCTCCACCACGAGGACCCGGTCGGCGAGGTCCGTCAGCGCGGCCGCCGCGAGCATGCCCGTGTGGGATCCCCCGAGGACGACGGCGACCCTGGCGGGGGAGGGGCGCTCGCTCAGGTCCGCCTCGCGTTGTCCACGCCGGTCACCCTCGCCGACCTGCTTTGCTGCCGGGGGTCCGGGGGCTGTCCCCCGGGAAGACGGAGTGCTCATGCGTGGACATGCTCTCTGCCGGGACGGCCGCGCGGGCGCGTACCGCCTTGATCTCGTCGGGGCTGTGCAGGACGTCGGACACGGCCGCGATCTCCTGCAGCAGGTACGTGGTGTCGGGGTCCCCGTCGCCGTCGGCGTCCGGGGAGTGCCGCCGGGTCTCGACGGCGTCCAGGATCGTCACGGCGGCGGCGAGGGCCTGGGCGCGGCCGCGCTCGAAGCCGAGGGCGACGGCCGCGTCGTAGGAACGGGTGCGCAGGTCCTCGTCGAGGAACCGGGACAGCTGGAGCAGCGCGTCGCGGATGAAGGTCTCGCGGCGGATGAGGCGCATCTCGGGGGTGGTGCGCAGGGCGAGCGGCTCGCGGCCGCCCGCGACGGTCCGCATCAGCCGGGCGAGCGGCCCCAGTTCACGGTGGCGGCGGCGGACCAGCCAGCGCTCGTGCAGGTACTGGCCGGCGTGCGGGACGATGAAACCGATCGCGACCAGCGTCGCCGCGATGCAGGCGGCCGACGGCGCGATGTTGGTGTTCAGCCAGTCCAGGTCGTGCCCGGTCCAGCGGGCCACCACGGCCGTGAGCTTGGCCGCGCTGAAGAGCAGGTTGGTCGCGAATCCGATGCCGAGGAACCTCAGCCCCCAGCGCAGCCACGCGTTGAGGCCGTCGGTGCGGATCCAGTTCCACACCAGCCGGGTCGTGATCGAGCAGGCCAGGGCCTGTGCGAACAGGTAGAGCAGGATCTCCTCGCGCATGAACGGCGTACTGGCGTAGTACGTGTCCAGGTCCTCGATCCGCTCCACGGGCACGTCGGCGAGCACGAAGAGCGTCCACAGCGCGACCACCACCGCCGCGTACGCGTAGACCACCCACCGGGTCGCGCGGCGCGTCTCGGCCGACCGCTCGGTGAGGCCGTTGCGCCAGTGCACGACCAGCAGCAGCCAGGACGCGGACAGCGCGGTGATCAGGGAGTAGACCCAGGGCGCCGCGATGTTCGGGACGCCGGTGACCCGGTTGGTCCAGGCGATGGTGCTGGGCGCCGCGAAGACGAACACCGCGCAGGCGAACAGCAGCAGACCGCCCACGGCACGCAGCAGCGGGTCCCGCCACAGCTTGAGGATGCTGGGCAGTTTGATCACCAGGGCGGCGGTCAGGACCAGGCCCGGGAGCCAGAAGGAGACGTACAGGCCGGTGATGGAGGCGGCCAGTTGGGGTGCCGGTTCGGGGTGGGTCACCGCCCTCGGCCTCCGCGGTAGCCGAGGGACCTCTGGACGGGGTCGGGCCGCACGCCGGAGCCGCGTGCGGAGACGAACGGCCGGAAGGCGGCCGCCAGCCGGTGCCCGAAGTCGTCGGCCTCGGCCTCGTCCGCCTCGCGGGAGCCGTTGCGGGCCGCCACGGTCAGGGCGACGGAGTCCCAGCCGGGCCGGCCGGCCAGCGCGTCCGCCGCGGCCGCGTGATGGTGCGAGTGGCCCGCGTGCAGGTGCCACAACTCATGGCCCAGGATGACCAGTTGCTGCATCTCCTCGGCCCGCTCCTCCACGATGACGAGGTCGAAGTCCTGGAACTCCACCCACAGTCCGGTCACCGCGATCTCGTCGGGGAACCGCTCGAAGCGCAGGTCCACGGGCCGGCCGCCGCGGCGCGCGCTCATCTCCTGGCACAGGGCCCGGCACAGCTCCGGCACGTCGGCCGGGGGGCGGGGTCTGGCCCGGACCGCGGCGGTGAGGTGGGAGACCAGATCGCGCATGGCCGAGGTCGCACGGGTGCGTCGTAGTGCCGAGGCGATCCGGGCCGCACTCCTGCGAGCGCCCGCGATGTCCATCCCACCCCCTGAGCTCTCCCGCCGCCGTAGGACGGGCTGTTCGAGACTACGCCGCCCGGAACTGTCCCGTCACGCGATCCGATTTTGCTGCGCGGGCCATTGACTAGAAAGCGCTTCCTGCCTACGGTCCCGTTCGAAGTTACGAGCGCAATTCGAAATATCGAACAGATAGGGCAGGGAATGGGACGACCTGACCTGAGCCGCAGGCAACTTCTCGCCGCGGCGGGCGGACTGAGCGTCGCCGCGAGCTTCGGCTTCGCGGCCCTCGGCACCGGCGCCGACGCGCTCGCCTCCGGCGCGGACACCCGGGTGCGCTACTGGAACCTCTTCAGCGGCGGCGACGGCGCCAACATGATCACGATGCTTGACGCCTTCCGAAAGGCCAACCCGGACATCGACGTGAAGGACTCCACCCTCCAGTGGGGCAACCCCTTCTACACCAAGCTCGCCATGGCGGCCGCGGGCAACCGCGCACCCGACCTCGGCGTCATGCACATGGGCCGGGTCACCGGCTTCTCGCCCGGCCGGCTCCTCGACCCGTGGGACGTCGACCTGCTCGCCAAGTACGGCGTACGGGAGCAGGACTACAACCCCGCGTTGTGGAAGCGCGGCGTCATCGACGGCAAGCTCTACGCCCTCCCGCTCGACATCCACGTCCAGCTCTGCTTCTACCGCAAGGACGTACTGGGCAAGGCGGGCCTGCTCGGCGACGACGGCCGGATGATCCCGGTCACCTCCACCGACGAGTGGTTCGACGTCCTGAAGAAGGCCAAGGCCGCCCAGAAGAAGGGGCTCCAGACGATCGGCCTGTGGACCAACGACCAGAACTTCCAGTGGTGGTTCTTCGTCGCCTTCTACACCCAGCTCGGCGGCAAGTGGTTCAACGACGCCGACACCGAGGTCCTCTTCGACCCCGACAAGGCCACCCAGGTACTGGAGTTCCTCCGCAGGCACGTCACCGACGGGTACGTCATCCCCGGCGCCCCCACCGGTGAACAGTTCATCAACGGCGCCCCCTTCACCTGGGAGGGCAACTGGTCCGTGCCGGTCTTCTCCGGCGCGAAGCTGGACTACGGCGCGACCCCGCTGCCACCCGTCTTCGGCAGGCCGGCCACCCACGCCGAGTCGCACGCCTTCGTCCTGCCGCACCAGGCGGGCCGCGGCGGCGCCACCAACGAGGGCGCGCACGAACTCGCCGCGTACGTCGTGACGCACGCCCTCCAGTGGGCGGCCGGCGGTCACATCCCCGCGTACACACCGACGCTCTCCACGGCCGCGTACAAGAAGCTCACCCCGCAGAACGAGTACGTCAGCGCCATGGACCACCAGGCCACCGAGCCCAAGGTGTGGTTCGCGGGCTCCACCGGCGTGCTCGCCCAGGACCTCGGCCCGGTCGTCGTCTCCTCGACGATGGGCTCCGCCAAGCCGGACAAGGTCGCGCAGACGATGAAGAGCCGTCTCGCCAAGCTCCTCGCCTCGAAGAACCCGATGGACGGCAGGACCGCCGCGCAGGGAGGTGCGGTCGCATGACGACCAGCGCTCAGACCGTCGCCGCACCGGCACGGGCCAGGACCGCGACCGTCACGGCGACCGTCCGCCGCAAGCAGGGCTTCCAGCACGGCGGCTGGTTCGTCGCCCCGTTCCTCGCGCTCTTCGTACTGTTCGTGATCTGGCCGCTGCTGCGCGGCGTCTACCTCAGCTTCACGGACGCCAACATCTCCGGCGACGACGCGAGTTTCGTCGGCCTCGACAACTACCGCGAGGCCCTGAACGACTCGGCTATGTGGGACGCGCTCGGCCACAGCGCGTACTTCACGCTTCTGGTCGTCCCGTGCATCACGGTCCTCGCCTTCCTGCTCGCGATGCTCGCCCACCACATCGAGCGCGGCAAATGGCTGTGGCGGCTGTGCTTCTTCGTGCCGTTCCTGCTGCCCTCGACGGTCGCCGCCAACATGTTCCAGTGGCTGTTCACCCAGGGCATCGGCCTGGTCAACGAGACCTTCGGGCTAGACACACCCTGGCTGACCGACAAGTCGTACGCGATGCTCGCCATCGTCATCGAGACCCTGTGGTGGACCGTCGGCTTCAGCTTCCTGCTCTACCTCGCCGCCCTCCAGGGCATCCCCGACCACCTCTACGAGGCCGCGAAGCTGGACGGCGCGAACGCCTGGCACCGCATGGTCCACATCACGCTGCCGATGCTGCGGAACATCACCGGTCTGGTGATCGCGCTCCAGATCCTCGCCTCGCTCCAGCTCTTCGACCAGGCCGTCGTGATGATGGACTTCGGGCCGGGGCCGGAGGTCAGCACCCGCTCCTTCGTCCAGTACACCCTCGAACAGGGCTTCACCAGCTACCGCGTGGGCTACGCCTCCGCGATGTCCATCATCTTCTTCGTGATCATCGCAGTCGTCGCCCTGGCTCGGATGTGGCTGCTGCGCACCCGTGAGGAGGGCGGCCGATGACCACCGCCGTACAGGTCCGCAAGAACCCCCGCAAGCCCTGGACGCCCAGCCAGATCATCCTCACGCTGATCGGCGTCGCCGTGTCCGCCGTGTTCGTGGCGCCGATCGCGGCAGCTCTGTTCACCTCCCTCAAGTCCGAGGCGGAGGCGGCCGAGATCCCGCCGCACTGGCTGCCCGAGGTCTGGACGGTCCAGGCGTGGAAGGCGCTGTGGGAGACCGGCAACATCACCAACTGGTTCATCAACTCGCTGGTGGTGTCGGTCTGCGTCACCTCCGTCGTGCTGACGGTCAGCGCCCTCGCCGGATACGGCTTCGCCCGCACCGAGTTCCGTGGCAAGAACGTGCTCATGGGCATCGTGATGTCGGGCCTGATGATCTCCCCGGCGGTCCTCGGCGTCCCGCTGTTCACCACGGTCCAGCAGATGGGGATGGTCGACACGTACTGGGGCATGATCCTCCCCCAGTGCGCGCCGGCCGCGATGGTCTACATCCTCTACAAGTTCTTCCAGGGCGTCCCGCGCGAACTGGAGGAGGCGGCCTTCATCGACGGCGCGGGCCGCTGGCGGGTCTTCTTCACGATCGTCGTCCCGCTCGCGAGGCCGTCTCTGGCGGCGGTCGGCATCTTCACCTTCATCGCCTCCTGGAACAACTTCCTGTGGCCCTACATGGTGACCAACAACCCCGACCTGATGACCATGCCGAACGGCATCGCCACCGTCATGAACTCCTACGGCATCCAGTGGGCCCAGCTCATGGCCGGCGGCCTCATGGCAGGCCTGCCGCTGATCATCGTGTTCGTCTTCTTCCAACGGCAGATCGTGGCGGGCGTGGCCCACACGGGGCTGGCGGGCCAGTGACACGACCACGGTACTGCGCGGGCCCGGACACCGGCCGAGACCCGGCGGTGGTCCCGCCGGGGCGGTCGCGCCTTGGTGTCCGCCGACAGGGCGGTGGCGTGTGCGGTGCCGGGGGTCCGGTCGCGGTGTGGCGTGGGTCTGGGCGTCGGGCGTGGCTCGCCGGGGCGGTCGTTTCCTTGCAGTCGGCGAGGGGACATGGCCGCACCGGACGTACGCGGTCCCCGCGGGCTGGTGACCCAACCACCGTGCGGCCGGGACTTGGCCGTGGTCCCGCCGGGGCCGGCGCGCGGGCGGTCGCCTCTTCGCCGTCGCCCGGACGGCAGCGCCACACCCACCTCGTCCGGCCCGTGCGGGTCACCATCAGCGTAGGGAGCCCCAGTTGAAGCGACTCAGACTTGCCGCCGTCCTGACCGCCGTTCTCGTCGCGCTCCTGCCGACCACGGCCCAGGCGGACACCACCTACCCCGACCCGCTCCCGGTCACCGGTCAGCAGATCATCCACGACCCGACGGTGATCCAGCTCAAGTCCGGTGGCTACGCGGCCTATTCGACCGGCGGGGTGATCGGCGCCCGGCTGTCCAAGGACCTCAGGCACTGGACCGACGCGGGCAACGCCTTCGCCGAGCCGCCGGGTTGGTGGTACGAGTACAACGACACCGGCGACCCCTGGGCCCCGGACATCTCCTACCGCGCGGGCAGGTACTGGCTCTACTACGCCGTCTCGTCCTGGGGCACCAACCACTCCGCGATCGGCGTGGCCACCTCCCCGTCCGGCCTCCCCGGCACCTGGACGGACCACGGCAAGGTCTTCACCTCCGAGACCACCGACTCCTGGAACGCCATCGACCCCGCGATCGTCCGGGCGGACGGCAGGCTGTGGATGTCGTTCGGCTCGTACTGGACGGGCATCCGCATGGTCGAGCTCAGCCCGGTCACCGGGAAGGCCCTCCCGGGTGCCACCGTCCACCACCTGGCCACCCGCGCCGACGCCCCGTACGCGGTCGAGGGCCCGTACATCGTGAAGCACGGCCGCTACTACTACCTCTTCGCGTCCTACGACGCCTGTTGTGCGGGAGTGAACTCCACGTACAAGATCAGGGTCGGAAGGTCCACGACGGTCACGGGACCCTACGTCGACAGCACGGGCACACCGCTGCTGGAGGGCGGCGGCGACCTGCTGCTGGCAGGGCACGGGAGGTACATCGGCACGGGAGGCGAGTCGGTCTTCCGCACCCGCGGCCAGGACTGGCTGGCCTACCACTACTACGACGCAGACGACAACGGCACACCGAAGCTCGGCCTGAACAGGCTCGGCTGGGTGCGTGACTGGCCGGTTGTCAAGTAACTCCGTTCCTGAAAGGTCCCCATGAGCAAGTCCACCGCCCGCTTCACCCTCGACCCCGCCTTCAAGGTCGGCGAAGTGAACCCCCGCCTCTTCGGCAGCTTCGTGGAACACCTCGGGCGCTGCGTCTACACCGGCATCTTCGAACCGGACCACCCCACCGCCGACGACAAGGGCCTGCGCCAGGACGTCCTGGACCTCGTCCGCGAACTCGGCGTCACCGCCCTGCGCTACCCCGGCGGCAACTTCGTCTCGGGTTACAAGTGGGAGGACTCGGTCGGCCCGGCCGCGGACCGCCCCCGCCGACTCGACCTCGCCTGGCACTCCACCGAGACCAACCGCTTCGGCCTCTCGGAGTACATCGACTTCCTCCGCAAGGTCGGCCCCCAGGCCGAGCCCATGATGGCCGTGAACCTCGGCACCAGGGGCGTCGCCGAGGCCCTCGAACTCCAGGAGTACGCCAACCACTCCGAAGGCACCGCCCTGGCGGACCTGCGGGTCGCCCACGGCGACAAGGACCCCTTCGGCATCACACTCTGGTGCCTCGGCAACGAGATGGACGGCCCCTGGCAGACCGGCCACAAGACGGCCGAGGAGTACGGCCGGATCGCCGCCGAGACCGCCCGCGCGATGCGCCAGATCGACCCCGGCGTCGAACTCGTCGCCTGCGGCTCCTCCAGCCAGTCCATGCCGACCTTCGCCGAGTGGGAGGCGACGGTCCTCGAGGAGACGTACGACCTCGTCGACTACGTCTCCCTGCACGCCTACTACTGGCCCGAGGACGGTGACGTCGACTCCTTCCTCGCCTCGGCCGTCGACATGGAGTCGTTCATCGACAACGTCGTCGCGACCGCCGACCACGTGGGAGCGAAGCTCAAGTCGAAGAAGAAGATCAACCTCTCCTTCGACGAGTGGAACGTCTGGTACCTGCCCGAGTGGGAAGCGCGCGCCAAGGAGTTCGAGCGGGACGACTGGCCCGAGGCCCCCCGTCTCCTGGAGGACAACTACAGCGTCCTCGACGCGGTCGTCTTCGGCTCGCTCCTCATCGCCCTGCTGCGACACGCCGACCGCGTCACGGTCGCCTGTCTCGCCCAGCTCGTCAATGTGATCGCCCCGATCATGACCGAACCGGGCGGCCCGGCCTGGCGCCAGACGACGTTCTTCCCGTTCGCGCAGGCCTCGCAGTACGGCCGCGGTGAGGTCCTCGACGTACGGGTCGACTCGCCGACGTACGAGACCAAGAAGTTCGGCGAGACGGACCTCCTGCACGCCACGGCCGTGCGCGCCGAGGACGGCACGGTCACCGTCTTCGCCGTCAACCGCAGCCAGAACGACCCCCTGCCGCTCGAAGTCGCCCTGAGCGGACTGGACTTGACGAGCGTCGTCGAGCACAGCGTCCTCGCGGACGCCGACCCGGACGCCCGCAACACCCTCGACGCCCCCGAGCGGGTCGCCCCGCACGCGGCCGAGGGCACCGCGCTGCGGAACGGCACCCTCACCGCCGTACTGGAGCCGCTGTCCTGGAACGTGATCCGGCTCGGCTGAACGAGGCCCCCGAGGGCGTCAGCAGGTTTCCCGCAGGAATCCGTCGGCGCCCTCGGGCTCGACCTCCTCGTCCCGGCGCACCACGCTGAGGGTGCTGCTCCAGGTGGCGCACGCCGTGGTCAGGCCCTTCTTGGTGTACTCGACCATGAGGACGTTGTCGTCGAAGGCGTCGGCGAACTCGCCGCACTCGTCGTACTCCGCGCACTCCTCGACGATGGCGAAGTCCAGGCCCAGGGACGCGCGGTCGGAGACGAGCTCCGCGGTGTTCTTCTGCGCGATGGCCAGGCCCTCGGCATGGGCGTGCGCCGCCAGCCGCTTCATCAGGGCCTCCGCCTGGGCGGCCTTGAGATACGACGGGAAGCGGGTGAAGGAGTCGTAGTTGTCGGGCTCCACGGCCTGGTAGCCCTTGGCCGCGCAGGCGTCGATCCAGGTGTCCAGTCTGGCGGCGATGCGTTCGCGCTTGGCGGCCGTACGGATGTCCAGGACGGCCTCGTCCCAGTCCGTGTCGTGGACGACCTTCCCGTCGGCGTCGCGCAGCAGCAGGTCGGCGTCCCAGTCGGTCTCCGCGTCCGACTCCGCTTGGTAGGCGTTGATGTTGCAGATGTTGTAGAGCCCGGGTGCGGGGGCGTCCTCGTAGCTGCGGCTCACCACACGGACCCCCGTCGCCGGGGGGTACGCGCCGCCGATCTGGTAGTCCCAGGGCACGTGCTTGGGCGGGAGCGTCACGGCGGCGGGGACGGTGGACCCGGACGAGGTGGACGACGGTTCGGCCGGTGACGGGGACGCGCCCTCAGTGTCCGACCCGGCCCGCAACGCCGCGATGCTCAGCCCGGTGACGGCCAGGGCCGCGACCAGACCGACGAGGACCCGCCGCCGGGACCCGCGGCCTCCCCGATCGCCTCGGCTCTCCCGCTGGTGGCTGGTCGCCACGGGGCCGGACGGTCCGGGCGACACCGGTGCGGCCGAGGCGGTCGGCGCGTCGGTGTCCGGCAACGCCCTCAGCAGCTCGCGCAGTTCACCGAGTTGCGGCCGGGCTGCCGGGTCCTTGTCCAGGCAGCGTTCGGCGATGCTGTGCAGCGGTTCCGCGACCCCCTCAAGGGCCGGCGGCTCGTACATCACCTGGTAGCCCGTCAGATACGGGCTGCTGCCGTCGAACGGGCGGCTGCCGGTGGCCGCGTAGACCAGCAGCGACCCCAGCGAGAAGACGTCCGAGGCCCCGGTGACCTCGCGCGGCGCGGCGAACTGCTCCGGGGACATGAAGGGCGGGGTGCCGATCAGCCGCCCGGTCATGGTGAGCGCCTCGTTGTCGACGGCGTACGAGATGCCGAAGTCGATGACACGGGGCCCGTCCTCGGCCATCAGGACGTTGCTCGGCTTCAGGTCCCGGTGGACCATGCCGACCCGGTGGATGTCCCGCAGCGCCTCGACGAGGCCCAGCGCGAGCACCCGCAGTCCGCTGCCGCGCAACGGGCCGTCCTGGGCCACGATGTCCGCGAGGGTGCGGCCCGGGACGTACAGCGTCGCCATCCATGGCTGCGGGGCGTCCGGGTCGGCGTCCACCACCGGGGCCGTGAACGCCCCGCTCACCCGGCGGGCGGCCGCGACCTCCTGCCGGAAGCGGGTGCGGAACTCCTCGTCCAGCGCGTACGCGGGGTGCACGAGCTTGACCGCGACCTGCCGCCCGGAGTCCGAGCGACCGAGGTAGACGATCCCCATGCCGCCGCTGCCGAGCCGGTCGACCAGCGTGTAACCGCCGATGGACTCCGGATCGCCGGGGCTCAGCGACATCGCCGGTCACCTTTCCCAAGTACGGGTGCTCGAAAGTTCAACGACATCAGGCTAGCGGCCGGGTGAATCCACCTGCGTGACCGGTACACCTCCGGCCGAAGTCCCCAGCAGCTTCAGCCGTACGTCACTCGGCCCCGACTCCGTCGTCCCGTCGGACAGCACCGCCAGCGCCAGGGTGTTGGTGCCGCGGGTGCGCAGGATGCCGTTCGGCAGGACGAAGGTGTGCTGCGGGCCCACGTCGTTGACGTACTGGCCCATGTTCCAGCCGTTGAGGAAGATCTGGACACGGTAGGCGCGCTTCGGATCGTCGTCGAGGGTGAGGCCGACCGAGGCGTCGATGCCGGCGTCGACGGCGAGCCGGAACGTCGTCCGGTACCAGGTGACGCCCTGGCGCCGGTCGGCGCGGGGCAGCTCCGCGGCCTCCCAGCCGTCCTCGGCGAAGCCCGGCAGATGCCAGCCCTTGCGCTCCCCGTACAGTCCGCCGTTGTTGAGCGGACCGCGCACCGGGTCGGGTGTCGTCTCGCCCTGGATGCGCCAACTCGCCTTCGGCGAACCGCCCTTGAAGGTGACCTGCGTCAACCCCCGGGCCACCTTGTGGGAGTCGGCGGATCTGCCGTCCATGTCGTGTGCCATCCGCCGTACGAGGACGGACAGCACGCGAGGCGACTCCCCGGTGGCCGGTGGCACCTCGAAGGTGGCCGTCGCCGACCAACTCCCCTTGCGTGCGGTGCGCTTGTCCGGCACCGGCATCCGGTGCGTGCCCAGCGGCTCGCCGTCCAGCCACGCCATCAGCAGCCCCTGCGTGCCGGTGCTGTAGGCGAGGGACACCGACTCCAGGTCGTCCGCGTCCGTGAGGCGGCCCCGGTACCAGACGTCGCCGTAGTGGAAGCCGTAGTCGTCGGCGAACAGGACCGGCCCGATCTTCGGGACCGGGGTGACGCTGTACGAATCGGTGCGGTCGGCCGTCGTCCAGCCGGAGTCGTCGTAGTCCGGAAGGGACTCGAAGTTCTCGGTACGGCGCCGCCAGCCGCCCAGCGCGGGCAGCCGTACCTCGCCCACGGCGGGCACGGGGAGCTGTCCGGGCGTGGCCGGCATGTCGGCGCGCAGGCTGCCCATGGGGGTGGCCGAGGTACGCAGCGGGCGTCCGTTCCAGGTGATCCGGCCGATGCCGCGCGGGGCCCACACCTCCATGCCGGTCCCCTCGACGGTGTCGCCGGTGAGATGGGCGGTCTGGCCGTCCAGGGTGGCCCCGCGCACCAGCGAGGGCCCGTACACCAGCACCGGGCCGGTCGGGGTGTCCACCGGGAACAGCCTGAGCGCGGCCGCGTCGTCGGCGAGGACCACCAGCAGCGGGGTGTCGCTGCCACCGCCCTCGATCCGCACCCGGGCCAGCCCGCCGACGCCCATCGGCGCGGTGATCCTGAGGACGCCGAGGTCGTAGTTCCACGCGGGTTCCGCGTCGCCCCGGGTGACCAGAGGCTCCTCCGGGCACTCCAGCAGGACCTGCGCCATCTCGCCGTGCGGGGCCGTGAAGACGACGACGTCCATCCGCCCGACCTTGAGGCACATCATGGGCTGCGCGGTGGCGTACTTGAGGGTGCGGCCGCCCAACTGCAGGTTGGCGGTGAGCAGTCGGGCGTCATGGGCGGCGATGGTGAACGCCACGTCGATCCCGGCTTCCGGGATGGTCGTCGTGATCGGCGCGTCGGTGTCGTTGCGCACGACGTACACCTGGGAGCCGGTGTCCGGGTTGGTCAGGTGGTACACCTTCAGCCGCTCGTCCTCGGCCCGCACCGCGTCCGCCCGGTCCAGCTTGGCGAAGTCCGGCACGGTCCCCAGGAGATGGCCGAGCTGGTGGAGCGGGGCGAGCTTCGGTGTCTGCCGGCGTGCCTCGTCGATCGCCGCCCCGTAGTCGTACGACGTGTACACCTGCGGCGCCGGCAGCCAGCCCCACGAGGTGCCGCCGAAGGTCATGTAGACGTTGTGCACGGTGATGCCGTTGGCGAGGTTGGTCAGCTGGAAGCGCCGCTCGTAGGCCGCGTCCCGGGTGTACCGCGCCTCGGCGTACCCCTTGCCGTCGAAGGTGGCCCCGCCCCACGGGTCGAACCAGCCGCCGCCGAACTCCGGGATGAACCCGGGCGTCCTGGGACTGGCCGTCGCCCCGCCCCTGAGGCCGCCCTCCCCGAAGTCCCCCCAGTCCGGAGGCACCTGGGCCGGGTCGGGGTACCCGTCGAAGCCGTACAGCCAACCGCGCTCCTCGCCCCCGGTGTTGAAGGACCCCGGGGCCCAGTAGCCGTTCCTGCCCTTGTCGTTGTGGAACAGCGGTACGTCGATCCCGTCGGCGCGCACCTTCTTGTACAGGTGGGACATGTAGTCGCGGCCGAGGCTCTCGTCGACGAAGGCGTCGTACTCGTTCTCGATCTGGTAGAGCAGAACCGTGCCCGTGCCCTTGGTGAACAGGTGCCGGGCGGCGATCGAGTCGACCTCGGTCAGCCACTCGTCGACGTAGGACAGATACGTCGGGTCGGAGGTGCGGGCCCGGCCCGCGGTCGCCGAGAGCCAGCCCGGGAAGCCGCCGCCGTCGACCTCGGCGTTGATGTACGGGCCGGGGCGCAGGATCACGTACAGGCCGGTCTCGGTGGCCGTGCGCAGGAACAGGTCGAGGTCGCGGACGCCGGTGAAGTCGTACTGGCCGGGGCCGGGGGAGTGGTAGTTCCAGGCCACGTACACACTCACCGCGTTGAAGCCGTGCGCGCGCATCTTCTGCAGGACGTCCCGCCACAGCGACGGACTCGGCAGCCGGAAGGGGTGCATCTCGCCCGACCGCAGCACCAGACGCCGGCCGTCGACCAGCAGCGAGTACTTGTCGTAGCCGACCTTGTGCCGCACCCGGTCGGCCACGGGCGCGCCCGGTGCGGGCCCGGTGGGCACGCTGTGGGAGGCGTACGCCGGGGTGGTCTCTCCACCACTGCCGCTCAGCGCGAAGCCGAGCGCCGTGGTGCCGGCGAGGGCGCTGAATGTACGTCTGCTCAGCTCCAAGGGAGCGCCTCCTGGTCGTGCCGCGCTAGCGCCAGTCCGTTCGTGGGTGTGAGTGGTGTGCCTATTGTGGCGTGGCCATTGTCTACGCCCCAACGCCGCACAATTGTCGTATGAGGATCTCTGCACGGGCGGACTACGCGGTACGGGCAGTGCTGGAGCTTGCTGTGAGGCAGGACGCGGAGCCGGTGAAGGCCGGGGCCATCGCCGCGGTCCAGGACATTCCGCACAAGTTCCTGGAGGGGATTCTCGGCGACCTGAGGCGCGGTGGGATCGTCGACAGCAGGCGCGGCGGGGGCGGTGGTTACCGGCTCGCCCGGGAGGCCTCGGCCATCACGGTCGCGGACGTCATCCGCGCGGTCGACGGGCCGATCGTGTCGGTGCGCGGCGAGCGCCCCACCGGTCTGGAGTACACCGGCTCCGCACAGCCGCTGCTCCCGCTGTGGATCGCCCTGCGGGCCAACGTCCGCAAAATCCTCGAGGGCGTCACCATCGCCGACATCGCGGGCGACGCGCTCCCGGAGCCGGTCCAGCAACTCGCGGCCGAACCGGCCGCGTGGGAGAACCCCTGAGGTAGAAGGCCCACCGGGGAGCTCCGCCTGACTGTGTGACGTGGATCACGGCGAGGGGAAAACCTGTCGCCGGGGCCGGGCGTCTAGCAGGTGTGAGATCAGTCAGAGCAGCGCTGCACGAGATGGACGAGGAGCGTCTCGTCCGGCTGGTGGCCAAAGGCGACCGTGCCGCGTTCGAGGAGCTGTACCGGCGTACGTCGCCGTGGATGGTGGTGCGGCTGCGCCGCCGGTGCGTGGACGAGCAGATCGTCGCGGAGGTCATGCAGGAGACCTACCTGGCGGTGTGGCGCGCGGCAGGTGCGTTCGCCGGGACCGCTGTCGGGGGGACGGCCACCGGCTGGCTCTGGACGATCGCGGCACGCCGCCTGGTCGACGCGTTCCGGCGCAGGGCTCACCACGCGGAGCCGCCGCCGGCCGCCGCCCCGCCCGACGTGGCACCCGCCGCCGAGGAGTTGGCGCTCGCGGAGACCGTCGGCGGTGACGTCGGGGACGCGCTGCGGAGCCTCGCACCGGAGCTGAGACAGGTACTGCAGGCGATGGTGCTCGACGGGCTGTCCGTCCGGGAGACCGCGGTCCTGCTCGGGCTGCCCGAGGGCACGGTCAAGACCCGTGCCCGCCGGGCCCGTATCGAGATGCGGAGGGCGCTGGCATGAGTGTCGAACACGCGTCGAAGCGAATCATCGAGGGATACGTACGCGGCGGCGCGGACCTCTCCGCCGACGAGGTGTGGGCCGTGGAGGCGCATCTGGAGATGTGCCGGGTGTGCCGTGACCGGCTGTCCGCCGCGGTCGGTGCCGGGGCGCCCGACGTGGCGCGGCTCGTCGACACCGTGTGGTCCGGCCTCGAACCCCGACTCGCGGTCACCGCCACGATGCCGCGCCGACGGCGCTGGTCGGCGCGGCTGTCGAGGTGGATGACCCCCACGATGGTGCCGTGGCTGGCCATGGCCGTGGGCGTGACGCTGCTGACCCTGCTGCTCGACCTGGCCTACACCGGCTCCGGCGAGGTGTCGCTGGTGCTGCTGCTCGCGCCGGTGCTGCCCGTGCTCGGCGTCGCGGCGTCCTGGTCGCGCGGCCTGGACCCGGCCTACGAGCTGACGGCCTCGGTGCCCAGGAGCGGGCTCTATCTGGTGCTGCGGCGCACCGTGTCCGTGCTCGGTGTGGTGGTCCCCGCGCTGCTGGTGGGCGGCTGGGCGACGGGAGTGATGGTGGTGCAGTGGTTGCTGCCCTGTCTGGCCTTCACCTCGACGACCCTGGCGCTCGGCGGTGTCATCGGTGTGACCCGCGCCGCCTTCGTACTGGGCGCTGTGTGGGCCGGTGTGGTCGTGGCGCCGACCCTGGCCACCAGCCGTACGACCTTCGCCCTGCAGACGGGCGGTCTGCCCGTGTGGGGACTGATCCTCGCGCTCGGTACCGGTGTCGTGATCGCCCGCAGAGGCGCGTACACCCTGCTGGGAGCTCATCGATGACCGTCGGAAAGAACATCGGAAAGAACATGGGAAAGGAACACCGCATGACGTCCGCCGTGAGCGCGGCCGACATCGCACCGACGGCCTACGCCTGGGAGATCCAGGCCACCGGGCTGAAGGTCAGGGTCGGCAGGAAACGGATGGCCGTCGACGGCCTCGACCTCTCGCTGGGCATCGGCGTCCACGGACTCCTCGGCCCCAACGGGGCGGGCAAGACCACTCTCATCCGGACGCTGGCCACCGTGCTGCGCCCCACCGAGGGCAGCCTGGAACTGCTCGGCGAGTCCGTGGACGGCATGGGCGAGCACCGAGCGGTGCGCCGCCGAATCGGCTATCTGCCACAGGAGTTCGGCTACTACAAACGCTTCACCGTGCGCGAGTTCGTCGAGTACATGGCGTGGCTGAAGGAGGTGCCCAAAGCGAGCATCCCCGCGGCGGTGCAGCGCGCCGTGGAGCGGGTGGGTCTGGCGGACCGCGCCGACGAGAGGATGAAGGCCCTGTCGGGCGGCATGGTGCGCCGGGTCGGTATCGCCCAGGCCATCGTCAACGACCCGACGATCCTGCTCCTCGACGAGCCGACGGTCGGCCTGGACCCGGCGCAGCGGCTGCGCTTCCGCGAGCTGCTCCAGGAGTTGGGTACGGACACCTGTGTGCTCGTCTCGACCCATCTGGTGGAGGACGTCGCCGCCGCCTGCACCGACGTCGTGCTCTTCGCCGACGGGCGGCTGGTCTTCAAGGGGCCTCCGGACGAACTGGCCTCGGCGGGCGGACCGGAGCACGAGGGCGACAGCCCGCTGGAGCGCGGCTACTCGGCCATGCTGCTCAACCCCGAGCAGGGAAGGGGGACTTGGTGAACGGCCGCGTTCTGCGTATCGAGTTGAGGCGTTCGGTCGCCCCATGGGCCGGCGTCGTGGTCCTGGTGCCGGCGCTGACGTTCCTGTACGTACTGGACGGCACCTGGTGGAGCGGCACCACGGCGTGGACGGCCCAGTGGACGCCGCTGGCCATGAAGACCCGCTCCCTGCTGTTCTACCTGTGGCCGCTCGCCACAGGGCTCGGGGCGCTGCAGGGACTGCGCGACCACCGCTCGAAGATGTCCGAGCTGCTGACGAGCACCCCGCGGCCGGCCCGGCACCGCGCGGCCACCCTCACGGTCGCGACGGCGATCACGCTGGCCTCCGCTTTCGCGTTCCTCGTCCTCGTGGGCGGGGTCCAGGTGCTCGCCCACACCGAGTACTCGCATCTCGGGTGGCTGCCCATCTCGCTGGTGGGGGTGCTCTTCCTCGTCGCGGGGGCCGTGCTGGGCATGGGGGCCGCGAGGGCCCTGCCGTCGCCGCTCACCCCGCCCGCGCTGGCCATGGGCGCCTTCGTGTTCACAGCCCTCATGCACATGTCCCTGGGCCGGACGGAGACGAGCACGGCGGACGGGTTGACGAGCACGGAGCCGAACCGGGTCTCGCTGCTGTCACCGACGCTGGAGGACGTGCGCGAGGCGTTCGTCACGCTGTCCGCCCCCGTGCACGTCGGCCAGACGATCTGGCTGCTCGGCATGGCCGCGACCGGCTTCGCACTGCTCGTCGCCGCGACCCCGCGCGCCCGGCTCACCGCCCTGACGCCCGTCCTGGCGGGTGCGGTGATCGCCCTGCTCGTGCTTCCCGCCGACGCGCGCCGGATGTACGTCGTCGACAAGGCCGCCTCGGAGCCGGTGTGCGACGGCCCGGTGTGCGTGACGAAGACGCAGCAGGCACGGCTCGCGGACCTCGCGGGCCCCGGCAAGGAGGCGCTGCGCCTGCTGCGCGGTGCCCTCGGTGATCAGGCGCCGGACTCGGTCCGGGAGAACACCGCCGCACTGCCGGAGGGCTCCACGCCGCGGTGGTCCCGCGGCACCGTGCTCTTCGACTTCGACGACGACATCGTTGCCGGCGCGAAGGGCGAGGAGCTGACCTGGGCCCTGATCGCCAAGGGCATGGTGCCGGGGTGCACCCCCGTCGGCTGGAGCGGCCTCGGGGGTGACGAATACGCGCAGGCCGTCGCGCTGGGCTGGGTCCTCGGGGACCTCAAGCCGCTTCCCGGCACGTTGTCAGCAGGTTTGCGCCGCGAGGTCGAAGCCGAGACCCGCCCGGTGTGGAAGGAACTCAAGGCACTGCCACGAGCCGAGCAGCTCTCGCGGATCAACGCGATGCGCGCTGCCGCGTTCTCCTGCGAGGGCGACCCGTTCGACATCCTGTCCGGCGGTGCGTCCCGGTGAGATGGCTGACGTTGTACGCGCGTTCGCGGCAGGTACCCGCGGCGCTCGCCGCGGTGCTGATCGGCGCGGTGACGGTGTGGGCCCTCGCCCGGGACGGGAACGCGGGGCCCGGTGATCCGCGCATGCCCGTGCTCGTCCTCACCACGGGGGCGATGGCGGTCTCGGTCGGGCTCGGCGGGCAGGACCTCGCGCTGGACCGGACGGCCGCGATCCGCTGGATTCCCCGCAGAGCGGCGCACGTGCTGCTCGCCGGTGTGGCCGTCGCCGCGTCGCTGGTGACGGTGCAGACCATGGGCGCGTCCATGGCCACCGCCGCGTTCGTCGTCCGGGACAGCGCGGGCCTGATGGGCCTGGTCGCCCTCGGCGCGGCGCTCTCGGGCGGCCAGTACGCATGGACGCTGCCGTTCGCCTGGCTCTCGTTGGTGTTCTTCGCCCCGCCCCCGACGAGTGCGCCGATGCACGTGGCGATGTGGATGCTGCTGCCTCCCGGCACGGCGGCGGGCACCTGGACAGCCCTGGTCCTCACGGTCGTCGGCAGCACGGCGTACGCCGTCGCCGGTCCGAGGCGGTAGCCACCCAACTGACGCTGTTCACACGTGAGTTCGGACAACACTGGAATGGCTGGAGTTCGCCCTGGCGGTGTCACAGGGCGCTCCCTACGATTCGATCGCCGCGGTGCTTCACAGAAACCACACAGGTTCTCCACGCTTCAACTACAGCGCAGAGGAGAGACCCCCCATGGCAAGTGGACTTCTTCTGGGCGGCGCCGTCGCCGCTCTCGTGGCCGCGGCGGTACCCGCGCACAACCCGTCCGGCGGGTTCGTCGACCCGCCCCCGGACAAGATCGTGATCAACGTCGCCACGGTGAACGGCTCCGGCTGTCCCGCGGGCACGGCGGCCGTCGCGGTCTCCGAGGACAACACCGCGTTCACGGTGACCTACAGCGACTACCTCGCCCAGGTCGGCGGCAACTCCGACCCCACGGCGTTCCGGAAGAACTGCCAGCTCAACCTGATCGTCCACGTCCCCCAGGGCTTCACGTACGCCATCGCCGAGGCGGACTACCGGGGCTTCGCCTCGCTCCAGGCCGGCGCGAGCGGCGTCCAGCGGGCCTCGTACTACTTCCAGGGCTCCTCGCAGACGGCCGCCAAGACCCACACCTTCCCCGGCGCCTACAACGACAACTGGCAGGCGACCGACACCACCGACTGGGCCCAACTCGTGTGGGCACCCTGCGGAGTTCAGCGCAACTTCAACATCAACACGGAGGTCCGCGTGAACGCGGGCACCTCCTCGCCGTCCAAGGTCAGCTTCATGACGATGGACTCGACCGACGGCGACATCAGCACCGTGTACCACATGGCGTGGAAGGAGTGCCCCGGCAGGTGAACGGGTGTCGCCCGCCGCTCCTGTGGGCGGCGGGCGACGCGTGATCAGCGTTCGACGCCGAGGGTCAGGGTGCCGGTGTAGCCGGTGGAGGGGCTGCTGCCCAGGGCGGTGAGGGTCAGCAGGCCGGACGCGGCGCCGCCGTCGTCGTAGATCGAGTCCTGGGCGAGGGTGGTGCGGGTGACCGTGTTGGCCGAGTACGGCGAGAGCGCGCCGACCTTGGCGGTGACCGTCTCGTCGAAGAAGAGCTGGCCGGTGTGGAGTTCGGTGCCGCCGGTGAAGGAGCCGTCGGAGGTGAGCGTGACGCCGACATGCACCTTCACGTGGATGTGGACACAGCGGCCCCGGTACCAGCCCGGGTACACCGTGGTGATGCGGGCGACACCGCCGGCGTCGGTGAGCACGCCGCCGCGCAGGAAGGTGCCGCTGTCGGGCTCGTCGTGGCCGTTGTTGCCGACGTAGCCGGAGTACTCGCCGAGCGCGTCGCAGTGCCAGATCTCGACGAGGGCGTCGCTGATCGTGGCGCAGGTGTCGTCGTCGACGACGGTGAGGGCGAGCTTGAGCGGGAAGCCGGTCTTGCCCTCGGTGATGTCGGCGCGGACGTACTGGCCGTCTAGGTAGTAGGGGCCTTCGGTCATCTCCTTGGTGAGGGTGCAGACCGCCGCGGCGGCCACGGGGGCCGTGTCGGCGGTGCCGGCCGTCCGCGCGGTGGGGGTGCCGGGCGCGGCGGCGCCGAGGGCGAGGGTGGCGGCGGTGGCGCCCGTGGCGACCAGGACGGTGCGGCGGGCGACGGTGTCTCTCGTCGGGGCCTGGCTCGTAGGCGTCTCGTTCACGGGCGTCTCGTTCATGGGGGTCTCGTTCATGGGGGTGTCTGTCATGAACACGGCACCGTAGAAGCGGTCGCTGTTGATGGGCTGTCAGTTCGGCAAAATGAGGGATCGTCAAGTTTCTTGCGAGTCAGGTTGCGGTGTCTGGAGGGGCGGGCGCGGTACCGTACCGGGGCGTATGCCGACAAGGAGGGTAAATGGGGCTTACCGTGCGGGTCGAACGGCGCATCGCGGAGGACTTCCCCGGCCGGGACGGCGAGGTGGTGGGAGATCTCCTCACCGAACTGGTCAACCACCTGACCGACCGCGGCGACCGGGAGGACAAGGAACGGATCGCCGCAGCGACGCTGCTGTGCGGACAGGGCCGGGTGGACCGGCTCCTCGACGCCGTCCAGCTGGCCAAGGAGGACTGGCGGGACGTGCTGGTGGGGGCGGGGCTGGCGGACGCCGGGTGGAGGGAGCGGTTGGAGGCGGACTTCGGGCCGGTGGTTCCGGCCGGCTGATACACGGGTGTGAGCCCCACGGCGGCTGTCGAACCGCCGGTCTCGCCGTGGGGCCGCCCGACGGTGGCTACACCGTGAGCTCCGGGCTGCCGTACGACCAGCAGTTCCCTTGGACGACTGCGGCCGCGGTCTGCTCCTCGTCGAGGCAGCACGGGCGAGGTCGGACGGCTGAACGGCCCGCTTGGTGCTGTGCCGTGGGGTCGGCCGCTTTGAGCCGTGGGCGTAGGCGGTCAGCGGTCGATGCTGGCCATGTTGGCCTCGTCGTGGCGCTCGCCTGCGGCGGGTGTGAGGTTGTTCAGGCGGTCGAGCTGAGCGGCGCTGAGTTCGACGTCGTCGGCGGCGGTGTTCTCCTCGACGCGTGAGACCCGCCGGGTGCCGGGGATGGGGGCGATGTCGTCGCCGCGGGTCAGCAGCCAGGCCAGTGCGGTCTGGGCGGGGGTGGCTCCGATCTCGGCGCCGATGGCGCGCACTTCGTCGACGATGGCCAGGTTGCGCTGGAAGTTCTCGCCGGTGAAGCGCGGGTTGGTCTTGCGCCAGTCGTCGTCGGTGAAGTCGTCGACGGTGCGGATCTGCCCGGTCAGCAGGCCGTGGCCGAGCGGGGAGTAGAGAACGAACCCGATGCCGAGCTCGCGCAGCAGCGGGAGGATGTCGGCCTCCACGTCACGCGTCCACAGCGAGTACTCCGTCTGCAGCGCGGCCACCGGATGTACGGCGTGTGCGCGGCGGATCGTGTCGGGTCCGGCCTCGGAGAGGCCGATGTGGCGCACCTTGCCCTCGGCGACCAGCTCGGCCAGCGCGCCGACGGTCTCCTCAATGGGCGTGTTCGGGTCGACGCGGTGCTGGTAGTAGAGGTCGATGTGGTCGGTGCCGAGCCGCAGGAGCGAACCTTCGACCGCGGCCTTCACGTTGGCGGGGCTGCTGTCGATGACGCCGGGGCCGCCGCCGGCGTGCGAGACGAGGCCGAACTTCGTCGCCACGACGACGTCGTCGCGTCGGCCCTTGATGGCCTTGCCGACGAGTTCCTCGCTGTGGAAGGGGCCGTAGATCTCGGCGGTGTCGATGTGGGTGACCCCGAGGTCCAGCGCCCGGTGGATGGTGCGGATCGACTCGGCGTCGTCGAGCCCTCCGCCCGTGGTGTAGACGCCGGCCATGGTCATGGCTCCCAGGCCGATGCGGGAGACATCGAGCCCGCCCAGTGATACGTGCTTCATCAGGTGCTCCGTAGGTTGTCAGGCGGCCCAGGAGGGCCGGGTGTGCGTGTCAGTGCTCCTGGGCGGCCGGCTCCAGGACGAGGACCGGGATCTCGCGGTCCGTCTGCCTCTGGTACTCCGCGTAGTCCGGGAACGCCTCGACGGCTCGGGCCCACCACACGGCCTTCTCGTCCCCGGTCACCTCGCGTGCCAGCATGTCCCGGCGCACCGGGCCGTCCTGCAGCTCGGTTCGGGGCTCGGCCACCGCGTTGTGGTACCAGACCGGGTGTTTGGGGGCTCCTCCCGCGGAGGCGACCACGGCGTAGGAGCCGTCGTGCTCCACCCGAATGAGCGGGGACTTGCGGATCTTGCCGCTCTTCGCGCCCAGCGTGGTCAGGATGACGACGGGCACGTCCTCCAGTTTCTCGTCTTCTTCACGGGTGACCAGGACACCCAGCGTCGTTCCTTGTGTACCGCCGGAGCTTTCGTACAGTTCGACCTGGTCACGCACGAACTGCGCCGTGCTCGGCTCATACTCGCCATTCAATGGCACGGTGCCCTCCTCAGACGGTGGTGTCGTCGTAGGCGAGGTTGTCGCCCAGTTCGCGGGAGGCCTCCGCCTGGGCGAGGAGCTCCCGCGCCTTGGCCTCGGCGGCCTCGATGGCGTCCGCGCCGGCGACGAAGCGCTCCAGGGGCTTGTCCTGGCCGGCGATGGCGAGCAGGGCGCGGGCGAGCTTGGCGGGGTCGCCGGGCTGCTTGCCGTTCATGCTCTTCATGCCCTCGATCCTCGGGGCGGTGCGCGGGGCGTAGTCCTCGATGGACAGCTCGGGCCAGATGGTGGAGCCGTCCACGAGGAGTTCGGTGCGGAAGTAGCCGGGCTCCACGACCGTGGTGCGGATGTTGTACGGCTCGACGTCGTGGCGCAGGGACTCCATCCAGCCCTCTTCCGCGAACTTGGAGGCCGCGTACGCGGAGGTGAATTCCATGCCGACCACGCCGGCGGTCGAGGTGATGGTGATGATGTGACCGGCGCGCTGCCTGCGCAGGACGGGCAGGACGGCGCGGGTGACGTTCATCGGGCCGAAGAGATTCGTCTCGAACTGCCGGCGCATCTGCGCGGGCGAGATTTCCTCGAAGTAACCGGTGAAGAGATTGCCGGCGTTGTTGATGAGGACGTCGATGCGGCCGAAGCGGTCGACGGCGGCCTGCGCGGCGGCCTCGGCGTCCTCGAGGCTGGTGACGTCGAGCTTGGTGACCAGCAGATTGTCCTGCGGTCCGCCCAGGGCCTTCTCGACCACTTCAGGGCGGCGGCCGGTGGCGACGACCTGGTGGCCGGCGGCGAGGGCCTCGCGGGTGATGTCGGTGCCCAGGCCGCGTCCGGCACCGGTGACGAGAATGACCTTGCTCATGCGGAGTTTCCTTTCAGGCGCCGTGATCCGGCACCTGGTGTGTGCGGGGGTTCGCACCACCGTGGGCGGTGCACCACCTACAAAAGCCGCTGTCACGCGAGGGTGGGAGTCCCTGATGAGGGGGTCACTGACAGGGACCCCCTCCCCGACGGAAGCGCTCGTAGAGTGAAGCGCATGGCAGGCAGAAACGACCCACAAGGCGGCAAACGTGACATCCGTGATGATTTCCGCGCGGAGATCCGGGAATTCCTCGGCACGCGACGGGCCAGGGTCACGCCCGAGCAGGCCGGACTGCCCGTGTACGGCGGAGAGCGCCGACGGGTCACCGGGCTGCGCCGCGAGGAGGTCGCCCTGCTCGCGGGCATTTCCAGCGAGTACTACACACGGCTGGAGCGCGGCAACGCCACCGGCGTCTCCGAGAGCGTCATCGAAGGCATCGCGCAAGCGCTGCAGCTCGACGAGGCCGAGCGCCTCCACCTGAACGACCTCCTGCGCGGCGCGGGCACGACCCGTCCGCCACGCCGCCGACCCGCTCAGCAGCGCGTCCGGCCGACGGTGCGGCGCGTCCTCGACTCGATGGCCGGCACACCCGCGTTCGTCCTCAGCGGACGCGGGGACATCCTGGCCGCCAACCACCTCGGGCGCGCCCTGTTCTCCCCCGTCTACGCCGACCCGGTACGGCCCCCGAACAACGCCCGGTTCGTCTTCCTCAGCCCGCACGCGACCGAGTTCTTCCGCCACTGGGACGAAGTCGCCAACGACGCCGTCGCCATGCTGCGTGCCGAGGCCGGCCGTGACCTCTACGACCGGCGGCTCACGGACCTGATCGGGGAGCTGTCCACCCGCAGCGAGGAGTTCCGGCGCCGCTGGGCGGCCCACAACGTCCGCATGCACACCACCGGCGTGAAACTCCTTCACCACCCGGTCGTCGGCGACCTCGACCTGCCCTTCGAGACCTTCCCACTCGGCGACGGCCCCAGCCAGTTCCTCCTCACCTACACCGCCGAGCCCGCGTCCCCCTCGCAGGACGCCCTGAACCTGCTGGCCAGTTGGGCCGCGAGCAACGACGACATCGGGCGGTCCGCCCTGGAGAGCGACTCCGAGTCGGCCGGACCGGCCGAGACATCCGACTGAACGACTCGCCGTGCGCACGCTCCTTACCCGGAGGTACCCGGAGGTACCCGGACGACTCGACGCGGCTTCCCTCACCGCTTACCTCCCGGGTAATCGACCTCGGTTCGCCCCGCGTGCCAGGCTCGTCGGCGTACGGAGCCCTACCGACCGGGAGGACACCATGACCGCCTACGCCATAGCCCACCTGCGGGAAGCCGCGCCGCATCCGGAGATCGCCGAGTACATCGAGCGCATCCCCGCCACCTTCGAGCCGTACGGCGGACGCTTCCTCGTGCACGGCACGGGGCACGAGGTGAAGGAGGGCGGCTGGCCGGGGCATGTCGTGGTGATCGGCTTCCCGGGGATCGCCGAGGCGCGGGCCTGGTGGGACTCCGCCGCGTACCAGGAGATCGCACCGCTGCGTTCGCGGCACATCGAGGGCGACATCATCCTCGTCGAGGGCGTTCCCGACGGTTACGACCCCGCGGCCACGGCGAAGGCGATGCGGGACGCGCTCGCTTCCTGAGGACGTGCTTCCGACTCCCGTGCCCCACGGGGCTGTTGGATACTGGGCGGACTGTCGAACTGGCGACTGGCGTACGGAAGGGGGAGGTTCGCGTGCCGGACGGACGTGAGGTGGACCAGGCGGAGTTGCTGGACGTCGCCAAGGACGAGGACCGGGCACGCAGCCTGCTCCGCGCGCTGCGCACCCTGAGCACCGGGCCCGATCCGAAGCTGCGGGAGATGGCGCGGGGTGTGCTGCGCGGTGACCTCACCGCCGAACAGGCCTTCACCGACCCGGAGTACACCGCGGCCCTGTTCTCCGGCGCCGACAAGGTCCGCCGCGCGGGGGAGCTGCGTTCCGAGGCCGAGGCCCGCGAGGCCGGCGAGCGTTTCGGGGAGTGGCAGCAGGCGCGCCGCACCGAGGACGAGCGCGAGGACCAGGACGAGGGCGAGGGCACGCCACAGTCCGACACGTCGCCCCGTACGTCTCCCCAGCAGCCCACCGGGCCGTGGCGGCACTCCGGCGCGGGTGGGGTGGGCGGCCCGGGCGCCCTGGGCGGCTCCCGCCCGGCAGGCGGATTGCGCCACCGCTGAACACCGCGCCTGCCGCGGGTCACTTCGGCCCCCCTCGGCAGGCCGCTTCGGTCGCTGCTGAGCGGCGCGCCTGTCCTGGGCCACTTCGGCCCTCGTCGAGCTCGACCCCCGCCCCGGTCGTCGTACGACCAGCCTCTCGTCGAGCACTCCCCGCACCCTGGGCCCTTCGGCTACCGATGGACCCCGGCCCGCCGTCCGGCACTGCCCCGCCCCGGCCCTCTCCGTCCACCGTCGAGCACACTCGCCGAAGACCCGCCCGCCCGACTCATCCCCCCACCGCCGAAATCCAGCCGCCGAACCCCAACCCACCCCCCTGCCTCGCACCCCGCCGCCACGAACTACTCCCACCACGCCCCACCGACAAAAGCCCCCACCTCACTCCCTTCCACACCCCCAGCAAATCCCGCCTCACGTAGTAAAGTTCGGCCGTCGTACGCGTGACCTGAAATGGTCCTGCCAAGACGAGGGGGAACGAACATGGGGGTCGTGCTGCCCGACGAGGCGGCCTGGGTGTTGGACCTCATCGGCGTCGAGTGGCCCAACGTCGACGAGGACGACTACCGGGACATGGCCGACGGCCTGCGGTCCTTCGCCTCGCAGATGCGGGAGGGCAAGGACGCCACGGCGGGTGTCGTCCGGGAGTTCCTGGAAGGGAACGAGGGCATCGCCACCGCGGCCTTCCAGCAGCACTGGGGCAAGGTCAGCGACGTACACCTGGAACGCCTCGGCGAAGCGGCCGACCTCGGGGCGATGGCCCTGGACGGCGCCGCCGTGGCCGTGGCCGGTGCCAAGGTCGCCGCCATCGTCCAACTGGGCATCCTCGCCGCCGAGATCATCGCCGCCCAGGCCGCCGCGCCGTTCACCCTGGGGCTCTCCGAAGTCGGCGCGCTCGGTGCCACCCAGGCCACCCGCCTCATCGTGCGGCGGCTGCTGAAGGAGGCCGAGCAACTCCTCGTCGAGGAGCTCATGTCCGTCGCGATGGGCCCGGTCTACTCCGCGCTCGGCAACATGGCCACCGACCTCGTCCTCCAGCTCGGCGCCAACGCCGTGGGGCTGCAGGACGGTTACAGCCCGGGCAAGACCCTGCACGCGGGCAGCGAGGGCTTCTCCGACGGGCTGGACGCCGCCACGGGGACCACGGGGACCTTCACCTCGAAGGGAGGCGCCGCGTGAGTGAGACCGTACGCAGCGACAAGGACCTCCATGAGCGGCTCGCCGACCGGATCACCTCCCAGGCCGACGAGCACGAGTCCGGCGCCCGCCCCCACCTGCACCGCAGCCGGGCCGGCCTGGACCGGACGCGCGGCAAGGGCGCCCTGGCGGCGGCCGTCGAGACCGGGGCCGAGAAGATCCTCAGGGCCATCGAGGAGGCCGAGGACCAGCTCCACAAGCACCTCCAGGACGTGTCCAAGGGCGTGCGGGCGATGGGGGACAACCACGCGCGCAACGACAAGAACATCGAGACGATGCTGCAGAGCATCGTCAAGCGCTCCCGCGACCAGGACACCGTCCGTGACGGCGGCGGGATCGGCAAGGACCGCCCGGACACGACGAAGGACCCGCACACCGTCACCCTGGAGTGGAAGCCCGGGATGCCCAAGCAGGCCTTCGAGCGGAAGGCACGGGCCCTGCAGCGGCTCGGCGAGGAGGGCAAGCTCTTCAAGTTCAAGGGCAGGACCGAGGACTACCGCGACAAGCAGATCACCGCGCAGTACAAGGGCGCGCTGGAAGCACTGATCCGCAGGAACCACAAGGACGACCCCGACTTCGCCGAAGAGGCCGCGGTGGCGGCCCGTAAAATGCAACCCGACCATGTCAACGAGCTCCAGACCGGTGGTCCGGACGCGTGGCGTAATCTGCGGATGCTCGACCGGACGACGAACTACGACATCGGTACGCAGCAGATACGTCCGCAGATCAAGGATCTTCCGGACGGCAATCCCATCAACATCGACATCAAGTGGTGGCCGGATGACTAGCGCGAACCCGGCGTCGGCCCGTCTGATCGCGACGGTGGACGCCCTGCGAACGGCACTGGCGGAGAGCACGGACGTGTTGTCCTTCACGCTCGGCGGGACGATCGACGAGGAGACGGCCGCCGCCGCGGAGGCCGACGGTGTGCCGCGGGAGTTCCTGGACTTCTGCCGGGTGCTGGACGGCGCGAGCTGCGGGCCGTCCGTGCAGCTCTTCGGCCTGGAGGAGGCCGAGGAGCACCAGTTCTACTGCGAGCCTGTGGTCGACTCCCCGCTGCCGCTCTCCCCGGCGAAGCTCTACTGTGTCGGGATGATCCAGGAAGCCCCGGTCTACCTCGACCGCGCGGGCGGCGGTGTCCTCGGCGCCCCGGAAGCAGGCCCCGACTGGGTCGACGCGGAGCGCTTCGACGAGCTCGCGCCCGGCCTCGAGACGTTCTTCCTGGAGCGGCTCACCACGCCCGCCGAGTACAAGCGGCTCGCGCTGGTCGACGACGAACTGGTGGAGTACGACGACTGGCTGAAGCTGTTGCGACGGGCCGGTCTCACCGGCTGAGGCATGACGAAGGGAAAGCAGAGGACGCATGGCCACCCATGACGAGATGACGGAGCTGTTCGGCGCGGACCGCGTGGTCACGCTGGACCGTGCCGTCGCCGAGGAGCGCGGACTGTCCGAGGCCGACGCCGAGGTGCTGTGCGAGGTCGGTGTGCCCGTCTTCGTCGACGTGCTGTTCACCCTCGACACCGCCGAGGAGGGACCCGATCCCTTCACCGTGGTGCCGGTGGCCGCGGGCGGCGACGAGACCCACATCCTCGTGCTCGGCGGTCCCACCGACGACCCCGTGATGCGGTACTGCCTCGACATGGACCGCGGTTACGTCATCCTCATGTCCTTCGACGCCGAGCCGCGCGCCGAGATCGTGAACCGGACCCTCGCCGACCTCGTCGAGTTCCTGTACCGCTTCGCGCTGCGCACCAAGCACCTGGAACAGGCCGCCCCGCAGGACCGCGCCCCGTACACCGACAAGCTCGTCGAATACCTCAAGGCCCGCGACCCGTACGCGTTCGCGCAGCCGGACAGCTGGTGGTCGATGGTCTTCGAGCAGGTCGGCTGAGTCCTACGGCGCTCATGTCCCGGAGTCCCAGAACTCCCGCAGCGCGGCGTTGACGGCGGCGGGCCGCTGGGTGTGCGGGTAGTACCCGGGCACGCGTACGAGGCGTGCCCCGAGGGAGTCCGTGAGGGACTCGGCGACGGCCATCAGCGGGAGACCCACGTTCTTCACCTTCATGGGAACCCCGTCGACCACGCAGCCCTGGGGCTTCCAGTACGAGGGCCACCACGTCGCCATCAACTACTTCGTCCTGGGCGACCAGGTGGTGATGACGCCGACCTTCATGGGCTCGGAGCCCACGACGGGCACGTACAAGGGCGAGAAGATCACCCTCTTCCGGCCGGAGACCACGGCGGGCCTTGCCATGATCCGCTCCCTCACCACGGCCCAGCGCGCCAAGGCGGTCTCCGCGCAGTCGAACGGCAACGAGGACATGAAGGCCGGCGCCGGCCAGGACAACCTCGAGCTCGCCTACGAGGGGCTCAAGGGCTCCGAACTCACCTCCGGTCAGCAGGAGAAGCTGCTGGACCTCGTCGGTGTGTACGTCGGCTACATCAACGAGGGACACGCCGAGGTCAAGATGGCCGAGGTGAAGACGCACCTGGACGGCACGTACTTCTACTGGATGGGGGAGACGGAGGACGACTCCGCCTTCTACTACCGCGTGCACAGCCCGGTGGTCCTCGTCGAGTACGACGCCCAGGCCCCGCTCTTCTACAAGGGCGACTCCTCGGCGACCCCCAGCGCGAGCGCGAGTTCCGGCTCCGACGCCGGAGGCCCGGGCGGCGGCATGGGCATGGGCGGCGGGACCCCGTCCCAGGAGCACATCCACACCATCATCCGCACCCCGAACGGCGGCGACTACGGGATCGATCTGCTCAAGCTGCACCTGGAGAACGACCACTGACGACCAGTGAGGTGTGCGCGGACCATTGACGCGCAAGGGGTTCGATTCTACGGTCCCGTCCGAAGCTCTGATCGGCGATCGGTATGTCGAACATCCCCCCACTCGCATCCCCCCCCCCAAGGAGCGTCAGCGTGCGCCGCACCTCACTTCTGGCCGTTCCCGTCGCCTTCCTGCTGGCCTTGATCCCGGGCACGGCATCCGCCTACCCCAACCCCGGGACCGTCACCGGCGCCACCACCATCCACGACCCCACGATGATCCGCACATCGGCGGGCCGCTATCTGCTGTACGGCACCGGCGGCGGCCTCGGCTACCGCACCTCCACCGACCGGACGGCGTTCACCGCCGGCAGCGACGCCTTCACCACCAAGCCGGGCTGGTGGTCGTCGTACGCCACCGAGGCCTGGGCGCCGGACATCTCCTACCAGGGCGGCAAGTACCTGATGTACTACGCCGTCTCGACCTTCGGCTCCAACAAGTCCGCCATCGGCCTCGCCACCTCGAGCACCGGCCTGCCCGGCTCCTGGGCGGACCAGGGGACCGTCTACACCTCCACGACCTCCAGCGACTACAACGCCATCGACCCGAACCTGTTCGTCGACGGCGACGGCAAGTGGTGGCTGTCCTTCGGCAGTTGGTGGACGGGCCTGAAGACGATCCAGATCAACCCGTCCACCGGCAAGCAGCTCTCCACCAACACGACCCGGTACTCGATCGCCTCCCGGCCCACCGGGACCAAGGCCGTCGAGGCGCCGTACATCGTCAAGCGAAACGGCTACTACTACCTCTTCGCGTCCTACGACACCTGCTGCGCCGGCACGAGTTCGACCTACAAGGTCAAGGTGGGCCGGGCCACCAGCGTCACCGGGCCGTACGTCGACAAGAACGGCGTCTCGATGACGAACAACGGCGGCACGCCGGTCCTGGAGTCGCACGGCCGGTACATCGGCCCCGGCGGCCAGTCGATCATGAGCGACACCGACGGCGACCTGATCGTCTACCACTACTACGACGGCAACGACAACGGCACACCCAAGCTCGGCATCAACCTCCTGAACTGGAGCAGCGGATGGCCCGTCGCCTACTGACCCTGCTGGCCGCCCTGCTTCTCGCCCTAGGACTCGGACAGTCCCCCGCGAGCGCGGCCTCGTTCGCCAACCCGGTCAAGGCGCAGAAGGGCGCCGACCCCTGGATCTCGTACCACGAGGGCAACTACTACCTGGTGACGACGAGTTGGACCAACGTCATCACCATGCGCAAGTCGGCCACCCTCGCCGGCCTCGCCACCGCGCCGAGCGTGCAGGTGTGGACCGGGGACGCGGCCTCGCGCTGCTGCAACATCTGGGCGCCGGAGATCCACTTCATCAACGGCCGTTGGTACCTGTACTACGTCGCAGGCCAGGACGTCTCCGACTACAACCCGACCCAGCGCACGCATGTGCTGGAGAGCGCCGGGTCGGACCCCATGGGGCCGTACACCTACAAGAACCAGCTCAACTCCTCCTGGATGCTGGACCCGACGGTCGCGACCGTCAACGGCCAGTTGTACCTGTTCGGCAGCGCGAGCGGCGGCACCCAGAACCTCGTGGCGGCCCGCCTCTCCAACCCGTACACCCTCGCCACCGGCTTCTCGACGATCTCCACGCCGACCAACTCCTGGGAGCGGAGCGGGGGTTCGGTCAACGAGGGCCCGGAGGTCCTCCAGCGCGGTGGCAAGACCTTCCTGATCTACTCGGCGAGCGGCTGCTGGACCCCCGACTACAAGCTTGGCCGGCTCACCCTCACCGGCTCGGACCCCCTCTCCGCGTCCTCCTGGACGAAGAGCTCCACACCCGTCTTCCAGCGCAACGACTCGGCCGGCGTCTACGGCCCGGGGCACAACGGGTTCTTCACCTCACCCGACGGCACCGAGAGCTGGATCGTCTACCACGCCAACGACTCGGCGTCCGACGGCTGCGACAACGGCCGTACGACCAGGGCCCAGAAGTTCACCTGGAACACCGACGGCACCCCGAACCTCGGCACCCCGGTCGCCCTGGGCGCGTCCCTGACGGGCCCCGCGGGCGAACCCTCCGCGACCTCGACGACGTACACCCTCACGAACCGCAACAGCGGCAAGTGCCTGGCGGTGGCGGGCGGTTCGGCGGCCGACGGTGCCGACGTCCGGCAGTACACCTGCAACGGCGGCACCAACCAGCGCTGGCGCGTCGAGGATCGGGGCGACGACACCAGCCGCCTGGTCAACGCGGCCACCGGGAAGGTCCTCGACACCGCCGACTGCTCCACGGCGGACGGCGCGGACCTGCGCCAGTGGACCTGGCTGGACAACACCTGCCAGCGGTTCCGGTTCCTGGTGACGGACAGCGGCTACGTGAGGATCGTCAATCAGGCCACGGGCAAGGTGGCCGACGTGGCTGACTGCTCGACGGCGGACGCCGCGGACGTACGCCAGTGGTCGTGGCTGTCCAACACCTGCCAGCAGTGGAGACTGAACCCGGTCTAGTCGCCTCTCAGCCGGCCTGCCCCATCCCCGCCGCGTTCGGCCAGCTCTGAGCGTTGGGCCACCCGGTGGCGGGCGCTTGGGAAAGTTCCTGCGGAGCGCCCGGCGCCGGTGCGGTCATCCCCCGCACCTGCGCGGCGGTGAGCCCCCCACGGGCCGGCACTCCCGGCGGAGTCGGCCCGTGGGGCGGCGCGA
This sequence comes from Streptomyces sp. SAI-127, assembly GCF_029894425.1. Lineage (NCBI taxonomy): Bacteria > Bacillati > Actinomycetota > Actinomycetes > Kitasatosporales > Streptomycetaceae > Streptomyces > Streptomyces sp. SAI-127. Next base: position 7,187,772 of record NZ_JARXYJ010000001.1, read on the forward strand.
AGGGCGCCGGAGCCGGCGGAGGCGTCGGCATCGGGGCAGGAGCAGGAGCAGGGGCGGGCATCGGAGCCGGCGCCGGCATCTGGGCCGGCATCGGCATCCCCGCGCCCATGGAGGCTGCCGTTCCCATGGAAGCAGCCGAGCCCATGGAAGCAACCGAACCCATGGAAGCTGCCGCCCCCATGGGCGCCGCCGTGGCCACCGCCATCGGCTGGGCGACAGGCATCGGCATGCCGACGCCTGCGCCCATCCCCCCGCCGCCGCCGACGGCCATCGCGGCCAGATCCTGCATGCCTGCCCCGTTGGTCTGGCCGACCAACCGGTCCACTGCCGCCGTACCCGAGCTGTAGCTGGTCCCTTGAGCGAGCTCGGGCACGGCGGCTCCCCTCCTGGTCCCGTAGAGCACCTGTTCCAGGCCGGACACCAGGCGACGCACGTCCACCTGGGGGCGCACCACGAGTCGCAGGAAGCGGCTTGAAGAGCCGATCTTGTTGCCGCACTCGCGGACGAGGATCCGGTGCTCGGTGAGCATCCGGTCCCGGACCACGGTGCCTTCGGCGCCCACGGGCAGACGCACGAAGAGGAAGTTCCCCTGGGAGGGGTAGACGGTCAGGCCGGGCAGCGCGGCGAGCTGGCTCGCCATGTCGAGGCGGTCCCGGCGGACCTGGTGGAGGCTCTGCGCGTACTCGGCGCCGTGCTCCTTGAGCATGAACACCACGTACTCGGCGAAGGCGTTGAGGTTCCACTTCGGCAGCATCGAGCGGACCCGGCCCGCGAGGGAGGGGTTGGCGACCATGTAGCCGAAGCGGATGCCGTGCAGGCCGAAGTTCTTGCCGAGGCTGCGCAGGACGATGACGTTCGGCCGGATCATCGCCTCCTGGACCACCGACGGCTCCTGCTCGGCGTCCGCGAACTCCAGGAACGACTCGTCGATGACGATGAGGTCGAGGTCGGCCATGGCGTCCATGAACTGCACGAGCGCGTGCTTGTGGAGGAAGCCGCCGTCGGGGTTGTTCGGGTTGCAGATGACCGCGACCCGCGTGCCCCGGGTGCGTATGAACTCGGCGTACTGCGCGAGGTCCAGGGCGAATCCGCTGGACTCCTGGAGCGGGAACATGTCGACCCGCTTGCCGGTCTCCATCGGCTGGTCGGTCCAGCGGCCGAAGGTGGGGACGGGGATGGCGAGGGACTCGCGGACCAGCAGGTGGTCGATCCAGGTGATCAGTTCGGTCGAGCCGTTGCCCATCGCCACGGCCTGCGGCGGGAGTTGGAGCAGATTGCACAGCTCGGCGGTGATCGTGTCGGCGCTGCTGGGGTAGTACGTGATGATGTCCTTCAGCCGCGAGGCCATGGTGTCCATCATCGCCGGAGTGGGAAAGTAGGGATTGCAGGGGATACAGAAGTCCACCGGCCCCGTCCCGTCGCCGCCCTCGCGCGCCAGCGCCGCCATGGACGGGCTGTGCGCAGCCGTGCTGCGGAACAACGAGGTGACGTTGTCGGCCATCGAACCTCCGTATGGGGCGGACCCGGCGGGGACGACCGGGTCCGTCGTCATTGGGTGGCCCGCGCGGGGGAGCACGGGCCGCCCTTACATACGGATGCCTGCGTGGCGCTGTTCAACGGGTGTGAAAGAAGTGTGAGTTCGGGAACCCCGGGCCCGAACTCGTCATCTGACCAGGTCAGGCGTGGAACGAGTGAATCGTCGTCGTCCGGTATGTCTGGCCGGGACGCAGCACCGTCGACGGGAACGACGGGTGGTTCGGCGCGTCCGGGAAGTGCTGCGTCTCCAGGCACAGCGCGTCGCCCTGGCGGTAGGTGTGACCGCCGGTGCCGGTGAGGGTGCCGTCGAGGAAGTTGCCGGAGTAGAACTGCAGCCCCGGCTCGACGGTGGAGATCTTCAGCGTGCGGCCCGACGACGGGTCGCGCAGGGTCGCCACGTGCTCGGGCTTGGCCGTGATGCCCTTGTCGAGCACCCAGTTGTGGTCGTAGCCCTTGGCGAGGACCTGCTGCTGGTGGCCGGCCCGGATGTCCCGGCCGATCTGCTTGCCCTTGCGGAAGTCGAAGGGGGTGCCCGCGACCTTCGCCGGCTCACCGGTGGGGATCAGACCCGAGTCGGTGGGCGTGTAGCGGGAGGCCGCGATCCGCAGCTCGTGGTCCTCGATGGTGCCGGTGCCCTCGCCGCCGAGGTTCCAGTACACGTGGCTGGTGAGGTTGACGACGGTGGCCCTGTCGGTGGTGGCCTCGTAGTCGATCCGCCACTCGCCGTGCCGGGTGAGGGTGTACGTCACCTTCACCTTGAGGGTGCCGGGGTAGCCCATCTCGCCGTCGACGGACGTGTAGTACAGGTGCAGGCCGACGTCGGAGCCCTTGGTGAACGGCTCGACGTCCCACACCCGCTTGTCGAAGCCCTGGGCGCCGCCGTGCAGGCTGTTGACCCCGTCGTTGACGGAGAGCTGGTGGCTCTTGCCGTCCAGGGTGAACCGGCCCTTGGCGATGCGGTTGCCGTAACGCCCGATCAGCGCGCCGAAGTACGGGCTGGAGGCGACGTAGTCCTCGACGCGGTCGAAGCCGAGGCAGACGTTCGCGTACCTGCCGTCCCGGTCGGGGACCTCCAGGGACTGCACGATCCCGCCGTACGACAGGACCTTCAGCCGGGTGCCGCCGTTCTCCAGCGACCAGCGGTCGACCTCGGTCCCGTCGGCGAGCCTGCCGAAGAGCGTCTTCACCGGTGCTTCCTCTCCTCCCATGGGAAGGGCCCCGCCTTCCGGCGGGGCCCGATCCGGTCGGTCCGGTCTACGAACCGACCCTGCGCTTGTTCCACACGTCGAAGCCGACCGCTGCCAACAGGGCCAGGCCCTTGATGACCTGCTGCCAGTCGGTGCCGACGCTGAGGAGGTTCATGCCGTTGTTCAGCACACCGAGGACGAGACCACCGATGATCGCGCCGAGGACGGTTCCCACACCGCCGCTCATGGACGCGCCACCGATGAACGACGAGGCGATCGCCTCGAGTTCGAAGCTCAGGCCCGCCTTCGGGGAGGCCGCGTTGAGGCGGGCCGCGACCACCAGACCCGCCAGGGCCGCGAGCACTCCCATGTTCAGGAAGACAAGGAAGGTGACCTTCTTGTCCTTGACGCCGGACAGCTTCGCGGCCGGCAGGTTGCCGCCGATCGCGTAGATGTGCCGGCCGAAGACCGCGTTGCGCATGACGTAGCCGTAGCCGACCACCAGCACGCCGAGGACGATCAGAATGATCGGCGCTCCCTGGTAGCTGGCGAGCAGCATCGTGACCGCGAGGACCGCCGCGGCGATCGCGACGAGCTTGAGCAGGAAGGCGTTCCTGGGCAGCACGTCCAGCGCGAACTCCTGCTGGCGCTTGCGGTCGCGGACTTCCTGGTAGACCACGAAGGCCAGCAGCGCGAAGCCCAGCAGCAGGGTGATGTTGTGGTAGTTGGTCTCCGGGCCGACCTCGGGCAGGAAGCCGTTGCCGAGCTTCTGCAGACCGTTCGGGAACGGGCCGAGGGTCTGGCCCTCCAGCAGGATCTCCGTCAGACCGCGGAAGAGCAGCATGCCGGCCAGGGTGACGATGAACGACGGGATGCCGAGATACGCGATCAGATAGCCCTGGACGGAGCCCGCGACCGCGCCCACCACCAGGGTCAGCACCAGCGCGACCGGCCAGGCCACGTCGTGCTGGACCGTCAGTACGGCGGCGAACGCGCCCACAAAGGCGGTCAGTGAACCGACCGACAGGTCGATGTGCCCCGCGATGATCACCAGCATCATGCCGATCGCGAGGATCAGGATGTAGCTGTTCTGGAGCACCAGGTTGGAGACGTTGCGCGGCAGCAGCAGGTCGCCGTCGGTCCACACCGCGAACAGCGCGACGATCAGGCCGAGCGCGATCAGCATGCCGTACTGCCGCATGTTGCGGCGCAGCCCGTTCAGCATCAGCTGGAGCAGGCCCCCGTCGGAGGACGACCCCCCGCTCTTGCCCGGCGGCGCCGCGGCCGGAACCTTCGTCACATCGGTGCTCATCGCGTTACCTCTTTGTCCTTCGTCATCTGGCGCATCAGCACTTCCTGCGTGGCCTCGGCCCGCGGAACCTCACCCGTGAGCCGTCCGGCGGCCATGGTGTAGATGCGGTCGCACATCCCGAGCAGCTCCGGCAGCTCGGAGGAGATGAAGACGACCGCCTTGCCCTCGGCCGCCAGCTGGTCGATGACCGTGTAGATCTCGTACTTGGCGCCCACGTCGATACCGCGCGTGGGCTCGTCCAGGATCAGCACCTCGGGACCCGCGAAGATCCACTTGCTGAGGACGACCTTCTGCTGGTTGCCGCCGGACAGCCTGCCCACCGTCTCGAAGACCGTCGGCGCCTTGATGTTCATCGACTTGCGGAAGCGCTCGGCGACCTTCCGCTCCTCGTGCTCGTCGACCACACCGTGCTTCGCGACCTTGTTCAGGGCGGTCAGCGAGATGTTCCGGTTGATGTTGTCGATGAGGTTGAGGCCGTAGTGCTTACGGTCCTCGGTGACGTAAGCGATGCCGTGCTCGACCGCCTCCGCGACGGACTTCGTACGGATCTCCTTGCCGTCCTTGAAGACCTTGCCGCCCGCGTACCGGCCGTAGGTCCGCCCGAACACGCTCATCGCGAGCTCGGTACGCCCCGCGCCCATCAGGCCCGCGATGCCGACGATCTCCCCGCGCCGCACATGGATCGACACGTCGTCGACCACCTTGCGCTGCTGGTCGATGGGGTGGTGGACGGTCCAGTCGCGGATCTCCAGCGCCGGGGCCGCGTCCATCTCGCCCTCGTACGGGGTGCGCTCGGGGAAGCGGTGGTCGAGGTCGCGGCCCACCATGCCCGAGATGATCCGGTCCTCGGTGGTCTCCGGGGCCTTCACGTCCAGGGTCTCGATCGACTTCCCGTCGCGGATGATCGTCACCGAGTCGGCGACCTTGCGGATCTCGTTGAGCTTGTGGGAGATGATGATCGAGGTGATGCCCTGCTTCTTCAACTCCAGGATGAGATCCAGGAGTTTGCCGCTGTCCTCGTCGTTCAGAGCCGCGGTCGGCTCGTCGAGGATGAGCAGCTTCACCTTCTTCGAGAGCGCCTTGGCGATCTCCACCAGCTGCTGCTTGCCCACACCGATGTCGGTGATCCGGGTCTCCGGGTGGTCGCTCAGACCCACCCGGCGCAGCAGCTCGGTGGCGTGCTTCAGCGTCTCGTTCCAGTTGATGAACCCGCCGGAGGCGTGTTCGTTGCCGAGGAAGATGTTCTCCGCGATCGACAGGAACGGCACCAGAGCCAGTTCCTGGTGGATGATCACGATGCCGTGCTGCTCGCTCGCCCGGATGTCCTTGAACTGGACGACATCTCCCTCGAAGAGGATGTCGCCCTCGTACGTGCCGTGCGGATGGACGCCGGAGAGCACCTTCATCAAGGTGGACTTCCCGGCGCCGTTCTCGCCGCAGATGGCATGGACCTCGCCTTGACGGACGGTCAGTGTGACGTCCGACAGCGCTTTGACGCCGGGAAAGGTCTTGACGATCGAGCGCATTTCCAGGACGGGTCCCGCCATGGTCGTGCCTTTCAATCAGAGGAATGTGCCGACAGGGCTGACTAGTTGAGCTCGCTGGCCTTGTAGTAGCCGGTGTCGACCAGTTCCTTCGTGTAGTTGCTCTTGTCGACGCTGACCGGCTGCAGCAGGTAGGCGGGGACGACCTTGGAGCCGTTGTCGTACGTCTTGGTGTCGTTGACCTCGGGCTTCTTGCCGTTGAGGACGTCGTCCACCATCGTCGAGGCGACCTCGGCGAGCTTGCGGGTGTCCTTGTAGACGGTCTGCGTCTGCTGACCCGCGATGATCGACTTCACCGAGGCGAGCTCGGCGTCCTGGCCGGTGATGACCGGCAGCGGCTTGCTCGCGGAGCCGTAGCCGTCCGACTTCAGCGCGGCGAGGATACCGATGGAGATGCCGTCGTACGGCGACAGGACCGCGTCGACCTTGGCGCTGCCGTACGTCGAGGTGAGGATGTCCTCCATGCGCTTCTGGGCGGTGGCGCCGTCCCAGCGCAGCGTGGTGACCTGGTTGATCTTGGTCTGGCCGGACTTGACGACGAGCTTCTTGCTGTCGATGTACGGCTGCAGCACGCTCATCGCGCCGCCGAAGAAGTACTTGGTGTTGTTGTCGTCGTTGGAGCCGGCGAACAGCTCGATGTTGAAGGGGCCCTTGCCGCTCTTCAGGCCGAGCTTGTCGACGATGTAGCTGGCCTGCAGCTCACCGACCTTGGTGTTGTCGAACGACGCGTAGTAGTCGACGTTCGGCGTGCCGAGGATCAGACGGTCGTAGGCGATGACCGGGATCTTGGCGTCCTTGGCCTGCTGGAGCACGTTGTTCAGCGACTTGTTGTCGATGGCCGCGACGATCAGGCCCTTGACGCCCTGCGTGATCAGGTTCTCGATCTGGGAGACCTGCTGGTCGGGGTCGTCCTCGCCGTAGACCAGCTTGGTCTTGTAGCCCTTGGACTGGAGGTTCTTGACGACGTTGTTGCCGTCGGCGATCCAGCGCTCGGAGGACTTGGTCGGCATCGCGATGCCGATCGTGCCGCCCTTGGCGCTGCCCGCGCTCTCCTCGCTGCCGCCCTTGCTGTCCTGGCCACAGGCGGTGAGGGTGAGGGCGAGAGAGGCGGCGCCGGCTATGGCGGTGAGTGCGGCTCGACGAGTACGCATGATCATCATCCTTGATGTCGGGAGGCCGGGTGCGGTTCCGGCGGTACGGGTGCCTGGGGCGGTACGGGGGAGCGACCGGGAGAGGCTGGGTTGTGTCGGAGTCTGTGCGATTGCGTCGGCTTTTGTGAAGGGGGGTTGTCCGGAACGTTATGCAGGCGTTTCGAACCGCTTCAGCGCGCCCGGCAGCCGGGAGCCGAGCGGCGCCATGTCGCCGTCCGCCCCGTGCCGTGCGAGCAGGTCCAGGGCGAGCCGTCCGCGCCGCACTCTCTCCTTGGCGGTGGACAGCGTGAGATCGCGCATGTGATGCCCGTACGGGTAGATCCCGGGGGCCTTCGACAGGCCGAACTTCAGATAGAGCGGCGCGCCGCGCCGGATCAGCTCGGCGACCTCGTACATCCGCACGTAACCGCCGAGATCGTCGGGAGCCTCGATGTACATGTCCATCGGGGCGGCCGACACCCGCCGGATCTCGGTGAGGTGATCGAGCGTCAGATCGCTGGGCACGTTGATCGAGTCGCCGCCGAGGTTCTCGTACACGGCGTACGCGGCCGGGTTCACCGGCCCGATCAGCGCCGACACCTTCAGTGTCGTGTCGGCCGGGATGACCCCGGTGGCCCGCGCCCGGTGCAGTGTCCACAGCACACCCTCGTCGGCGACGAGCAGGCACTTCACGCCGAGTTCGGTGGCGCGGACGGCGTCCTCGACGCACCCGGCGACCGCGTCGTGGCCCCGGGCGCGCAGCCCGGCCCCGCGGGAGTCGGTGCGGGTGGAGCCGCCGATGTCCCAGGTGCCGCGGGGCCCGGTGAACAGGCAGAGCTCGATGTCACGTTCGGACGTCGCCTCCACCATCTCGGTGATCTCGGCGTCGGTGAGCATCCATACGCCCGAGCCCTGGCTGATCCGGTGGATCGGCACGTCGAGCCGCGAGGACTCCTTGAGGACAACGCCGAGCGCCTCGGGGCCCTCCACGGAGGGCACCTCGGTGCGCCAGCGTCCGCCACCGGGGAAGGTGTGCGGGGACGCGTCGGAGGGGTCGAGGGCGGGCGCGTTCAGGCCCAGCGCGGCGAGTGCCCGCTCGCCGGGTCGTCGGGCCGCGCTGGCGGTGGTCTCGGTCACAAGCTGTCCTTCATGTTCGGTATTTCGGACGACATTCGCGGCTCTGGGTACGCAAGGCTCTGGGTGTACGCCGGTACGAAGTCGTCAGGTACCCCGTACCGGCGTACGGCTCAGCGGTGTGTCATGGCCTCAGGAGGACCTTCCCGACCTTCGGGTCGCCGGACCCCACCAGCTCGATGGCCTGGGGGAACTCGTCCAGCGGCAACTCGTGCGTGACGAGCGGCAGCGGATCGAGCAGCCCGGCTCCGAAGACCCGCACGGTGTGCGCCCAGGCGTCCGGCGGCGCCCCGAACACGGTGTGCACCTCCAGCTGCCGTACGACGAGATCGGTGGGGTCGAGTCCGTCGGCGCCCGCGGCCGGGATGCCGGTGAGGACGAGCCGGCCACCGCGTCTGAGCAGCGAGGCGGCGGTGTTGGCGGCGGACGCCGATCCGGCGGTCTCGATGACGACGTCGAAGTCGTCCGGCAGCTCCTGGTCCCGGGTGCGGAAGTCGGTGGCGCCGAAGGTCCTCGACAGTTCCGCACGGTCCGGGCGGGTGCCCACCACCAGCAGCTCCGACGGCGAACCTGCCTTCAGGAACTGGACGGCGAACATCCCGAGCGTCCCGGTGCCCACCACGGCGACCCGCTCGCCGGGCCGCGCGTTCGCCTTGAGGGCGGCGGCGGCGATGCAGGCGGCGGGTTCCAGGAGCGCGGCCGCCGTCAGGTCGGCGTCGTCCGGGAGGGCGTGCAGCAGCCGGGCCGGCAGGGTGAGGGTGGCGGCCATGGCGCCGGGCTCGGTGAAGCCCGTCTCCTCGTAGCCGGCCGTGCACAGCGTGGTCTCGCCCGCGTGGCAGCGGTCGCAGACCTGGCAGTTGCGGAAGCCCTCGCCCACCACCTTGCGGCCGACGAGCGATGCCGGAACCCCGGAGCCCACCGCCTCGACCGTGCCGGACCACTCGTGGCCGGGCGTGAGCGGGTAACGGACGTACCCCTCGGGCCGGTTGCCCTGGTACACCTCGCGGTCGCTGCCGCAGATGCCGACGGCGTGGACGCGGACCAGCGCCTCGCCGGCGGTGGGCTCACGAGGGGTGTGCTCGACGAGCCGGTGCTCGCCGGGCGCCTCGATGACGACCGCGGTGCTCACTGCGTGGCGCCCTTCGGCTTGCGCTGCTCCCAGCCGTCGGCCCACAGGTCGAACCGGGCCTGCTGCTGCGGGAACTCGGCGGCGGCGTCGACGTCCAGCTCGACACCGAGGCCGGGGGCGTCGGTGAGGTGGAAGTAGCCGTCCACGACCTGCGGGGCGCCCTTGACGACCTTCTTGATCTCCGCGTCGGCGAAGTCGTTGAAGTGCTCCAGGATCTTGAAGTTCGGCGCGGTGAAGCCGACCTGGAGGGAGGCGGCGGTCAGGACCGGCCCGCCCACGTTGTGGGGCGCCACCAGCATGTAGTGGGTCTCGGCGGTCGCGGCCAGCTTCCGGGTCTCCCAGATGCCGCCGATGTGGCCGACGTCGGGCTGGATGATGTCCACGGCCTGGCTCTCGAAGAGCTCGCGGAACTCGATGCGGTCGTGGATCCGCTCACCCGTGGCGACCGGCATGTCCACCTTGGCGGCGACCTTCTCCAGCGCCTTCAGGTTCTCCGGCGGCACCGGCTCCTCGAGCCAGGCGGGCTTGAAGGGCGCGAGGTCCTTGGCCAGGCGGACGGCCGTGGCGGGGGAGAAGCGGCCGTGCATCTCCAGCATCAGCTCGGCGTCCGGCCCGATGGCGTCACGGACGGCCTCGATGAGCGAGACGGCGTACAGGCTCTGCTCGTGGTCGAGCTCGAAGTGCCCGGTGCCGAAGGGGTCGATCTTGAGCGCCTTGTAGCCGCGCTCCATGACCCCCTGGGCGGCCTTGTGGTAGGCCTCCGGGGTCCGCTCGGTGGTGTACCAGCCGTTGGCGTACGCCTTGACCTTGTCGGTGACCTTGCCGCCGAGCAGCTGCCAGACGGGCACCCCCAGGGCCTTGCCCTTGATGTCCCAGCAGGCCATCTCGATCACGGCGATACCGGACATCACGATCTCGCCGGCCCGGCCGTAGTCGCCGTACTTCATACGCTTGACGAGGTCCTCGACAGCGAACGGGTCCGACCCGAGAATGTGGTTGGTCTTCGCCTCGTGCAGATAGCCGAGCAGGGCGTCGGTGTGGCCCAGCATGCGGGTCTCGCCGACTCCGGTGAGTCCCTCGTCGGTGTGCACCTGGACGTAGGTCAGGTTCCGCCACGGCGTCCCGACCACGTGCGTGCTGATTCCCGTGATGCGCACGTCAGCTACTCCCTAGGCTCTCAGCTTGTTCGAAATTTCGGCTCACGTTCGAAATGCTGGCCCGACCGTAAGGACGACCCGGTCGGAGTGTCAATGGGTCGGGTGGTCGAACGCGTAACGGTTTAGATGTTGCGCCCACATGGCCGCACATGGAGGGTGTACGGCCACGCGAAACCGCCCCCCTCCTCAACTCCCGCAGGTGGTGGCGTTATTCAACCGTGACGACACTTCCCGCTGCAGCCCTCTTGACCGCCGTGAATTGTTAGCGCTCACAATGACCTCCGCATTCACCGATCGGTGCCCACCGGCATCCAAGGAGGTACGAGCGTCGTGTCGGCACTGCTCCCAGCCGCCCCACCGGTCGATGTCACGGGGCTGTCCGGAACCCCGGAGTGACCCGGGCGGCGCGGAATCGTCCGCCCACGACACAGGACCTGCCCACAAACGATCGCCAAGGAGGTGCGGCCGTGAACCACGTACAGCTCCGGCCACCCACCATGGCCGATGTGGCACGCCTGGCCGGGGTGTCCCACCAGACCGTCTCCCGTGTCCTGGGGGACCACCCCAATGTGCGGGACGAGACGCGTGCCAAGGTGCTGCGTGCGATCGAGGAGATGGGTTACCGCCGCAACTCCTCGGCACGGGCCCTGGCGACCCGGCGCACCCGGACCCTGGGTGTGGTCGCCTCCAACACCACCCTCTACGGACCCGCCAGCACGCTGTTCGCGCTGGAGGAGGCGGCGCGCGCCAAGGGGTACACCGTCTCCACGGTCAGCCTGCGCAAGCTCGCGGTGGAGACCCTCTCCGAGGCCCTGGACCACCTCAGTGAGGGCGGGGTGGAGGGGGTGATCGCCATCGCCCCGCAGCGGTCGGCGGTCGAGGCTCTCGCCGAACTCCGCCATCCCTTCCCGGTGGTGGCCGTGGGGACCGGCTCCGGCGCGGAGATCCCCAGCGTCAACGTGGACCAGTGGCTGGGCGGGCGGCTGGCCACCAGTCATCTGCTGGCCGCCGGTCACCGCACGGTCTGGCATCTCGCCGGACCCGAGGACTGGCAGGAGGCCGCCGACCGGGCCGCCGGCTGGCGGGCGACCCTCGAAGCGGCGGGCGTCGAGCCGCCGCTGCCGCTGCGGGGGGACTGGAGTCCGCTGTCGGGCTATCGTGCGGGCCAGGAACTGGCCGGCTGGGTGGGCCGCGGACTGACCGCCGTCTTCGTCGCCAACGACCAGATGGCGCTGGGGGTGTTGCGGGCGCTGCGGGAGGCGGGCGTACGCACTCCCCAGGACGTCGCGGTGGTCGGCTTCGACGACATCCCGGAATCGGAGTTCTTCGCTCCACCGCTCACCACCGTCCGGCAGGACTTCGCGACGGTGGGCAAGCGGAGCATCGCCCTGCTGCTGGATCTCATCGAGGGCCGGGCCCCCTCCGGGGCGCCCGGAGTCGCCATCGAACCCCAACTCGTCGTCCGGGCCAGCACCGCACCCGACTGACGCGCACCAAGCAGCACCAATCGGCAACATTCGCACACCAGTGTGACCGATATTTCGAATAATGATCGACAGGCTGGACGCAGTGCGATCGGTCCTGGCTCTTCAAAGGAGAAGAACATGCTCAACAGAAGGAACTTCCTCACTGCGGCGATCGGCGTGGCGGCGGCCGGCACCCTGGCGGCCTGCGCCAAGGAGGACAAGGGTTCCAGCACCTCCTCCGACGGCAGCAAGGCGATCACCCTCGGCTTCTCCCAGGTCGGCTCCGAGAGCGGCTGGCGCAGCGCCAACACCGACTCGGTGAAGTCCGCGGCCAAGGAGGCGGGTTACAACCTGAAGTTCTCCGACGCCCAGCAGAAGCAGGAGAACCAGATCTCCGCCATCCGCAGCTACATCGCGCAGAAGGTGGACGTCATCGCCTTCTCCCCGGTCGTCGTCACCGGCTGGGACGCGGTGCTCAAGGAGGCCAAGTCCGCGAAGATCCCGGTGGTCCTCACCGACCGCTCCGTCGAGACCTCCGACGACTCCCTCTACGTCACCCTGGTGGGCTCCGACTTCACCGACGAGGGCCGCCGCGCCGCCAGGATCCTGGAGAAGGTCCTGACGACGGCCGGTCACAAGGGCGCCGTGAAGATCGCCCAGCTGGAGGGCACCACCGGTGCCGCCCCCGCCATCGAGCGCGCCAAGGGCTTCAAGGAGGTCATGGACGCCGAGCACAAGGACGACTGGAAGATCGTCGTCAGCCAGACCGGTGACTTCACCCGCGCCGGCGGCAAGCAGGTCATGGCGGCCTTCCTGCAGTCCAACCCGGACATCAACGTCCTCTTCGCGCACAACGACGACATGGCCATCGGCGCCATCCAGTCCATCGAGGCGGCGGGCAAGAAGCCCGGCAAGGACATCCTGATCGTCTCGATCGACGGCGTGAAGGACGGCTTCGTGGCCATGTCCGAAGGCAAGATCAACGCCATCGTCGAGTGCAACCCGCTGCTCGGCCCGCAGCTGATGGACGTCGTGAAGAAGGTCAAGAACGGCGAGTCGGTCGAGCGCTGGATCAAGACCAAGGAGGGCGACTTCATGCAGGACCAGGCCAAGGCCGCGCTCCCCAGCCGCAAGTACTGAGCGACCGCGCAGGTACTGACCGACCGCACGTACCGACCGACCGCGGTACCGACCGACCGCACCCACCGGCAGGGAGCCTCCGGCAGGCCGAGCACAGCTCGGCTCAAGGAGGCTCCCCGCGGGCCGTGAACGAGATTCGATGAGTCCATGAGGAGCGCTGCCATGGCAGAGCCGCAGCCCGTCCTGGAGATGACGGGCATAGTCAAAGAGTTTCCGGGGGTAAGGGCTCTGTCGGGCGTCGACTTCCGGCTCTTCCCCGGCGAGATCCACGCCCTGATGGGCGAGAACGGGGCAGGGAAGTCCACCCTGATCAAGGTGCTGACCGGGGTCTACTCCCTGGACGGCGGCACCATCACCCTCGACGGCAAGGCCGTGCGGATCGGCAGCCCGCTGCAGGCGCAGCACGCCGGCATCAGCACGGTCTACCAGGAGGTCAACCTCTGCCCCAACCTGTCGGTGGCGGAGAACATCTTCATCGGACGCGAACCCACCCGCGCGGGCCGCATCCAGTGGAAGCGCATGCGCAAGGAGGCCGCGGAGCTCGTCGACCGCCTCGGTCTGGACATCGACGTCACCGCACCGCTGTCCTCGTACCCCCTGGCCGTTCAGCAACTGGTCGCGATCGTACGGTCGGTGGGCACCGGCGACAGCGACGGCGAGGGCTCCGGCACCAAGGTCCTGGTCCTGGACGAGCCGACCTCCAGCCTCGACCGTGACGAGGTCCTCGAACTGTTCCGCCTGATGCGGCAGTTGAGGGACGAGGGCGTGGCGATCCTCTTCGTCTCCCACTTCCTCGACCAGATCTACGAGATCTGCGACCGCATGACCGTCCTGCGCAACGGCACCCTGGTCGGCGAGCACATGGTCCGCGACCTCGACCAGGTCGGACTGATCGAGCTGATGATCGGCAAGGCCCTGGACCAGCTGGAGGAGCTGCACGACCAGCAACTCCACGCGGACGTGGGCGAGTCGCTGATGAAGGCGGAGGGCCTCGGCAGGACCGGCGGCATCGCCCCCTTCGACCTGGACATCAAGAAGGGCGAGGTCGTCGGCCTCGCGGGACTGCTCGGCTCCGGCCGTACCGAACTGGCCCGGCTGCTCTTCGGCGCCGACCAGCCGGACAGCGGCACGGTGACCATCGGCGGCAAGCAGGTCTCCATGAGCGCCCCCAACGACGCCATCGGCGCCGGGGTCGCGTTCTGCTCGGAGAACCGCAAGACGGAGGGCCTGGTACCGGATCTGACGGTCCGTGAGAACATCATCCTCGCCCTGCAGGCGGCCCGCGGCTGGACCCGGCCCATCCCCACCGCCCAGCGCGACGAACTCGTCGCCAAGTACATCAAGGCGCTGGACATCCGCCCCGCCAACCCGGAAGCCAGGGTCGGCCAGTTGAGCGGCGGGAACCAGCAAAAGGTGCTTCTCGCCCGCTGGCTGATCACCCAGCCGAAGCTGCTCATCCTGGACGAGCCGACGCGCGGCATCGACATCGGCGCCAAGACGGAGATCCAGAAGCTGGTGGTCTCCCTCTCCGAGGACGGCATGTCCGTGCTCTACATCGCGGCCGAGCTGGAGGAGGTCCTCCGCCTCAGCCACACCATCGGGGTGCTGCGCGACCGCAAGCTGGTGGCACAGCTCACCAACGGGCCCGAGATCACCCCCAGCAAGATCCTCGAGACCATCGCGAGCGGAGAACACCAGTGACCACCACCTCCCGCTGGCGAGCACTGACACACCATCACCTGTTCTGGCCGGTCGCGGTCCTGGTGGCCCTGCTGCTCGTCAACGTTCCCTTCACGCCCGACTTCTTCGCGATCCACATGACGAACGGCCACCTCTACGGCAGCCTCGTCTCGATCGTGCTGTTCGGCTCGCCCCTGATCCTGGTGGCGGTCGGCATGACCCTGGTCATCGCCACCGGCGGCATCGACCTCTCGGTCGGCGCCGTGGTCGCCATCACCGGAGCCCTGACCTGTTCGTACATCAGCGACCAGGCCGACCAGGGCGCCCTGTCCTCCGTGCTCCTCGCGATGGGCCTCGGCCTGATCGCGGCGGTGGTCTGCGGTCTGTGGAACGGCTTCCTCGTCGCCAGGATGGGCATCCAGCCCATCATCGCGACCCTCATCATCATGGTCGCCGGCCGCGGTGTCGCCCAGCTGATCACCGACGGCCAGATCATCACCATCAACAGCGAGCCGTACAAGCTCATCGGCGGCGGCTACTGGCTGACGCTGCCCTTCTCCATCTTCGTGGTGGCCGCGGTCGTGGCCGTCACCGTCCTGCTGACCCGCCGCACGGCCCTCGGCCTGCTCGTCGAGTCGGTGGGCGGCAACGCCGAGGCCAGCCGTCTGGTGGGCATCCGGTCGATGCGCATCAAGATCATGGTGTACGTGTTCTGCGCGGTGTGCGCGGGCATCGCGGGCCTGATGATCAGCTCCAACACCTCGGCCGCGGACGGCAACAACGCCGGCCTGTGGATCGAACTCGACGCGATCCTCGCCGTCGTCATCGGCGGCACCTCGCTGCTCGGCGGACGCTTCTCCATCGGCGGCACGGTCGTCGGCGCCCTGGTCATCCAGACCCTCACGACGACGATCTACACCATCGGCGTTCCCACCCAGACCAACCTGGTCTTCAAGGCAGCCGTCGTCATCGTCGTGTGCCTGCTCCAGTCCCCGAAGTTCCGCGCCAAGGTCTTCGGCGGCCGCGCGAAGACCGCGGGCCCGGCAGCGCCCGCCGCGGTCGCCGAGCCCGCCGACTCCGCTCCCAAGATGGAGGTGTCGTGATGAGTACGACCACCAGGACTCCCGCGACACCGGGCGCGCCGGAGCGTCGTACGACGTCCAGGTCCGCCCGCCTGCTCGGCGACCGACGGCTGCCCGTCCTGGTCACGGCCGGCCTGTTCCTCGTGATGTACATCGTCGGCCTCAGCCGCTACCAGAACTACGGCTTCGGCGACTCGCAGGTGTTCCTCAACCTGTTCATCGACAACGGCTATCTGCTGGTCGCCGCCGTCGGGGCCACCTTCGTCATCATGTCGGGCGGCATCGACCTGTCGGTGGGCTCGGTGATCGGCTTCACGACGATGCTGACGGCGTGGCTGGTACAGGACGTGGGCCTGCCCCTGCTCCTGGTGATCCCCATATCCCTGGCCGTGGGAGCGTTCGGCGGCTTCCTCATGGGCTATGTGATCCACAACTTCGAGATCCAGCCGTTCATCGTGACGCTCGCCGGGCTCTTCCTCTTCCGGGGCCTGTGCCTGGTCATCAGCAAGGAGTCGATCGCCATCGACGACTCCGACGTGAGCAGCCTCGCGCAGACACGGGTGCCGCTCGGCGTGGGCGACTTGTCGATCGGCGCCGTCGTCGCCCTGGTCGTCCTGGCCGCGGCCTTCTACGTCCTCCACTACACGCGTTTCGGACGCCGGGTGTACGCCATCGGCGGCAACGAGCAGTCGGCCCTGCTGATGGGTCTCCCGCTGGGCGGCACGAAGATCGCGGTCTACACGATGAGCGGCTTCTGCTCCGCGCTGGCCGGCCTGCTCTTCATGCTCTACATCCAGTCCGGTGACCCGCTGCACGCCGTGGGCATGGAACTCGACGCGATCGCCGCGGTGGTCATCGGCGGCACCCTGCTGACGGGCGGCTCCGGCTATGTCCTGGGCACCCTCTTCGGCGTCCTCGTCCTCGGCCTGATCAAGAGCATCATCCAGTTCGAGGGCACGCTCAGCTCCTGGTGGACGAAGATCGCCACCGGTGTGCTGCTCTGCGCGTTCATCCTGATCCAGCGCGTGATGACGACCCGTAGGAAAACCTGAGCCGACGGGGAACCGGCGATGTCGGTTTCGACGCGATGGGAGTGGAACATCCTCGACCCGCCGCGCCGGAACGGCCGGTTCCCCACACAACCTTCACGGCTGGCTCTAGGAACGCCACCGGTTGGGAACTTAATCTTCCCGCGTCATGGACTTCTGCCTCCCGTGCCGACGGCACCTCAACGGCGCCCTCGCCTGCCCGGGGTGCGGCACCTCGATCGAAGAGCTACGCGCGTACGCCCACCGCGTACCGGCCCAGGCCCAGCCGCAGGAGCCTTCGGTGACCCCGGCGTACGCGACGTACGGAGCCGAGGAGCAGTACGGCGGCCCTTCCCTCGCGGGGGACGCCCACGCGGGCGCGTACGCGAGCGGGACGGGTGGGTACGGCGGCCAGGGGATGGCCGGGGCGTACGGCACGGGTGCGACTTCTCAGTACGGCGGAGGTGGCGACGAGGTCACGCCGTACGGCGGAGACGGGCACGGCCCCACCTCGTACGGCCCGGGTGGTGTGGCGCACGACGCCGGCGATCACGGTGGCATGGCGTACGGCGGGGACGGTCGTAGCGCCGCGGGCGATCCTGCAGGTGGTCGGTCGGCGGAGGCCGGGGCGGGCTACGGCTCGACCGGGAGTGATGCCGGCGTCGAGGCCGACGGGAGCGATGGCGTGGCCGAGGTCGCGGCGGAGCCGACCGGTGGCCGGGCCTCGCGGCGGCGCGCGCGCGGCCGGAGTGCGGAGAGTGCCGACGGTCCCGCCCCCTCCGCGGAACCCGAGGACGCGCACGCCGACGAGTACGACGAGGACGAGGACGACGACCCCACCGGCGGAGCCAGCCGGCGCGACCGCAAAGCGGCAGCCCACCGCAGGCGCCGCCGCCGGACCCTGCTGGTCGCCGCCGGGTTCGTGCTCGCGGCCGGCGGTCTGAGCCTCGCGGAGCTGGGCATGGACGCCCCCGGGTCTTCCCCCAAGCCGGCCGCGGCGGGCGGGGAATCGGCCGAGGGTGGCGCCTCCCCGGAGGCGAGCGAGTCGGCGTCGACGGCGGCCGACTCCAGCGGAACCGTCCCTTCGGGATCGCCCTCCCCGAAGGTCTCCGAGTCCCCGTCGCCCTCCGCGTCCAAGAGCGAGGACGCCGACGCGAGCAAGAGCCCCGACGCCGAGTCGGCGCCCACCAAGGCCTCCGGTGCGTCGACCCCCACCGCGACAGCCACGTCCACGAGCGGCGGCTCGGCCCCCACCGCCACCCCCACCACCGCGGCCCCGAGCCCGGCCCCGTCCCCGACGGACTGCGAACGCTTCCTCTGGTGGTGCACCTGAGACCTTCGCTCAAGTGAAGCGAAGGCTCCGAAAGCCACGCCTACGCGTCCCGCATCCGCCGCAACAGATCCCGCAGTGACTCCCGCTCCCCCTGCGACAGCCCGGCCAGCGGCTCCCGTGCGAACCGCAGGCCCTCCCGCAGCTCCCGGGCCACCTGGACCCCCGCCTCCGTCGCCGCCGCCACCTTGACGCGCCGGTCCGCGGGGTCGGGCCGCCGCTCCACGAGCCCGCGTGCCTCAAGACGGTCCACTATCCCGGTGACGTTCGACGGCTCGCACTTCAGTTTCTGGGCCAGCTTGCGCATGGGCAGCGGCTCGAGGGACAGCAGACTCAAAAGCCGCGCCTGCGCCCCGGTGAGGAGGTGCTCCGCGGCCGCGTCCTCGTAGTCCGAGTAGAAGCGGGCCACCACGTCCCCGATGAGCTCCACGACTTCCATGGTCAGCGCGTCGGGCCGGGTCTTGTGAGGAGTGGGCATGGGATCCAGGGTACCCCTTTACTTGACAACCTGAAATATTCAGGGGCATGGTTGTTTAAGGTACTGAAGTAAATGGAAAGGTCCAGGCATCATGATCAACCGCGAATGGCACCTCCTGTCCCGCCCGGTCGGCTGGCCCAAGCCGGAGGACTTCGCCCTGGTCGAAGCCGAGGTCCCGACCCCCGGTGAGGGCCAGGTGCTGGTCCGGAACAAGTACCTCTCCGTCGACCCGTACATGCGCGGCCGCATGAGCGCCGCGAAGTCGTACGTCGCCCCCTTCGAGCTCGGCAAGGTCATGCAGGGCGGAGCGGTCGGCGAGGTCGTCGAGTCCAACGCCGAGGGCATCGCCGTCGGTGACCACGTCCTGCACTTCCTCGGCTGGCGCGAGTACGCGGTCGTACGCGCCGAGAACGCCGTCAAGGTGGACGCGGACGCCGCGCCCCTTTCGACGTACCTCGGCGTCCTCGGCATGACCGGCCTCACCGCCTACGCCGGCCTCCTGCGCACCGCCTCCTTCAAGGAGGGTGACTCGGTCTTCGTCTCCGGCGCCGCGGGTGCCGTCGGCAGCCAGGTCGGCCAGATCGCCAAGCTCAAGGGTGCCTCCCGGGTCATCGGCTCCGCCGGCTCGGACGAGAAGGTCAAGCTGCTCGTCGAGGAGTACGGCTTCGACGCGGCCTTCAACTACAAGAGCGGCAAGGTCGGCGACCAGCTGCGCGAGGCGGCCCCGGACGGCGTCGACGTCTACTTCGACAACGTCGGCGGTGACCACCTGGAGGCCGCCATCGGGTCCCTCAATCAGGGTGGCCGGATCGCGGTCTGCGGCATGATCTCCGTCTACAACAACACCGAGGCCGCTCCCGGCCCGCGCAACCTCGCCCGGCTGATCCAGACCCGCGGCCGCATCGAGGGCTTCCTGGTCGGCGACCACTACGACCTCCAGTCGGAGTTCGTCTCCGAGGTCGGCCCGTGGGTGGCGTCCGGGCAGCTCAAGTACCGCGAGACGGTCGTCGAGGGCATCGAGAACAACCTGGAGGCGTTCCTCGGGGTCCTGCGCGGCGACAACACCGGAAAGATGATCGTCAAGCTGTAGCCCTGTGCTGGATTTCCGGCATGCGGTAACTTCTTTCCGAATTCCGCCGTCGATCGTGGGCGCGAGTCGCGGTGGACCGAGGAGGAAGACAACCGCATGTCCATCCAGCAGACCGATGTCCTCTACACGGCCGTCGCCACCGCCGAGAACGGCCGCGACGGCCGTGTCGCCACCGACGACGGCAGGCTCGACGTGGTCGTCGACCCGCCCAAAGAGATGGGCGGCAGCGGCAGCGGCACCAACCCGGAGCAGCTCTTCGCCGCCGGGTACAGCGCCTGCTTCCAGGGCGCCCTCGGCGTCGTCGCCCGCCAGGAGAAGGCCGACATCTCCGGCTCGACGGTCACCGCGAAGGTCGGCATCGGCAAGAACACCGACGGCTTCGGGCTGATCGTCGAGATCTCGGCGACCCTCCCGAACCTCGACGCGGCCACGGCCCGGGCCCTCCTTGAGAAGGCCCACCAGGTCTGCCCGTACTCGAAGGCGACCCGCGGGAACATCTCCGTGACGCTCACCTGACGGAGCTCGTTGGTCGTACAGGGCAAAGGCGGCACTCCTGGACGTGGGGTGCCGCCTTTGCTCATGCCCTACGGCTCATACGGCCAACGCCGCCTGGTGTACGGCCCGCACGAACCGCTCGTTCTCCGGCGCCGCCCCTCCCGGGAACGCCATCCGGCGGCGGGTGTAGCCGTAGGCCAGGCCACTGCGGGGATCGGCGAAGGCCTGGGAGCCACCGGCGCCGCTGTGGCCGAAGGCGCCGGCACCGAGGAAGGGGTACCACATGTCGGCCGTGGCCTGGAAGCCCAGGCCGTAGGACTTGTGGGCGCGGGCCACCAGGTCGTAGCCGATCGACTGGATCTGGCCCACCTCGGCGATGGTGTCCGGCTTCAACAGGGGCGGCCGGTCGGCGACTTCGCTGATCGCCGCCGCGTACATCCCGGCCAGCCCGCGGGCGGCCGCCACTCCGCCCGCCGACGCCGGCCCCTTCGCCCGTACGGCACGGGAGTTGGCGTAGCCCACCAGGTCACCCGGGTCCGGCACCTGCTGGTTGAAGGCGATCGCGGCCAGGCTGTGCGGACCTGTCAGCGCCGCGTCCAGCAGGGCCTGCTGCTCGGCGGTCGGGGCCATCGGCTGCACGGAGCGGTAGCGGGGTTCCAGCGCCTCGGGCAGCCCCAGGTGGAAGTCCAGCCCGTACGGCGCCCGGATCCGCTCCTCGTACACCTCCTGGAGCGAACGGCCGGTCGCCCGGCGCACGATCTCACCGCTGAGCGCGCCGATCACGAGCGCGTGATACCCGAACGCCGTGCCGGGGCGCCAGAACGGCTTCTGGTCCGCGAGCCGTTCCGCCACCGCCCGGTCGTCCGTCAGCTCCTGCGCGCTGAACCCGGCGTCCAGCCCGATCACCCCGGCCCGGTGCGCCAGCAGATCGCGCAGCGTCAGCTGGCCCTTGCCCTCGGCCCCGAACTCCGGCCAGTAATAGGTCACTTTGCGGTCCAGCTCCAGCGTGCCCTCCTGGACCAGGAGCGCGGCCACCAGATGGGCGGCACCCTTGGTCGACGAGAACACGCCGTAGAGGGAGTCCGGTCCGACGCCCTCGCCCGCCCACAGGTCGACGACCCGCCGACCGTGCACATACGCGCTCAACTGCCCCTCGTAGTCGGGCCGTTCGCCCGCCACGAAGGCGGCGAACTGCTCGCGCACCGCCTCGAAGCCGTCCGCGACGGTGCCGTGGATCTCCTGCGTCATCCGCTCTCCTCAACCTCAGCCGCTGCTCGCGTGTGCCATGGTGAACAATGCCCGCCCGACCTGGGCGAACTCCCCCTTCGGATGATCCCTGAAGAGAGGCTCGGTGCCGAACAGAACGGCCCTTTGGCCGCTGACGACCGAGGCCTGCCCGGCCGCGGCGGCGGGCCCGCCGGAGCCGTCCGGCAGGGGCCGCCAGTGCCCGGAGACCAGCGGAGCGCCGGTGGCGTACGACTGTTCCACCCGCACCCCGGGCCCGAGATCGGTGAACCAGACCGGCGCGTAGACGAACCCGTGGTCCGGGGCCCCGGCCGTCACCGGACCCGAGTTCACCACGCGCACCACGCCGTTGGCGTCCCCGTTGCCCTCCACCGGCTTCGCGGCCAGCAGCCCCGTGGCCGCGCTCAGTTCGGCCCCGGCGACCCCGCGGCCGACGAGCCCGTGCCCGGCGCCCAGGAAGGCGTCCAGGGCCGTGCGGGCCCCGGTGGTGAGGGCGTCGCGGTCCAGCCCCGCCGACACGAACAGCACGTCCACCGACGACCAGTCGAAACCGGCGTTCAGGACGGCCGTCGAGACCGGGGTGACCTCGAAGTTCATCTCCCGCAGCGCGAACAGCTCGCCGGGAGTCACGGCGGCGGCCACGCGTGTGCGGTGCAGTGCGGCCGTGCCGGTCTGCCGGGTCGTGTCGAGGACGACGTCGTAGGTGCGAGCGGCTTCGGCGGCAGGCTTCCGCGCCGACGCGGGCACGATCGCACTGCCGTCGGCGGCCCGCCGTACCGGAACGCCCTGCCGGAGCAGCGAGTTGAGCGCCGCGATCTCCTGCGGGTCGGTCAGCCGCAGCCGCAGATCGCCGCGCGGGGCGAGACGACCCACGGGCGCGGCGGCCCGGACGCGCCTCAGCGGCGCACCGGCGAGGCTCCCCGTCGTCACCGGCGTGACCGTCGCGCCCCACAGCCGGCCCAGGCTCCAGCCCGAGATGTCGTACATCACCGAGACCTTGTCGCTGATGTCCCGCCCGTCCGCGAGCAGCACGTTCGCCAGGCCCCGCTTCGGCTGGCGCATGTCGACGACGTACGAGCCCTTCGGATACGTCCGTCCGCCGAGCCGCAGGTCGCGACTCGCGCGGCTGACGCGGACGTCGTTGGCGAGAAGGTGGTCGACGAGCCGGGCGGCGGCCGTCGAGCCCGAGGGAATCACGTACGCGCGGGGGAAGTCCGTGGTGTACACGTCCTCGGGCCCGATGCCCGGCACCCCGGGGACCGTCTCCTCGGACACCGGCACCTGTGCGGCCCCCGCCGCCCCGCGCCGGAAGACCTCGATCTGGTCGGCGATCAGCGACGTGCGCTTCTCCTGCACGAAGTCGAGCGTCGCCCTGATGGCGGCGCCCGCCACGGTCGTGTTGATCGCGGACCGGCGCCGCAGCTCCGCGACGGGCAGGCTGTCGTAGAGGGAGTTGTTGACGGCCAGCGGGATCTCGACCGTGTGCGCGGCGACCGTGCCGTGGAAGGCCGCGTACTGCGGGGTGAAGATCGGCGGCCAGTCGTCCCAGCCCTCCTCCTGGTCCCGGAAGGGGATCTGCGCAGGCTCGACACCGTCCTGCGCGGGTGTGTAGCCGAGGCCGTTGACGGCGGCCTCCATGCCCAGGGCGTTGGCGTAGGTGTTCTTCAGGAAGAGGTCGTACTCGTAGTTCTCGCCGTGCGGGGGAGTGGTGGGCTCGATGAGCGTGCCGTTGACGTACCCGTGCAGGTCGAGCATCACGGCGGGCTGCTTGTCGATCTCGATCTGCCGCATCGCCCGCACCTCGGGCTGCGAGGCGGTCACGAAATCCCGGTTCAGGTCGAAGCCGCCCGCGTTCGCGCGGGTTCCGGCGATACGGCCGTCGGGGTTCGCGGTGATGTTGAAGTACAGGCGGGAGTGGGCGAGAAGGCTCTTCGTGCGTGCGTCCTCAGCGGTCGCGAGCTGCTCAATGAGCTTCAGGGAGGCGTCCGTGCCCTCCCACTCGTTGCCGTGGATGTTGTTGTTGAAGAAGACGGGCGCCTTGTAACCGGCCCTGATCTCCCCTGACTTGGCGGCGCTCGCGGGCGCGTTCTCGATCAGCTCGCGCATCCGCTCCTGGGCGCGGGCCTGG
This sequence comes from Streptomyces sp. SAI-127, assembly GCF_029894425.1. Taxonomy (NCBI): domain Bacteria; kingdom Bacillati; phylum Actinomycetota; class Actinomycetes; order Kitasatosporales; family Streptomycetaceae; genus Streptomyces; species Streptomyces sp. SAI-127. Next base: position 7,211,063 of record NZ_JARXYJ010000001.1, read on the forward strand.
GCGGTGGTCTCCGGGGCGGTCACGGTGACCAGGTAGAGCCGGTGCCCGCCCGCCGAACGCCCCGCGACCTCGACGCTCACCCGGTCGCCCAGCCGCTGAAGGGCGTTCAGCCTCGGGGCGATCGCGTGATAGGGGGTGAGACCCAGCTTGACGGACTTGTCCGCCGGGTTCACGGGGTCGGGGGTGAGGACCTGCTCGCGGGGATAGCCCCGGGTGGTGTCCGTGAAGCCGGTGGTAGGGGCGGTGAGCGCCCGCAGGGTGGCGCTCTCCGGGGCCCGGGCCACGCCATGGTCGCCGGCGCTCTCGCGGGTGGGGGGCTCGGGGTCGGCGCTCGCGCTGTTCGGGGTGAGCAGCAGCGAGCCGGTGAGGGCGATGAGCAGGACGGGTCTCGCAGGAACGGTTCTCGTGGTGTGCACGCGTACCTCCTGAGGGGCTTCCTGAGATCGGTACGGCGAGATGTACCCGTTCGACTCAACCGCAACAAGAGGGAGTTCGTGGCGCGGATGCCACGGATGGCGCAACTCGGGTGCCCGGACGGGGCATGCTGAGTGCGGCGGAAGCGGGCGGCGAGCGAGTCCACAGGAGAGGCCCATGGCGACGATCCCTTCGCTCCCCAGCAGGGACGAAGTACTGCGCATGGCACGGAACACCACCGACATCACCGGCCAGCTCCTGGACACGGCCCAGAACATCACCAGGATCGCGATCAACACCTTCGACCCCAGGGACGGTTCGGGCCCGGAGGTGCTGCGTGTCCTGCGCGAGACGACGGCGGAACTGGCCGAGGCGAGCGCGTCCCCGCAGGCCCAGGAGGCGTTCTACCGGATCGTCGACACCCTCACCCGGCTCGGCACCACCGGCGCCCCGCTGGCCGTGCACCCGGTGAGCGAACCGGCGCGGGCGCTGCTGGCGGCGCTGGGCGACAGTCTGCTGCCCGTCCTGGACGCGGTGGAGCCAGCGGTGGAGGAGTTCGCGACCGCGCTGGGCGAACTGGTCGAGGCGACCTCCCCGTTGCTCCCCGCGGCGGCCGGTCTGGCCGCGGGGACACTCCTGGCCCTGACTCCCCTGATCCGCTCGGCGACCGGGGTCCTGCGCGACTCGACGCCCGAACTCCGGCGGATAGCCGATGCGTTGACGGCGGCGCTGGCCCCGCTGCTGCCCTTGCAGGTGACCCTGGCCGAACGCGCGGCCGCCGCCGGTGCGGGGGCCGTACGGGCGACGCTCCCGCCCCTCGCCGACCTCACCGAAGCGGCGGCGGCCACGGCGAAGGCGGCCCGGCCGGTGCTGATCGCCGGGGAGGAGCTGTTCGTGTCCGGACTGGAGCGGCTCCAGCCCGCGCTGATGGCCGCGGCCTCCCACGCGGGCAGCGTGGCACGGGCGGTGGCGGTCAGGGTGTCGGCGGCGGTGTCGCCGGCGGCGGAACAGGGGGTGGTGGTGGCCGTATCCCCGGCCTGACGGGCACCCGATAGGGTTCGGGACATGCGTGATCTCGGGGCGGGCTTCCACTATCTCCTGAAGGGCCAGCGGTGGGTGGCCCGGCACGGCAAGCAGTACGGTTTCGGCCTGATCCCGGGCCTGATCACCCTGGTGCTGTATGTGGCGGCGCTGGTCGCCCTGGCCACCTGGGGCGAGGACTTCGTGTCCTGGGCGACGCCGTTCGCCGACGACTGGTCGAGCCCGTGGCAGGGCCTGTTCCGGGGCTTCCTCACGGTGGTCCTGTTCGCGCTGGCCCTTCTCCTCGCGGTCCTGACCTTCACGGCGGTCACCCTCCTGATAGGCCAGCCCTTCTACGAGAACCTCTCGGAGAAGGTCGACCGGGACGTCTCCCCGGACGGCACGGCCCCCGAGTCCGGCCTCCCGCTCTGGCGCGAGCTGTGGATCTCGGCGAGGGACAGCCTCCGCATCGTCGTCCGGGCCGTCCTGTGGGCGGTCCTGCTCTTCGCCCTGGGGTTCATCCCCGTGGTCGGCCAGACCGTGGTCCCGGTGATCGGCTTCTTCGTGACGGGCTTCTTCCTCACCGAGGAGCTCACCGCGGTGGCCCTCCAGCGCCGAGGCGTCGACCTCCGGGCCCGCCTCACCCTCCTCCGCTCCCGCAAAACCCTCATCTGGGGCTTCGGCACCCCCCTGGCCCTGGCCTTCGTGGTCCCCTTCGTCGCGGTGTTCCTGATGCCGGGCGCGGTGGCGGGGGCGACGCTGATGGCACGGGAACTGCTGGGGGAGGAGACCCGGGACGGGGAGGACGAGTCGGACGAGGCCGACGAGGAGACGGTGTCCGATGGGCTCGCCACCTGAGCCGACGGTCCGCCCGGCGACCGCCTCGGACGCGGACGCCGTCTTCCGGCTCCTCGCCGGCTTCGCGACCACCTACCGTCCCGACCCCGACCGCTTCACGACCGTCACCTTTCCCGAGGTGCTGCGGGCGGCCGCCGAAGGCCGTGCCGAGTTCCTGGTGGCGGAGCGGAACACCCAGGTGATCGGCTACGCCTACGCGGTCCGGATGCCGACCCTGTTCGCGGGCGGCACGCTCCTCGAACTCCTCGAACTCGCCGTGGCCACGCCCCTGCGCGGCCGCGGCACGGGCTCCCGGCTCGTCCGGGCCATGCAGGACCGCGCGCGGCACGCCCAGGACGTGGAGATGACCGTACCGACGCGCAGGGCCGCCGACTTCTACCGCCGCCTGGGCTTCACCGAGACGGCGACCTACCTCAAGTGGCCTTCTCCACCGCCACCACCAGAATCGCCCGGACCTGCGCGATGATGTCCAGCCGGTTCTTCACGAACCCCGGATCGGTCACCGCCCCCGTCGCGGGATCCGTGTTTCCGGCCCCGAACTCCAGCACAGGCGTGTGCACATGCCCACCCGGCAGCACGTCGTGCAGTCCGAGGCGGTCCCGCAGCAGCGTGACCCGGTAGGCGATCTCGTTGGAGAGATAGTTCCCGCCGCCCCCGGCCCGCGCAGTGGACCCCGCGGTCGGCCCGTCCGCCCGTACGACAGGCACGGTCCCGCCCGCCGGGATCTCGGTCACGCTCGTGTTGTCGTAGACGGGAAAACGCCCGGTGTCCGCGTCCACGATCGCCTTGTACGGCAGCGTCGTCGTCGTCCACTGCGGTTGCGAGGCCGGATCCCGAACCGGCACCACCCCCGTCACCCCGACGTTGTCGTTGTCCGGAAAGCCGCCCCGCCAGGCCCCGTTGGTCCGCTCGACGTCGAACCGCCCCACCCGCCCCTGACTCACGGTCGTGAAGAGATCCACCTTCTTCAGATACGGCCGCAGCGCCCGCTCCACGGTCCGGTCCGTGAAGTCCTGCCACCGCACGGGAAAGACGACGGTCTCCACCCGCGCAGGACCCTCCGCCGTCTCGATCACCGTCCCGTCGAGCGCGAGCGCACTCGCCCCCGACGGATTCGAGATCCGTATGTCCCGGTCCAGCGTGAACGGATCGAACCCGGTCACCATGACCCGCTTCAGCCGTTCCCCGCCCGGATACCGCACACCGGTCTGCCCCCGCGAGGTCCGCTCCAACTCGTTCAGCAGTGCGGCACGTTGTCCCTCGGAGAGCCCGAAGGACGGCTCCCAGGTGCGCACTTCACGGGTCATCCCCAACCGCGCCCAGTACAGGGGCCGATCGTCGTCCCGGCTCAGATCCCCACCCGCCGGCCCCCGCCCCTGCGCCCGGTCGACGGCCCGCTTCCACAGCGCGGACCCCTGCCGTACGACGACCTTCCGCGCCTCCGCGTAGGAACGCGCCGTTCCGAGCGCCCGCGTGAAGCGGAGCGGCACGGTGTCGAATCCGGACCGTTCGAGGATCTCCCGTGGCACGGCCCGGTCGAGCCGCTGCTCCTCCACCGTGGGTGGGGGCGCGGCCGCGGCCGCAGCCGGGCTCGCGGGTGCCGCCGATCCCGCCAACAGGGCCAGTCCGAGGATGCCGATCCGAACACGTAGGGAAGTCAAGGGAGTTCAGGTCCTTCCGTGGTGGGGGGCGCGAGTGGTGCCGGACGACGGCAGTATCGCGTGACGGAAGTGGTCTACGCCATGGGGGCCGAGGTACCGGGAATCCGCCCCGCCGCCTCCCGCAGTGCCCCGACGAACGCCTCCACCGGCGGCGAGGGCGACCGCCCCCGCAGCACCGCCGCGTACACCGCCCGCGCCGGAGCACCCTCGTCGAGCACCGGCAGCAGCGCGACGTCCGGCCGCACGGACTCCGCGGCGAGCGCCGGGACCAGTGTCACGCCGAGCCCCGCGGCGACGTACCCCTGCTTGGCGGTCCACTCGCCGACGACATGCGCGATCCGCGGCCGGAAGCCCTGCCGCAGAGCCGCGTCGAGGGCGTCCCCTCGGGGCGTGGGCTCCCGGAGATCCAGTCGGCGTCCGCGAGCCGCCCGAGCCGCACCGGGCCGGCGCCCTCGCCCACCAGCGGATGTCCGGCCGGGACGGCGACGTACAGCGACTCGTCGAGCAGATGGCGCAGTTCGTACGCCGACAGCGGTGCGCCGCCCGTCGTGGAGACGACCGCGAGATCCAGCCGCCCCTCGGTGAGCCGGTCGAGGAGTGCCGGCGTGAGTCCCTCCTCGCGGGTGACCCGCACACCGGGATGGCGGGTGCGGAAGGCGCCGAGGGCGTGCGGGATCAGCGCCGCGTCCGCGGTCGGGAACGCCCCGAACCGCATTCGCCCGCCCGCCACTTCACGCAGCGCGGCCAGTTCGCGCGCGGCTGCGTGCAGCGCTCCGGTGACGGTCTGCGCGTACGGCACGAGGACCCTGCCGGCCTCCGTCAGCCGTACGCCCCGCGGCAGCCGGTCGAACAGCGGCGCCCCGCCCAGCGCCGCCTCCAGCGAGGAGATCTGCCGGGACACCGCCGACTGCGTCCAGCCCAGGGTGCGCGCGGCCACGGTGAACGACTCGTGCCGGGCGACCTCCAGGAAGACCCGCAGCCAGACGGTGGCGAGGTCGGGAGGAGGAACGGTGCGATGCGGGTTCGGCATGGCAGCCATGCTGGACATTCGCTTGTCGCATCGCAAGTGCGGACCTAGCGTCGACGGCATGCAGATCACCCTCGACAACCCCGCCGGCGCACCCCAGCCGCTGAGCCCCTACTACTCCCAGGTCGCCCGCGTGCAACAGGCCGACGGCAGCGCCCTGTTGTTCGTCTCCGGCCAGATCGCCGAGGGCGCCACGCTCGCCGAACAGTCCCGCGGCGTCTTCGAGACCCTCGCCGCGCTGCTGGAGGCGCACGGGGCGAGTCTGGCCGACGTGATCAACATCCGCACCTACCTCACCGACATCTCCGAGCTGGAGGAGTACGGCGCCGTACGAAGGGAGTTCCTCACCGGCACCCCGCCCACCAGCATGACCTTCGAGGTGTCCCGGCTCTTCCGGCCGGAGGCACGGATAGAGATCGAAATCGTGGCGGCGGTGCCGGGGGCCGGGTGATACTGCCGCCCATGAAGGCAGCCAACTCGGGTGTTCTCTTCCTCATCGAGCTCGGCGCCCTGGCCGGTGCCGCGTACTGGGGTTTCACCCAGGACGTCGGCGCGTCCTGGCTGCTCGGCCTCGCCGCACCCGCCGTACTCGTCGCCCTGTGGGCGCTGTTCGGCTCACCGCGCGCGAAGTACAGGACGAGCGGCGCCGGTCGCGTCGGCTTCGAGCTGTTCTGGTTCGGGGCGGGCGCGCTCGCCCTGTTCGCCGCCGGAGCCCAGGTCTGGGCGTTCGCCTTCGCCGTCGTCTGCGTGGTGAGCAAGACGCTTGCCGCCGCCTGGAGCCAGTGACCCTCACTCCGCCGTCTCGCCCAGCAGTCGCAGAAAGTCCCGGAAGGCCCCCGGCATGTCCACCGACTCGGGGTCCAGCAGCCACTGGTACTGCAGGCCGTCCATGACCGCGACCAGCAGCGGCGCGGTGCGTTCGGGGCTCAGCCCGTTGGGCAGCCGGTCGCCGTACTCGGCACGCAGGGCCACGGTCATGGACGCGCGCACCCGGGTGTAGCGGTCGGTGAAGTACTCCCGCGCCGGATGCCCCTCCGTCACACTCTCGCCGAGCAGCGCCGAGAAGGTCTGGATGATCCCCGGCCGCATCGCGTTGTACTCGACGAGCGAGGCGAGCAGGTCGACCCGCCAGCTGCCGTTGGGCACCGCGTCCCACTTGTCCCGCTCCTCCAGCACCGCGACGAGGAGCGCGTCCTTCGTCGGGAAGTGGTGCAGCAGCCCCTGCTGGGTCAGCCCGACCCGCTCGGCCACCGCGGCCAGGCTCGCGCCCCGGTAGCCGCGCTCGGCGATGACCTCCAGGGCCGCCCGGACGATCTCGGCCCGGCGCTCCTCGCTTCTGGTCCTGGCGTTCATGGCGTCACCGTACGACATCCCGGGAGGCTGAATATAACAGCAACATAACGAAACCTACCGTTCACCAGGTAATCGAGGCACGATGAGAGGACCCGCACGGACTTCAACGAGGAGGCACCGACATGGCGGCACCCACCCCCGCCGACCAGGCCCGCGAGGCGGCCGTCGAGGCGGCGCTGGCCGGGCTCGACCTCGATGCCAAGGCAAGGCTCCTGGCAGGCCAGGACATGTGGACCCTGCCCGCGCTCCCCGAGATCGGCCTGGACTCCCTCGTCATGTCGGACGGCCCGATCGGTGTCCGGGGCGTGCGCTGGAGCGCCGACGACCCGTCGATCGCCCTGCCCTCGCCGACCGCGCTGGCCGCCGGCTGGGACCCCGAACTCGCCCGCCGAGCAGGCATGCTGCTCGCCCAGGAGGCCCGCCGCAAGGGCGTCCACGTCCTCCTCGCCCCCACCGTCAACCTCCACCGCTCCCCGCTCGGCGGCCGCCACTTCGAGGCCTACAGCGAGGACCCGTATCTGACCGGACGGATCGGCGCCGGGTACGTCACCGGCGTACAGGAGGGCGGTGTCGGCACCACCGTCAAGCATTTCGTCGCCAACGACGCCGAGACCGAGCGCTTCACGGTGAACAACCTCGTCTCCGAACGCGCCCTGCGCGAGCTGTACCTGGCGCCCTTCGAGCTCATCGTCGAGAACGCCCGCCCGTGGGGCATCATGACCGCCTACAACACGGTCAACGGCACGACGATGACCGAGCACCACCACCTGGTCAACGAAGTCCTGCGCGGCGAATGGGGATTCGACGGCTACAACGTCTCCGACTGGATGGCCGCCCGCTCCACCAAGGCCGCCATCGAGGGCGGCCTCGACGTCGCCATGCCCGGTCCGACGACCGTCTACGGCGAGGCCCTCGCCCAGGCCGTGCGGGACGGCGAGGTCGAGGAGAGCGCGGTCGACACGGCCGTACGCAATGTGCTGCGGCTCGCCGCCCGCGTGGGAATCCTGGCCGGCGCCGAACCCGTCGTCACCGAGCTTCCGGAGACCGTCGACGGCATCGAACTGGCCCGCGAGGTCGCCCGCCGCTCCTTCGTGCTGGTCCGCAACGAAGGCGCGCTCCCGCTGAAGCCCGGCACGGTCGCCCTCATCGGCGCCGCCGCCCGCGACGCCCGTGTCCTCGGCGGCGGCTCCGCCACCGTCTTCCCCGACCGGATCGTCTCCCCGCTCGACGGCCTCACCGCCGCCCTCCCCGAAGGCACCCTCAGCTACGCCGTCGGCGCCGACCCCAACACCGAACTCGCCGCCGCCGACGCGGGGTTCACCCTCGAAGCGGTCTGCCGGGACGCGGCCGGCGAGGTCATCGGCGCGGCCTCCGTGCCCAGCGGCCAGATCCAGTGGATGGGTTCGGACCTCCCCGAGGGCGTCACCCACGACCGGCTGCACACCGTCGAGGTGAAGGGCACCTTCACCCCGCGCGAGAGCGGCACCCACACCTTCGGCATCAAGGGACTCGGCGCCTTCAAGCTGGTCGTCGACGGCACGACGTACTACGACGACGTCCAGCGCACCGACGAGGACGACCCCTTCGTCACCTTCTTCGGCGCCCCCGAGCCCCGCGCCCAGGTCGAACTGACCGCGGGCGAGCCGGTCGAGGTCTCCCTCACCCACGTCGTCGTCCTCCCCGAGGAGGTCCCGATGAAGGTCGTCACGTTCTCCCTCGCCCACCAGGACCCGCGGCGCGACCCCGACGAACTGATCGCCGAGGCCGTCGAGGCGGCGCGCAACGCCGACACGGCCGTCGTCGTGGTCGCCACCACCGAGCGCGTCGAGTCCGAAGGCTACGACCGCAAGGACCTCGCGCTCCCGGGCCGCCAGGACGAGCTGGTCCACGCGGTCGCCGCCGCCAACCCGAACACCGTCGTGGTCGTCAACTCCGGCTCCCCGGTGGAGCTGCCGTGGCGCGAGGACGTCGCCGCCGTCCTGCTCGGCTGGTTCCCCGGCCAGGAGGGCGGCGCGGCCCTCGCCGACGTGCTGACCGGCGCCCACGAGCCCGGTGGCCGCCTGCCCACCACCTGGGGCACCCTGGCCGACGCCCCGGTCACCCGGGTCGCTCCGGAGGGCGGCGAACTCCCTTACGACGAGGGCGTGTTCATCGGATACGCGGCCTGGGAGAAGGAGGGCCGCACCCCGGCCTACCCCTTCGGCCACGGCCTCGGCTACACCGACTGGACCTACGAGTCCGTCGAGGTCCGGGGCACCACCGTCCGGGTCCGGCTGCGCAACTCCGGTTCCCGCGCGGGCCGTGAGGTCGTCCAGGTCTATCTGGCGCCCGCCGGACCCGACGCCGAGCGCCCGGCCCGCCGGCTCGCCGGATTCGCGGGGGCCGCGGCCGGCCCCGGTGAGAGCGTCGAGGTCACCGTGGAGATCCCGCGCCGGGCCTTCGAGATCTGGGACGAGAAGACCTCGTCGTGGTCCTATGTGAAGGGTTCGTACGAAATCCAGGTGGGGCGCTCGATCGGGGACCGCCGGGTCACCGCGACGATTAACGTCTGATCCGAGGGGGCACAGCCCTCACACAAGCAGCCCCGGCCCGGGACCTGACCCCTGGGCCGGGGCTCGTGCGTGTCTACCGGCTCGTGAATCCGTAGACGGTCTCCGAGCGGTAGGTCTCTCCCGGCCGCAGCACGGTGCTCGGGAACTCCGGCCGGTTCGGGGAGTCGGGGAAGTGCTGGGTCTCCAGCGCGATGCCGTCGCCGGGCGCGAAGGGCTCGGGCAGATGGTCCGCGGTGTACAGCTGGAGCCCCGGCTCGGTGGTGGCCACCGTCATCACTCGCCCGGACCCGGGGTCGGACAACTCGGCGACCCCGACGGCCCGCTCGGTGATCCCCTTGTCGAGCACGAAGTTGTGGTCGTAGCCCGCGCCGACCTTGCGCGCCCGACGGAAGTCGAAACGCGTGTCCGCGACCTCCTCGATGCCGGTCGGGATCAGATCGGCGTCCACCGGGGTGAACCGCGAGGCGGCGATCCGCAGTTCGTGCCCGCCCGCGTTCCCGGAACCGGCCAGGTTGAAGTAGCTGTGGTTGGTCAGGTTGACGACGGTCGGCGCGTCGGTGACCGCCTCGTACGCGATCCGCAGCGCGCCCGACTCGTCCAGGCTGTACGTCCCCGAGACCTCGAGGCGCCCCGGGAAGCCCTCCTCGCCGTGCGCGCTGACCCGGCTCAGCCGCACCCCGTGCTCGCCGGCGGGCTCCATGTCCCACACCCGTTTGTCGAAGCCGTTCTCGCCGCCGTGCAGGGAGTTGGGCGCGTTGTTGGGGGCGAGGGCGTAGGTCAGCCCGTCGAGCTCGAAGCGGCCGCCCGCGATCCGGTTCGCGTACCTCCCGATGAAGGCGCCGAGATACGGACCGGAGTGCTCCAGATATCCGTCCAGCTCGGCGAACCCCAGCACCACGTCCGCCGTCCGCCCGTCCCGGTCCGGAACCTCGACCGACTGCACGATCCCGCCGTACGACAGGATCCGCACGCGGACGCCCGCGCGCTCCAGGGTCCAGCGGTGAACCGGGGTGCCGTCGGAAAGTGTGGCGAAGAGTTCGTTCATGTGCGGAACTTTAAGTCACCGACCTGACCTTGCGGTATGCGATCTCCGCCAGACGCGCCTGTCCGTTCACACTCGGGTGGAACCAGTCCCAGTGGCTGAGCTGATCGGTGCCGAACCGGTAGTCGTACACCGCGCCCCCGTCGTACCGGCAGTGCTCGTCCTTCGCGCACACCTCCTTCAGTACGGAGTTGTAGGCCTCCACGCGCTCCTGCACGGTGTCCCGCCGCTCGGTCGCCGCCGCGTCCAGGGCGTCCGCGTCGCCCAGCATCGACGGACACACGCCCAGCTTCCACACCTGCTTGCCCAGCGGATTGGTGCGGCCCTCGGACCACAGCCGCTTGAGGTTCGGCACGCTCGCCACGTACACCTGCGCCTTGGGCGCCTGCTTGCGCAGCACGCTCAGCGCGTCCTCGAAGCCGGACCGGAACGCGGAGACAGAGGTCATCGCCGCCGTGGAGTCCCGGCAGGCGTCGTTGGCACCCACCATCACCGTCACCAGCCCGGGCGTCCGCGCCGCCGCCTGCGCCATCTGCCCGGACAGATCGGCCATCCGTGCCCCGGACACCGCGTAGTTCCAGCTGCGCTCGGCCGCCTTCGCCCGTCCCAGCAGCCGTACGGCGAGAGAGTCGACCTGGGTGCTGGCGCCGGTGGCCCAGGACACGTCGGGACAGTCCTTCAGGACCCCGCAGGCGTCGAAGCCGCGCGTGATCGAGTCGCCCACAGCGGCAATCGAAGCCGGGCTGCTGTCCCACGCCGGAGTGGGCTTCGGCGAGGGTTTGGCCTTCTGGGTGGGTCCCGCCGCGTCGCCCCCCACCGCGTCACACCCGGCGACGCCCAGGAGAGCCGCCGTCAGGACGGCGACGACGGCCCGTGATCGGGGGCCCTGCTTGCGCATCCGTGGTGTTCCCCTCGTGAAAATGATGGTCCTCTCATAACAACGCACAAGAGTTCCCGGTGACGCGCGAGGGAACGATCGACACCCGTACTAGCGTCCTGCCGGGTGAATGGCGGGCGTTTCGGGGCACTGGGACCGACGGTACGTCACACTCCTTGCGCCGCCGCACGGTAGCCTCGCCATCAACGTGGCCGGCCGGCATCGCCGCCATGCCGGCCAGCAAGACCTGTCCCGCTCTGCCCGGAGGTCCCGGTGACGACACGTGGAGTTCTGTACGTGCACTCCGCGCCGCGCGCGCTGTGCCCGCACGTCGAGTGGGCCGTCGCCGGGGTGCTCGGCACGCGCGTCAACCTCGACTGGATCCGGCAGCCGGCCGCACCGGGCACGTGGCGCTCGGAGTTCTCCTGGAAGGGCGAGGTGGGCACGGCGTCCAAGCTCGCGTCGGCCCTCAGAGGCTGGCACCTGCTGCGCTTCGAGGTCACGGCCGAGCCCTGCCCCACCGCCGAGGGCGAGCGCTACAGCTGCACCCCGGAACTGGGCATCTTCCACGCCGTCACCGGCATCCACGGCGACATCCTGATCCCGGAGGACCGCCTGCGCGCGGCCCTGACCCGCTCGCAGCGCGGGGAGACGGACCTGGAGGCCGAGCTGGCCAAGCTCCTCGGCAAGCCCTGGGACGACGAACTGGAGCCCTTCAGGTACGCCGGCGAGGGCGCCCCGGTCCGCTGGCTGCACCAGGTCGTCTGAGGTCTCCGCACACGTGAAGGGCCCCCACCGACCGGTGGGGGCCCTTCAGTTGCGTACAAACGATTCTCAGACCGTACGGAACGCCAGCACCACGTTGTGCCCACCGAACCCGAACGAGTCGTTCAGCGCGGCGATACGGCCCTCCACGGGCAGCTTGCGGGCCTCGCCGCGGACGACGTCGGCGTTGGCCTCCGCCTCCGGGTCGAGGTTCTCGACGTTGATGGTCGGCGGAGCCACCCGGTGGTACAGGGCGAGCACCGTCGCGACCGTCTCCACGCCGCCCGCGCCACCCAGCAGGTGACCGGTCATCGACTTGGTGGCGGACACGGCCATGTGGTCGGCGTCGTCGCCGAACACCTTCCGCAGCGCCTTGAGCTCGGCGATGTCACCGGCCGGGGTCGACGTCGCGTGCGCGTTCACGTGCACGATCTCCGCCGGGTTCAGGTCGGTGCTGTCCAGCAGGTTCTCCAGCGCGCGCGAGATGCCGCGCCCCTCGGGCTCCGGCTGCACGATGTCGTGGGCGTCGGCGGAGACGCCCTGCCCCACCGCCTCGGCGTACACCCGCGCACCGCGCGCGGCGGCGTGCTCGGCGGACTCCAGGACGACGACACCGGCGCCCTCGCCGAGGACGAAGCCGTCCCGGGCGATGTCGTAGGGACGCGAGGCGCCCTCGGGGTTCTCGTTGTTCTTGGACATCGCCATCATGTTGCCGAACGCGGCGATGGGCAGCGGGTGGATCGCCGCCTCCGTGCCACCGGCGACGACGACGTCGGCGCGGCCGGTACGGATCATCTCGATGCCGTAGCCGATGGCCTCGGCGCCCGACGCACAGGCGGAGACCGGGGTGTGCACGCCCGCGCGGGCGCCCACCAGCAGACCCACGTTGGCGGACGGGCCGTTGGGCATCAGCATCGGCACGGTGTGCGGGGAGACGCGGCGGACGCCCTTCTCCTTGAGCACGTCGTACTGGTCGAGCAGGGTCGTCACGCCACCGATGCCGGAGGCGATGACGGCGCCGAGACGGTCCGGGTCGACCTTGTCGTCCTCGCCGGCCTTGGCCTCGAAGCCCGCGTCGGCCCACGCCTCCTTGGCCGCGATCAGCGCGAACTGCGCCGAGCGGTCAAGACGGCGGGCCTGCGGCCGGGGAATCACCTCGGTCGGCTCCACCGCGATCTGCGCGGCGATGCGGACTGCCTGCTCAGCGGCCCACTCCTGCTCCAGGGGCTTGACGCCGGACTTGCCGGCGACCAGACCCTCCCAGGTAGAGGCTGCGTCGCCACCCAGCGGTGTGGTTGCGCCGATACCGGTGACGACCACGGTGCGATTGGTCGGGCTCACGGGAAATCTTTCTCCAACGTTACGAGGATTAAGCGGCGCCACCGCCGGGTGGCGGGGCCGGCACGTCCGGCCTGGAGGGCTCCGGAGGGAGCCCGGGAGACTCAGGCCTGGTGCTTGAGGATGTAGTCGGTCGCGTCGCCGACCGTCTTGAGGTTCTTGACGTCGTCGTCCGGGATCTTGACGTCGAAGCGCTCTTCAGCGGCGACGACGACCTCGACCATGGACAGCGAGTCGACGTCCAGGTCGTCGGTGAAGGACTTGTCCAGCTGGACGTCCTCAACCGGGATGCCGGCGATCTCGTTCACGATGTCGGCAAGACCGGCGACGATCTCTTCCTGAGTGGCGGCCATTGGGCGCTCCTTCGTTTTTCTTATCCAGAGGGTTGGCAGTGCTTCCCGTCCCGGACCGAGTGATCCGGCACGGAGTGCCTAGGGGAGGGTAACGACAGTGGCGGCGTAGACGAGACCCGCCCCGAAACCGATGACGAGCGCGGTGTCGCCGCTCTTCGCCTCGCCGGTCGCCAGGAGCCGCTCCATGGCGAGCGGGATCGAGGCGGCCGAGGTGTTGCCGGTGGTGCGCACGTCACGCGCGACCGTGACGTGCTCCGGCAGCTTCAGCGTCTTCACCATCGAGTCGATGATCCGCTCGTTGGCCTGGTGGGGAATGAAGACGTCCAGGTCGTCCGGGCTGATCCCGGCCGCGTCCAGCGCCTGCTGGGCGACCTTCGCCATCTCGAACACGGCCCAGCGGAACACCGCCTGGCCCTCCTGCGTGATCGCAGGGAACTTGCCCGTGGAGTCGTACTCGGTCCACGCCACGGTCTGCTTGATCGTCTCGGACTTGTCGCCCTCGGAGCCCCAGACGGTGGGGCCGATGGCCGGCTCCTGGGAGGGACCCACGACGACCGCGCCGGCACCGTCGCCGAACAGGAAGGCCGTGGCGCGGTCCTCCAGGTCGGTCAGGTCGGACAGCCGCTCGACACCGATGACAAGTACGTGCTCTGCCGAGCCCTCGACGATCATGCCCTTGGCGAGGGTGAGGCCGTAGCCGAAGCCCGCGCAGCCCGCCGAGATGTCGAAGGCGGCGGCCTTGTTCGTGCCCAGCTTGTCGGCGATCTCCGTCGCCACGGCCGGGGTCTGCTTGAAGTGCGAGACGGTCGAGACGATCACGCCGCCGATCTGCTCGGCGGAGATCCCGGCGTCGGCGATCGCCTTGCCGGACGCCTCGATCGACATCGCGGCGACGGTCTCCTCGGCGTTCGCCCAGTGCCGGGTCTCGATGCCGGAGCGCGAGCGGATCCACTCGTCGGACGAGTCGATCGTCTCGAGGATCACCTCGTTCGGCACGACCCGGGTCGGGCGGTAGCCGCCGACACCGAGGATGCGCGCGTACGGGGCGCCCTTGCTGGGCTTGATCTTCGACATGCTCTCGTGCTCCTTCTCAGGCACCGTGCTCGGCGATGAGCTCGCGAGCAGCGTCGAGGTCCTCGGGGGTCTTCAGTGCCAGCGTCTTGACGCCGGGCAGCGCGCGCTTGGCGAGGCCGACCAGCGTGCCGCCGGGGGAGACCTCGATGAACGCGGTGGCGCCGAGCTGCTTGAACGTCTCCATGCACAGGTCCCAGCGCACCGGGTTGGCGACCTGCCCGACCAGTCGCTCCAGCACCTCGGCGCCGGTCGCGACGGCCTGGCCGTCCTTGTTGGAGACGTAGGTGACCGTCGGGTCGGCCGGCGTCAGGTCGGCGGCGGCCTTGGCGAGCGCGTCGACCGCGGGGGCCATGTGGTGCGTGTGGAAGGCGCCGGCGACCTTGAGCGGGACGACCTTGCGGACGCCCTCGGGCTTGTCGTCGTTCAGGACGGCGAGCTGCTCCAGCGTGCCGGCGGCGACGATCTGCCCCGCGCCGTTGACGTTCGCCGGTGTCAGACCCAGCTTCTCCAGGTGCGCGACGGAGACCTCGGGGTCGCCGCCGAGCAGCGCCGACATGCCGGTCTCGGTGATCGCGGCGGCGTCGGCCATGGCCAGACCCCGCTTGCGTACGAGGGTGAGGGCGGTGGTGTCGTCCAGAACGCCCGCGAAGGCGGCGGCGGTGATCTCACCGACACTGTGCCCGGCGACCGCGCCGGGGGCGATGTCGGTGATGGCACCGAGTGCCGAGGCGGACAGGATCCCGGCCGCGACCAGCAGCGGCTGGGCCACCGCGGTGTCACGGATGGCGTCCGCGTCGGCCTGTGTGCCGTAGTGGGCAAGGTCCAGGCCGATGGCGTCGGACCACGTGGCGACGCGGTCCGCGGCACCGGGGAGTTCGAGCCAGGGGTTCAGGAAGCCGGGCGTCTGGGCGCCCTGGCCGGGAGCGACGAGTACGAGCACTCTCACACTCTCTCTTGAGGGCGGCCCAAGCCGCCCGTGGGGACAGGGACGAAGAACATGGAGGGGTTTTGTGGGCCCCCGACAAAAGCCTAGGGCTGGGGATCCCCATCGGCCAGACGCCCCAGGATGAGCGCGATCCGCAAGGTGAACGCCGAACGTACATCGGAGGGCGACCAGCCGGTGACGTCAGTCACACGTCGAAGCCGGTAGCGCACGGTGTTGGGATGCACGAAGAGCATCCGGGCCGCGCCCTCCAGACTGGACGCCTGTTCGAGGTAGACGGCGAGCGTCTCGAGGAGCGCGGAACCGGCCTCCTCCAGTGGTCTGTAGATCTCCTCCACCAACTGCTGGCGCGCAGCGGGATCCCCGGCCATCGCGCGTTCCGGAAGCAGGTCGTCCGCCAGGACCGGGCGCGGGGCGTCCTGCCAGGCGGAACACGCCTTGAGCCCCGCGGCGGCGGCCTGCGCGGACCGGGTGGCGGCGAGCAGATCGGGTACGACGGGCCCCGCGACCACGGGCCCGGCCGCATAAGGCCCGATCAGCGACTTGGCCACGGCCAGGGGGTTGTCGCTGCCGCCCGCGATGACGACCAGCCGGGAGCCGAGCACCCCGGTCAGCACCTGGAGCTTGGCGTGCCGGGCGGCCCGCCGGATGGCCTCGACGGTCAGCTCGGAGTCACCGTCGGGAGCGGTGCCGAGGAGGACGCACACATGCTCGGGAGCGTTCCAGCCCAGCGCGGCGGCCCTGCTCACGGCTCCCTCGTCGGCCTCACCGCTCAAAACGGCGTTCACGACGAGCGACTCCAGCCGGGCGTCCCAGGCACCGCGTGCCTCGGCGGCCTGGGCATAGACCTGGGCGGTGGCGAAGGCGATCTCGCGGGCGTACACGAGCAGGGCCTCACGCAGCACGGACTCGTCACCGGGGGCGGCGACCTCGTCGATGGCGCTCTCCATGACCTCGATGGTGGTGCGCACCATCTCCACGGTCTGGCGGAGCGTGATGGCCCGGGTCAGCTCACGGGGAGCGGTCCCGAACACGTCGGTGGAGATGGCCTGCGGGGCGTCCGGATGCCGGAACCACTCGGTGAAGGCCGCGATGCCGGCCTGGGCGACCAGCCCGATCCAGGAACGGTTCTCCGGGGGCATGGCCCGGTACCACGGCAGCGTCTCGTCCATGCGCGCGATGGCCTGCTGCGCGAGAGACCCGGACGACTTCTCCAGCCGCTTCAGGGTCGCGACATGGGCGTGGACGCCGGGCGCGTCGGGGTCGGAGTTGCGGTGTTCGGGTTCGGGCACGGGACAAGACTGCCTTATCCGGACGTCGACGCGCGCCGCCGGGTACCGACTGCGGTCCCCCCGGGGACTACCGTGGTCCCGTGACGGACGTACGGCGCGCGACGGAGCGCTACCCAGGCGGGGATCCGGGGGCCGGGATCGAGTCGTGGCACGCCTTCTCGTTCGGGCCGCACTACGACCCCGACAACCTCCGCTTCGGCGCGCTGATCGCCTGCAACGAGGAGCGGCTCGTGCCGGGCGCCGGGTTCGACGAGCATCCGCACAGCCACACCGAGATCGTGACGTGGGTGGTCGAGGGCGAGCTGACGCACCGGGACTCGACGGGGCACGAGACGGTCGTACGCGCCGGTGACGTCCAGCGGCTCAGCGCCGCCGCGGGCGTCCGGCACGTCGAGCGCAACGACGCCGAGACCCCGCTGACCTTCGTGCAGACCTGGCTGGCGCCCCTGGAGCCGGGCGGTGAGCCGTCGTACGAGATCGTCCGCGGGATCGCCGACTCGACGCCGTACGCCGTTCCGGAGGCGGGCGCGATGCTCCACGTGCGGCGGCTGGCTGCGGGGGAGCGGACCGCGGTGCCCGACGGGCGGTACCTGTACGTCCATGTCGTGCGGGGTGAAGTGCGGCTGGACGGCGCGGAGTTGGGGCCGGGTGACGCGGTCCGGGTCACCGACGCCAAGGAACTGGACGTGGTGGCGGCGACCCCGGCCGAGCTGCTGGTGTGGGAGATGTCCTAGAGGCTTGCCAGGACGGCGTCGGTGAACGCCGGCCACGCCTCGACCGCCCACGGTCCGAACGCGCGGTCCGTCAGCGCCACACAGGCCGCCCCCGCGTCCGGGTCGATCCACAGGAACGTGCCGGACTGGCCGAAGTGCCCGAAGGTGCGCGGCGAGGACGACGAGCCCGTCCAGTGGGGGGACTTGCCGTCGCGGATCTCAAAGCCGAGGCCCCAGTCGTTGGGGTTCTGGTGGCCGTAGCCGGGGAGCACGCCCTTCGTGCCCGGGTACTGGACCGTCATCGCCGCCGCGACCGTGCGCGGGTCCAGCAGCCGTGGCGCCTGCACCTCCGCCGCGAACCGGAGAAGATCCTCGACCGTCGACACACCGTCCTTCGCCGGGGAGCCCTCCAGGGACGTCGACGCCATGCCCAGCGGCTCGAGCACCGCCTGCCGCAGATACTCCGCGAACGGGATGTCCGCCGCCTTGGCGACATGGTCGCCGAGCTGCTCGAACCCCGCGTTCGAGTACAGCCGCCGCTCCCCGGGAGCAGCCGTCGCCCGGTGCTCGTCGAAGGCCAGCCCCGAGGTGTGCGCGAGCAGGTGACGCACCGTCGATCCGCTCGGCCCGGCCGGCTCGTCGAGCTCGATCGCCCCCTCCTCGTAAGCGACGAGGACGGCGTACGCGGCGAGCGGCTTGGTGACCGAGGCCAGCGGGAAACGCCGCTCGACCGGGCCGTGGGTACCGAGGACCCTGCCGTCGGCACGCACCACCCCCGCCGCAGCGGTGGGAACCGGCCAGTTCTCGATCAACGCGAGGCTCTGCAAGGACATGCCGTCGAGACTAAGCGGCTCAGAGCCTCAGAATCATCGTGGGGTCCGGCTTGTGGACGAAGCCGAGGGAGACGTAGAGCGGCTCGGCCTCCGGGGACGCGGTCAGCATGACCTGTCCGGCGCCCCGCTCGCGGAACCACGCCAGCAGTTCGTCCATGCACGCGCGCGCGTAGCCGCGCCGACGCGCGTCCGGGTCGGTGGCGACGCTGAAGACGTACCCGGCCAGGCCGTGCGGATTGGCCGCCTTCCCGATCCGGTAGTCGACCGTCCCCACCACCAGTGCCGCCAGCGCCCCCGGCCGGTCCGGGTGGTCGACGACGAAGGCCGCGAAGTCCCCGTCGGCCTCGGCCAGCTTCCCCCGCAGCGACGGCAGCGCCTCCGTGTGCCACGCTGTGGAGCCGTCCCCGTCCGGCAGAGCGTCGATCATCACCTGGCGCAGCCGCAGTACTTCCCCGGCGTCCTCGGTCGTGGCACGGCGTACGAGACTCATGCACCGCACGTTAGCGATCGCACCCGAGAGCCGTCCTGCCGATTTCTTACCGGTTCCGCTTGCTTCGAGTGCACTCCAAGGCCATAGCGTTGGGGTCATGACGGTGATGGAGACCACGGGTACCAGGACCGACAGCTGCGCGGCTCCGCCGCACCCCCACCGGCGTCCTGCGGGCCAGGACAGCTACACGATCAGCGAGGTCGTCGCCTTCACCGGCCTGACCGCGCACACCCTGCGCTGGTACGAGCGCATCGGGCTGATGCCGCACATCGACCGCTCGCACACCGGCCAGCGTCGCTACAGCAACCGCGACCTCGACTGGCTCGACCTCGTCGGCAAGCTCCGGCTCACCGGCATGCCGGTCGCCGACATGGTGCGGTACGCGGAACTGGTGCGGGAGGGCGACCACACGTTCACCGAACGGTTCGAGCTCCTGGAGACGACCCGCCGGGACGTGCTGTCCCGGATCGCGGAGCTCCAGGACACGCTCGCCGTACTCGACCGGAAGATCAGCTTCTACGCCGACGCCGGTCGCACCTATGAAACGGAGAAGGCAGGATGACGGACAGCACGATCCCGACCGCACGGCTCGGCGACACCGGTCCCGAGGTCGGCGCCCAGGGACTCGGCTGCATGGGCATGAGTTTCGCGTACGGCCCCACGGACGCGAAGGAGTCCCGGGCCACCCTGGAGCGGGCCCTGGAACTCGGCATCACGCTCTACGACACGGCGGACGCCTACGGCAACGGGGAGAACGAGAAGTTCCTGTCCCCGTTCTTCAAGGCCCACCGCGACGAGGTCGTGATCGCCACCAAGTTCGCCCTGTCGATCCCGCCGGACGACCCGACCCGGCGGATCATCCGCAACGACCCGCCGTACATCCGCCAGGCCGTCGAGGCGAGCCTGAAGCGCCTCGACGTCGACGCGATCGACCTCTACTACATGCACCGGCGCGATGTGCACGTGCCGATCGTGGAGTCCGTCGGCACCATGGCCGAGCTGGTGCGCGAGGGCAAGGTCAAGCACCTGGGCCTGAGCGAGGTCACCGCCGCGGAGCTGCGTGCGGCGCAGGCGGTGCACCCCATCGCCGCCGTGCAGTCGGAGTGGTCCCTGTTCAGCCGTGACATCGAGGCCAAGGTGGTCCCGGCGGCCCGCGACCTGGGCGTGGCGCTCGTGCCGTACTCGCCGCTCGGGCGTGGCTTCCTCACCGGGTCCTTCACCAACGCCGACAAGGACCTCACGGCCGACGACTTCCGCCGCCAGCAGCCCCGCTTCACGGGCGAGAACGCGACGGCGAACGCGGCCCTGCTGGAGCCGATCCGTACGGTCGCCGAGGCCCACGGAGTCTCCCTGGGCCAGATCGCCCTGGCCTGGGTCCAGCAGCAGAGGACGGTGCACGACCTCCCGGTGATCCCGATCCCGGGCACCCGCAAGCCCGGCAGGGTCGAGGAGAACGCGGCGGCGACGACCATCGAGCTCACCAAGGAGGAGCTGGAGCTCCTGGAGCCGATCGCGGCACAGGTGGCGGGCGACCGGTACGCGGACATGCGGTTCTCGTCCGCGGGCCGCGAGTGAGCTAGAGCTCCGCCAGCAACTCCGCCTTCTTCACGGAGAACTCCTCGTCGGTGACCAGGCCCGCCTGGTGCAGTTCTCCGAGGTGGCGGATGCGCTCGGCGATGTCGGCGGGGTCCCGGCGCGGCGCGGTCGCGGCCGGGACCGCCGCCGCGGGCCCCCGTCGGCGTACGGCCGCCAGGACCGCCGCCGCGAACGGCAGCGACTCATGGACCGGCCCGTACCCGAGCCCGAACACCACAGCCGCCGGATCCTGATCCGCCTGCACCGGCCCCGGCTCCCCGCGCAGCAGCCGCAGATGACCCTCGAAGACCTCCGGCGACCGCCACTCCACCCCGGTCAGCTCGGACACCGGGAAGCTCTGGTCGCCGGCCTTCCACTTCGCCGAGGACGCTCCCGTCCAGAACCACCGGAAGTGCACGGTACGGCCGTCGAAGGACGCCTTCCCGTCGTACGCCTTGAACTGCAACGGCACCTCGGGCGCCGGCACCAGGAATCGGTCGGCCGGTTCGTCGTCCTCCTTCAGGAGCGTGCGCAACTCGTCCGCGTAGTACTCGGCGAGCGTCTCCTTGTCGCCCGGCAGCACCAGCCGGTACGGATCGCACCCTTCCTTCAGCTGCCCCGCCGCCGCCTCCATGAGCGGATCCGCCCCCGGTCGCGGCTCGGCGTGCAACACCACCGTGCCCCGCTTGCCGGGAGTCAGCGTCACCCCGGAGATCGCCTCCAGGGGGATACGCCGCTCTCCCAGCGCCTGGAAGAGCTTCGGTGTTCGAATCCCCCGTTCGTAGCGGATGAGCACGGAGTCGGACTCGAACTCCCAGGCGGCATGAAATCCGGCCAGTACGTCACCCATGCGGGTCATCGTATTCGGCACGAGCTCCTTCGTCCCCTCCTCGCGCAGACCGCAGTTCCTGCAGTCTCTACGCGCGTCCGGCCGTGGCCGTGCCGGACAAACCGGCGCGGCAGGCTTCGTCCTCGTGGGCGCAGTGCACCGAGCGGTACGCGCCAATGCCGATCTCGGCGAAGTTGAGCAGGCTCTCCGTTCCGGGTTCGAAGTAACCGGCGTGACCGTCCGCACCCCGCGCGGACAGCACGCGCGCGCCGAACGCGGAGGACACCGGGTCGGCGCCGTGGCCGAGCCCGCCGACCTCCATGTACGGCACGTCCTGGATCCAGTCGTCGGCGTCCCGCATCGCCCACACATGCGCGGTGGTGCGCAGATGGGAGGCGTTGGCGACCCGCATCCCGGGGCTGCCGGCCACCGCGATGTCGGCCACCCGGTCGGGCAGTGTGTGCGCGGCCACCCCGCACACCACGGAGCCGTAGCTGTGGCAGAAGAGGGAGACCGGCGAGGCGCCGGGCAGTGCGCGCACCAGCGCGTTCAGCCGGACGGCGCCGGTCTCGGCGCGCATCGCGGTGGCCGAGTCGATGCCGAGTCCGGCGGGCGCCGTGTAGTCGGCCCAGGCGATCACCGCCGTGCGCGTGGCAGGGCTCGCTTGACGTTCGGCCTGGTAGAGGGCCTTGGCCATGCCGACCGGCGCGGAGTAGCTGCGGTTGGTGCGCTGGAAGGTGAGCAGGTCGGTGTCGACGCCGGGCACGACGAGGGAGATCCGCTCCGCCGTGCCGAGATTGCCGAAGACCTCGGCGATCCGGCCGGAGCCGTCGGGGTCGAAGGCGAGGATGTGGCGCTCGGGGGCGGTCAGCGACTCGAAGCGGTGCATACGGCGGCCCGCCTCCTGCTGACCGGCGGGCGTGAGCCGGCTGTCGTGCATGCGGGTGCGCTCGAGGGCGCGGGCCTTCAGGAGCGCGAGGCGGTTGGCCTGGTAGCGCAGTGTGACGGGGGCGCCGTTCATGTTGCCGACCGCGAGCGGGTAGCGCTGGGCGAGGCGGACCCGCTCCTGGGAGGTGAGCGAGGCGAAGAATCGCGTGAGCTGGGCGGGGGCGGCGTCCGGGTCGGGCAGCGGGTGTCCGTGGAGGCGGCCGTGCGCCCAGGACTCGAGCGAGGCCTGGAGTGGCGTGGCCTCCCTCTGGTTGCGCAGCGCGGTCCAACCGGTGGTCGCCAGCATCACGAACACCACGGCCAGCGCGAGCAGTGCGCGCCAGACGTTGAGTTGCGGGGAGGTGTCGAAGGAAGTCACTGAAAGGACACACTAGGAGAACGGGACGGTCTCGGGTTAATCAAGTGACGGGGATCACGTTTTGGTGTAAGGGAGCCACTTGCCGGTCAGCGCGGGACCGAGCAGTTCCAGGTGCGAGACCGTCAACTCGCGCATGGCCTCCAGACTGAACTCCCCGTCGGTCAGCCACTGCCGTTCCGTCACCCGCATCACACCGCTGAAGACCGCCACCAGCAGTCTCGGTCGCGGGTCGGTGGCCGGGTCGAGGCCCTCGCGTTCGGCGAGCACGCGCGTGAGCACCTCCTCGACCTCCGCCGAGCGCCGCAGATGGGCGGCGAGCAGGACGGGTGTCGACTCGATCACCCGGTACATGGCCAGGAAGCGTTCCACCGGCACGACCGACTCGACGACCTCGTGCAGGGTGTCCCAGCCCTCCAGCACGGCCTGGCGCAGCGCCTCCAGCGGGGGTTCGTGCGGCGGACGCGCGCGTACGGCCTCGACGAAGCGCGTCACCGTCATCTCGTCGAGCGCGAGCGCCGCGTCCTCCTTGCCGGCGAAGTACCGGAAGAAGGTGCGCTGCGAGACCCCGACGGCGTCGGCGATGTCGTCGACGGTCGTCTCCTCGTAGCCCTCGGTGGTGAAGAGCTCGATGGCGACCCGCAGCAGTGCCTCTCGGGTGCGCTGCTTCTTTCGTTCGCGGAGTGTTTCCATTGGTGTCAGTTACCGACTTGTGAATTGGTTTGTCAATTGTCAGTGGCTGTCATTAGCCTCGATCGCATGACTAGTCAGACGATCGACACGCCGGGGCCGGGGGACAGGGCGTCATCAGCCCCGTCGGATCAGCCGCCCGCCACGGGGCTGCGCGGCCACCCTTGGCTCACCCTGCTGACCGTGGCCGTCGGGGTCATGATGGTGGCCCTCGACGGCACCATCGTGGCCATCGCCAACCCGGCCATCCAGGCCGACCTCAAGGCGAGCTTCGCGGACGTCCAGTGGATCACCAACGGCTACTTCCTCGCGCTGGCCGTCGCCCTGATCACCGCGGGCAAGCTCGGTGACCGCTTCGGCCACCGCCAGACCTTCCTGATCGGTGTCGTCGGCTTCGCCGCCGCCTCGGGTGCGATCGGACTGTCCAGCAGCATCGCCGCGGTCGTCACCTTCCGCGTCTTCCAGGGACTGTTCGGCGCCCTGCTGATGCCGGCCGCGCTCGGTCTGCTGCGGGCCACCTTCCCGGCCGAGAAGCTCAACATGGCCATCGGCATCTGGGGCATGGTCATCGGCGCCTCCACCGCGGGCGGTCCGATCCTCGGCGGTGTCCTCGTCGAGCACGTCAACTGGCAGTCGGTGTTCTTCATCAACGTGCCGGTGGGTGTCCTCGCCCTCGTCCTCGGCGTGCTGATCCTGCTCGACCACCGCGCCGAGAACGCCCCGCGCTCCTTCGACATCCTGGGCATAGCCCTGCTGTCCGCCGCCATGTTCTGCCTGGTGTGGGCGCTCATCAAGGCGCCGACCTGGGGCTGGGGCGACGGACTGACCTGGAGCTTCATCGCCGTGTCCCTCGCGGGGTTCGTCCTGTTCGCCGTCTGGGAGACGAAGGTCAAGGAGCCGCTGGTCCCGCTCGCGCTGTTCCGCTCGGTGGCGCTGTCGGCGGGCGTGGTCCTCATGGTCCTGATGGCGATCGCGTTCATGGGCGGCCTGTTCTTCGTGACCTTCTATCTGCAGAACGTTCACGGTATGAGCCCGATCGACGCCGGTCTCCATCTGCTCCCGCTCACCGGGATGATGATCGTGGGCTCGCCGCTCGCGGGCGCCATGATCACCAAGCTCGGCCCGCGGGTGCCCCTGGCCGGCGGCATGGCGTCCGTCGCGATCGCCATGTTCGGGATGTCCACGCTGGAGACGGACACCGGCAGCGCCGTGATGTCGCTCTGGTTCGCCCTGCTGGGCCTCGGCCTCGCGCCCGTGATGGTGGGCGCCACCGAGGTCATCGTGGGCAACGCGCCGATGGAGCTCTCCGGTGTGGCCGGCGGTCTCCAGCAGGCCGCGATGCAGATCGGCGGCAGCCTCGGTACGGCCGTCCTCGGCGCCGTGATGGCCTCCAAGGTGGACGGCGACCTCGCGGCCAACTGGAAGGACGCGGGTCTGCCGGCGCTCACGCCGGCCCAGCTGGACCAGGCGTCCGAGGCCGTCCAGGTGGGCGTGGCCCCGGTCGCCAAGGGGACCCCGGAGGCGATCGTCACGAAGATTACCGACGTCGCCCACGACACCTTCATCTCCGGCATGAGCCTGGCGTCCCTGGTCGCCGCCGGGGTCGCGGTCGTGGCGGTGTTCGTCGCCCT
Organism: Streptomyces sp. SAI-127; assembly: GCF_029894425.1. Taxonomy (NCBI): domain Bacteria; kingdom Bacillati; phylum Actinomycetota; class Actinomycetes; order Kitasatosporales; family Streptomycetaceae; genus Streptomyces; species Streptomyces sp. SAI-127. The sequence continues at coordinate 7,235,696 of NZ_JARXYJ010000001.1, forward strand.
GCTCACCAAGCGCGGTGAGAACGCGGAGGCGGGCGCGGGCGTGGGCCACATCTGACGCCTGATCCGGCATCTGACGGGACTTCAGCGTTCTTCCCCTATCAGGGTGAAGAGGCTAAAGATTTCTCGCACTCGGTACGCGCCGCAGGTCACAGTGGGTCAAGTCCTCCGCACGGCATGGGAGGACGGACGGCGCTGCGGCGCGCTGCCGGAGGGGGGCGGCGCGCCGCAAGGCCGGAGGATTAACGGCTGTGCCGGGGGTACTCGCATCGTTGAACCCGAGACGAACCCAACCAATCAAGGGTGTCAGGGAGTTGATGATGGCGGGCTTCGGACACGGAACGCGCAGGTACCCCCGATCACGTGGCCGTACGTGGTCACGGACCGGGCCGGATCGCGCGACGCTCGGAATCATCGGAGTCATCTGCGCGATCGCGGGATTCTTCGTGCTGGGGATCATCCTCGGCCCCGTCGCGATCGTCTGCGGCTGGCTCGCCATGGGCCGCACCTGGTCGGGCGGCAACCGTGCCTGGCCTGCTCTGGTCGCCTTCGTTCTGGGCGCCATCGACACGCTCCTGGCGATCATCTGGCTCGTCGGAGCGGCCACCCCGGGCAGCGGGTTGTTCTGACCCGGGGCGCGTGAGGGAAGGGCCCCCGGTGGGACGACCGGGGGCCCGCTCTCGCTCTGCCGACGAAGGCCTCGCGCAGGGCCGCGACCTCAGGCGCGGCGCTTGGGAACATCGCCGGTGTCCGCGGGGTCGCCCGCGGCCCAGGGCCTCCGTCAGCCGCCGACGGATGTCTTCCGCAGGCCGCGACCTCGGGTGCGGCGCTGGTATTCATCGCCGGGGTCCGAGTGGGCGATGTCCCGCGCTTGGGTGCCCTCGCGCGTTTCCATGCTCGGGGGGGGCGGCGGTCCGCGGCCTTGGGCGCGGTGGGTGCGCCGCGCTAGGGCGGTCTCGTGCGGGCGGCGGTCCGCGGCCGGTTGCGGTGGCCAAGGCCCGCGCTCGTCCACTCCGGCCCCGCCGACCGCGTACCGACGTTCGCTGCGTGGCGTCGGGACATCCCCGCCGGGGTGTCCGCGGAGAGTGCCGGTCTGCGTGCGGCGACGACCTGGGACCCGCCCGCGTCTGCGAGCCAGGCCTCCCTCAACCGCCGATGGACGTCTTGCGCAGGGCCGCGACCTCCGCGCGGAGTTCCCGTACTTCCTCCGTCAGGGCCTGGATCGCCTCCGTCTGGCGGCGTTCCTCCACGTCGTCCTTCTCGAACCGCTCGATGAACCAGGCGGCGATGTTCGCGGTCACCACACCCAGCAGGGCGATCCCGGAGAGCATCAGCCCGACCGCGACCATCCGGCCCAGTCCGGTGGTCGGGGCGTGGTCGCCGTAGCCCACGGTCGTCATGGTCGTGAAGGACCACCACACCGCGTCACCCAACGTGCGGATGTTCCCGTCCGGCGCGTCCCGTTCCACCGAGAGCACCGCCAGCGACCCGAACATCAGCAGTCCCACGACCGCCCCGGCCACATACGTCGTCACCCGGATCTGCGAGGCCATCCGCGCCCGCTGCCCCACCAGCAGCAGGGTGGAGACGAGCCGCAGCAGCCGCAGCGGCTGAATGAGCGGCAGCACCACGGCACACAGGTCCACCCAGTGCTGACGCACGAATCCCCGCCGATCCCGCGAGAGCGACAGCCGCACGAGGTAGTCGACGGCGAAGACCCCCCACACCACCCACTCGACCACCGTGCACACCGCCGTCAACGACCGTCCCGCCGAGGTGTCCACGATCGGCACGGCATAGGCGACGGCGAACAGCACCGCGAGCGCCAGAAGGGGCCGCTGGGTGTGCTGTTCCCAACGGACCTGCGCCGACTGTTCCTTCATGACCGCATCGTAAGGAAACGGTGAAGGGCGGTGGGGCCACAGCCCCACCGCCCTTCCTCAGTTCCGGCCGAGCGCAGCGGCTACGCGTCGCCGCCCGCCGCCCCCGGGTCCGCCGCCGAGACGTCCAGCAGCTGGTACCGGTCGATCGCCTGCTTCAGCACCGAACGGTCCACCTTGCCCTCCCGCGCCAGCTCCGTCAGCACGCCCACCACGATCGACTGGGCGTCGATGTGGAAGAACCGCCGCGCCGCACCCCGGGTGTCGGCGAAGCCGAACCCGTCCGCTCCCAGCGACTGGTACGTGCCCGGCACCCACCGCGCGATCTGGTCGGGAACCGCCCGCATCCAGTCGGACACCGCCACGAACGGCCCCTGCGCCCCGGCCAGCTTCCGCGTCACGTACGGCACCCGCTGCTCCTCCTCCGGGTGCAGCAGGTTGTACTCCTCGCAGGCCACGGCCTCGCGCCGCAGTTCGTTCCAGGAGGTCGCCGACCAGACGTCCGCCTTGACGTTCCACTCCTCGGCGAGGATCTTCTGCGCCTCGACCGCCCACGGCACGGCCACACCGGACGCCATGATCTGCGCCGGGATCGACCCCGAGGTGCCCTCGGAGAAGCGGTAGACGCCCTTGAGGATGCCCTCGGCGTCGATGTTCTCCGGCTCGGCCGGGTGCTGGATGGGCTCGTTGTAGACGGTGAGGTAGTAGAAGACGTCCTCGCTGTCCGGGCCGTACATCCGGCGCAGACCGTCCTGCACGATGTGCGCGATCTCGAACCCGAACGCCGGGTCGTACGCGACACAGCCCGGGTTGGTCGAGGCGAGCAGCTGCGAGTGGCCGTCCGCGTGCTGCAGCCCCTCACCGGTCAGGGTCGTACGGCCCGCGGTCGCACCCAGCACGAAACCGCGCGCCAGCTGGTCCGACATCTGCCAGAACTGGTCGCCGGTGCGCTGGAAACCGAACATCGAGTAGAAGACGTACACCGGGATCAGCGGCTCGCCGTGCGTGGCGTACGCCGAACCCGCCGCGATCAGCGACGCCGTGCAGCCCGCCTCCGAGATGCCGTCGTGCAGCATCTGCCCGGTCGGCGACTCCTTGTACGCGAGCAGCAGTTCACGGTCGACCGACTCGTACTGCTGCCCGAGCGGGTTGTAGATCTTCGCGCTCGGGAAGAACGAGTCCATGCCGAAGGTGCGGTACTCGTCCGGCGCGATCAGCACGAAGCGCTTGCCGAGCTCCTTGTCCCGCATGAGGTCCTTGAGCAGTCGTACGAACGCCATGGTCGTGGCGATCGACTGCTGACCCGAGCCCTTCTTCACGGTCGCGTACGTCTTGTCGCCCGGCAGAGCGAGCGGTTTGGAGCGCACGACACGCGTGGGGACGTAACCGCCGAGACCCAGTCGGCGGTCGTGCATGTACTGGATCTCCTCCGAGTCCCGGCCCGGGTGGTAGTAGGGCGGTGCGCCCGACTCCAGCTCCTTGTCGGAGATCGGCAGGTGCAGCCGGTCGCGGAAGCCCTTGAGGTCGTCGACCGTCAGCTTCTTCATCTGGTGCGTGGCGTTGCGGCCCTCGAAGTTGGGCCCCAGCGTCCAGCCCTTGACGGTCTTGGCGAGGATGACCGTCGGCTGGCCCTTGTGCTCCACGGCCGCCTTGAACGCCGCGTAGATCTTCTTGTGGTCGTGACCGCCGCGGCCCAGGTGCAGGATCTGGTCGTCGGTCATGCCCTCGACCATCGCGCGCAGGCGCTGGTCGTCGCCGAAGAAGTGATCGCGGATGTAGGCGCCGGACTCGGTGGCGTAGGTCTGGAACTGGCCGTCCGGGGTGGTGTTCATCCGGTTGACGAGGATGCCGTCGCGGTCCTGCGCGAGCAGCGGGTCCCAGGTGCGGTCCCAGATCAGCTTGATCACGTTCCAGCCGGCGCCCCGGAAGACCGACTCCAGCTCCTGGATGACCTTGCCGTTGCCGCGCACCGGGCCGTCGAGGCGCTGCAGGTTGCAGTTGACGACGAAGGTCAGGTTGTCCAGGCCCTCGCGCGCGGCGATCGTCAGCTGGCCGAGCGACTCCGGCTCGTCCATCTCGCCGTCGCCGAGGAACGCCCACACATGCGACTTGGAGGTGTCGGCGATCTCGCGCGCGTGCATGTAACGGTTCATCCGCGCCTGGTAGATCGCGCCGATCGGGCCGAGGCCCATCGACACGGTCGGGAACTCCCAGAAGTCCGGCATCAGCCGCGGGTGCGGGTACGAGGACAGTCCGTGCGGGGCCTTCGACTTCTCCTGGCGGAACCCGTCGAGGTTGTCCTCGCTGAGGCGGTCCAGCAGGAACGCGCGTGCGTAGATGCCCGGGGAGGCGTGGCCCTGGAAGAAGACCTGGTCGCCGCCGTCGCCCTCGTCCTTGCCGCGGAAGAAGTGGTTGAAGCCGACGTCGTAGAGGGACGCGGAGGAGGCGAAGGTGGCGATGTGGCCGCCGACGCCGATCCCGGGACGCTGGGCACGCGAGACCATCACGGCCGCGTTCCACCGGGTGGCGTTCAGGATCTTCCGCTCGATCTCCTCGTTGCCCGGGAAGAACGGCTCCGCCCGGGTGGGGATCGTGTTGACGTAGTCCGTGCTGCGCATCTCCGGCACGGCCACGCGCTTCTCACGGGCCCGCTCGATGAGCCGCAGCATCAGATAGCGGGCCCGCTCCCGGCCGCGCTCGTCCACGGCGGCGTCGAGGGAGTCGAGCCACTCCTGGGTTTCCTCGGGATCGAAGTCAGGAACCTGACTCGGAAGGCCGCCAATGATGATCGGGTTGCGATCGGATCCGGAAGCCACGCTGTTCCTTACCTGTCAGAGGGCCGTATTTCTAGATGTCTGCACCGCTCCCCATCGTGTACCTCGGGGGGCCAAACGTCATCTCTACTCCGTGGTAACCCGGGGCTCCGCGCCCGGGTATGGTTCCCAAACACGCAAAGAGGGCAGAAAGGTGTGGCATGCGTCACGACGCGACCGCGATGATGTGCCTGGAGTTGCGTCGACACGTTCCGGAACGTCACCGTTTCGGCGGTCTGAAACGCCGGGTACTTGCGCGATCCGTCCCGCCCGTGTGGACTACGGCCAATGCTTCGCGCACGCGCGTGGCTGAGACAATCATCAAGACATGATCAGGAGGCAACCCGTGAGCGCGACCGCGGACCACGCGGAGACGAGCCCTGCCGTGAGGCTGGGGTTCCAGCCCGAGCAGGTGGTCCAGGAGATCGGCTACGACGACGACGTAGACCAGGAACTCCGCGAGGCCATCGAGCAAGTCATCGGCAGCGACCTTGTGGACGAGGATTACGACGACGTCGCCGATGCCGTGGTGCTCTGGTTCCGTGACGAGGACGGCGACCTGACCGATGTGCTGGTGGACGCCACCACGTACATCGAGGAGGGCGGCTCGATCCTGCTGCTGACGCCGAAGACCGGCCGGGACGGCTACGTGGAGCCGAGCGACATCTCCGAAGCCGCGACGACGGCAGGCCTGTCCGCCTCCAAGAGCGTCAGTGTGGGCAAGGACTGGAGCGGCAGCCGGCTGGTGACGCCCAAGGCGGCCAAGTCCAAGAAGTAGCCCTGTGGGACCGGACGGGCCGGCGCGACCGGCCCGTCCGCATACCCGTGGTGATCGCTGCGTAGGGTGGTTGCGTCACTCGAACAGCCCCCCGAAGGGACATCCACGCGATGGCGATCCAGGTCGGCGAAAAGGCCCCCGACTTCGAGCTCAAGGACAACCACGGCCGGGCCGTGAAGCTGTCCGACTTCCGCGGCAGCAAGAACGTCGTGCTGCTCTTCTACCCCTTCGCCTTCACCGGTGTGTGCACCGGTGAGCTGTGCGAGCTGCGTGACAACCTGCCGCAGTTCTCCGACCGCGACACCCAGCTGCTCGCCGTCTCCAACGACTCCATCCACACCCTGCGCGTCTTCGCCGAGCAGGAGGGCCTGGAGTACCCGCTGCTGAGCGACTTCTGGCCGCACGGCGAGGTCTCCCGCGCCTACGGCGTCTTCGCCGAGGACAAGGGCTGCGCGGTGCGTGGCACCTTCGTCATCGACAAGGAGGGCGTGGTCCGCTGGACCGTCGTCAACGCCCTGCCGGACGCCCGCGACCTGAACGAGTACGTCAAGGCGCTCGACACCCTGTGATTGTTCGCCTCCAGGGACTGCGTGGTCCGGGAACCCGTCACTAGGATCGAATCGTTGATCCGGCAGCATCTCAACCAGCAAACCTATGGAGGACTCGTGGGAGTCAGCCTCAGCAAGGGCGGCAACGTATCGCTGACCAAGGAGGCCCCGGGCCTGACCGCGGTCATCGTCGGTCTGGGGTGGGACGTCCGCACCACGACCGGCACCGACTTCGACCTGGACGCCAGTGCACTGCTGCTGAACCCGGCAGGCAAGGTCGCCAGCGACGCCAACTTCGTCTTCTTCAACAACCTCAAGAGCGCGGACGGCTCGGTCGAGCACACCGGCGACAACCTCACCGGTGAGGGCGAGGGCGACGACGAGCAGATCAAGGTCGACCTCGCCGCGGTCCCGGCCGACGTCGAGAAGATCACCTTCCCGGTGTCGATCTACGACGCCGAGAACCGCCAGCAGTCCTTCGGCCAGGTGCGCAACGCGTTCATCCGCGTGGTCAACCAGGCCGGCGGCGCCGAGATCGCCCGCTACGACCTCTCGGAGGACGCGTCCACCGAGACCGCCATGGTCTTCGGCGAGCTGTACCGCAACGGCGCCGAGTGGAAGTTCCGCGCGATCGGCCAGGGCTATGCCTCGGGTCTGCGCGGGATCGCCCAGGACTTCGGCGTCAACGTCTAGTACCTGTTCCATGGGCAGGCCCTCGGACCCGCCCCGGCTTTTTCGTCCGGCGCCGCACTGTTTGGGTGCGGCGCCGGACGTGCAGGACAAGCACAGAAGCACACTCTCGGGGAGGGAACAGCACATGGGCGTCACGCTCGCCAAGGGAGGGAACGTCTCCCTGTCCAAGGCCGCACCCAACCTCACCCAGGTGATGGTCGGACTCGGCTGGGACGCGCGCTCCACCACCGGAGCCGACTTCGACCTCGACGCCAGCGCCCTGATGTGCAGCAGCGGACGGGTCCTGGGTGACGAGTACTTCGTCTTCTACAACCAGCTCAAGAGCCCGGACGGCTCGGTCGAGCACACCGGCGACAACCTCACCGGTGAGGGCGAGGGCGACGACGAGTCGATCCTGGTCGACCTCTCCAAGGTGCCGGAGCGGTGCGACAAGATCGTCTTCCCGGTGTCGATCCACGACGCCGACAACCGCGGCCAGACCTTCGGCCAGGTCAGCAACGCCTTCATCCGCGTGGTCAACCAGGCCGACGGCCAGGAACTGGCCCGCTACGACCTCTCCGAGGACGCCTCCACCGAGACCGCGATGATCTTCGGCGAGCTCTACCGCTACCAGGGCGAGTGGAAGTTCAGGGCGGTGGGGCAGGGGTACGCGTCGGGCCTCAGGGGCATCGCGCTGGACTTCGGGGTCAACGTCTCATAACGCGATATGAGCAAAAGCCGGGGTCGGGTGGGGCTTCGAGGCCGCCCGACTACACTTCGCTTCAAAGTTTCGTAAAGCCGAGTGCGGCACGGGGGAACCCCGTACACGTACGGATTGGGTAGCCAGTGGTTCTCAAAACCTTCGGCTGGTCGTTCGCGGTCACCGCGCTCGGCTTGGTCGCTGCGGTCCTCTACGGGGGGTGGGAGGGCTTCGGTGTCGTGGCGATCCTCTCCATCCTCGAGATCTCCCTGTCGTTCGACAACGCGGTGGTCAACGCCGGAATCCTGAAGAAGATGAACGCCTTCTGGCAGCGCATCTTCCTCACGATCGGTGTCCTGATCGCCGTGTTCGGCATGCGGCTGGTCTTCCCCGTCGTGATCGTCGCGATCAGCGCCAAGCTGGGGCCCATCGAGGCGGTCGACCTCGCCCTCAACAACAAGGACCGCTACCAGGAGCTGGTGACCGACGCGCACCCGTCGATCGCCGCGTTCGGTGGCATGTTCCTGCTGATGATCTTCCTGGACTTCATCTTCGAGGACCGGGACATCAAGTGGCTGGCCTGGCTGGAGCGGCCGCTGGCCAAGCTCGGCAAGGTCGACATGCTGTCGGTCTGCATCGCGCTGGTCGTCCTGCTGGTCACCGCGTTCACCTTCGCGACCCACGCCCACCAGCACGGCGGCGCGCATGTGGACAAGGCGCAGACCGTCCTGATCTCCGGTATCGCGGGTCTGATCACCTACATGATCGTCGGTGGCCTCTCCGGCTACTTCGAGGACAAACTCGAAGAGGACGAGGAACGCGAGCACGAGGAGGAGGAACAGGCCGAGCGCGAGGGCAAGCCCAAGTCGGCGGTCCTGATGGCCGGCAAGGCCGCGTTCTTCATGTTCCTCTACCTGGAGGTTCTCGACGCCTCGTTCTCCTTCGACGGCGTGATCGGCGCGTTCGCCATCACCAACGACATCGTCCTGATGGCGCTGGGCCTCGGCGTCGGCGCGATGTACGTCCGGTCCCTGACCGTGTACCTGGTCCGCCAGGGCACCCTCGACGACTACGTCTACCTGGAGCACGGCGCCCACTACGCGATCGGCGCCCTCGCGGTGATCCTCATGGTCACCATCCAGTACGAGATCCACGAGCTCATCACCGGTCTCGTCGGTGTCCTCCTGATCGGCTGGTCCTTCCTGTCCTCCGTACGCCGCAACAGGGCACTGGCGGCCGCCGAGGGAAAAGCCGAGGGCTCGGACGAGAAGACTGAGGTCTCGTCCGGGGTGTGACACCCTTCCTGGTGAGGAACGCTCTGAGCGGGGCGGCCGGCCTCCGGCCGCCCCGCCGGTTTTCTCCAAAGTGAACATGGGGGCGGGAATGGGCTTCTTGGACGGACTCCGGGGCGGCCGTGAGGTCGACTTCGACTCGGGCAGCGCGGCCAGCAACGCGATCGAACTGACCAAGCGGCACAACCGGGTCTCGCTCACCAAGCAGGGCGCGGCGACCGGGAACCTCCGTGTCAACCTGACCTGGCGGATGCGGACCTCCGACATCGGGGGCTCACAGCGGGAGTCGCTGCTGCGGCACCCCTTCAAGGCGCTCAAGCCGCCGGAGGTCCTCGGACACAGCCAGAGCATGGTCAACGTCGACCTCGACCTCGGGTGCCTGTACGAGCTGGCCGACGGCACGAAGGGCGTCGTCCAGCCCCTCGGCGGTCTGCTGGGGGACGTCAACGCGCCGCCGTACGTGAAGCTCAGCGGGGACGACCGGTTCGGGTCGGCGTCCGGCGAGACGATGTACGTCAACCTCGATCACCGGGACCAGATCAAGCGGCTGCTGGTCTTCGTGTACATCTACGACCAGACACCGGCGTTCGACCGTACGCACGCCATCGTGACGCTGTACCCGAGCAATGGGCCGCGGATCGAGATAGGTCTCGACGAGCGGCACCCTCAGGCCCGGTCCTGCGCGGTCGTGATGATCGAGAACATCAAGGGCGAGCTCATCGTGCGGCGTGAGGTGCAGTTCGTGTACGGGTTCCAGGGCGAGCTGGACCGGCTGTACGGGTGGGGGCTGCAGTGGGGTCGGGGTTACAAGGCGAAGGCGGACCGGTGAGGGGCCGCTACCGTCCGATGAACTGCGGCCCTTGGGGAGGCATACGGAACTCCGCCGGGGCCGGTACCGGACTCACCGGCTGCGGGTAGCCGTAGCCCGACGCGGCCACGGGGGCGGTCGCCGGAGTCGCCTGCTGGGGGTAGCCGTAGGCCGGCTGGGTGGGGACCGAGGATGCCGACTGGGCCGGTTGCTCCGGCGGCAGGGGGAACGACGTGGGCTCGGGCTGGAGCGGGGTCTCCGCGGAGTCGGACTCGTCCACCACGATGCCGAAGTCCGTGGCCAGGCCCTGGAGGCCCTCCACATAGCCCTCGCCCAGGGCGCGGAACTTCCAGCCCTCGCCGCGGCGGTACAGCTCGCCGCAGATCAGGGCGGTCTCCGCGCCCGTCTCCGGCTTGATGTCGAAGTAGAGCAGCGGCTCGCCATCGGCGACCGAGGCGTCGTACAACAGGATGCGCAGGCCCTGCACGCGGCCGAAGGTGGCGTTGTCCACCGACGAGTCGTCCACCGACGCGACCAGGAGAATCTGGCTGACCTCGGGCTCGACACCGGCCAGATCTGTCTGGATCGTGTCGGTGGGACCCTCGGCGACGCGCTTCTTGCCGAGGAGCCAGACCTTCCCGGAGGGGTGCCGGGGCTGGTTGTAGAAGACGAAGTCCTCGTCGGATCGCACACGACCGTCGGGGCCGAGGAGGAGCGCCGAGGCATCGACGACCGGGACCCCCTGCCCGGGCGCCCAGCGCATCACGGCGCGTACCGTGGTGGCTTCCAGCGGGACGTTCGACCCTTTCAGCATGGCGTGCGTCATGCGGTCATCCTGCCCTCTCGGTCCTGGTCACGACAACGCGGGGGTGCGGGATACCGGTTCATGTCGTACCGGTGTCGACAAGGTCGTGTTTGTCTGCGTTACCTGAAATTCATGCCCGGTGGGAACCTCGGACATGGGTACCTACGTACTATTACCGGCCACCTGTGAACGGTTCACAGGCGGCACAGCTGTCACGGGGGAGTCATATGCGTCATTTCGGGCACATCGCCCCTGAGGTGCGTCAGCGCCTCTTCCACCAGGAGCCCTGCGAGTTCACCGCGGATTCCTCGGCCCGGCTGCTCTCCGCGGCCTTGGGCGCCACGCTCTACAGTCCGGCCACGCGGCCGCGGCTCGCCGACGACATCGTCAAGCAGACCGGACGCGGCGTGGTCTCGATGGTGCTGTGCCTGGAAGACTCGATCGGTGACGAGGAAGTCGCAGAGGGCGAGGAGAACCTCGTCCGGCAGTTCACGGACCTCGCGGACCGGCGGGTGGACCCGCCCCTGCTCTTCATCCGGGTCCGCCACCCCGAGCAGATCCCCGATCTCGTACGACGGCTCGGTCCCGCCGTCCGGCTGCTGTCCGGATTCGTGCTCCCGAAGTTCACCGAGGAACGCGGCATCCCCTTCCTGGAGGCCCTCTCCGGCGCCGAGGTCGCGAGCGGACACCGGCTGTTCGCCATGCCCGTGCTGGAGTCTCCCGAGCTGCTCTACCGGGAGACGCGCGTAGAGACCCTGGAGGGCATCGCGCGCGCGGTCGACAAGTACCGCGACCGGGTCCTGGCGCTACGGCTCGGCGTCACCGACTTCTGTTCCTCCTACGGCCTGCGCCGCGCCCCCGACATGACCGCCTGGGACGTCCAGATCGTCGCCTCCGTGATCGCCGACGTGGTGAACATGCTGGGCCGCGCCGACGGCACCGGCTTCACCGTGACCGGGCCGGTCTGGGAGTACTTCCGGGTCCAGGAGCGCATGTTCAAGCCGCAGCTGCGCCGCAGCCCCTTCCTGGAGGGCCAGGCCGAGGAACTGCGCGAGGCGCTCATCGAGCACGCCATGGACGGCCTGCTGCGCGAGATCACCCTCGACCAGGCCAACGGCCTGCTCGGCAAGACCTGCATCCACCCCTCCCACGTGCTGCCCGTGCACGCACTGTCCGTGGTCAGCCACGAGGAGTTCAGTGACGCGCAGGACATCCTGCGGCCCGAGCGCGGCGGTGGCGGGGTGCTGAGGTCGCAATACACGAACAAGATGAATGAAGTGAAGCCGCATCGCGCCTGGGCCGAGCGGACCCTGCTGCGCGCCGAGGTCTTCGGGGTGGCGAACGAGGACATCGGCTTCGTGGAGCTGCTCGCCGCCGGAATCTCCGGCTGATCATCCGTGGACACCAAGGGACGCATGAACAAGGCAGTGAACGACCGGCTCTGGTCGGGGACGTGGGTCGCCGACCGGCTCGGCGTCGAACTCGTGGGCGACAGCCGACTGACCGACCTGCTGGGACTGGCGCTGCGCCGCAACCCCAAGCGGGCCCATCTGCTGGTCTCCAACGTGCTGGGCAAGCACGTCCCGCAGTCGCCGTCGGTGGTCTACGGCCAGGGCTTCGCGCTGGGCCGCAGGGTCCGCGACCTGCTGGGTGACCAGGAGGCGGCCCGAGCGGTCGTCCTCGGCTACGCGGAGACGGCGACAGGTCTCGGCCACTCCGTCGCCGACGGCATCGCCCTCGCCCCCTACCTCCACTCCACCCGCCGCCCGGTCCCCGGTGTGGCCCCCGCGGGCGGCTTCGAGGAGTCCCACTCCCACGCCACGTCCCACCTGCTCCTCCCCGAGGACCCAGCGCTCCTGGCCGGCGACGGCCCCCTGGTCCTGGTCGACGACGAGTTCTCGACAGGCAACACGGTCTTGAACACCATCAGGGACCTGCACGGGCGCTATCCGCGGAGCCGGTACGTGGTGGTCGCCCTGGTGGACATGCGGTCGGAGGAGGACGCGGGCCGACTGGACGACTTCGCTCGCGAGATCAACGCGAGGGTGGACCTGGTGGCAGCGGCGTCGGGCACCGTACGCCTGCCGGAGGGGGTCCTGGAAAAGGGCCAGGACCTTGTAGCGAGGCATGAGGTGTCCTACGCAGGGGCGCGGGGAACTGCGCGACCAGCCCCCACCCGCCCGCACCCGGCAATCAACCGCATGGACCTCATGTGGCCCCGAGACGTCCCGGACGGTGGCCGCCACGGATTTACTCCCCAGCACCGAATACGCCTGGAGACCGCCCTCCCCGCCATGGCCGCAAGGCTCGCCGAGGCCCTCCCGGCAGACGCGCACCGCGTGCACATCCTCGGCTTCGAAGAGCTCATGTACGCCCCCCTGAGGCTCGCCCGAGAACTCGAGCAGGTCGCTGACGGTGTGGAGGTGACCTACTCGACCACCACCCGCTCACCGGTGCTCGCCGTCGACGACCCGGGCTACGCCATCCGCAGCCGGATCGTCTTCCCCCGCCCACGACACCCCCGCCGACGGCCCCGGCGACCGCTACGCGTACAACGTCGCCGGCGCCGGTTTCGACGCGATCGTCGCGGTGATCGACTCCACCGCCGACACCCCCGAACTGCACGCCCCCGACGGCCTCCTGGCCCAACTCGCCGCGCACACCCAGCAGGTCGTCCTCGCCGTCGTCCCCAGCTACACCCCCGAAAGGCCCCCCATGCTCCCCGAGCCCCTCCGCGGCCCCGCCTTCTCCTCGTACGCCCCCGAGGAGGTCGGCTGGCTGCTCCAGGACCTCTCGGACGTCACGCTGGAGGCGCCGACCGAGGAGCGCGAGGAGGCCATCCAGAGCGGCGGCGCGCACTACGCGGAGTCGCTGCCGGTGGAGTACCAGCCGAGCGACCAGTACCAGGAGCTGTTCCGTACGGCCCTGCAGGAGTCCTCCGCGAGGCTCGCCCAGGCGGTCGGCGCGGTGACGGAGATCGTGCTCCAGGAGCGCTCGCCCCGCCCCGTGCTGGTCTCCCTCGCCCGCGCCGGCACCCCCGTCGGGGTCCTGATGCGCCGCTGGGCCCAGTTCCGCCACGGCCTCGAACTGCCGCACTACGCGGTCTCGATCGTCCGGGGCCGCGGCATCGACGCCAACGCCCTGCGCTGGCTGGCCGGACACCACGACCCCGCCGACGTCGTGTTCGTCGACGGCTGGACCGGCAAGGGCGCGATCACACGTGAACTGGCGGAAGCGATAAAGCAGTTCGAGGCCGAGGGCGGTCCCGTCGGATTCGACCCGGAGATCGCCGTACTCGCCGACCCGGGCTCGTGCGTGAAGACGTACGGCACCCGCGAGGACTTCCTCATCCCCTCCGCGTGTCTCAACTCCACGGTGTCCGGCCTGATCTCGCGTACGGTCCTGCGCGCGGACCTGGTCGGCCCGGACGACTTCCACGGCGCGAAGTTCTACCGCGAACTCGCCGGCGCGGACGTGTCGGTGGACTTCCTGGACGCCGTCGCCGCCCGCTTCCCCGAGGTCGCCGAGGCGGTCGGCGCACAGGTCAAGGAGCTCCTCGCCGGAGACCGGGAGCCCACCTGGGAGGGCTGGGCGGCCGTCGAGCGCATCAGTGAGGAGTACGGCATCCACGACGTCAACCTCGTCAAGCCGGGCGTCGGCGAGACCACGCGGGTGCTGCTGCGCCGGGTGCCCTGGAAGATCCTGGCGCGGGCCGGGGCGGGCGCCGACCTGGACCACGTACGCCTGTTGGCCGAGCAGAGAGGTGTCCCGGTGGAAGAGGTTGCCGAACTCCCGTACACCTGCGTGGGGTTGATCCACCCCAAGTACACGCGGGGCGCGACCGGCGCCGACGGCAGGGCGGTGACCCTCTGATGCCGACGCAGCCTCCGGTGCTCGTGGCGAGCGACCTCGACCGTACGCTCATCTACTCCGCCGCCGCCCTGGCGCTCACCATGCCGGACGCGCGGGCGCCCCGGCTGCTCTGCGTCGAGGTGCACGAGAGCAGGCCGCTGTCGTACATGACGGAGACCGCGGCCGGGCTGCTCTCCGAGCTCGGGGACGCGGCGGTCTTCGTGCCGACGACGACCCGCACCCGCAAGCAGTACCAGCGCATCAACCTGCCGGGCCCCGCGCCCACTTACGCGATCTGCGCGAACGGCGGCCATCTGCTGGTCGACGGTGTCACCGACCTCGACTGGCACACCCGCGTCACGGCCCGCCTCGCCGACGAGTGCGCGCCCCTGGAGGAGATCCGCGCGCACCTCCAGGAAAGGGCAGATCCCTTGTGGGTGCGCAAGCACCGGATCGCCGAGGACCTCTTCGTCTACCTCGTCGTCGAGCGTGAACTGCTGCCCGAGGACTGGGTGAAGGAGCTCGCGGTGTGGGCGGAGAACCGCGGCTGGACGGTCTCCCTCCAGGGCCGCAAGATCTACGCCGTCCCCAAGCCGCTCACCAAGAGCGCGGCCATGCGTGAGGTGGCCCGGCGCACCGGTGCCGCCCTGACGCTGGCCGCGGGTGACTCCCTGCTGGACGCCGACCTGCTCCTCGCGGCCGACCGGGGCTGGCGGCCCGGACACGGGGAGCTGGCGGACGCGGGCTGGACGGCTCCGGAGATCACCGCGCTGCCCGAGCGGGGTGTCGCGGCCGGGGAGCGGATCCTGCGGGAGTTCCTCAGGACGGCTCGGACACCTCAGTAGGGCTCGGCCGGCCTCGCCGCAGCAGTCGTACGGCGATGAAGGCCACGACCGCGAGCGCGGCGACCGCGAGGACGACCTTCGAGTACGCGGACACGAGGTCGGTGACCTGGGTCCAGTTGGCGCCCAGGGCGTGGCCCGCGAGGACGAACGCCGTGTTCCACAGGGCGCTGCCCAAGGTGGTCAGCGTCAGGAACACGGGCAGCGGCATGCGTTCGACACCGGCCGGGACGGAGACGAGGCTGCGGAAGACCGGGATCATCCGGCCGAAGAACACGGCCTTGGTGCCGTGCCGCAGGAACCAGGCCTCGGTCCGCTCGATGTCCGAGACCTTGACGAGGGGCAGCCGGGCCGCGAGCGCCACCGTGCGGTCCCGGCCGAGCAACGCGCCGACGCCGTAGAGCGCGAGGGCGCCGATCACCGAGCCCGCCGTCGTCCACAGCAGCACGGCGACCAGGCTCATCCGGCCGGTGCTCGCCGCGAAGCCCGCGAGCGGCAGGATCGCCTCGCTCGGGAGGGGCGGGAAGAGGTTCTCCAGGGCGATGGCGATCCCGGCACCGGGCGCGCCGAGCGTGTCCATGAGGCCGTTGACCCAGTCGATGGCTGACATGGGCCCACGCTAGGGAGGCCGACCTGAAGGCAGCCTGAAGAGGTTCTCGTACGGCGATCAGCCGCAGCAGCCTCCGCCGCAGCAGCCGCCTCCACCGCCACCCGCCTGGGGCGCCGGGGCCGACGCGGACGCCGAACCGCCCACCGCCACCGTCGACAGCAGCTTCACCGTGTCGTCGTGGCCCGCCGGGCAGTCGGCGGGGGCGGAGGACTCGGCCATGGGACGGCTCAGTTCGAAGGTGTCGCCGCAGGTCCGGCAGCGGTACTCGTAGCGAGGCATGAGCACAGGTTAACCGGCGCCCCGGCGGGGTGCCCGAATTATGATCTTTATCCGGTTAGCATGCGGGGGTTCTCTGCCGACGATCAACCGTGGGGGAACCCCTTGGCTGTGCGACACCATCCCGAACTGCTCGCCGCCGCCCGGTACTTCGGGCGGCGCCGCTTTCTCACGGTCACTGCGGCGGCCGCCGCCCTCGCGTTCAGCACCCAGCTGCCGGCCCGGGGCGCGGCGGGCTCCACCGGACTCGACGCGGCGAGGATCTCCAGCGATCCCTTCACACTCGGCGTCGCCTCCGGGGACCCGCTGCCCGACTCCGTGCTGCTGTGGACCCGGCTCGCCCCCGCCCCGTTCGAGCCGGACGGCGGTCTGCCCCAGCAGTACGTCACCGTCCAGTGGGAGATGGCCCTCGACGAGCGCTTCAGCGCACCCGTCCGCAGTGGCGTCGGCATCGCCTACCCCGAGTACCACCACACCCTGCACATCGACGTCGCGGGCCTCGAGCCCGACCGCGTCTACTACTACCGGTTCAAGACCGGATCATGGATCAGCGAGACGGGCCGTACGCGCACGGCGCCGGTCACCACTGCCGCCGCCGCGTCGCTCTCCTACGCCGCCGTCTCCTGCCAGGCCTACCACGACGGGTACTTCACGGCGCACCGCCATCTCTCCCGGGACGACGTCGACGTGGTCTTCCACCTCGGCGACTACCTGTACGAGTACGCCGTGAACGCCACGGGCGGCCACCGCGGCTACACCGACCGCAAGCTGCCCGGCCTCTTCAACCGTGAGGCCATGACGCTGCAGGACTACCGGCTGCGCTACGCGCTCTACAAGAGCGACCCGGACCTGCGGGCGGCCCATGCCGCGCACCCCTTCGTCGTCACCTGGGACGACCACGAGACCGAGAACAACTACGCGAACGCCATCAGCGAGAACAACGATCCGCCGGAGGCGTTCCTGCTGCGCCGGGCCGCCGCCTACCGGGCGTACTGGGAGAACCAGCCGCTGCGCGGCGCGCAGTTGCCGAACGGGCCCGACGCGCGGCTCTACCGTCGTCTCCAGTGGGGCACCCTCGCCCAGTTCGACATCCTCGACACCCGGCAGTACCGCTCCGACCAGGTGTACGCGGACACCAAGCACACCGGCGGTCCCCTCCAGGACGACCCGGCGCGCACCATGACCGGGGCGGCGCAGGAGAGCTGGCTGATCGACGGCTGGCGTGACTCGCGGGCCCTGTGGAACGTGATGCCGCAACAGGTCTGCTTCTCGCAGCGCAAACTCGACCTCACGTCGGAGCCCATGATGTCCATGGACGCCTGGGACGGCTACCGGGCCTCGCGTCGCAGGATCCTCGACGGCGCGAAATCGGCCGGGGTGGAGAACCTGGTGGTCATGACCGGGGACGTGCACGTCGGCTACGCCTTCGACATCAAGGACGACTTCGATGACCCGGCCTCCAGAACCCTGGGCACGGAGTTCACCGCCACGTCGGTCGCGAGCGGACGGGACGGCGCCGAACGGCCCCCCACCTGGGACACGTACCTCAGGGCCAACCCGCATCTCAAGTTCTACGACGGGCGCCGCGGCTATGTGAGGGTCACACTCGACCGGCAGCAGGCGCAGGCCGACTTCAGGACCGTGTCCGCCGTGACGACGCCGGGTGCGCCGGTCACCACCGCCGCGTCCTTCGTGACGGAGGCCGGCAACGCCGGCCTCCAACCGGCCTGAGGACGGCCCGTCGGCATCCCGTGCTCCGCCGGGCGGCCCTCTCTTGTCGTCCGATGCGTGGAACGGGCACGAATCGGACATCGTCCGTGCCCTTCCCGGCAAAGCCTAGGGATTCGAGACCTTTACTCACACCCGAGGAGATGCCTGATGGTCCACAGACACGCTTCGGCCGGCTGTGCCGCGCTGACGCTGCTCAGTGCCCTCGTGCTCACGGCGCTGCCCGCGGCCGCGGCCGTCGAGCCCCCCGCGCCGACGACGGTGCCCTCCGCCGCCGAGACGCTCGGCGCGAACGATCCCTCGCCCGAGGTCCTGCGGGCGCTGCAGCGTGATCTGCGCCTGACCGAGGCCCAGGCCAGGACGCGCCTGGTCAACGAGGCCGAGGCGGGCACTCGCGCGGGCCGCCTCCAGAACGCGCTGGGCAAGCGCTTCGCGGGAGCCTGGGTGAGCGGCGACACTTCCGCGGACCTGACGGTGGCGACCACCGAGGCCGCGGACAGCCCCGCCATCGAGGCCGGTGGAGCGCGGGCGGTGGTCGTCAGGACCCCGCTGCAGGACCTGAAGACCGCCAAGGCGAGGCTGGACGCTTCCGTGACCGGCGAGGCCCTGGACACTCCGGTCCGGTACATCGACGTACGGACCAACCGGGTGACGGTGCAGGCGAAGAGCCGCGCCGCCGCGGACACACTCATCGCGGCCGCGGGCGTCGACAGGGCGATCGTGCGCGTCAAGGTGTCGGCCGACCAGCCGCGCGCCCTGTACGACATCCGGGGCGGCGACGCCTTCTACATCGACGGCACGGCCCGCTGTTCCGTGGGGTTCGGCGTCACCAAGGGCAGCCAGCACGGGTTCGCGACGGCCGGCCACTGCGGGAAGGCCGGGGCGAAGACCACCGGGTTCAACCAGGTCGCCCAGGGCACCTTCCAGGCGTCCGTCTTCCCCGGCCAGGACATGGCATGGGTGGGCGTCAACAGTGACTGGACTGCTACGCCCGCCGTCAGGGGGGAGGGCGACCAGGACGTTCAGACCGCCGGCTCGGTGCAGGCCCTGACGGGTGCCGCGGTGTGCCGGTCCGGTTCCACCACCGGCTGGCACTGCGGCACGATCCAGCAGCACGACACGAGCGTCAGCTACTCCCAGGGCACCGTCGACGGCGTGACCCGTACGACGGTATGCGCGGAGCCGGGCGACTCCGGTGGCTCGTACATCTCCGGGGCCCAGGCCCAGGGCGTCACGTCCGGCGGGTCCGGCGACTGCACGAGGGGCGGAACGACCTTCTACCAGCCGATCAACCCGCTCCTCAGCACGTACGGCCTCACTCTCAGGACGAGCACGGCCGAAAGCGGTACCACCGCCCCCGAGGACGGTCAGGAGGGTGGCTGGGCCGCCGGTCGGGTCTACGAGGTGGGAGCGCAGGTGATCCACGACGGCGTCTCGTACGAGTGCCTGCAGCCCCATCAGGCGCAGGCCACGTGGCAGCCCGCCCTCACTCCGGCCCTGTGGCAGCGCGTCTGAGGACGCGGTGACGTCGGCGATGCCTGACTCGCCGGCCCGCTACATCTCTGCCAGCAGGGTGTACGCGGTCGGCACGAAGGCATCGCGGGCGCGGAAGCGGCGGGTGCACATTGCGGCCAGCGCCGTTCCGATGTCGGGCCGGAAGCCCAGGAAGGCCTGCTGACCGAGTGTCGCCCCGCCGTTGGAAGTACATGGGACCGCACTCCGTGGGGTGCTGGAACCAGGCCACCGTGTGCACCTGCCGGTGCCCGAGACCGCGCCGGAGCACGGGGCGGCGTACCGCGCGCAGCGCACCGGTCAGTGGCCTGTCCGACGGATCGAGATGTGCCTCCAGGAACGTGAGCAGGTCGTGCGGGGTGGCCCGGACGGCACCGGCCGCCTGGAAGCCGCCGACGGTCAGCGGCGGAACGGGCGTGGTGCCGTCCTTGCGGTGCCCGCCGGCGTCGGTGTCCGGGCCGCCGGGGGCGAGGGTGGCGCCGCTCAGCCCGAGCGGATCCAGCACACGACCGGTGAGCAGCTCGTCCCACGGGGTGGCGGTCGCCGCCGCCAGGGCGTGACCGAGGACGGCGACACCGAAGTTGGAGTAGTGCCAGCGGGTGCCGGGCCGGTGGCGCTGCCGGTGGCGCAGAAAGGCGTCGACCACGCGCTCGGCCGGATAGCGGGCGTAGGGGTTGGTGCGCCACGTCGGCAGCGCCCTGACGAAGAAGTCGCCGGGCAGGCCGGGCAGTCCGGAGGTGTGGGTGATCAGATGGGCGAGGGTGACGGGATCCCCGCCGGGCCGCCGAGCCGGATCCAGCAGGGCGGCGGCGGGCTCGCCCGCGGACAGCAGACCCGTCTGGGTCAGATGGGCCAGCAGCAGTCCGGTGAACGTCTTGGAGGCCGAGCCCATTTCGTAGCGCAGCCGATCGCGGGGAACGGGCGGGGGCGGCGCGGTACCGCCGGTGCGCACGGTGCGGCGACCGTACCGGGAGAGGGCGAAGACGACGTCGGGCGCGTCCACGGCGGCAACGGCCTCGTCGAGCCGCCGCACCGCCTCGTCGTCGTCGAGTGTCCCCCTCCACGTCACGCCGGTGACGTCGGGCGGGACGCCCGGCCAGGGGGCGGGACGCGCGGGGTGTGCGCCGACTGTCATGACGGTGCGTGCGCCAGCCGCGTCAGGGCGCGGGACGTGGCCAGGACGGAGGCGAAGGCGGCGACCAGCGTCGGGTGGTAGACGACGTCGAAGACCTCGTCGGGTGCGCCCTCAGGCATATGGCGCACGGCGGGCATCGCGCCGTCGGGCTGCTGGGCGGCGGCGAAGCCTTCCCAGGCCCGCTCGTCGAAGGTGGGGCGGGGCAGACAGGCATCGACGACGAGCAGTTCACCGAGCAGGTCCCAGCGTTGCAGGTCGAGCCAGTCGTCCAGCCAGGCCGGCAGCCAGTCCGCGAGGTAGCCGGCCACCTCGGCCGGCAGACCGTCGGGGTTCTCTCCCCAGTCGGTGAGGTGGAAGACGGTGTGGGTGATGTCGTAGGCGATGTGCCCTTCCACGGTCCAGGGTTCGGGTGAACGCCCCAGCCACGTCGCGCCGACGACGTCGGCCTCCGGAACCCGGGCCGGCAGGCCGAAGCGGCGCTGGAAGGCGGACAGGCCGAGGCGCCGGACCGGTGACATCTCCAGGGCGGCGTAGCTGTCCAGCCGCTGGTTGAGCCGGAAGGCCCGCTCGGCCTCGGGGCTGCTGTAGCCCAGCTCCTTGAACGGCAGGTACACCTCGAAGGGGATGGGCGAGATGGGCTCGGTGCGCTGGCCGCGCACCAGCATCCGGCCGCCGTCCAGGGTGTGACACCAGGCGTGGTCGATCAACTGCCGTGCCAGCGCGGCCTGTCGGGATCCGGCCACGCCCTCGCGGAACAGCACCTTGCAGATGAGGGCGAGTTCACCGACCGGTTTGAAGCGTTCCAGGAAGCCGATCTCCGGGTCGGCGTCCAACTCCAGCCGGAATCCGTCGCGGTGGGCGTGCAGCCACTCGAGAGCGCCGACCCCGACGTTGTGGATGAGACGCGTGTTGGTCATCCCGGCACTCCCTGTCCGCCGTCCGCCGCAACCGCCTGCGCGTCCCCGGCCGTCTCGCGCAGCCGGTTGACGGTCAGCACGGCGGCGAAGGCCGTCATCAGTGTCGAGTGGTAACAGTCGATGAAGTCGGGATCGGTCGTACGGCTGCCCCGGCCGCCGACCTCCGGGACGGCACCCGAGTCGTTCTGCGCCACCGAGAGTCTGGCCCAGGCCTCCTGGAACAGGGCGCGGTCCGGCGGGCCGGGCAGACTGCTCGCCACGGCCAGCAGTTCGCAGCTCAGGTCCCACTGCTCGTCCTCCAGACAGGTGTCGAGCCAGGGCGCGAGCCAGTGCCGGAGGTAGGCCGCGACGGGCGGGGGTACGGCCTGCGGGGTCAGGCCCCAGTCGGTGAGATGGAAGATCACGTGGGTGAGCGTGTAGCCGGCGGCCAGCTCGAACGTCCACGGTTCCGGTAGGCCGGCGAGCCAGGTGCGGCGCAGTGCCCGCGGCATGTCCTCGTGTTCCGGGAGGCCGCTGCGGCGCTCGGAGTTGAGCACGCTCAGGCGTCGGTTCGGTTCCTGCTCCGTCAGGTGCCAGCCTCGGGTACGGGCCACCGTCGCGGTGGCGCTCTCGTAGCCGGCGTGGCGCAGGCCGGCCGACGCGAATGCCGCGTAGACCTCCAGGGGATAGGTCGCGAAGGGTTCGAGGCGCTGCAACTCCACGAAGAGCGCGCCGCGCCCGGTCTGTTGCCACGCAAAGGACAGCAGGTCGGACGCCAGCACGTGGAGCGGGTCGGCCGGATCGGTGTGCCGTCGTACGCACACGCACACCTGGGCCAACTCACCGAATGGTTTCCAGGTGGTGTTCACGTTGCCGTGCTCGGCGAGCGCGTCGTCGCCGAGCGCGAATTGCTCGCGGTGGGCGGAGACCCAGGCCAACGCGGCCTCGCCCAGGGCCCGGACCTCGCGCGTCGCCCGGACCTCGTGCGCCGTCACACCGGCACTCCGGCACGCATCAGTTGAGCGGCCTCGACCTGGAACGCCACGCGGGCGTCCTCGCCGCCCATCTGCGCCACGAACTCCAGCCCGGTGTCCAGGCCCAGCGTCTGCGGCACCTCGTCGAGGAGGACCAGCCAGCGTCCCGCTCCGGCCGCCTGGAGCCAGTCGCGGCGGCGGACCGCCCGTACGAATCCCCGGGCCACGTCGAGCGGGCGGCGGCGCGCCACTCGGGCCACCGCGCAGTCCTCGCCGGGGAGCGCGAGCGGGGCGAGCACCGCGAGTTGATGGGTCAGGACCTGCCACGGCGCGTCCTCGAGCCAGGCCGCCTCGGGCTCGGTGTCGTCGCCCGACGCGCCGTCGAGGGACGCGTCCAGCCGCAGCAGCGCCCGCCGCATGGCCCAATGGCTCCACACCGAGGTGGGAGGGGCTCCGGCGGGTGGTGGGTAGGCGTGCACGGCCCTGCTGAACACGGTGAGATCGTCCGATTCGGGGGGCGCGCAGCGCAGCAGGACGCTCGGCAGGACGACATCGGCTCCGACCACCCGTACGGCGGCGAGGGCCGGGTCGGCGGTCGCCTGGGGGCCGTTCCCCCGCCCGACCGTGCCTGCGAGCCGGAAACGGTCTCCGCTCCGAAGAGCGGAGACCAGTTCCGACATGAGGTCCTGCACCGCGCCCGCGAGGCGGGTCGAAGTGCCTGACTGCTCCATTCGGGTTCTCCCGTCAGCCCTTCTTCGGCCGTGGCGTCGGAGGCGAGAGCAGGAGTTGGCTCGACGACGACACCAGAGCGAGCGCCGCGCACTGGCGGCTGTCGCGGTAGTAGCCGTCGGCCTCGACGGGGTCGAGAGCCGCTTCTACGTCGATGCCGGGGGCGTCGGTCAGGTCGTCGAGCAGGAACTCGGTGGAAGACATACCACCATCTCCTTTACGAGAGATATGCGGGTCTCATTCCATGTCACCCCATTCGAGCGATCTATGCAAAAGAGAGCGATTTGTCTATCTCGTGCGAGATTCAATCTCCCGCTCGCGAGTAGTTGACGAGTGACGCACTCTCAGTGCGAGCCCCCGCGCTCCTCGCGGATCTGCGAGACCACCCGAGCCACCGACTGCCGTACCGCTTCCGTCTCGGTGAGGAAGTGCCAGTAGTCGGGGTGGCGGCCCTCCAGCGTGCCGATCGCCCGGTCCAGGCGGGCCACGGAGTCGTCCAACGGGCGTGCGTGCCTGGGTTCGGGGGTGTTGCGGCCGCTCATGGCGAGGCGCTGGGCGTCGCGGATGGCGAAGCGCGTGCGGTCGATCTCCTGCTGGGGGTCCTTCTGCACGGCGTTCAGCCGGTGCAGCCGGTCGCCGGCGGCGGAGACTGACTCGTCGGTGGTTTTGAGCAGGGCGCGGACGGTGGAGAGCAGGGCGGTCGCGTCCGGCCAGCGCTGTTCGTCACGCGCGGCGCGGGCCTCGCGAAGCTTCTGCTCGGCCTGCCGTACGTTCTCCGTGGCCTGGTCCGGGACGTGCTGGAGGTCCTGCCAGCAGGCGGCCGTGAACCGGCGGCGCAGTTCGCTGAGCACCGGGTCGACCTGGCCCGCGCGGGTGGTGAGGGCCTCGGCGCGGGTGCGGAGGGAGACGAGCCGGTGGTCGATCTCCGCGGCCCGCTCCGGCAGCCGCTCGGCCTCCACCCGGATCGACTCGGCCTCCCGCGCGACCCGTTCGGCCCGCTCCAGGGTCTGTGGCACGCCGTGCTGTCCCGCGCCCTGGTTGAGCTTGGTCAGTTCGGGTCCCAGGGCGGCGAGCCGGGCGGCGAGGTCGTCCGCCGTCAGCCCCGACTCCCGTACGGCGTCCAGGGCGTTGGAGGCGGCCAGCAGCCCCTGCCGGGCCCGCTCGACGGCCGGGGCGAGGCGGGCGAGCTGGGTCTCGGCCTTGCCGAGCAGCGGTCCGAGGCTGTCGCCGAAACGGTCCAGCTCCCGCTTGACGTTGCCGAGGTCGTCCTTGGCCCGGGTGAGCTCGGTACGCGCGTGTGCGGCGGCCGAGGCCTCCAGGTCGTCCCGGTCGAGGTCATGGGCGTCGACGGCCTCGATGTAGCGCTGACTGGCCTCGTCGATCCGCCCGCTGACCGCCTGGAAGTCGGCGACCGCCCGCCGGGCGGCGGGGGAGTCGTCGACGGCCGTGATGGTCTCTATCGAGATCCGCAGATCCCGCTGGGCGGTGTCCAGCTCGTAGAAGGCGGCCGCGGCGGCGTCCTTGGCGGCCTGCGCCTCGGCCCGCTGGCTCTCCGCCCGCCCGCCGAACCAGCGCCGGGTGCCGCCGCCCGCGAACGCGGCCGGCAGGGCGAGGGCGACGAGCAGGGGCAGCCCGACGAGGGTGAGGGTGTCCTTGAGCCCCTGGCGGGGTGCGCGCGGCACCATCGGCGACGAGTACGGCTGCGATGGTGTCGCCGTCACATCCCTCTCCCGTGCTGTGTTCCGTCCTGGCGGTGCCCGATGTCATTCTCCCACCGGTAGAGGACGAACACACGGGCCGGTCAGTTCGCGGTTCGGACCGTGACTTTGCCGTCTCCGCTCTGGGCGGACACGACGTGGTCGCTGGAGTCGGACCGGGGCACGGACACGTCGACCCCTCCGTCGCCGGTTTTGGTGTCCACGCGGTAGGTGGCCTTCGGCAGCTCGACGGTCACGGAGCCGTCGCCGCTGCGGGTCTCCACCCGGTCCGGTACGGCGCCGAGTTCGAGGTGGAGCGAGCCGTCCCCGGTGCGGGCGGTGATGCGGCGGGAGGTGACCTCCGCCCTCATGGAGCCGTCGCCGGTGTGCAGCTCCAGCGGCCCGCTGGAGTCGGTGACCCGCACGGAACCGTCACCGGTGCTGATGCTCAGCGGCCGGGTGAATCCCCGGGCCCGCACACTGCCGTCGCCGTCCTGGACCTTCACGCTGATGTCCCGCGGCACCTCGATGCGGTGCTTGGCCGCGCAGTCGGCCACGACACCGCTGCACTTCATGCGCAGCACCAGCCGGTCGTCCTTCATCGACCAGGTCACCTCGGGGTCCTTGCCGAGGGCGACGGTCCCCTGGAACCAGCGGGTGACCTCGACCGTGCCCGCCTTGTTCGAATCGGCGGCGACGATCTCCAGTGCCGAGTCGTCGGAGTCGACGGTGAGGGTGCGGCCGTGTAGCGCGAAGGACTTGTGGTCGGGGGTCTTGTCGTCCCCGGCGGAGGCGCCGCAGGCGGTGGCCCCCGCGACGACGAGCGCGACGACCCCGGCCGCGGCGGCGGCACGTACGGGAACGGAACGGACCATGACGATCTCCCCCTGAGCTAGCCCTGAGCGGGCGGCCGCGGGCAGTCCGCGACCCTGGTTCGAGGCTAGGGACCGGGGCTCCCGCGGGGGATCCGGGCCGCTCCCGGATAGGGGGTGGGGTTTTCCCCCGTATCGACCCTGACGCCTGCCCTGACTCCTGCTCCGACTCCGCCGGGCCCCCGGCAAAGAGTTTGCAGGACAGGGTCCCGGGCAAGGTAGGCTGTCGACTCGTCTCGGGTGCGTAGCTCAGGGGTAGAGCGCCTGCCTTACAAGCAGGATGTCGGCGGTTCGAAACCGTCCGCGCCCACACCGGAAGAGGACCCCGGCCGATCTCGGCCGGGGTCCTTCGTCGTTCAGCCGGCTTCCGGCCCGCGGGACGCGTGCTTCAGCCTGGTGCGGGCGTCCACGCGTTCCGGTGTCGCCACGTCCGTCCAGAAGCGGTGGGTGGTGACGAAGACCGCGAGTTCGTGTTCGCGCTGCCGGAGCTTTTCCACCTCGGCCTGTTCGTCGGGGGTCCAGCCGGGGGAGGCGGGGCGCTCCACCTTCCGCCAGCCGGTGCTGTCACTGAAGCCGTCCAGCGGCGCGACCGACCAGGGAAGCCGCTTGAGCAGGGCCGACAGCTCGGCCCGGACCTGATGCAGCTCCTCCTGACCGGCGAGGAGGTCACTCGGAAAGTCATAGGTCGTAGCCACGCCACAATGCTACGCCTGTTCGATTTTGGGTTGCGAGTGGCTTCGGGAGGTTCATGCGAACGGGGGCGTTCGATCCCTCCCGCCTCCTGCACGCGCGGGAAGCGTCCGCCCCAGGCTGGCGAGCGGGGACAGGGCCAGCACCACCGGGGACAGCAGCATGCCCGCGGCCGTCACCAGGAGGTTGGTGCGCAACCCCCACTCCTGCGCGAGGAATCCGCCGAGGAGGGAGCCGAGCGGGGTCATCCCCATACCGACGAACGTGATCGTGGCGGACGCGCGGCCCTGCATCCCGTCCGGGGTGGCCGTCTGCCGGACGGCCATGACCATGACGTTCACCAACTGGCCGCCCGTCCCGAACACGAAGCCGACCGCGAGGAGCACGGGGAGCGTCACCGCGGCGGAGCCGTGCAGCGCGGGCACGCACAGGAACGCGCCGTCGCCGAGTGCCGCCGCGGACACGAGCACCACGCCGTAACCGAACCGGCCCGGCAGCCGGGCGGCCAGCACCGAGCCCAGGAGCGCGCCCGGCCCCGTCGCCGCGAGCGCCAGCCCGACGGCGGTGCCCGACAGGTGCAGCTCCCGCGGCAGGAAGAGCAGATAGACGGTCATCATGGCCGCGAAGCAGAACTGGAAGGCGGCCGAGGCGAGGCACACGGTCCGCAGCGAGGTGTCGCCGACGACGAAACGGAGGCCCTCGTGAATGCGCCGCCCCATGCGAGGGGGACGTTCCGAGCGCTCCGGTATCGCCTCGCGGCGACGGATCCGTCGGATCGACAGGAACGACAGGGCGAAGAACAGCGCGCTGCCGGCGGCGGCGATCGGCGCCGAGAGCAGGGACACCAACGCACCGCCGAGGGCGGGGCCGCCGATCTGCGCCGCGGACCGGCTGCCCTCGAGCGCGCTGTTGCCCCGCACCAGCTGATCGCGTCTCACCAGCCGTACGAGAGACGCCTGGTACGCCACGTCGAAGAACACGGACAGGGCGCCCACGGTGAAGGCGACCACGAGCAGTGCGGGCAGGCCGAGCAGGCCGAAAAGACCGCCCAGGGCGGCGGCGCCCAGTGCCAGGGCCCGGCCGGCGTCCGTCAGCACCATCACCGTGCGGGTCCGCCATCTGTCCACCCACGCGCCGGCGAAGAGCGAGAGCAACAGGATGGGCGCCTGTCCGACAGCGCGGAGGATGCCCAACTGGCCGGCACTGGCGTCGAGTGTCAGGACGGCGAAGAGCGGCAACACCAACAGACTTGTGTGCTCGCCGAGTTGGGAGACGGTCTGGCCCACCCAGAGGCGACGGAAGTCACGGTCCCGCCACAGACTCGACGGGGCGGGGCGACCGGAATCGGACACGGCGGAGGAAAAGGAGGAAGCGGACGGCACGGGGACCCTTCGATCGAAGGCTTGCTGTGCCACACCATCAAGGGCAGCACGCGATGACAGGCCGGACGGCCTACGACGTCAACGCGCGCTCGGAAGACCGACCATGTCCTCGCTCCTCTTCGGTCACTCGCCGAAGCAGAACATTAGCCGGGCGAGGCGGGGTAATGGGAGGTCGATCAGCCCCTGTTGAGGAGGTTGAGGAGTCAGTGTCGCGAAGGAGCCGAGGATGACCGACGACGCCTATCTGTTCCTGCTCGACGACGCGTCCGCGCAACTCGGCGTGCCCCCCGCCGCCGTCGGCGATCTCGCGTGCATGGAGACTCCCGCGGTGCGCGCGTGGCTGGACGCGCAGGGAACCACGGCGACCTCCCCGCAGCTGCGTCTGCTGCCACCTGAGGAGACCGCCGCCGTGCCCGAGGGGGCCGAGCGACTGCCGGTGCCGCTGAACGACGAGGAACTGAACCGGCTCCGCCACCACCTGGCACCGGAACCGATCGCCGGGGTCGAGGAGGAGCTGCTCGCCTACCGCGAGTCCGCGGACGGCCGGGACGACCTGATCGGCCGCGCACTGGCCGCGGGTGTGCCGCCGCACCGCGTCGTCGAGCTGACCGGGGTGGATCCGGCGACGGTGACCGCCGCCGCGCAGGGCTGAGGACGAGACTGCCGTCCGGCCTCACGCGTCTGCGTCGGCCGCGGGCGTGCCGCCGCGCCGCATGGTCGAAGTGACCGGGGTGGACCCGGCGACGGTGACCGCCGGGGCGGAGGGCTGACGATGAAGCTGCCGCCCGGTCTCCCAGGCCTGCGCCGGCCGCGGGTGTGCCGCCGCACCGCGTCGTCGAGCTGACCGGGGTGGATCCGGCGACGGTGACCGCCGCCGCGCAGGGCTGACCGTGCTGGCTTCAGACACCCGGGCCGGGGTCCGGATGGACGGCCGACTTGATGCCGGCGCGGGCCGCTTCCAGTTGGGCGGCGAAGGCGATGCCCAGGAAGAGCGCGACGGCGGTGAGGTTGGCCCACAGGAGCAGGGCGATGAAGGCGGTGAGCGGCCCGTACACGGCGCCGAAGGCACCGCTCTCCTCGACGTACAGGGCGAGCAGCCAGGTGGCCGCCACCCACAGCAACAGATGTACGGCCGAGCCGAAGGCCAGCCAGGTGTAACCGGGCTGCACGCGCCGCGGCGACCAGCGGAAGATCACGGCGGAGGCCACCCAGGCCAGCGCGAGCCCCACGGGCAGGTCGAGCACACCCCACCAGCGCGGCCCGCCGCCGTCCCGGCCCGCGGACGCGGCCACCGCGTCGCCCACGGCCTCACCGGCCACCAGCGCGACGAACCCCAGCACCAGCGGCAGACCGGCGGCGAGCGCGAGGACGAGCCCGCGCGCGTACTTGCGCGGGAAGGGCCGGTCCCGCTCGATGCCGTAGATGCGGTTCGCGCCGCGTTCGATCTGGCCCATGGCCGAGGCGAGGTTCAACAGCGCGAAGCCCAGACCGAGCCACAGGGCGAGCGTGCTCCAGACATCGCCGTGCGCGGTGCGCCGCGTCCCGTCGAAGGCGTCCTTCACGATGTCGGCGCTCGCGCCCGGCACGATCCGGCCGAGGGTGAGCTCGATGATCCGGCCCACGCCCTCCGTGTGCACCGAGGTGGCGAGGCCGACCAGTGCCACAGTGCACGGAACCAGCCCGAGCACCACCTGGAAGGCGAGGGCGCGGGCGTTGGTGAAGCCGTCGGCGTAACGGAACCGCGCGAAGGAGTCGGCCAGCAGCCGCAGCCCGCCGTAGTGGCGCAGGGCGGTGAAGGCCTCGTCTCCGGAGAGCTCGTCCCCGATCATGTCCCTGGTCTGCGGGACGCGGACGACGGTACCCATGGCGCGGACGCTCCTTGCTCGGACGGCTGGTCCCTGTGCGGTTGCCCCGAGAACCAAGGTTGTCAGCGTCGTCCGCCGAACTCCCACTCGTGGACCTCCACGGCCGCGTACCGGTCCGCGGTCAGCACCGCCCGAGCCCCCTCCGGGTCCGGGGCACGGACCAGGGCCGCCGTGCCCAGCCAGGCGTCGGCGTCGTCGGACAGAAGAGGACCGTAGGCGATCAGGTCGTCCCTGTCGGCCGGTACGGCGAGGTCGACGGCCTCTCCCGCGCCGAGACCGAGCACCAGATACCGGTCGCCACCGGTCCGGCCGCCCGGGAAGTCCCACATGGTGCGGCCCAGCAGATTGCGCCAACGGCGCAGGAGTACGTCCCGGTACGCACCCGCCTGATAGTTGGGCTCGTCGAACGCGAAAGCGCGGGCGGCCGCCGGATCGGGCAGCTCGACGATGTGTACGCTCCCCGTCGGCGCCTCACCGCCGACGGCGAACGTCGGCCCACGGGCGATCAGTTCGGCCGCGTACCGGTCCATGTAGGACCAGTGCGCTTCCGTCAGCTCCTCGCGCAGTGACAGGGAGCCGGGCCGGTCACGGTGGTAACAGAAGAACTCCATGACCACGGAGCCTTGTCCACGGGCGGCCTCATCTCAACGGCATTTCGTGCCCCGCTTTCGTCCAAGCGTCGTCGTTTCTTTGTCCATGGACCGACTCGCGGTCGGGACGCGAGGGTCGGCTCATGAAGGCGGATCTTGAGGATTGTCGTGCATAGCCCGGTGATCGGACGGTCGCGGATGCCAAGGGGGCTTGTCGCGTTGGCCGTCGGTGGGTTCGGGATCGGGTTGACCGAGTTTCTGATCGCGGGGCTGCTGCCCCAGGTGGCGGCGGGTTTCGCGGTGTCCGAGGCGGCAGCGGGGCGGCTGATCTCCGGATACGCGGTGAGCGTGGCGGTCGGTGCGATCGCCCTGACCGCGGCGACCGCGCGGCTGCCCCGCAAACACGTGCTGGTCGGCCTGGTGGTGTTGTTCGTCCTCGGCAACCTGCTGTCCGCGATCGCGCCGAGTTATCCGGTGATGCTGCTCGGTCGGATCGTCGCGGCGCTGTGTCACGGCTCGTTCTTCGGCATCGGCTCCCTGGTCGCGCGCAGCCTGGTCGCGCCGGAGCGCGCGTCCCGCGCGGTGGCCGTCATGTTCGCCGGGCTGACCGTCGCGAACGTGCTCGGTGTGCCGTTCGGCGCGCTGGTGGGGGAGCGCTGGGGCTGGCGGGCCGCGTTCTGGGCGGTCACCGTGATCGGCCTGCTCGCGCTCGTGGGAATCGTCGCGTTCGTGCCGAGCCACGTCGGACAGACACCGCCGACGGTCCCCACCGGCCTGCGCGCTCAGCTCGGCGCCTTCCGGTCCGGGCAGGTCTGGCTGACCCTGGTCGCCACCGCGCTCGGCTACGGCGGGATGTTCGGCGCGTTCAGCTACATCGCCTACACGTTCACCGAGGTCACCGGCTTCTCCTCGGCGGATGTCGCCTGGCTGCTCATGGTGTACGGCGTCGGCCTGGTCGTCGGGAACCTGATCGGCGGGCGGGCCGCCGACCACGACCGTGACCGCGCGCTGGTCCTCGCCCTGGTCGGGCTCACCGTCACCTTGGTGGTGTTCGGGCTGCTCGCCACCAGCGCCACGGCCTCGGTGGTGCTGGTGTTCCTGATGGGCGTGTTCGGGTTCGCCGGGGTGCCCGGCATGATCACCCGCGTCACCGACTACGCGCACGGGGCCGCCCTGGCCGCCAGTGCCAACGTGTCCGCGTCCAACATGGGCAACGCGCTGGGCGCCTGGGCCGGAGGCCTCGCGATCACGGCGGGCCTCGGCTACACCGCACCGCTCTACGTCGGCGCCGGCATCGTGCTCACCGCCGTCTTCGTCATGACCGTCGCCGCGCATCGAGCGAGGCCGGCCGTAAGGCAGGCCCGCGCGTCGGCGGTCCGGCGATGACTTTCGCGCGCGGGGCCGGTCTCAAGGGGGACGAGGAACGCCCTGAGAGAGGACCGGCCATGGAGAACCCTCAGCACGTGAACACGAGGCCTGCCGCGGACATGGAACCGCAGACCGCCGCGGGCAAGGTGCTCTGGCACTTCACGATGTCGCTGGACGGGTTCGTGGCGGGCCCCGGGCACGGGATGGACTGGATGACGGGGTTCTCGTTCCGGCCCGGTCTCGTCGAGGAGTACGCCGGAACGACCGGCGCCGTGCTGGGCGGGCGGGACGGCTGGGACGCCTTTCCCGACGCCGGTGGTATCTACGGCGGGGCGTGGCAGGGAGCGGTGTTCGTCCTCACGCACCACCCCGAGGACGCGCCGAGCGCCGACGGCGTGACCTTCCTGAGCTGTGACGTCGCCGAAGCGGTCCGGATCGCGCTCAAGGCCGCCGGCGGCAAGAACGTCGAGGTCCTCTCACCCACGATCGGCCGCCAACTCCTCGAACGCGGACTGATCGACGAGATCGACCTCCACATCGCGCCCGTCCTGCTCGGCGACGGCATCCGGCTGTTCGACAACCCCGGCGGCGCTCCCCTCCGCCTCGAACTCCTCAACGGCGGCGACCGCACGGCCGCGGTGAACGTGCGCTACCGACCCGCCACGACCGAGCCCAGCCAGTCGGTCAGGTGACGGCCGACCTCCTCGGGGCGTTCCTGCTGGATCCAGTGTCCGCAGCCGTCGAGGAGATGGGCGCCGCGGAGGCCGGGGAGGGTGGTGGGAAAGGCGTCGATGGCGTCGGAGAGCCAGGTGGTGGAGGCGTCCAGGGTGCCGCCCAGGAAGAGAGAGGGCTGACGGATCGGCGCGCCCGCGTGGGCGGCCAGATCCTTCCAGTCCCGGTCCATCGCGCGGTAGCGGTTCAGGGCACCGGTCAGGCCCGTGCGCTCGAACTCGCCCGCGTAGACGTCGAGATCGTCCTCGGTGAGCCAGCCCGGGAGGCGGTCGGCGGGGAAGCGGTCGCGGAGCCGGCCGCCGGGTGCGACGAAGTGGGGGTCGGCGGGCATGAGGTGGGCGTCGGCCGTGGGCATCGTGTCGGCGGAGAGCGCGGCATAGAAGCCGGCCAGCCAGCCGCGGACGTCCGGTTCGATCTCGCGCTCGGCCCGGCCGGGCTCCTGGAAGTAGGAGACGTAGAACTCCTCCTCCCCGCCGAGCCGCGCGAAGACCTCGCTGGGGCGGGGGCCGCCGGGCGGGGTGTACGGCACGCTCAGCAGGGCGACCGCGTGGAAGACGTCCGGCCTGAGCAGCGCCGAGTGCGCGGCGATGGCCGCGCCCCAGTCGTGCCCGACGACCACCGCGGAACGCTCGCCGAGTGCCTCCACCACGGCTGCGTTGTCCTCCACCAGCTGGGTCATCCGGTACGCCGCCACCGCCTCCGGCTTCGAGGAGCGGCCGTATCCGCGCACGTCCACGGCGACCGCGCGGTAGCCGGCCGCGGCCAGCACCGGCAGCTGGTGGCGCCACGAGTACCAGGATTCCGGGAAGCCGTGCAGCAGCAGGACCAGGGGCCCGCTGCCCTGCTCCACGAGATGGATCCGGCCGGCGGGACCGGGGACCAGACGGTGGGTGCGGTGCGGCATGTGTCCTCCGTGCGTACGGCGGTGCGGTGGCGGCTCACGGACTGCGGCTCACGGCGATCCTGTCAACGTACGGCGGGATGGCGCGAGGTCTGTTGCCGGTTCGGCAAAACCGCAGGCCGGGGGCGTTGTCAGACCTGGCGCCTAAGGTGGCGGGCATGGATACGGAGCAGGTGCGGCTGGTGCCCTGGGCGGAGGGCGACTTCTGGCTGCTGGAGCGGACCAACAGCCCCGAGATGACCGATCACTTGGGCGGGCCGGAGAGTGAGGAGAAGCTCGTCGCACGGCATCGGCGGTACGTCGAGCTGTCGGCGGGGCGGATGTACCGCGTCACGCTCGCGGACGACGGGGAGACCGTGGGCTCGGTGGGGTTCTGGCAGCGCGAGTGGCGGGACTCGCTGATTTGGGAGACCGGGTGGGGGATCCTGCCGGAGTTCCAGGGACGGGGACTGGCCGCGCAGGCGGCCCGCGCCGTCGTCGAGGAGGCACGGGCCGCCGGAGAGCACCGGTATCTGCACGCGTTCCCGAGCGTGGACCACACCGCGTCGAACAGCGTCTGTCGCCGGGCGGGCTTCACGCTGCTCGGACAGGCCGAGTTCGAGTACCCGAAGGGGCACTGGCTCATGTCGAACGACTGGCGGTTCGACCTGACGGGCGGCGACGGCGGCTGAGGGGGCGCGCGTGAGGGTGGGCGGTGCCGGTCGGGGCGGGCCGTCAGCGGGCGGCGTCCGCCAACTCGCCCACCACCCGGGTCGCGACGGGCACCTGCACCCCGTGCCGGTCCGCCGCGCGCAGCAACGCCCGGGCGCGTAAGGGCGGGCGGTGGCGGTCGGGGCTGGGCCGTCAGCGGGTGGCGTCCGCCAACTCGCCCACCACCCGGGTCGCGACGGGCACCTTCACCCCGTGCCGGTCCGCCGCGCGCAGCAACGCCCCGCCGATCGCGTCCAGTTCGAGGGGGCGGCCCGCCTCCGCGTCTCGCTGCATCGAGGACTTCGTCCGGGGCGGGAAGGCGTCGTAGCGGGCGAGGGCCTGGGCCGGGTCGGCGGGGCCGCCGCAGGCCGCGCTGACCGCGGCGGTCTCCTCGACCAGGGCGGTCAGCTCCTCGCGGTGGCGGGTGCGTACCTCGCCGAGGGGGAGGGCGTGCAGCGTGGTGAGGAGGGCGAAGGGAGCGAGGAAGGACATCTTGGCCCACAGGGCGGCCGACTCGTCGTCCAGGACACGGGTTGCGGGGCCGGCCTCGGCCAGGGCGGAGGCCAGTGCGTCGAGGCGCTCGCGGGGGACGCCGTCGCCGGTCAGGTCGAGCTCGGCGAAGGGGCTGCCGTGCTCGATGACACCCGGCGCGATCCGTGTCGACTCGACGCGGATCACCGCGGGGGCGACCCGGTCCGGGCGGTAGCGGGTGCGCAGGGTCGCCGGGTGTTCCACGCCGTTCAGGAGGGGGACGACCAGGCCGTGGCCCAGGGTGGTGGGCGGGACGCGGTCGAGGGCGGAGTGCAGGGAGGTGTGCTTGACGGCTATCAGGCAGGCGTCGACCGGTTCGCGCAGTTCGGTGTCGGCCTCCACCGGGACGGTGAAGTCGCCGAAGGTGCCGCTGCGGATCTGGAGGCCGGCCCTGCGCAGGGTGGTCGCCGTGTCGTCGCCCGCCAGGCAGATCACGCGGTGTCCGGCGCGAGCGAGGAGGGCGGCGAGAAGGCCGCCGGTGCCGCCCGGGCCCAGGACGGCCACGGTGAGTTTCTGGTGCGCCGAGTCGTGCGCCATGTCGGATTGTTCCTCTCGTCGGTCGGCCCCGGAACCGGTGGCCGCCTCGTCGAGGATCATGACATTCGGAACGGGCGGACGGAAGCGCCGATCCGCTCGGGGAGGGAGACTGTCGGTATGTGCCGCAGTATCAAGACGCTTCGTCCGCCCGTGTTGCCCGAGGAGGCGACGGAGGAGGAGATCCGGGCCGCCGCGCTTCAGTATGTGCGCAAGGTGTCGGGCTTCCGGGCCCCCGCCGCCCACAACCAGGAGGTCTTCGACCGAGCCGTGGAGGTGATCGCGGAGGCTACGGCGGAGTTGCTGGCGGGCCTGGAAGTCCGCGGAGCGGCTCGCCGCGAGGCGGGGTGACCTGGGCGGGCGCGGGGGCCGCCGGCCGGGGTAGGCCGTGCTCGCCGCCGGGCGGGTGCCGCCTCGACTGGACCTGCCAGGGTTGAGTTGGGCTGACGCCGGGGCGCCACGCGAAGCGCGGCGCGACGGGGCGGGGCGGGATCAGCGTTCGAGCATCTGTGCCTGGGCCTCGGTGTGGGTGTCGCCGGCGGCGGGCGGCAGGCTGCTGAGCTTGTCGAGCTGCTCGGCGGTCAGCGTGACGGCGTCGGCGGCGGTGTTCTCCTCGACCCGGCTGACGCGCTTGGTGCCGGGGATGGGGGCGATGTCGTCCCCCTGGGCGAGCAGCCAGGCGAGCGCGACCTGCGCGGGGGTGGCGCCGACCTCTGCGGCCAGGGCCTTGACCTCGTCGGCGAGCGCCAGGTTGCGCTGGAAGTTCTCGCCGGTGAAGCGCGGGTTGTCGCGGCGGAAGTCGTTCTCGTCGAACTGGTCGATGGAGCGGACGGTGCCGGTCAGGAAGCCGCGGCCGAGCGGGGAGAACGGCACCAGGCCGATGTTCAGCTCGCGCAGGACGGGCAGGACGCGCTCCTCGATCCCGCGGGTCCACAGCGAGTACTCCGACTGCACCGCGGTGACGGGCTGTACGGCGTGGGCCCGGCGGATCGTGTCCGGGCCGGCCTCGGAGAGGCCGAAGGCTCGGACCTTGCCCTGGTCGATCAGCTCCTTGACAGCGCCGGCGGTCTCCTCGATCGGCGTGTTCGGGTCCACCCGGTGCTGGTAGTACAGGTCGATGTGGTCGGTGCCCAGCCGCTTGAGGGAGCCCTCGACCGCGGCGCGGATGTTCGCCGGGCTGGAGTCCAGGTTCCACGCGCCTTCACCGGCGTGCGAGACCAGGCCGAACTTGGTGGCCAGCACCACCTTGTCCCGGCGCCCCTTCAGCGCCCGCCCCATCAGCTCCTCGTTGGTGTAGGGGCCGTAGATCTCGGCGGTGTCGATGAGCGTGACGCCGAGCTCCAGCGCCCGGTGCACGGTCCTGATCGACTCCGCGTCATCGGTGCCCGAGCCGGTATAGCCGTGGGACATGCCCATGGCGCCCAGACCGATCCGGGAGACCTCCAGGTCACGCAGCTTGATGTACCGCATCTCGTCCTCTTCCGATCATGGTGTTACCCGGTCTCTCACTCTCGCCCGGGCCGGCAGGTCGTGCCGGTCGAAGCCCGAGCGGCGCGAGGGGCCGGCTCTTCCTCATTCACCCTCGCCCGGATCGCTCCGGGGTGGCAGGGCGGGCTCTTCGGGGGTAATGACAGGGCCCCCCTCCCGCCCGCATAGCCGGTGCCCGGCGGGTGAGACTGGAGTCATGGCATCCCAGAGCGTGCACAGCGAGGGCGCCGAGCTGGGCCGCTACCTGCGCGCCCGCCGCACCCAGACCAGCCCCGAACACGTCGGCCTGACCGTCGGCGCCGGCATCCGCCGCACCCCCGGCCTGCGCCGCGAGGAGCTGGCCACCCTCGCGGGCATCAGCATCGACTACTACGTACGCCTGGAACGCGGCAAGGAGACCCGACCCAGCCCCGCCGTCCTCGACTCCCTCGCCCGCGCCCTGCACATGGACGACCAGGAACACCAGCACCTGCGCGAGCTCGCCGCCCGGGCGGCCCGGTACGCGCCCGAACCGCCCCCGGCCCCGAGCCGCACCGTGCGCCCCCACCTGAAGCTCCTGCTGGAGTCGCTGCGCCCCAACCCCGCCTACGTGATCAGCCGCAGCATGGACATGCTGGCCTGGAACCCCGGCGGCCTGGCCCTCTACGCGGGCCTGGAGGGCTGGCCGGTCAAGCACCGCAACCTCGCCCGCTACCTCTTCCTCCATCCGGCCGCGCGTGACCTGTTTCCGGACTGGGACCGCCAGGTCACCGGCTGTGTCGCCCGGCTGCGCGCCGTCGCCGGCACCGCCCCCGACGCCCCCGACCTGACCAACCTGGTCGGCGAACTGCTTCTGAAAAGCGCCGACTTCGCGGGCCTGTGGGAACGCTACGAAGTCACCGGCCGCAAGCCCGCGCAGAAGATCTTCCAGCACCCCCAGGTCGGGACCGTCACCCTCGCCTCGCAGTCATTGCACGTGGAAGGCACCCCGGGGCAGCGCATCGGTGTCTACACCGCCGAACCCGGCACCCCCGAGCACGACGCCCTGCTCCTGCTCGACATGGCTGCATCGGCCACCTCGGCGTACAACACGGTGCCGCGGCCGAGCTGACCGTCTGCGTCTGCTCCGGCCCGTAGCCGACGTACGTCCTGCCGCCGCCGTCGGCCGCTATCGCGCCTGCGCCGTCTCCGGGCGTCGTCGCATCACATACGCCGCCCCCGCTCCCGCGCCGAACAGCGCCGCCACCGAGACCGCCGTCGCCAGCCAGGTCGCCCCCAGCCAGTGGGCGCCGAAGTAGCCGAGGGCGACGCTGTACGCGGCCCAGGACAGGCCCGCGAGGGCGGACCAGGGGAGGAAGTCACGGGCCCGGCGGTGGGCGGTGCCGGCGAGGAGGGAGACCACCGAGCGGCCGGCGGGGGCGAAGCGGGCGAGGACCACCAGGGCCCCGCCGCCCGCGGAAAGCGCGTCGCCGAGACGTTCCTGCGCCGTGGTGAGGCGACGCGAGCGGGCGATCGCACGGTCGAGGCGCTCACCGCCCCGGAAGGCGAGGCGGTACGCCGCCAGGTCGCCCAGGACGGAGGCGGTCGTCGCGCAGAGGATCAGGGCCATCACGTCCGGGACCTTGCCGGTCGCCGCACTGCCCGCGGCCGCGGCCGTCGCGGCCGTGATGACCAGCACCCCGCTGGGCAGCACCGGCACGAACACGTCGAGGAGCACCGACAGCGCGACCATGACGTAGATCCATGGACTGCCGGTCAGTGACCCCAGATTCTCCAGCACTGCGACTCCCCGTGATTCCCCCGTAGACAGCCATACAGCGTACGCCGGGGCAGGGACAGGAGATTCACGGGGGGCTCATGAGATGGGTGCGGCATGTTCACCCGGCTGCCGCGTCCCAACGCGCCGGTGCCCTCCCCCACGGACGCGGGGGAGGGCACCGTACGCGATCGCCTCAGACGGCCACGGGCTCCGCCGCCGGCTTCCGTTCCTCGGCCGAGCGCTTCGCGAACAGCCGGTCGAGGCCGAACGCGCCGGACCCGGTGAACACCAGCAGCAGGAAGGCCCAGCTGAACATCGCCGCGGCCTCGCCGCCGTTCTCCATGGGCCACAGGGCCATGGGCTGGTGCACCTTGAAGTACGCGTACGCCATGGATCCCGCGGCGATGAACGCGGCGACGCGCGTGCCGAGGCCGAGCATCACGAGGCCGCCGCCGACGAGCTGGATCACGGCCGCGTACCAGCCGGGCCAGGTGCCCGCTTCGAGGGTGCCGCCGTCGGTGCCCGAGGCACCGCCGAGGACACCGAAGAGGGAGGCGGCGCCGTGACAGAGGAAGAGCAGGCCGACGACGATGCGGTAGAGGCCGAGGGCGTATGGCTGGGCGCTGTTCAGGCGTCCGGTCATTGTGGGGGACTCCTTCGGTCGGGTCGGTCCCACAGGGGGGTCGCCCCAGGGGGATGGAACCGAGTGAGCCATCCACGTTAGGTGTCCCTAATCGATGCTTGCAAGTTCAACATTTGGCCACTCGTTTGCCTCTGTGGTCCCTCCTGTTTCGCCCGCCGTCGCACGTAGAACGGCTCTCGCCACCGCATCGGCGTCCGAAAGCGTGACCGAATCCACCCCTGGCCGGGCGCCGGCCGCGGTCACCCAGTGCACCCCCTCCGTGGGCACGCCGAAGGCGAACCGCCTTGGGTGTGCCCGTCCTTGACGGTCAATCAGGTGATATGGCCGCCGGGTGACGTCCAGGCCGCCGGTCTCGTAACCGTCCACGGTGTGCGGGCGGCACTGGCCCGTCTTCAGCAGCCGGGTGAGCAAGTCGTCGGCGGTGCGCCGCAGATCCGGTTCCGGAAGGCGCGCCTCTATGAGGGTCGTCACGTGGACGGCGGACCCTGGTACCTCAGGGGAGCGGGCCACCCACGTGCCCTCTGCCTCGCGGACCTCCAGGCGTGGGCCCAGCACGTCCACGGTGCCCGCTTCGATCAGCGCGGTCAGTTCCTCGATGCGGCGGCGGGGCGGGCCGATGGAGAGGAAGGCGTTGAGAGGGGTGTACCAGCGGTCCAGGTGGTCCCGGCGGGACGGGCCCGGGAGGCCGCCGTGGTCGACGATCTGCCGCAGTTCGTTGCGCAGGTCCCGCAGGACGTCGAGGGCCGCCTTCAGAGGGCCGGCCACATTGCCGAGCGCGGCCTCGGCGGCGTCCTGGCGCAGATGGCCGAGGAGCCAGTGCCGCCAGCTGCCGGGGTCCGTGAAGGTCTGCCCGGTGTACGGCCGTGAAATGCGGTCCCAGGACCAGCGGTTGGCGTGCGGGATGCCGAACTCGTCCAGTACGGCGGCCTCTTCGGGACCGCGGTGGTCCGTGGCGAGGAAGCGGTCCCTGAACTCCCCGTCCTCGACGAGGGCTTCGTAGTAGACCGTCTCCACCTCCTTCGCGACCAGCGGCCATATCTCCGTGAGGAAGTCGGGGGCCTCGCCGGAGTCGGCACGTTTGCGGAAGCGGGCGATCGTCTCGTCGGTGAGGACGAGGGGGAGGTGGCGGCCGTAGGGGCCCTTGGCGTTGTCGCCGCGTGCCTGGTACGGGACGCCGCGGCGCGAACCGGCGTACAGGCGCGGTTCGTTGCCGGAGGGCAGATAGCGCAGGGTGCCGGTGTCCGAGCGGACGAAACGGCCACCGCGGCCGGTGGTCAGCAGGGCCATGTGGTCGAAGAAGTTCAGGCCAAGGCCGCGCAGCAGCACCGGTTCGTGCGGCCGTATGCGGGACAGGTCCACGTCGGCCGGGTTGGCGGGCGGGACGTGGCGCAGACCGTGGCGTTCGGCGTGGGCGGTGTGGCCGCGCTGGGGCGCGTCGGCGACGACCGGCAGATGTCCTTGGGCGAGCGCCACGGCCGACAGTCCGTACAGCACGGTCCCGTCGTCCAGCGTCACCGTCTGCCGCCCGTCGACGCCGTCATCGACCCGCACGGCCCGCGCCGCGTGCACCTCCACACCCACCGCCCCGGGCGCCTGCCGCACGATCCGAGCGAACACCCACTCCAGATAACGCCCGTACTGAACACGGCTGGGATAGTCATCGGGCCCGAGCGGGCCGCAGGCGGCCGAGCCCGTGCCGGCCCCCGCCTCCCCCTCGGCCCCGCACCCCGTCCCCCACCGCCCGCAAGCCCACTCGTGCAGGCTCGGCCCCCGGCGTATCGGGCCCGCGCAGTCCACGGTCTCGTCGGTGAAGAGGGTGACCTGGGAGGCCACCGTGTTCATCAGGAGGTCGGGGGACTGAGTGGGGCGCCATACGCGGCCGGGTCCCGGTGGGGACGGGTCGATGACGTGGACCGTCAAGTGGGTGCCGGGCGGAAGGAGTTCGGGGGCGGAGGCGCAGAGGCGTTCCAGGACGCTGGTGCCGCGAGGCCCCGCGCCGACCAGGGCGACGGAGACGGGCGCGTGGTCCGTGGTCGGTGCGGGCAAGAGCGGGACTCCCGGGCGTGTGGGGCGCGTGGCGGAGCCGTGGAGCTCCACCGGAAGCGGACGGTCCGCCTCATCATGCCGCCGGGAGTAGGGGGTGCCGAGCCTGGGAGGCCTGGACTGTGGGATGCATCACGCGCATCCCGTGCCACGGGCACAACAAACGGCCGGAAGGGGGCGATTACCGGGCGAGCCGGGTCGCCTCGCGCCCGCTCCCGCCGGTGAGTTCCGACTCCGAGACCGTCACCAGTCGCGTCCGCCCCTCGCCCGACTCCCGCGCCTGATCCAGCCGCAGCCGCGCCGAACGCCCGCTCAGCGTCAGCGTCATGAGCTGGTTGCCGAACCACGGGCCGCCCGTGTGCCGCCAGGAGACCGGCGGTTGCTCACAGCCGCCGTGCCGGGCGAGCAGCCGCCCGAGTGCCCGCGCGGTCGCGCTCCAGCCGAAGCGGAAGCCGAACCGGATATAGCTGGGCACCGAGTTGTGGA
Organism: Streptomyces sp. SAI-127; assembly: GCF_029894425.1. NCBI lineage: Bacteria > Bacillati > Actinomycetota > Actinomycetes > Kitasatosporales > Streptomycetaceae > Streptomyces > Streptomyces sp. SAI-127. The sequence goes on from NZ_JARXYJ010000001.1 coordinate 7,276,793, forward strand.
CGGGGGAGCAGGTGAGCTGGAGGACGCGGGCCTCGGGTCCGTCGGAGTGCCACTTCGGCTCGGCCACGTACGCGTGGTGCACGTCCCCCGACAGCACCAGAACCGTCGCCGGCGCCTCGGGCCCCGAGCCCACCTCGGCGATCAGGTCCGCCAGCGCCGCGAAGGACTCCGGGAACGCCGCCCAGTGCTCCAGGTCCGCCTTCCGCCGCAGATTCTCCCCGAACCGGGCCCAGCGCGCCCCTCGGTCCCCCCGGCACAGCGCGGCGTCCCACGCCTCGGCATGGTGCACCAGATGCGGCAGCAGCCAGGGCAGCGAGGTGCCGATCAGGAGATGGTCGTAGGAGGCGCGCTCCTCCAGCATTTGTCCGCGCAGCCACTCGGCCTCGCCGGGGTCCAGCATCGAGCGGTTCTCCTCGTCGAGGACGCGGGCCGCGCGGGAGTCCACCATGAGCAGGCGCACCCGGCCGAAGTCGCGCCGGTAACTCCAGCGCACGGAGGCCGCGTCGGCCTCGGCCCGGCAGGCGAAGTCGCGCAACTCGTCGGTGCCGTCCGGGGATCGTCGTACGACGGCGTAGAGCGGGTCGGCGGCGAGCTCGGCCGGGGGGAGGTTGCCCAGGTGCTGGTAGACCCAGTACGACATCAGGCCGCTCAGCAGCCGCTCCCGCCACCAGGAGACTTCGCGCATGTCCTCGACCCAGGAGGCGGAGGTGTTCCAGTCGTCGATGACGTCGTGGTCGTCGAAGATCATGCAGCTGGGCACGGTGGACAGCAGCCAGCGCACCTCGGGGTCGAGCCAGGACTCGTAGTAGAGGTGGGTGTACTCCTCGTAGTCCGCCACCTGGTTGCCCGGCGGGTCGCTCAGATCGCGGCGTGCGGCCAGCCAGCTCTGGGTGGACCGTGAGGTCTCGTCGGCGTAGACCTGGTCGCCCAGCAGCAGGAGGACGTCCGGCCGTTCGCCCTCCGGGTCGGCGGCGATACGGGCCGCGAGGGTGTCCAGGGCGTCGGGGCCCACGGGGTCCTTCTCGCCCTTCGGGGGCGAGGCCCAGCGGCAGGAGCCGAAGGCGACGCGGACAGTGTCCGTGCCGGCGGGCGTGTGGATGACGGACGCTGGGAACGGCGACTCGGGCAGGGGCCACACGCGCGTGCCGTCCAGGAACACCTCGTACGACCGCTCGGTGCCCGGCGCCAGGCCGTCGACCGGGACGAGGGCGTAGTAGTGGCCCGCGATCTGGAAGGTGGGGGCCTCGCCGCCGGTGCCGTCCGAGCAGCGCACCTCGGCGGTGCACGGACGGCTCGTCTCGACCCACACGGTCGCGGACGAGCCGTCGACGTACCTGAGCAGTGGTCCCAGCCGCAGTTCGGCCACGTGATCCTCCTCCGTCGCCCCGTACGGTACGGAACGGCGGAGGTCCGCGGGGAGGTTCCGTTACGGAATCGTCAGCAGTTGGCGAGGTAGCTCGTGAGCGCGCTCTTCTCCGCCGAGTCGACGGAGAGACCGTAGTAGTACTTCACCTGGACCCAGGCGCGGACGTAGGTGCAGCGGTACGAGGTGACCGACGGCATCCACGTGGCAGGGTCCTGGTCGCCCTTCGCCTGGTTGACGTTGTCCGTCACCGCGATGAGCTGCGGGCGGGTCAGGTCGTTGGCGAAGGCCTGGCGCCGGGCCGTGGTCCAGCCACTGGCGCCGGAGTCCCAGGCCTCGGCGAGCGGGACCAGGTGGTCGATGTCGAGGTCGGAGGCGACGGTCCAGGTGGCGCCGTCGTACACGGAGTACCAGCTGCCGCTGGTCGCGGCACAGGCGGAGTCCTGGACGACGTTCGTGCCGTCGCGCTTGAGCACGACCTCACGGGTGTTGCAGGTGCCGGACTGGGTGATCCAGTGCGGGAAGAGATCGCGGTCGTAGCCGGTGCGGTTCTCGGTGGCCACGGTGAGCGAGGCGAGGTAGGTGCGGGCGGTGGCCGCGCTGACCGGCGTGGGAAGGGCGGCGGAGGCGGTCGGGCCGTTGAGGACCGCGACGGAGGCTATGAGGGCGGTGAGCGCTCCGAGTATGCTGAGCCGTCGACGCGCGTAGAACTTCGACATGCGAACTCCCTTGGGGGGCGGGGATGTTGAAGCGCGAGCGAGGGAATGCTCGCGGCTCCGCGTTGCGGGGAGGTGTGCGTTCGGTAAGAAGTTAGTGACGCGTACATGACACGACAAGGTTTACGACGAAACGATCACGTACGATGGGGGGCGTTGAAGGGGAGTAGCTCTTCGCCGGACCGTCGACATACTGCTCAGCTCGTCTGAGCCGGCGCCCGGAGGCAGGTCGCGTGCGGCCCGCCAGCGAGACCTTCGGCCAGTAGTGCACTGACTGTGTGCTGCCGTGCCGAGGCGTCGTTTCGCAGGAACACTCTCGGTGGGGCAGCCCCGACCGATTGAGGACCCTTGATCAGCTTCACCGTGACGGCCGTCGTCTTCGGCGTCGTCTTCCTCGCCGAACTGCCGGACAAGACCGCGCTCGCCGGCCTCGTCCTCGGCACCCGTTACCGCGCCTCCTACGTCTTCGCGGGCGTCGCCGCCGCCTTCGCGCTGCATGTCGCGCTCGCCGTGGCGGCCGGCAGCGTGCTGACCCTGCTGCCGCAGCAGATCGTGCAGGCGCTGACGGGCGTGCTCTTCCTCGGCGGCGCGGCCGTCCTGCTGCTGAGGAAGGGCGAGGGCGACGAGGAGATCCGCAGGCCCGAGGACCAGTCGTTCTGGAAGGTCGCCGGGGCCGGGTTCATGCTCATCCTGGTCGCCGAGTTCGGGGACCTGACCCAGATCATGACGGCGAACCTCGCGGCCCGTTACGACGACCCGCTCTCCGTCGGTCTCGGCGCGGTGCTCGCGCTGTGGGCGGTGGCCGGTCTCGGCATCGTCGGCGGAAAGGCGCTGATGAAGCGGGTCCCGCTCAAGATCGTCACCAGGGTCGCGGCGCTGCTGATGCTGGGGCTCGGGCTGTGGAGCCTGTGGGAGGCCGTGGCCGGATGAGCTGAACGGTGGGTGAACTGATCCGGGCGGTTTCCGGGGATGGTGGCGGGAACCCGCCGGATTTTGTACCGTGGAGAAACAAAGTGGCTCCCGCCCGTTTTCCCTGACCGGCGGGCGGGGCCGCCTTGTCCCTCCGGGGGGTGCGGGGGAGACACCTCCGAAGCCCCACGTCCCGCGTCTTGGAGCTGCCGATGACGGCCACCGCCGCCCCCACCGTGCTCACCGCCCGCGCCCTCCTGCTCGACATGGACGGCACCCTCGTCAACTCCGACGCCGTCGTGGAGCGCATCTGGCGCCGCTGGGCCGAACGCCAAGGACTGGACGCCGACGAGGTCATGAAGGTCGTCCACGGCCGCCAGGGGCACGCGTCGATGGCGATCCTGCTGCCCGACCGGCCCATGGAGCAGAACCTCGCGGACAACGCGCGCATGCTCGCGGAGGAGACCGCCGACATGGACGGTGTCGTGGCGATACCGGGCGCGCCCGAGTTCCTGGCCTCCCTGCGGGACCTGCCTCACGCGCTGGTGACCTCGGCCGACGTCCCGCTGTCCACGGCCCGGATGGCGGCCGCGGGGCTGGGGCTGCCCGATGTCCGTGTCACCGCCGAGTCCGTGGGGGCGAGCAAGCCGGACCCCGAGGGCTTCCTGAAGGGAGCGGCGGAGCTGGGTGTCGCGCCCGCCGACTGCATCGTCTTCGAGGACTCCGGGGCGGGAATCGCCGCCGGCAAGGCGGCCGGGATGAGGGTCGTGGGAGTCGGGGCGCGAGCCGCGGTGCACGGGCCGGATGTGGTGGTGGAGGATCTGACGCGGGTGAGGGTGGAAGCGCAGGCAGACGGCATGCTCCGGATCTACGTGAAGTAAGAGTTTTTAGGGGCGCGGGGCTGTGCCTGTCTGCGGCTACCGCCGCGTGGGCGCGACCAGCCCCCACCGCCCCGCATCCGCAAAATCACCTATGGCTCAGTGGTCTCCGACTCCAGCCGCTCCCGGGTCGCCAGGTCGTACACCCCGTGCTCCGGCACCTGAATCCCCCGCTGCCACTGATACGCGGCGACCGCGTCCTCGACCCCCTCGTTGTAGTGCCCGCTCGCCTTGCGCGCGTACAGCCCGACCTGGGTGAGCCGCAGCTCGAGCTCGACGACCTCCGGCCCCTCGGACCCGCGCCGCAGAACCTGCGGAGCGACCTCGCGTGCCGCGTCGGACCCGGCCGCCGAATCCGTCGCGGCGGAGGCCGTCGGGGTCGCCGAGGGCTCGGCGGACAGTGACGGGCTGGGCGAGGCGCTGGACCTCGACGGGGACGGGGAGGCCGACGGACTCGCGCTCGCCGTGGCGGACGGGGGCGCGGAGGACGGCCGTACGGACGCCGCTGCCGTGGACGGGGACGCCGACGCCGCGGTCGTCGTCGCATCCGGGACCGCCGGCCGTACGTTCTTCCGTGCCGCCTCGTCCCGCGACGGCGACTCGTACGTGAACAGCCCGCCGGCGAAGGCGGTCGCGGCGGCGACCGTCACGACCGCCCCGGCGGCGGCGAGGAGGACGGTACGGCGTCGGGTGCGGCGCGGCGGCCCGTCGGTGGTCCGGCCGGGTGCGGAGGAGTCCGCCTCCACCTCGAACAGGTTCAGGTCCGTGCGGCTCGGGGCGGTCGGCGGCGGTGCCGGCACGCGTAACGGCATCGTGGCGTCCGGCGCGGGCGCCTTCGGCACCGGTGCGGTCTCGTCGTCCAACTCCACGTACGGCCGTATGCGCAGCGGATCGAAGTCCTCCGCCGCGGCCGCCTCCGCTGTACGCGTGTCCCGCAGTGCGTCCGACGCGCGCTGGTTGCACCCGCAGGACGGGGTGTTGTCGGTCCCTCTCGGCGCCCCGCACTCCGGGCACAGATGGCCGTTCGACTCCGCCATGTGTTCGTCCCTCCCCTCACAAACTCCAGCGATTATGCAGAACCCCTCCACAGCCGACTCTCGGAAGCCCCCGGAATACCGGCTTCCAACAGGACTCAACAGGCCATAACCGGTCACACCGATCACGATGGACGTAACGAGAGCCACAGGAGGTCTTCATGGCCGCGCACCCGCACGGTATGACGGGGAATGTGAGAGACGAACAAGAACAACACGTCTCCGGCAACGTCCTCGTCTCCATCGGGGCCCTGCTCCTCGGGATGCTGCTCGCCGCGCTGGACCAGACGATCGTGTCCACCGCGCTGCCCACGATCGTCAGCGATCTCGGCGGCATGGAGCACCTGTCGTGGGTGGTGACCGCGTATCTGCTGGCGTCCACGGCCGCCACGCCGCTGTGGGGCAAGCTCGGGGACCAGTACGGGCGCAAGCGGTTGTTCCAGACCGCGATCGTGATTTTCCTGATCGGGTCCGCCCTGTGCGGCATGGCCCAGGACATGACCCAGTTGATCGCCTTCCGGGCCCTGCAGGGGCTGGGCGGCGGCGGGTTGATGGTGTTGTCGATGGCGATCGTCGGCGATCTCGTTCCGCCGCGCGAACGGGGGCGCTATCAGGGGCTGTTCGGAGCCGTGTTCGGGGCGACGAGCGTGCTCGGGCCGTTGCTGGGCGGGCTGTTCACCGAGCATCTGAGCTGGCGGTGGGTCTTCTACGTCAACCTTCCGGTGGGCGTGGTCGCGCTGGCCGTGATCGCCGTGGTGCTGCGGATTCCCCGTAAGTCGACGAAGCACGTCATCGACTACCTCGGGACCTTTCTCATCGCCGCCGTCGCCACGTGTCTGGTGCTGGTGGCTTCGCTGGGCGGGAACACCTGGGCGTGGGGGTCGCTCCAGATCGTCGGGCTCGCGGTGCTGGGGGTGCTGCTGGCGGTCGCGTTCGTGGGGGTCGAGCGGCGGGCCGCCGAGCCCGTGCTGCCCCTGAAACTGTTCCGGGTGCGGACCTTCACCCTGTCCGCCGTCATCAGCTTCATCGTCGGCTTCGCGATGTTCGGGGCCATGACCTATCTGCCCACCTTCCTCCAGGTGGTGCAGGGTGTCTCACCGACGATGTCCGGTGTGCACATGCTGCCCATGGTGTTCGGGCTGCTGCTGTCCTCGACCGTTTCCGGGCAGATCGTCAGCCGTACCGGGCGCTGGAAGGTGTTCCCGGTGGCCGGGACCGCGGTCACCACGCTCGGGCTGCTGCTTCTGCACCGGCTCGACGAGAGCAGTTCCACCTGGGTGATGAGCCTCTACTTCTGCGTGTTCGGGCTGGGGCTCGGGCTGGTCATGCAGGTGCTCGTGCTGATCGTGCAGAACGCCGTGTCGTACGAGGATCTCGGCGTCGCCACGTCCGGCGCGACCTTCTTCCGGTCCATCGGGGCGTCCTTCGGGGTCGCCATCTTCGGGACCGTGTTCGCGAACCGCCTCGGGGACAAGCTGGCCGAGGCCCTGCGGGGCGCCCAACTGCCGCCCGGAATCTCGGTCTCGGGGCTCGAGGCCGATTCCCGGGGGCTCGCGGAGCTGCCGGGCTCGGTGCGGCCCGAGGCACTGCACGCGTACGCCTCGTCGATCACCGACGTCTTCCTCTACGCCGCGCCCGTGGCGTTCCTCGGGTTCGTGCTCGCGTGGTTCCTCAAGGAGGACCGGCTGCGGGGGTCGGTCACCGCACCCGACGTCACGGAGACGCTGGCCAGCAACCCCGTGCAGCGGTCGTCGTACGACGAGGTGTGCCGGGCGTTGTCGGTGCTCGGGACCCGGGAGGGGCGGCGGGAGGTCTACCGGGACATCACCACGCGGGCCGGGTACGACCTGTTGCCCGCGTCGAGTTGGCTGGTGCTGCGGATGCGGAAGTACGGGTGGGTGGAACCGGCGCTGCTCGCCGAGCGCACGTCCGTGCCGCTGAGCGCGATCATCGAGGGGGCGCGGCAGGTGGAGGGGCGGGGGCTGGCGACGCGGGAGGGGCTTGATCTGCTGCTCACCGAGCCGGGCCACGAGGTCGCCGCGCGGCTCGCGGCGGCCCGGGAGGCGTCGTTGGGGGAGTTGCTGGGGGACTGGTGGGGGCCCGACCGGCCCACTGATCTCGCCCAGCTGGTGAAGGATCTGAACGACGAGTTGTGCGGCTCCGACCGGGAACAGCCGCACGAGGGGCCGACGGCCCGGTTCTCCTGAGGCGGCCTCCCAGGTCATGGCCCGATACCGTCTGCACACATGCGGAGACGGTTTGAACAAACCGTTCAGGGCAACCCGGCAGACATGTCAACAGGCCTGATCATCGCTCTGATCGTGATCGTGGCGGCCGTCGTAGTCGTGGCGGCCGTCCTGACCCTGCGTGGCCGGGGCCCGCAGCACGGCCGGGGCCTGAAGCGACGCTTCGGGCCCGAGTACGACCGCGCCGTTGCCCGGCACGACGGGGACGAGAAGGCCGCCGAGCGCGAACTCGCCGAGCGCGTCGAGCGGCATGGATCCCTGCGCGAGCAGCCACTGGAACCGGCGGAGCGCCAGCGGTACGAGGACCGCTGGGCGGCCGCCCAGGAACGCTTCGTCGACTCTCCTCGGGAGGCCGTCGCCGAGGCGGACCGGCTGCTCGCCGAGCTCGCCAAGGCCCGGGGCTTCCCGGACGGCGGGCAGTACGAGGAACAGTTCAACGCACTGTCCGTGCACCACGCGGACCATGTGCACGGCTACCGGCGGGTGCACGCGGTGGCGGGTGCCCGCACGAACGCCCGGCAGGACGGCGACGGCAGGACGAACACGGAGGAGATGCGCGCCGCCATGGTGGAGGCGCGGGCCCTCTTCGAGGACCTCGTCCGCCCGGCGCGGAGCCGCGAGGAGTCCCGTACACCCACCGACGAGTCCCACGTGCGCGCGGGTCAGCCCCGCGACGGTCGCAGTGACGGCCGGGGGCACCTGCCGTGGGCATTCAACAGGCGTCACGCGAAGGGGAGTTGAGTGACATGACGGATGCCGTGAGCGGGGCGGGCGAGGAGCGGAGGGGCCGGACCACAGGCGACCCCTCGGGTGCTCGCAGCCCCCTAGTGACTCCCGCCGAGACCGAGGCACCGACCGAGGCACCGGACGCCCGGGGGTCCGTGACGGGACGCCCGGCGGGTGTGCCTCGTGGCGCGGAAGAGGACCGTGGGGGCCGTGGGGACCGTCGGGAGTCCGTACCGGGCGCGATGACGCCTCCCGGGCGGGGTGACGAGGGCGGCTTCGGCGCCGACCCGGTTCCCGGCCGCGACAAGTCCTCCGGTCTCGGTCGTGAGACCGAGCGGGGGCGGGACGCCGCTTCCGACGCCGTCGGCGGCGTCGGGACCGGCGTGGGCGGGTCCTCGCGCCCCGAGGGCCACGAGGCCCGGCTGCTGCCGCACGAGGAGTGCGACAAGCTCAGTACGCGGCTCCAGCACGCCGTAGCCGGGTTCGTGGACGAGCCCCGGTCCGCCGTCGAGGAGGCCGACCACGTGCTGGAGGAGGTCGCCGCCCGGTTCACCGATGCCGTGAAGCAGCGTCGGCGCACGCTGCGCAACTCCTGGCAGACCGGTGACGGCGGCCGGGACGACAAGGCGGTCGGCGCCGGCGACACCGAGCAACTCCGGCTGGCGCTGCGGGACTACCGTGAGTTGACGGAGCGGCTGCTGCACAGCTGACGCATCGTTCATGCGTACGACCGGCCTGTCGCCCGGAGTCGGGCGGCAGGCCGGTCTTGGGTGCCTTGCACCGGACACGACCGTGCCGGGCGATTTATCATGCGGCGGCGGTGGGCCAACGGGGCTGCCGCGCAAGGACCCAGGAGGAGCGCACGTGCTCGAACTCACCATGGCCGTCGTCACCGCGGCGGAGGAGGGTGCCACGGCCGGGATGCAGATGGCCGACGCGCCCAGTGACCCGGGCACCGTGCTGCGGGTGGGCCGGGACAAGTCCGTGTGCCGGCTCGCGACGCCCGACGACTGGCTGTTCGTCTCCCGGGTGCACCTGGAGTTCCTGTGCGGGCCCGAGGGCGTCTGGCAGGTGACCTGGCTCCAGGGCTCGCAGCCCGATCCCTCGTCCGAGGTACAGCTGGTGGCCGGGGCTTACGCGCAGCCGCTGGTCTACGGCGGCTCCGTGACGCTGCCCAGGGGCGGCAACGGCGAGATCGTCATCCGTGACCGCACCGCCCCGCGCAGCGTCAACGTCGGCTTCTACCACGAGGTGTGAGCGTGCCGGGTCACGGCAGCACGCGCGCCAGCGCGAAGCCGTCGTAGCCCTTGCTGCCCACCGTCTGGATCGCCGTGGCGCTCAGCCTCGGGTGCTGTCCGATCAGTTCGAGCGCGGTGCGGGTGCCCTGGACGTCGGAGGCGGGGTTGCCGGGATCGGCGACCCGGCCGCCCCGTACGACGTTGTCCACCACGATCAGGCTGCCCGCGCTGGTGAGCTTGAGCGCCCACTCCACGTAGTGCGGGTTGTTGCCCTTGTCGGCGTCGATGAAGACCAGGTCGAAGGGGGGCGGGTTCTCGTCGGCCAGCTGGGGCAGGGACTCCAGGGCCGGGCCCACCCGCACCTCGGCGATCTTGTCGAGGCCCGCGCGGGCGATGTTGCGGTTCGCGACCTCGGCGTTGACCGGGCTGTACTCCAGTGAGACCAGACGGCCGTCGGCGGGCAGGGCGCGGGCCAGCCAGATCGTGCTGTAGCCGCCGAGCGTGCCGAGCTCCAGGACCGTGCGGGCGCCCTGGATCTGGGCCAGGAGCTGAAGAAGCTTGCCCTGTGGTGCCGTCACGGCGATGGACGGCAGGCCGGCGGCCTCGCTGTCGCGCAAGGCCGCCCGGAGTGCATCGTCCTCCGGGGCCAGATGGGTGGTGAAGTAGTCGTCGACGTCGTCCCAGAGCTTCGACTCGCTCATGCACCTGTGCCTTTCATATGTCTAGTTAGAGCAGCTAACTAGTTGCGCTAACGAATATAGTCCGGCACCCGGTCTCTGTCAGCGGATTACCGCTGCGGCGGCGAGCCCGGCAGTGGCCGGCCCGCAGACTCCGTCATGAACCACACCGCCACGCCGCCGATCACGGCCGCGGCCATCATGTAGTAGGCGGGCATCATCATGTTCCCGGTCGCGCCGATCAGGGCCGTCACCACCAGCGGGGTCGTGCCGCCGAAGAGGGACACCGAGATGTTGAAGCCCACCGAGAGGGAGCCGTAGCGCACCCGGGTCGGGAAGAGGGCCGGGAGGGCCGAGGGCATCGCCGCCGTGAAGCAGACCAGGAGCAGGCCCAGCGCGCCCATGCCGAGCGCGATCGCGAACAGGCTGCCCTGACGGATCAGCAGCAGGGCCGGTACCGAGAGCAGCAGGAAGCCCGCGCAGCCCGCGGCGATCACCGGGCGGCGGCCGACGCGGTCGCTCAGGGCGCCCGCGAAGGGCTGGACGACCATCATCAGCGCCATCACCGCGAGGACGACGAGCAGGCCGTGTGTCTCGTCGTACTTCAGCTCGCTGGTCAGATAGCTCGGCATGTACGACAGCAGCATGTAGTCGGTGACGTTGAAGACCAGGACCAGACCCACGCAGAGCAGCAGGGCCTGCCACTGGCCGGTGATCATCTCGCGCAGCGGGACCTTCGGGCGGCTCGACTCGGCCTTCTCGGCCTCCGCCGCGAACGCCGGGGTCTCCTCCAGGCGCAGCCGCAGATAGAGGCCGATGACGCCCATCGGGCCCGCGATCAGGAACGGGATCCGCCAGCCCCAGGACACCAGGTCCTCGGTGGACAGCAGGGCCGTCATCAGCGTGACCAGACCGGCGCCGGCGATGTAACCGGCCAGCGTGCCGAACTCCAGCCAGCTGCCGAGGAAGCCGCGCTTCTTGTCGGGCGCGTACTCGGCGATGAAGGTGGACGCGCCCGCGTACTCGCCGCCGGTGGAGAAGCCCTGGACCAGGCGGGCGGCCAGGAGCAGCAGCGGGGCGCCGACGCCGATCGTGGCGTACGACGGGATCAGGCCGATGGCGAAGGTGCCGGCCGCCATCATGATCATGGTCACGGCGAGGACCTTCTGGCGGCCCACCCGGTCGCCCAGCGGGCCGAAGACCAGGCCGCCGAGCGGGCGGACGAGGAAGGCCGCGGCGAAGGCGCCGAACGTCGACAGGAGCTGGGCGGTCGGATCGCCGGACGGGAAGAAGACCTTGCCCAGGGTGACGGCGATGTAGCTGTAGACGCCGAAGTCGAACCACTCCATGGCGTTGCCCAGTGCGGCGGCCTTGACGGCACGCTTCACGAGGGCCGGATCGACGACGACGGCATCGGGGGTGTCGGGGTCGCGAGGGGCGTGGACGGGATGGGTGAGGGCTGGGGCACTCGGCAAAACTTCGCTCGCCTGCCTTTCGACGGGGACAAGGGCAAAAAGCGACCATAGGTGGACTTGCCGGGTTCACGTACTGCTCGGTTCCGGTCGCGGAGCGTGCATAAATGTGCTGTATGCAGGTATCCCGTGCCTGGTCAGGGGCGTGTCTTCCCGGAGCGCATGTGATCCATCTCGCGCCTGGCTGAGCGACGGCACTCGCGGCGGACTATCGTCATTCGGACAAATGGAGGCGGACGTCAGGTGAAGCCGGGGTTGCCTGCGTCCTTCCTCTCGGACGCATGGCACGACCGGAATTGAGAGGCCGACGAGGCGTGGCGAATGCGGAGCACAGTGGGACTACGGAGGTCCAGGCGCGGCTGCGCGCGGCCAGGCTGGCCCTGTGGCTGGTGGCCGCGTTCCTCGCCGTCAGACAGGTGGCCGTCGTCCTCAGTACCCCCAGAGGCGAGCGGCTGACGGACCTGGAGACCTGGGTCGGCCCGGACGGCGTCCTGCATGTGAAGGGTTCGCTGTACGACTCGACGCAGTTCACCGGTACCCCGTTCGGGGGACTCGTCCTGAAGCCGCTCACCCGTGCCGCCGAACAGGCTCTCGGCTGGGGCTGGACCTTCGGCACCCTGCTCCTGGTCGTCGCCCTCGGCCTCGTCGCCGCCCGCGCTCTCCCCCAGCCGGTCGACCGCCGCACCTCCCTGCTCGCCGCGCCGGTCGCGATCAGCCTTCTCATGCTGTCGCTGCCCGTGCGCAACACGCTCTACCTCGGGCAGACCAGCATCATGCCCGTCCTGCTGGTCCTGGTCGCCTGCTTCGTCGTACGAGGTGAGCGGCTCAGCGGCCTGCTCATCGGTCTCGCCGCCGCCCTCCAGCCCACGGTCCTGCTCTTCGCGCCCCTGCTCTGGTTCACCGGCCGCCGCCGGGGCGCCCTGACCACGGGCGCGACCTTCGCCGCCGGCACCGCGCTGGCCTGGGCCGCGATGCCGCACGACTCGTACACCTACTGGGTGCACCACATCGCGGGCACCGGACTCGGCGGTCCCGCCGACGACCTCTCCAACCAGTCACTGCACGGCCTGCTGCTGCGTCTGGGTGTGGCCGGACCGCTGGAGATCTCCCTCTTCCTGGTCCTGGGTGTGGCCGTCGCCGCGCTGGGCGTGCGGCGGGCCGTGCGCTACGCCCGTGACGGCCAGCTGCTGCTCGCCGTCGCGATCACCGGGTGCGCGGCGATCGCCGTCTCGCCGACCACCTGGCAGCACCAGCTGCTGTGGGTGCTGCTCGCGGTCGTCGGGCGGGTCGGCAAGCGCGCCTCCGACCGGTACGTGTGGCCCGTGGCCGTCGTCGTGGTGATGACCCTCCCGGCGTCGATGATGCTGCCGCACATCTCGGCGCTGTACACCCTGCGGGACAACGTGGTGCTGCTGGCCGCGCTCGCCGCCGCCACGGTGATTCCCTTCCTGTCGCGGACCTCGCCGTACTACCAGGCGCCGATCCCCACGGACTACGCCGCGCCGGTACCCGCGCGGCTGCGGCGGGTGCCGCTGCTGCCGTTCCTGCGGCGGGTGCTGACCCGGCCGAATCTGCTCCTCGAGCTGCTGCTGATTCGTGTCACCTACGCCGCCTACCAGCAGGTCAGACTCGCGGCCACCGGCGGAAGCAACTCCGCGGGGCGGGCCACCGCCGAGGAGCACGGCCGGCAGATCCTCGACCTCGAGCAGTGGCTGCACATCGACATCGAGCACTGGGCCAACCACGCGGTCGTCAAGGTCGACTGGCTGCGGAACTTCTTCGACTTCTACTACGAGTCCTTCCACTTCGTGGTGCCGCTGAGCGTGCTGGCCGTCCTGTACTGGCGGCGGCCGGGGGACTACCGGTGGGCCCGGGCCTCGCTCGGCTTCACGACCCTGCTGGCCCTCGTCGGGTTCTGGCTCTATCCGCTGGCACCGCCGCGGCTCATGCCGGGGCTGGGGGTCATCGACACCGTGCACGGCGTACAGGACTTCTCCAAGCCGGACTACGGGACCTTGACCGCCCTGACCAACCAGTACGCGGCGATGCCCTCGCTGCACTTCGGGTGGTCGCTGTGGTGCGGGGTCGTCATCGCGATCATCGCGCCCCGGTGGTGGATGAAGGGGCTCGGGCTGCTGCACCCGCTGTTCACCGTTTCGGCGATCGTGGCCACCGGTAACCACTGGGTGCTGGATGCGGCGGGGGGCGCGGCGGTCGTCGCCGGTGGGTTCGGGCTGTCGTATCTGTTCCAGGGGCCGCGGGCCCGGGTGGTGGCCGTTGCCGCGGAGGCCGACGCGGAGCGGGCCGACCGCCTGGTGAAGCGGTCGGCCCGGAACACCGGGACAGGAGTCAGCTCAGGGTGACCTGGAGTTCCTTGACGCCGTTGATCCACGCCGAGCGCAGGCGGCGTGGGTCGCCGGCTGCGCGGAGGTTCGGCATGGCGTCGGCGATCGCGTTGAAGATCAGGTCGATCTCCAGGACCGCCAGGGACTTGCCGAGGCAGTAGTGCGGGCCTCCGCCGCCGAAGCCGAGGTGCGGGTTGGGGTCGCGGGTGATGTCGAAGACGTCCGGGTTCTCGAAGACCTCGGGGTCGTGGTTGGCGGCGGCGTAGAAGATGCCCACGCGGTCGCCCTTCTTGATCTGCTTGCCGCCCAGCTCGGTGTCCTGGGTGGCCGTGCGCTGGAAGGAGTTGACCGGGGCGGCCCAGCGGACGATCTCCTCCGCCGCCGTCGAGGGGCGCTCCGCCTTGTAGAGCTCCCACTGGTCGGGGTGGGTGAGGAAGGCGTGCATGCCATGGGTGATGGCGTTGCGGGTCGTCTCGTTGCCCGCGACCGCCAGCATCAGCACGAAGAAGCCGAACTCGTCGGAGTTCAGGTTGCCCTCGTCCTCCGCCGCCACCAGGGTCGTGACGATGTCCTTCGCCGGGCACTGCTTGCGGTCGGCCGCCATGTTCATCGCGTAGGCGATGACCTCCATGGCCGACTCCTGGCCGACCTCCTCACTGATCGCGTACTCCGGATCGTCGTACGAGATCATCTTGTTGGACCAGTCGAAGATCTTCGCCCGGTCGTCCTGCGGGATGCCGATGAGCTCGGCGATGGCCTGGAGGGGCAGTTCGCAGGCGACCTGGGTGACGAAGTCGAAGGAGGCGCCGGGCAGGGCCCGCGCGGTGTCGACGATCGACAGGGCGCGGTTGCGGAGGCGTTCCTCCAGGGCGCGGATGGCCCTCGGGGTGAAGACGCGCTGGACGATTCCGCGGACGCGGGTGTGCTCGGGCGGGTCCATGTTGAGCAGGATCAGCCGTTGCGCGTCTATCGCGTCGCGATCGATGCGTTCGTTGAAGCGGATGATCGCCGTGTTGAGGTACGACGAGAAGATCTCCGGGTGGGTGGAGACGTACTTGACGTCCGCGTGCCGGGTGACCGCCCAGTACCCCTCGTCCTGGAAGCCGGCGACGTTCCCCGGCTGGGGGATCCAGCGCACCGGTTCGGCCCGGCGCAGTTCGGCGAACTCCGGCAGCGGTACGCGACTTTGCAGCAGGTCGGGGTCGGTGAAGTCGAACCCGTCGGGAAGCGCTGGACACGACATCGGCAACTCACTCCAGCCGTTCGACAGCTTTCTGACGGCCCATCAGGAACAGAGCTGCCGTGAAGGTAATAACGGGTTCTACAAGTGGCAAGGGGCACGGAGCCCTCAATTGTGTGCACGACCCTTGCGGTGGTGGGCAGCTCGTCAGCAGACTGCAAAGCAGCGCGAAGTAGAACACGTACTAGTTATGCGTGTGCTACGGAAGTTCCATGGATCCGTTCGGAGGAGAGGACCCGCACCCATGGCCGCCGAACCCGTGATCGTCGAAGCCGTCCGCACTCCCATCGGCAGGCGCGGCGGCGCGCTCGCCAATCTGCATCCCGCCTACCTGTTGGGCGAGACCTACCGTGAACTCCTCGGCCGTACCGGCATCCCCGCCGACGCGGTGGAACAGATCGTCGGCGGCACGGTCACCCACGCCGGCGAACAGTCCATGAACCCCGCGCGCACCGCCTGGCTGACCGTCGGGCTGCCGTACGAGACGGCGGCGACGACGGTCGACTGCCAGTGCGGCTCGTCCCAGCAGGCCTCCCACATGGTCGCCAACATGGTCGCGGCCGGGGTCATCGACGTCGGCATCAGCTGCGGTGTCGAGGCGATGTCCCGGGTGCCGCTGGGGTCGGGGTCGAAGCAAGGGCCCGGGAAGCCGTTCCCGGACGAGTGGAACGTCGACCTGCCGAACCAGTTCGAGGCGGCCGAACGCATCGCACGCCACCGGGGGTTGACCCGCGAGAACGTCGACTCGCTCGGTCTGGTCTCGCAGGAGCGGGCGGCCGTCGCCTGGTCCGAGGAGCGCTTCAAGCGGGAGACGTTCGCGGTCCAGGTGCCGACCACCGAGGACGAACAGCGCGCCGGGCAGGGCATGTGGCGTCTGGTCGACCGGGACGAGGGGCTGCGCGACACGTCCATGGAGGCGCTGGCGGGCCTCAAGCCGGTCATGCCGACGGCGATCCACACGGCGGGCAACTCCTCCCAGATCAGCGACGGCGCCGCGGCGATCATGTGGGCGTCGAAGCGGATGGCGCGGGCGCTGAAGCTGAAGCCGCGGGCCCGGATCGTGGCACAGGCGCTGGTCGGGGCCGACCCGCACTTCCACCTCGACGGTCCGATCGACGCGACCCGTGCGGTGCTCGGCAAGGCGGGCATGTCCCTGAAGGACATCGACCTCGTCGAGATCAACGAGGCCTTCGCGTCCGTGGTGCTCAGCTGGGCCCAGGTCTTCGAGCAGGGCCTGGAGAAGGTCAACGTCAACGGCGGCGCGATCGCGCTCGGGCACCCGGTGGGAGCCACCGGGGCCCGGCTCATCACGACGGCCCTGCATGAACTGGAGCGCGCGGACAAGGAGTTCGCGCTGATCACGATGTGTGCGGGGGGCGGACTGGCCACCGGCACGATCATCCAGCGGTTGTAGACGTCCAGTCGACGAAGCTGGTGAAGGCGGCGGGGTCGATCGTGAGGATCGGTCCCGCCGGGGTCTTGGAGTCGCGGACGGATACGGTGCTGGTCGTCTCGGCGATCTCCACGCAATCACCGCCCTGGTCGCTGCTGTAGCTGGACTTACGCCAGTTGCTCTCCATAGCGGTCCTCCATCGCGCGCCGGATCAACTCCGCCGAGTCCTTGAGGGATAGAGCGGCGGCTCGAAGATGATCGTAACGGAGCGAGCAGTCCTTGACGGTGTCCGGATTCGCGGTCGGATGTCCGCTGCCGTATCCCTCCGTGTAGACGATGGTGTGGTCGCCGCCGAATCGGTAGAGGTTGAACGAGCCAGTCAGTCCGGCGTGCGCCCCTGCGGAGAACGGCAGCACCTGGATGTTGATCCGGGGATCGCTCTCGAAGGACAACAGATGGGTCAGTTGGCCACGCATCGTTTCCTCGTCGCCGATCTCCTGGTACAGCGCGGCCTCGCTGATGACCATCCAGAAGACCGGTGGCTCTTCCTTTTCGAAGATCCGCTGACGAGCCAGTCGTACGGCGGTGCGGTCGTCGAGGTTGTTCCGTCGGAGTGCGCTGAGTGTGGCGCGGGCGTAGGCGGGGGTCTGCAGCAGTCCGTGGATCATGGTGGCCTGGAAGGTGCAGATCTCGGTCGCCCGTGCCTCCAGTTCGGCAACCTGCTGAAACCAGGCGGGAAGTTGGCTGCGCAGCACCAGGTCGACGAGACGGGTCAGCAGCCCGTCCGACCCCAGCGCCGCGTCCGCCCGCTCGCTGAACTCCGGTGTCGGGACCTTCCTCGCCGTCTCGATCTGGCCGACCAGTGAGCCGGTGTAGCTGAGGATGTCGCCGAGTTGACGCTGGGTCAGGTGGGCGGCTTCTCGGAGTCGGCGCAGCTCGAAACCGTAGTAGTCGCCGGGTGAGGCGCCGGGGTCGAGGGAGTGAATGCCGGTCACGCGAAGGTCCCCTCTCGGGTAACTGGGTCCACGGCTCAACCAGTTGTGTCCGTTCGATAGCCCAGCGTAGTCATGCGAGGTCACGCTCGTCCCGTGAACTCCTACATTCCCCAGTGGCGCCTGTCCCTCACCGCGGGCGAACACTCCGCCCGACACATCCGCCGGATCGTCCGCTCGCTGCTGGACGAGTGGGGGCTGACCCCGCTGTGCGACGCCGCCGAGCTCGGCGTGACGGAGCTGGTCGCCAATGTCGTACGCCATGTGCCGGACCGTCGGTGTGTGGTGCTCGTGCTGCGGCTGGAGTCCGGTGTTCGGGTGGAGGTCGCGGACGGGGTGCCCGAACTCCCGCTGCCGGCGTCCGAGTCGGACGCGGAGGCCGAACACGGCCGCGGCCTCGCGCTGCTGGACGCCGTCGTGGACAAGTGGGGCGTGGGACCGAGATCTGGTGGCGGAAAAGTTGTCTGGTTCGAGTGTGTGAAGAACCCGGCATCCACAAACTCCGCTGGGTGTCCTTCGCCGTCACGCCCCTGCTCCGGCGACTCGGTGCCCGGCGCGAGTCCGTCTTTCCGCTGACCCGGCACGAGGCCCAGGGGGCCGTGGCGGAACTCGGATTCCTGCGGCGCTCGATGGACGCGGTGGTGCGGGCCGGGTCGATCGAGGGCTGGGCCTTCGCCGTCCAGGTCTCCACGTCGTACGTCTCGGCGGTTAACCACCTCCCCGCGCTCTCCTCCGGCAGGGGTGGGCGGCGGGCCTGTCGACCCACCGATGACTTCGGCCCTCCTGTGCGGTCATCACTGCGAGGAGGTGTTCGCGATGGGCGCGACGGTACGGCAGGAGGCTCTGGAGCGGCTGCGGGTTCTGGTCGGGGAGTGGGTGGTGGAGGCGGAGTTTCCCCGGCAGGCGGTGGGGGGTCGGGCGGAGTGAGTTCGAGTGGGCGCTGGACGGGCAGTTCCTGGTGCAGCGGACCGAGGCGCCGGACCCCGCGCCGGACAGTACGTCGATCGTGTCGGTCGAGCCGGAGACGGGGGCGTACACGCAGCATTACTTCGACGCGCGGGGGGTTGTACGCCTGTACGGGATGACCTTCGACGGCGAGGTGTGGCAGTTGCTGCGAGAGGAGGAGGACTTCTCCCCGCTGTCCTTCCGGCAGCGTTTCACCGGGCGGCTGAGCGCGGACGGCGACAGCATCCACGGCGTCTGGGAGCAGTCGAAGGACGGGTCGGCGCAGTGGGAGACGGACTTCGCGCTGACGTACCGAAGGAGCCGCTGACATGAGGCCTACGGCGGAGAACGCACGAGGGATCGTCGACGCGAGCCGGTACCTGGTGCTGGCCACGGCGGACGCGGAGGGGCGGCCCTGGAGTACGCCGGTCTACTTCGCGCATGTGGGGTGCCGGGAGTTCTTCTGGGTGTCCTCGCCGGAGGCGGTTCACTCGCGGAACATCGCGGTGCGGCCCGAGGTGGGGATCGCGGTCTTCGACTCGTCGGTGGAGATCGGCACCGGGCAGGGTGTGTACATGCCCGCCGCCGCGTCCGAGGTAGTGGAGGGGACGGCGGCAATCAACGCGCTGGAGGTCTTCTCCCGGCGGTCGCTGGAGCACGGCGGGCGGGTCTGGACCCTCGACGACGTGCGCGGCGACTCCGGGATGCGGCTCTACCGGGCGGTGGCCGAGGCGCACTCGATGCTGGCGAAGGACGGGCGCCCGGATCACCGGGTGGCGGTGGATCCGGGCTGAGCGTCCAGCGGGCTGCACCCGGCATTCGGGAGTGCGGTCCATCGTGGCGGCGGCCCGGCGGAGGCAGCGGACGGCGCCGGCCATGGCGAGGGCGGTCGCCGGTGGCTCGCGGTTCGGCGGAGGCGGGCGTGGGGGGACGGGTCTGCCCGAGGCGCTTGATCGCCTCGGGGTGGCGGGCCGAGAGGGCGCCGGAGGACGACGCGGACGGTGCCGCCATAGCGAGGGTGGTCGTTGGTGGCTTGCGGTGCGGTGCGGGCGTGGGGGGACGGGTCTGTCCGAGGCGCTTGATCGCCTCGGGGTGGCGGGCCGAGAGGGCGCCGGTCATGGCGAGGGCGGTCGTCGGCCGCTCGCTTCGGTGGAGGTGGGCGCGGGGTCGCCGAGCTACCCGAGGCGCTCGATCGTCGTCGCCGTCTCCGCTGCCGACGCCGTGTCGCCGGCCGCTGTGAACAGTTCGTGTGCCCGGGTGAGGTGTTCGCGGGCCTCGGGGAGTTCGCCGCAGTGGCGCAGGGCCGTGGCGAGGCCGGTGAGGGCCTGGGCCTGGAAGCGGTCGAGGTCGCCGCGGGCGAGGGGCGTGGTGACGGTGCGGTAGGCCGCCACCGCCTCGGGCCATCGTTCGAGGGCCAGCAGGTCGTTCGCGATCTCGTGGCGGAGCAGGGTCTGGACGAACTCGGTCAGGCCGGGGACATCCCCGGCGGAGGTGTCGAGCAGGGCCCGGTGCAGGGCCAGCGCCTCCTCGGCACGGCCGGATTCGCGCAGCGCCTTGCCGAGGACCCGCTGGGAGACCGCCTTCCCGGCGTTGTCGCCGACGGACTCGAAGAGCCGGATGGCCTTCGCGGCGGCCTCCGCGGCCTCCGCGGGCCGCTCCAGGCTCAGCCGGGCCCCGGTGATGTACGACCACGCCCAGGCCTGCTGGCCCTCGTCACCGGTCTCGATCGCCAACTCCAGGGCCCTGCGGGCGAGTTGTTCGGCCCGTTCGTACTGGGACGCGCCGACCCCGTGGGCCCAGGCGAGGCAGTTCAGCTGGTGGGCCTCGGCCGCCCGGTCCCCCACGGCGGCCGCGGACCGGGCGCCGTACGAGAAGAGGGTTTGCCACTCGGGCCACTGGGGCCAGCGGTCGGAGAACCAGTACAGGGTGCGTGAGGTGTGCAGGATCTCCGCGTGCCGGCCCGCCGCGGACATCAGGGGCAGGGCGCCCGCCCAGTGGGAGCGTTCGGCGATCAGCCACTCCTCCGCATCCGCGGCGGACTCCGGGACGGAGGCGGCGGGTTCGCCCGCCCACGGCTCCGGCGCGCCCGGCGCCTCGAACATCCGGCCCGCCGCCGAGGCCGACCGCAACAACCAATCCGCCAGGCGCAGTTGGACTTCCCGGGCCGCCGACTCGGGCTCCTCGCCGTCGAGTCGCTCGCGAGCGAAGAGCCGCACGAGATCATGGAGGGCGTACCGGCCGGGTGCGATCTCCTCCAGCAGGCCCCGGTCGACCAGGACGTCGAGAGCGTCCCCGGTGGTGAGCGGGTCGTCGCCGGTCAGGACGGCGGCGAGGTCGGGGCCGGTGTCATGGCCGGGGATGAGCGAGAGCCGGCGCAGCAGCAGCCGGTGCGGTTCGGTGAGTTGGCCGTAGGAGAGGGCGAGGGCGCCGCGTACGGCGAGGTCGCCCGCGACCAGTCCGCTCAACCGGCGTTCCTCGTCCGCGAGGTGGCCCACCAGGCGGGCCGGGGTCCAGCTCGGGCGGCTGGAGAGGCGGTTGCCGACGATGCGCAGGGCCAGCGGGAGGTGTCCGCACAGCTCGGTCAGCCGGGTGATCGCCTCGGACTGCCCGTCGGTGCGCGGGGCGCCGAGGATCCGCTCCAGGAGGGTCGCCGACTCCCCGCCGCTGAGCCCGCCGAGCCTGATCCGGCGTACGCCTTCGAGACCGGCCAGCGGCCGTCTGCTGGTGACCAGCACGAAACTGCCCTCGGCGTCCGGCAGCAGCGGCCTGGTCTGGGTCTCGTCGGCCGCGTCGTCGAGGACGACCAGCGCCCGCCGGGTCGCGAGCGTGGCCCGGTAGACGGCCTCCCGGGCCACCGGGTCGACCGGGATCCGGTCGGGCGGGTGGCCGAGCGCCACGAGCAGGAGGACCAGCGCCTCGGCGGCCGGCAGCGGGGAGTCGCTCATGCCGTGCAGCTGGACGCAGACGCTGCCGTCCGGGAAGGAGCCGGACAGGCGTCGTAGCGTTTCCGCGGCGAGCGTGGTCTTGCCCTGTCCGCCCGGCCCGAAGAGCACCACGGCACGCGTACGCGTGCCGGTGGCCAGGGACTCCAGCTCCGCGAGCTCCGGCTCCCGGCCGGTGAAGTCCGGGACGGTGCGCAGGAGATACGGCGGGGCCGGCGGGCCCCCGCGTTCCCGGCCGGCGTCGGCAAGCCGCTGGAGGCGCTCGCGCTGCTCGGTGTCGAGCCGGAGGGCGGCGGCGAGCGCGTCGACCGTACGGCGCTGTGGTCCCCGGCTGCGGCCGCGCTCCAGGTCGCCGAGGGCGCGGACGCTGACCCCGGACGCCCCGGACAGGTCCTCCAGGGTGAGCCGGGCGGTCCGGCGCAGGGAGCGCAGCATGACGCCGAAGGCGGTGCCGCCGTGCGGGATCTCGGTCTGCGGGACTTCAGGAGGGTGACTGGTCATCACGACAATTAGAACAAGCGCTTCCCACTTAGTTTCGCCTGTCCTTCTGCCTGGTGCTGAGCGGTCACTCCTGGTGAGCTGGGAGCTCCGCTACGAGAGGACGAACCGACATGCCGTACATCGCCGTTGGGGAAGAGAACAGCGCGCCGATCGAGCTCTACTACGAGGACCACGGCACCGGACAGCCCGTCGTCCTGATCCACGGCTACCCGCTCGACGGCCACTCCTGGGAGAAGCAGGTCCCGGTCCTGCTGGAGGCCGGCCACCGCGTCATCACCTACGACCGCCGCGGCTTCGGCCGCTCCTCGCAGCCGACCACGGGCTACGACTACGACACCTTCGCCGCCGACCTCGACAAGGTGCTCACCAGCCTGGACCTGACCGACGCGGTCCTCGTCGGCTTCTCGATGGGCACCGGTGAAGTGGGCCGCTACCTGGGCACGTACGGCTCGGGGCGGGTCGCCAAGGCCGTCTTCCTGGCCTCGCTCGAGCCCTTCCTGCTGAAGACCGACGACAACCCGACCGGTGTGGACCAGTCGGTCTTCGACGGCATCCTGGAGGCCGTGACCAAGGACCGGTACGCCTACTTCGACGCCTTCTACCAGGACTTCTACAACCTGGACGAGACGCTCGGCAGCCGGATCAGCGAGGCGGCCGTGCGGGGCAGCTGGAACGTGGCCGCGGGTGCCTCGGCGCACGCGTCGGTGGCGTGTGTGCCGACCTGGATCACCGACTTCCGCGCGGACGTGGCGAAGATCGACGTACCGGCGCTGATCCTGCACGGCACGGGCGACCGCATCCTTCCGATCGACGCGACCGGTCGGCCCTTCCACGCGCTGCTGCCCTCCGCCGAGTACGTCGAGATCGAG
This sequence comes from Streptomyces sp. SAI-127, assembly GCF_029894425.1. Classification (NCBI taxonomy): domain Bacteria; kingdom Bacillati; phylum Actinomycetota; class Actinomycetes; order Kitasatosporales; family Streptomycetaceae; genus Streptomyces; species Streptomyces sp. SAI-127. Next base: position 7,299,279 of record NZ_JARXYJ010000001.1, read on the forward strand.
GGCGCGCCGCACGGCCTGCTGTGGACCCACGCGGAGGAGGTCACCTCGGCGCTGCTGGCCTTCCTGGCCAAGTAGTTCCTGGAGAAGAGGGGGCTCACTCACGCCCCGAGGCGGTCACCGCCAGCACCGCCACCAGCCCCGCCGCGATCGCCAGCGGAATCCCGAGGCCGTGATGGAGCACCAGCCACGCGCCCAGCGTGGCCCCGGCGACCATCGCGATCACGGACGCCGTACGGCGGGGCGAACGGATGCTGGCGCCGCCGCCGGCCCGGGAGTCGGCGGCGAGGCCGGTCAGCGTCATGGTCAGCACGGTCGTCGTCAGGTCAGGGACGCCGAGCTTGCGGACCGTGGCGTTGCGCAGGCCCATGGCGAAGGCCGTGACGGCGATGAGGGTGTAGGCGGTGGCCGTGGCGCCGGGCGCGGCGAAGGCGACCACCGCCGAGATCCCCAGCAGCACCGCCTCGGCGGCGAGCGTGAGCCGGACCCAGGTGCGCCGGGAGCCACCGCCGAGCCGTACGGCGCCCCGGCCACCCGCCGCCGCGCCCACGACGAAGGACCCCAGCGAGGTCAGCGTGTGCGCCACCGAGAAGCCGGGCGCCCCGGCCGCGGCGAACCCGAGCACGACCACGTTGCCGGTCATGTTCGCGGTGAAGACGTGCTCCAGGCCCAGATAGCTGACCGCGTCGATCAGTCCGCTGACCACCGTCAGCCCCAACAGCACGGGCACCAGGCGCAGTCCTCGCGCCTCGGGATCGCCGGCCGTCTTGGGGTCGGTGCTGCTCTGTTCGCTCATCGAGTCTCCGGGCGGCCGGACGGGCAGGGTGCACTCAAGTCCACCACGGATGCGGGGGACTCTCGGATGTCGGCATGACCTGCGCGTCCCTAGCGTCGAGGACATGAGTGATGAGACGCGCACATCCCAGGTGACACGGGCGAGTTGGCGTACGCGGCGGGGGCTCGCCGGAGCGGCGGCCCTGTTGCTCGCCGCCCTCGCCGCGGCCCCGGTGGCAGCTGCCGGTGAGCAGGCGCACCGGACGGGGCGCGGGGAGCTGGTCTCCGTCACCCCGGTCGCCGACCGGGACGCGGGGGCCGTCCGGGCGTTCCTGGACGGGCGGGGCGTCGCCACCGACTCCGTGCGGTACGGCGTACGGGCATACCGGCTGACGTACCGGACTGTCGACCCGCAGGGCGCACCCACCACCGCGACCGGGCTGCTGACGCTCCCCAAGGGCGGCGGCCACCGCCTCGACCTGGTCTCCGACACCCACGGCACGATGGTCCACCGCGACTACGCGCCCTCCGCGAGCGAGGACTTCGGGCGGGTGCCGTCGTATCTGAACGCGAGCGCGGGCCGTGCCGTGGCCGCGCCCGACTACCTCGGCCTCGGCAGGGGTCCGGGCCGGCATCCGTACATGGACACCGTCTCGTCGGTGACCGCCTCCCTCGACATGCTGCGCGCCGCCCGGACGGCCGCGGACCGGCTCGCGCGTCCGCTCACGGGGGACGTGTACGCGACGGGCTTCTCGCAGGGCGGCCAGGTCGCGATGGCGCTCGGCAAGGCGCTGGACGGGGGCGCCGACCGGCACTTCCGGTTGAAGGCGCTGGCGCCGGTCAGCGGCCCGTACGACGGCGAGGGCCAGGAGATGCCCGCGCTGTTCGACGGCCGCGTCAACGACATCAGCGGGGTCCTCTACATCTCCTACTGGCTGGTCGCGCAGAACCGACTGCACCCCTTCTACAAGGACCCGTCCGAGGTCTTCCGCGCGCCGTACGCGAGCCGGGTCGAGGGCCTCTTCGACGGAGACCACGAGGAGGAGGACGTCCTCGGGGGACTCGCGCCCTCGGTGAAGCAGCTGCTCACGCCCGCCTTCTACGAGCGTCTGCGGCACCCGTCCGGCGCCGTGCTGGACGCGATGCGCGCCGCCGACCACACCTGCGACTGGAAGCCGGAGGTGCCGGTGCGGCTGTACGCCGCTGCCGGCGACACCGACGTGCCCATCGGCAACACCCGGACATGCGCCCGCACCCTCGCAGGTCAGGGAGCGAGGGTGCGGGTGGTCGAGCAGGGAGCCGTGGATCACTTCGGCTCCCTCGCCGTGTCGGCACCGCAGGTGGTGCGGTTCTTCGACGGCGTCCGGGGGTGATGCGTGCGGCGGCTCAGTACCAGCCGTTGGCCTGCCAGAAGGCCCAGGCGGCGGTCGGGCTGCCGTAGCGGGAGTTCATGTAGTCCAGGCCCCACTTGATCTGGGTCTTGGCGTTGGTCTTCCAGTCCGAGCCGGCGGCGGCCATCTTCGAACCGGGCAGGGCCTGGACCAGGCCGTAGGCGCCGGAGGAGGAGTTCATGGCGTCGACGTCCCAGCCGCTCTCGTGCTCGACGATCTTGCTGAACGCGGCGTACTGCGCGGCGTTCGGGATCATCTTGTGCGCGATGGCCTTGGCCTGGGCGGGCGAGTTGGTGGTGGCCGCCTGAGCCGGCGCCGCGGTCAGGACCAGGCCGGCGGTGGCGGCGGCCATCGCGACGGTGGTGATGGCCTTCTTCGGGGAAGAGATGCGGCGGGCGATACGGGAGACGGACACGGAGAACCTTTTCTTCGGGGACGTGGCTGCCGCTCGCAGACCCGGGGGACGTGCGTCGGCGCCGAGGCCCGTGGGCTTGTCGGCGCCGTGCGACGTGGTCCAGAGAAACAGGCTCGGAAGACGTCCGCAATGACCCCTTTTACTAGTTGTGGTCGAATCGCCGGGAAAGGGTACCCGTGTGACTTGGCTCTCAAAGCGCAGGTCAGAGGGGGTGCAGAGTGGGCGTTATGTCTGAAATATTCCTACTGCTCCCGCTAGTAGGTGAGCTGCGTCATGTGGGGTGGTTCACCGCTCGGACGCCTCGAATGTGACCTGGGCCTCGAAGGCGGCGCGCCGGGTGGCCCGGCGGAGCGCCCTGAGGAGGGCCGGGCCGAGGGTGAGCGTCAGGACGACGGTCACCAGGGCCCGGCCGAGGTCCCAGCCGAGGGACGTGGCCAGGCAGTACGTGACGAAACGGGCCAGGTTGGCGGGGACGCCGGCGTGCGGGTCGAAGGCGATGTTCGAGGCCAGGGCGCCCATGAACGGCCAGCCGGCCATGTTCATGGCGGTGCCATAGGCGAAGGCGGCGAAAAAGCCGTACACCGCGAGGAGGCGGACCTCGGCGCGGCCCCTGGTGCGGTCGGGGCCCGGCAGCAGGCCCGCGCCCATCGTGAACCAGCCCATCGCCAGCATCTGGAACGGCATCCACGGACCCACCCCGCCCGTGAGCAGGGCGGACGCGAACATCGTGACGTTGCCGAGCACGAAGCCGAAGCCGGGGCCGAGAACCCGGCCGCTGAGCACCATCAGGAAGAACATCGGCTCGATGCCGGCGGTACCCGCGCCGATCGGTCTGAGTGCGGCACCGGTCGCGGCGAGCACCCCGAGCATGGCCACGGCCTTGGGGCCAAGCCCCGACTCCGCGATCGCCGCCGCGACCACCGCGACGAGCAGGACGAGCAGTCCGGCGAAGAGCCAGGGGGCGTCCTGGGCGTGAGTGCCGACCCGGGAGGTGGGCGGGGCGAGGAAGGGCCAGCCGAAGGCGACCACACCCACGGCGCTGACCAGGGCGAGGGTGAGGAGGGAGCGGGGTCCGAGGCGCACGGCCCGGGTCATGGCAGGGCCTTCCTCACCTGGGTCACCGTGAGCCACCGCTGAGGGGCGAGGATCTTGCTGACCTGCGGGGCGAAGGAGGGTGAGGCCGTGATGACGTCCGCCGCCGGGCCGTCGGCGATCACCTCGCCCTCGGCCAGCAGGATCACCCGGTGGGCGAGCTCGGCGGCGAGTTCCACGTCGTGGGTGGCCAGCATGATCGCGTGGCCGGTGGCGGCGAGTTCCCTCAGCAGGCCGACGAGACGGGCCTTCGCGGCGTAGTCCAGGCCGCGGGTCGGTTCGTCGAGGAGCAGGAGGGGCGGGCGGGCGGCCAGGACCACGGCGAGGGCGAGCGCGAGCCGCTGTCCTTCGGAGAGATCGCGGGGGTGGGTGTCGTCGGTCACGCCGGGGAGGAGGTCGTCGACGAGTGCGCGGCAGGTGCCTGGTGTTGTTTGGGCGTCGGTGTCCGCGGCTCGGCATTCTGCGGCGACCGTGTCGGCGTACAGGAGGTCGCGGGGTTCCTGGGGTACGAGGCCCACGCGGCGTACGAGGTCCTGCGGGGCGGTGCTGTGGGGCTGGGCGCCGCCTACGTGGACGGTGCCGGTGGAGGGCTCGACGAGGCCTACCAGGGTGTTGAGGAGGGTGGACTTTCCGGCGCCGTTGCGGCCCATGAGGGCGATGGTCTCGCCGGGGCGGACGGTGAGGTCGATGTGGCGCAGGGCCTGGACGCGGGCTCTTCGGACGGAGAGGGCCTGGACTTCGGCGGTGAGGGGGGTCGTGCTGGGCGTGGGGCGACTGCGGCGGGGACGCCAACGACGGAATGCCCGGCCTTCGGCCGGGATGCTGTTCCCACCCGCACCACCCGTGCGGCTTTCGTCGCCGGGTGCGGGTGGCCCCTGTGGGGCGGTCTCGCCGTTGGCGGCTGCGGGTGCGTTGTCCATGGGCGTGCGCCCGGACAGCCGCTCCCGCAGTTCGCCCGCCCTGCGCCGCGCGTCCCGCACCGTCAGCGGCAGGGGAGCCCAGCCCGCCAGCCGGCCCAGGTCCACCACCGGCGGATATACCGGGGATACGGCCATCATCTCGGCCGGGGTGCCGAAGACCGGTGCTTCCCCGCGGGCGGGCAGGAGGGCGACCTGGTCGGCGTACTGGATGACACGTTCCAGGCGGTGTTCGGCCATGAGGACCGTGGTGCCCAGATCGTGGACCAGCCGTTGGAGGACGGCGAGGACCTCCTCCGCCGCCGCGGGGTCCAGGGCCGACGTCGGCTCGTCCAGGACCAGGACCCGGGGATGCGGGGTGAGCACCGAGCCGATCGCCACGCGTTGCTGCTGGCCGCCGGAGAGGGTGGCCAGCGGGCGGTCGCGCAGGGGCGCCAGGCCCAGCAGGTCCAGGGTCTCCTCCACCCGGCGGCGCATCACCGTCGGCGACAGTCCCAACGACTCCATGCCGTAGGCGAGTTCGTCCTCCACGGTGTCCGTCACGAAGTGGGACAGCGGATCCTGGCCCACCGTGCCGACCACATCGGCCAGTTCGCGCGGCTTGTGGGTACGGGTGTCGCGGCCGGCCACCGTGACCCGGCCGCGCAAGGTGCCGCCGGTGAAATGCGGGACGAGCCCGCTGACCGCGCCGAGGATCGTGGACTTGCCGACCCCCGACGGGCCCACGAGCAGCACGAGTTCCCCCTCCGGCACCTCGAAGTCGACACCCTGGACGGTGGGTTCGGATGCCCCGTCGTACGTCACGGAGACATCCTCGAAGCGGATCACGACGACGGCTCCTTGGGCGTGGGGGAGAGGAAGGCCGGCAGCAGGCCGAGCAGGACGGCCGCGGCGGGCAGGAGTGGCAGGGTGGGGGCGACGAGCGGCACCACGCCCGGATGCAGGGCCGCAGGATCGGTGGCGCCCGCGAGGAACATCGCCGCCGCCACGGCCGCGCCGGAACCGGCGACCAGGAAGGACCGGACGTCCCAGCGGTCCGGGCGGTAACGGGTGCGCGGGGTACGGCGCCCGCCCAGCCGCAGACCCGCCAGGGCGGCGGCGAGGCCGGCGAGCAGGACGGGGATGCCGTACGTGCCGCCCTCGGCGGTGAGGAGTCCGTACGTTCCCGCGCAGACACCGAGCAGGCCACCGAGGGTGAGCGCGGTGGTCGTACGGCGGACTCGGGGCGGGACCTCGGCCGTACGGCCGTAGCCGCGGGCGTCCATTGCCGCGGCGAGGGCGACCGAGCGCTCCAACGCGCCCTCCAGCACCGGGAGTCCGACCTGGAGGAGACCGCGGATGCCGGTGTCCGGGCGGCCTCGGAGGCGGCGGGCGGAGCGGAGGCGCTGGACGTCGGCGATGAGATGGGGGGCGAAGGTCAGGGCCACCACCACGGCGACGCCGAGTTCGTAGAGGGCGCCGGGGAGGGACTTGAGGAGGCGGTGCGGGTTGGCGAGGGCGTTCGCCGCGCCCACGCAGATGAGGAGGGTCGCCAGTTTCAGGCCGTCGTAGAGGGCGAAGACGAGGGACTCCGCGGTGACCCTGCCGCCCAGCCGGATGCCCTGCGCCCAGTCGGGGAGGGGGAGTTCGGGGAGGGTGACGAGCACATGCGTGCCGGGTATGGGGGAGCCCAGGGTGATCGCGAAGAGGAGGCGGACCAGGAGGACGGCGAGGGCGAGTTTGACGAAGGCGGCGTAGGAGTGGGACCAGGGCGTGGGGCGGCGGCAGGTCGCCACCACGTACGCGGAGGTGGCGATGAGGAGGGCGAGGAGGAGGGGGTTGGTGGTGCGGGTCGCCGCTATCCCGAGGGAGAGGGACCACAGCCACCAGGCGCCGGGGTGCAGGGGCGCGGGGCGGTGGACCTGGGCCGGGGTGGGTGCGCTCGCCGGTGCCGGTAGGGTGCCGCCCGTTTTCGCGGCGGCGGCACGACCGCCGGCAGGCCGCGCGGGTGCGTTACGCATGCCGGCGGCGCCTCGCCTGCCATACTGCCGCCGCGCCCAACGCCACCACGCCCGCTGCTCCCACCCACAGGCCCACCGACGGGCCGCCGTCCTGCTTTTTCTCGGCGGGCGCCGGCCTCGTCGCTCCCGTCACCTGCTCCCCGCACCCCGTCTGCGGATACCCCGCGATCGCGCACAGCAGGGCGTTGGTGTTGTAGCGCAGCGGCTTGGCGGCAGTTGCCAGGGCCTCCGCGGTCGTCGCGTCGCGGGGTACCACCGCGCACTCGGTGCGCCGGGCCGGGGGTGTCTCGCCGGACGGGGCGTCCGAAGCCGTACCGAAGTCGATGACCAACGCCACGCGCTTACGGCCGTCCCGTGCCGCCGTGTCCCCGCAGATCGCCGTGAACGAGGCCGGCCCGCGGGGCGTGTCCGCGTCCGCCGAGTCCTCGCTCACCGCGAAGCGGAAGCCCTGGACGTCGCCGTCGGAGGGGACCGTCGTCGAGGGGCCCTCGGTGGCGTAGGTCCAGGTCGAGCCGGTGCGGTCCCAGAAGGACCAGTAGCGGTACCCGGCGGCGTGGGCCGGGCTCGCGGTGGCCAGGAGGAGGCCCGCCAGGAGGGAGAGGAGGAGTGCCCGCCGGGTCACGGCTGCTTCCTCTTGTTGCGGCTGCTGAGCAGGAAGCCGACGCCCGCGCCGGCGGCGAGTCCCGCGCCGACCATCCACCACACGGAGGTGTCGGAGTCGTCCTGGGACGCGGTGACCGGCGCCGGTCCCGTCGCGGTCAGCTGCTTGACCAGGTCCGTGCCGCCGAAGTCGCTCGGGTCGGCGCCACCCGCCTCGGCGGCGAGGATCAGCTGGGCGTATGCCGCCGGGCCGCTCTGCTCGGCCCACTTCGCGGAGTTCCGCTCCAGCCAGCGCAGCGGACCCGTGGCCGCCGCCGTACCGCCCCGCGCGGCCAGCGCCACGACCGCGTCGGCCGTGTTGCCGTAGTCGGGCTGGTTCTCGGAGCCGGGCAGGGCGGAGGTCAGGTGGCCGTCCTTCGCGACGGCCTTCGCCAGGTAGGCCGAGCCGTTGGCCGCCGCGTCCTCCGGGGTGGGGCGGGCCGCGTCGGTGCAGGCGGCGTTCTTCTTGTCGCCGGCCTTCACCGAGACCATGCCCTGGCCCAGCGCACCGACGACGGCCGCCGCGGTCGCGTCCGCGTTGGCCGTGAGCTTGCCCTTCTTGTCCGGCTGGTAGGCGAACGCACCTCCGTCGGCACACGGCAGGGACAGCTTCAGCAAGGCGTCGTAGGGCGACTTGCCGTATTTGGCGATCCGCGAGATGTCGGCACCCGAGGCGTTGAGCGCACCGATCACCACGGACGTCGAGTTGGCGTCGCTGGCCCCGCCGGGGGTGTAGCCCCAGCCGCCGTCCTTGTTCTGGACGGACTTGAGCCAGGTCACCGCCTTCGTGACCGCGGTGCCGTGCCCGCCGACCGCGGACAGGGCCTGCGCGGCGGCGGCCGTGCTGTTGGTGTCGACCATCAGTTTGGCGTCGCAGGCCTTGGCCGGGTTCGCGCGGAACGCCGGGAACGCCCCGCTCTCGCACTGCTGCCCGGCCAGCCAGTCGACGGCCGCGTCGGCGGGTTCCACGTCCACCCGGTGCAGGGCGATCAGGGCGAGGGACTGGCGCCAGACCCCGTCGTAGGTGGGATCCGTGCTGCCGTACAGCCCGGAGGGGGACGAGGGAGACGGGGACGGCGAGGCGGCCACGGCGGGTGTGGCCGTGCCGAAGGCGACGGTGGCGGCCAGGACCGCGGCGCTGCGGCGGACGTTCATGATCGGCGGATGCCCTTCTCCCTGCGGGGAGCCGGGCAGCGCGGGAGGACCCCGGGCGGCTCGGCTCCGTATATCTCGACGGTGCCGCGCACCGGCCGGTCTCCCAGGCCCTTGAGGCACTGGGCGAGGGGCAGCGCCGGAATTGCACCGGCTTCCCCCCGTACGGCATCTGATGACGACCTGGCTACTGTACTCGCCCGTAGGAAAGCGACTGAGAGCCGCCCAAGGGAGCCTCCGTCCGGGCTAGACGGCCACGTACGTCACCGGATCGCTCCCCGTCACCGCCTCCGCGCGGCCCAACTTCACCAGTCGCCGCAGATGCGCCTCGGCCTCCGAGACCGCGATGTTGCGTGATCCGTAGGGGATCTGCTCCCAGGGGCGGTTCCACTCCATGCGCTCGGCGAGCTGCCAGGGGGTGAGGGGCTCGGCCAGGAGGGAGCGCAGGTCGGTGAGGCGTTCCTCGTGGTGGGCGAGCAACTGCCCTACGCGGGCGCTCGCGTCGGTGAAGACGTGCTGGTGGGCGGGGAGGACCTCGGCGGGGGCGAGCCGCCCGACGCGTTCCAGGGAGTCGAGGTAGTCGCCGAGGGGGTCGGTGACGGTGGCGTCGTCGGGGTCCTCGTACAGGCCGATGTGCGGGGTGATCTCGGGGAGCAGATGATCGCCGGAGAACAGCCGTCCGTGGCCCGGCAGTCCGGAGGGGTGCTCCTCCTCCAGGTGCAGGCAGACATGGCCGGGCGTGTGTCCCGGGGTCCAGATGGCGCGGAGCCTGCGGCCGGGGAGGTCGAGGAGTTCGCCGGGGACGATCTCGCGGTCGGGCAACGCGGGCGAGAATCCGGGCAGTTCGCGGCGCCGCGCGGTGCGCAGGGGGGCCACGTGGTCCTCGGGGGCGCCCGCGGCCACCAACTTGGCCGTCATATAGGTGAACCAGCGCTCGGCACGGGTCTCGCGGGTGCGCCGCACGATCGCGGAGTCCGCCGCGTGCATCGCGATCCAGGCCCCGGACGCCTCCCGCACCTTGCCGGAGAGGCCGTGGTGGTCGGGGTGGTGGTGGGTGATGACCACGCCGTGGATCCCGCCCACGTCGGTCCCGCACGCGGTCAGCCCCTCGGCGAGGGTGTCCCAGGAGTCCGGGTCGTCCCAGCCGGTGTCGACCAGCACCGGTCCTCGGTCGGTCTCGACGACGTACACCAGGGTGTGGCCGAGCGGATTGTCGGGGATGGGCACCTGAACGGACCGGACGCCGCCACCATGGTCGTACACCTGCGCCATGAGCTCCCCAATCACCGCGTTCCCAGCATGATAACTAGAACGAGTTTCGACGGTAGCCCGAGGTCACCAACAGTCGTGGTGTGCGGGCCGTGGACTCCTCCCAGTGGAACTGGTATCAGTTCCGTATCTGATGGATCGTCAGTAAGCCGCCCCGGGGAGGCAGTCGCCATGACCGAGCTCGTGGAACACGGACAGCTGTTCATCGGCGGGGAGTTGACCGACCCCCTGGGCAAGGACGTCATCGAGGTGATCTCCCCGCACACCGAGGAGGTCATCGGACGCGTGCCGCACGCCTCGCGCGCGGACGTGGACGCGGCGGTCGCCGCCGCACGCACCGCCTTCGACGAGGGACCCTGGCCGCGGATGTCGCTCGACGAGCGCATCGAGGTCGTCACCAGGATCAAGGACGCGATCGCGGTCCGGCACGAGGAGATCGCCCGCGTGATCTCCTCCGAGAACGGCTCCCCGTACTCCTGGAGCGTCCTCGCACAGGCCCTCGGCGCGATGATGGTCTGGGACTCGGCGATCACGGTCGCACGCGGCTTCACGTACGAGGAGACACGCGACGGAGTGCTCGGCCGCATCCTCGTGCGCCGCGAGCCGGTCGGGGTCGTGGCGGCCGTGGTGCCCTGGAACGTCCCGCAGTTCGTCGCCGCCGCCAAGCTCGCCCCCGCGCTGCTCACCGGCTGCACGGTGGTGCTCAAGCCGTCGCCCGAGTCACCGCTGGACGCGTACATCCTGGCCGAGATCACCAAGGAGGCCGGGCTGCCGGACGGCGTCCTGTCCATCCTCCCGGCCGACCGTGAGGTGAGCGAGTACCTGGTCGGGCATCCGGGGATCGACAAGGTCTCCTTCACCGGATCGGTGGGCGCGGGCAAGCGCGTGATGGAGGTCGCCGCCCGCAATCTCACGCGCGTGACCCTGGAGCTGGGCGGCAAGTCGGCGGCCGTGGTCCTCCCGGACGCGGACGTCGAGACGGCCGTCGCCGGGATCGTCCCGTCCGCCTGGATGAACAACGGCCAGGCCTGCGTGGCCCAGACCCGCATCCTGCTGCCCCGCTCCCGCTACGACGAGTTCGCCGAGGCCCTTGCCGCGGCGGCGAGTGCACTGGTCGTCGGCGACCCGCTCGACCCGGCCACCCAGGTCGGCCCGCTGGTCGCCGAACGCCAGCAGCGCCGCAACCTCGACTACATCCGCATCGGCCAGGAGGAGGGCGCCAAGATCCTCACCGGCGGCGGGCGTCCGGCGGGCCTGGAGCGCGGCTGGTACGTCGAGCCGACGCTCTTCGGCGACGTCGACAACTCGATGCGGATCGCGCGCGAGGAGATCTTCGGACCGGTGATCTGCCTCCTTCCCTACGGCGACGAGTCCGAGGCGGTGAAGATCGCCAACGACTCGGACTACGGACTGTCGGGCAGCGTGTGGACGGCCGACGTCGAGCGCGGCATCGAGGTCGCCCGCCAGGTCCGTACCGGCACCTACAACGTCAACACCTTCAGCCTCGACATGCTCGGCCCCTTCGGCGGCTACAAGAGCTCCGGCCTGGGAAGGGAGTTCGGCCCCGAGGGCTACGGCGAGTACCTGGAGCACAAGATGATCCATCTGCCGGCCGGCTGGGAGGCGTGAGCGGCGATGGGAGACCGCTGGCACGTCGAGGTCGACCGCTCCCTGTGCATCGGCTCCGCGCAGTGCGTGCACACCGCCCCCGACGGCTTCCGCCTGGACACCGCCCGCCAGTCCCACCCCGCCGACCCGGAGAGCGACGCCAACGAGAAGATCCTGGCGGCGGCGGAGAACTGCCCGGTGGAGGCCATCATGATCACGCTGCTGGGGAGCGGGGAGCCGGTGTTCCCGCCGGAGGAGTAGGAGCCGAGAAAATCATGGTTTGAGAGGGTTCATTCCCGGACGAGGGTTCTATTCTGGACATAGGCCTACGAGGCGAGTGAGGGAGTCCCACCGAAGTAGCCGACTCAGGCGAGATGCGAAGGCTTCCGCCAGGGCCGACGTCGACGGTAGGGCTGAGAGGCCGAAGAGCAGCGGGAAGGCTCGACGGCGACCCCCAGAACCTGATCCGGACCATACCGGCGAAGGGAACCCGTCTCGTAGGTCCCTCACGTGCTCCCCGCCGGTGTGAGGGCTTACGCTCCTGCGGTCGTCGTCAGCGCATCGCGGGAGTGGGGAAGCGTGGAGAAGTCCGAGGCCAAGAAGCTGATCAAGCAGGCACGGGTCGCTTGGGACGCCGAGGACTGGCTGCGCGCCGCCGAGCTGTACGAGCAGGTGCTCGCACACTTCCCGGACCTGAAGGCAAGCGCCGTGTGGTGGTACGACGCCGCGCTCGCCCACAAGTTCCTGCGGAACTGGGCCAAGGCGTATGAGCTGGGCCGGGAGGCCGCGGCCCGCTCCCCGCGCGGCGAGGGCGACCCGGCGTACTGGAACCTCGGCATCGCGGCCACGATCCAGCGGGACTGGGCGACGGCACGGGACGCGTGGAGCGGCTTCGGCATCGAACTCCCCGACGGGGAAGGGCAGATCGACGCGCGCTTCGGGTACGCCTGCGTGCGCCTCGACACCGGCGGCGAGCGCGAGGTCGTCTGGATCGAGCGGCTGTGCCCCACCCGCGGCCGGGTCGTCAGCGTGCCCGTCACGGGCGGACGGCGCTACGGCGAGATCGTCGTCCACGACGGCGAACCGAAGGGCGAGCGGGTCGTCGAGGGCTCGACGTACCCCGTCTTCGAGGAACTCCTGCTCTTCGAGGCGTCCGAACTGCCCACCCTGGAGGTCACGGTGGCCGCGGGCGAGAAGGCCGACCTGGAGGCCCTCCTGGAGCTGTTCACCGACCACGGCTTCGGCGCCGAGCCGGCGAGCAGCGTCCGCATGATGTGCGCCTGCTGCAGCGAGGGCACCCACGAACAGGAGCGCGCCGTCGACGCCGGCGCCCAGCAGGTCTCCCTCGCGGCCCCCGAGACGGAGGCCCGACGCCTGCTGGAACGGTGGGCGGGGGAGACGGCGACGGGACGGAGCTGGAGCGGACTGGCGGCCGTCGGCTAGCGCCGGGGCGGTGGGGCCGGGGCGCCAGGACCGGGGCGGTCGGACCGGGGCGCCAGGACCGGGGCGCCAGGACCGGGATGCTAGGACGGCGGTTCCGTGAGGTCGATCAGTCGGCACACCGTCTCGATGTCGATCTTCACCTGGGCGATGGAGGCCCGGCCCGAGAGCCAGGTGATCAGGGCCGAGTGCCAGGTGTGCTCGATGACGCGGACCGCGGAGAGCTGCTCGGGCGTCGGGTCCTCGAGCCCCATGGCGTCCAGGATGATCAGCGTGGTCTGGTGGGAGACCTGGTCGACCTCCGGGCTCACACTGCGGTCCGCGAAGGTCAACGCGCGGACCATCGCGTCCGCCAGATGCGGCTCGCGCTGGAGCGCCCGGAAGGCCCGCATCAGGGTCTCCGCGACCCGCTCGGCCGCCGTCTCGCCCTGCGGCGGCTTCTTGCGGAGCGTGCCGTGCATGTGTTCCAGCTGGTCCTGCATGGTGGCGACCAGCAGATGGATCTTGGAGGGGAAGTACCGGTAAAGGGTGCCGAGCGCCACCTGTGAGGACTCCGCGACCTCCCGCATCTGCACCGCGTCGAACCCGCCGCGGCTCGCCAGCTGCGCGCTCGCGTGCAGGATGCGGCGGCGCCGCGCCTCCTGTCGCTCGGTCAGCGGCGGTGTGTCGGGTCGTACGGTGCTGGCTTCCACTCTGGCCGGCTTGGCCACCTTGTCCACCTTGGGTTCCGTGACAGTCCGTGAGGATGTGTGATCACTCAGCATGCCAGGGTGCCGGTCGTGGCGTGAATCACCTGATCCACCGCTCACAGGACCCCTACCTGCCGGTAGATTCAGAGCCTCCTGAACGATCAAGTCTGAAACTTGTTCTAGATTACCTTCTCGTCGTAATCTCGCGGGACAGTGCAGGCAGAAGGGGGCCCAGAGTGACCGCTGAGGCCAGTCAGGCAGGGGCCTTTGAGGGCCCGGCCGCCGACGGCGAGCGACCGCTCCGTATCGCGCTCCTCACCTACAAAGGGAACCCGTTCTGCGGCGGCCAGGGTGTCTACACACGCCACCTCTCACGCGAACTGGCCCGCCTCGGCCACCGTGTCGAGGTCATAGGCTCCCAGCCCTACCCCGTTCTCGATCCGGGCTACGACGGCCTGAGCCTGACCGAGCTGCCCAGCCTGGACCTCTACCGCTCTCCGGATCCCTTCCGCACCCCGAAACGCGACGAGTACCGCGACTGGATAGACGCCCTGGAAGTCGCCACGATGTGGACCGGCGGCTTCCCCGAGCCGCTCACCTTCTCCCTGCGGGCCCGACGTCATCTCCGGGCCCGCAGCGGTGAGTTCGACGTGATTCACGACAACCAGACCCTCGGTTACGGCCTGTTGGGCGATGTCGGCGCTCCGCTGGTGACCACCATCCACCACCCCATCACCGTGGACCGGCAGTTGGAGCTGGACGCGGCCGAGGGATGGCGGCAGCGGCTGTCCAAGCGCCGCTGGTACGCCTTCACCCGTATGCAGAAGCGCGTGGCCCGCCGCGTGCCGTCCGTGCTCACCGTCTCCGGCACCTCCCGCCAGGAGATCGTCGACCACCTCGGCGTGCGCGACGACCGCATCCACGTCGTCCACATCGGCGCCGACACCGACCAGTTCTCGCCGGATCCGTCGGTGCGCGTGGTGCCGGGCCGGATCGTCACGACCTCCAGCGCGGACGTCCCCCTCAAGGGCCTCGTCTTCCTCGTCGAGGCGCTCGCGAAGGTCCGCACGGAACACCCCGGGGCGCACCTCATAGTTGTGGGCAAGCGACCGGCCGAGGGCCCGGTCGCCCAGGCCATGGAGCGCTACGGCCTCGAAGGCGCCGTCGACTTCGTCAAGGGCATCACGGACGCCGAACTGGTCGACCTCGTCCGCTCGGCGGAGGTCGCCTGCGTGCCCTCGCTCTACGAAGGCTTCTCACTCCCGGCGGCGGAAGCCATGGCCACGGGCACCCCGCTGGTCGCCACGACGGGCGGCGCCATCCCCGAGGTCGCCGGGCGCGACGGCGAGACATGCCTGGCGGTACCGCCGGGGGACCCGGGCGCACTGGCGACCGCCCTGAGCCGTCTCCTGGGCGACCCGGACCTGAGGGCGCGACTCGGCCGGGCCGGACGTGAGCGGGTACTGGCGAAGTTCACCTGGGCGAAAGCCGCGGAGGGCACCGTGGCCCGGTACCGCGAGGCGATCGCCGGACCCGCCGCCGAGGCCACGCCCCGTTCCGCGGCCAAGCACCCCGACCGCTCCACGGCCTCAGCGACGGGCGTACCACTGACCGCCCCACGAGTGACCGACGCCGATCTCAACCCCGAAAGCAGGGCCACGTGCTGACCGTCGACTTCTCCCGGTTCCCACTCGCGCCGGGCGACCGCGTACTGGACCTCGGCTGCGGGGCCGGCCGGCACGCGTTCGAGTGCTACCGGCGCGGCGCGCAGGTCGTGGCGCTGGACCAGAACGCCGAGGAGATCCGCGAGGTCGCGAAGTGGTTCACGGCGATGAAGGAGGCCGGTGAGGCACCGGAAGGGGCCACCGCCACCGCGATGGAGGGCGACGCCCTGGCCCTCCCCTTCCCCGACGAGTCCTTCGACGTCGTGATCATCTCCGAGGTGATGGAACACATCCCGGACGACAAGGGCGTACTCGCCGAGATGGTCCGGGTGCTCAAGCCGGGTGGGCGGATCGCCATCACCGTCCCGCGCTACGGCCCCGAAAAGGTCTGCTGGGCGCTGTCCGACGCCTACCACGAGGTCGAGGGCGGCCACATCCGCATCTACAAGGCGGACGAGCTGCTCGCGAAGATCCGCGAGGCCGGCCTCAAGCCGTACGGCACCCACCACGCGCACGCCCTGCACTCCCCGTACTGGTGGCTCAAGTGCGCGTTCGGCGTCGACAACGACAAGGCGCTGCCGGTGCAGGCGTACCACAAGCTGCTGGTCTGGGACATCATGAAGAAGCCGCTGGCCACCCGGGTCGCCGAGCAGGCACTGAACCCGCTGATCGGCAAGAGCTTCGTGGCGTACGCGACCAAGCCGCACCTTCCGCAGGTGGCCACCTCGTGACCACTCCCCGGACAGAACACCTCGTCCTGCCCGGGGTCCTCACCGCCGAGCAGGCCGCCGCGACCGTCGCCGGGATCCTGGCCGCGCAGCGGGAGGACGGGGCGATCCCGTGGTTCCGCGGGCACCACCTCGACCCGTGGGACCACACCGAGGCCGCGATGGCGCTGGACGCGGCGGGCGAGCACGAGGCGGCCGAGCGGGCCTACGAATGGCTCGCACGCCACCAGAACGAGGACGGATCCTGGTACGCGGCGTACCAGGACGGGGACTTCACGCAGGTCACCGACCGGGGCCGGGAGACGAACTTCGTCGCCTACATAGCCGTAGGAGTGTGGCACCACTACCTCTCCACCGGCGACGACATGTTCCTCGACCGGATGTGGCCGACGGTGTACGCGGCGATGGAGTTCGTACTGGAACTCCAGCAGCCGGGCGGGCAGATCGGGTGGAAGCGGGAGGACGACGGCAGCGCCCTCACCGACGGGCTGCTCACCGGATCCTCCTCGATCCACCACGCGCTGCGATGCGCCCTCGCGATCGCCGAACAGCGCGAAGAGGCCCAGCCGGACTGGGAGTTGGCGGTCGGTGCGCTGCGCCATGCGATCCGCCGGCACCCCGAACGCTTCCTCGACAAGGACCGCTACTCGATGGACTGGTACTACCCGGTCCTGGGCGGGGCGTTGACCGGCGCGGAGGCCAAGTCCCGTATCGAGGAGGGCTGGGAGCGGTTCGTCGTGCCCGCTCTCGGAGTGCGCTGTGTCGTCCCCAACCCGTGGGTCACGGGCGGGGAGTCGGCCGAACTCGCCCTGGCCCTGTGGGCGACGGGCGAGTCCGACCGGGCGCTGGAGATCCTCCAGTCGATCCAGCATCTGCGGGACCCGCAGAGCGGGCTGTACTGGACCGGGTACGTGTTCGAGGACGGGGCGGTGTGGCCACGGGAGCTGACCACGTGGACGGCGGGGTCACTGCTGCTGGCCGTCGCCGCGCTGGGTGGCCATGAGGCCACCTGCGTGGTGTTCGGCGGGGAGCGCCTGCCGCTGGGCCTTGACCCGGACTGCTGCGCCTGAGCGCTCGGTCGGGTCTCAGAGGCGGTGGGCGCGGTCAGGTCTCAGTGACGGTGGGCGCGGTTGGCGATGGCGTGGCCCACGAACAGGTAGACGACCGCTGCCAGGCCGTAGCCCGCGACCACCCGGGCCCAGGCCTCGTCGAAGGTGAACAGGTCGTAGGACCAGCCGGCGAGCCAGCGGGCGGCGTCGTGGATGAACTGCACGAAGTCGTTCGCCCGGTTGGCGTCCAGCAGGTACATCAGGATCCACAGGCCCAGAATGAGGGCCATGATGTCGGCGACGATCGCTATGACCGTCCCGGCGGAGTTGGCACCGCGGCGAGATTCAGTGGACATGGTGTTCGAATGGCCCCGAATTCCTTGACGAAACCTGGCGTCACGCGTTGACCTCCGCCAGCACCCGCAGCGACTCCCGGTCCGGGGCCAGCGCCAGCAGGTCCGTCACCGGCCCCTTGCGCCACGACTCCAGCCGCTCGGCGATACGTTCGCGCGGTCCGACCAGGGAGATCTCGTCGGCGAAGGCGTCCGGCACGGCGAGCACGGCCTCCTCGCGGCGGCCCTCGAGGAACAGCCGCTGGATCCTGCGCGCCTGCTCCTCGTATCCCATGCGGGCCATCAGGTCGGCGTGGAAGTTGCGGGCCGCGTGGCCCATTCCGCCGATGTAGAAGCCCAGCATCGTCTTGACCGGCAGCAGTCCTTCGGTCACGTCGTCGCAGACCCGCACCTGGGCCATGGGGGCGACGAGGAAGCCCTCCGGAGCCTCGGCGAGCGAGGCCTCGTAGACCTCGGGCCGGTTCGGCGACCAGTACAACGGCAGCCAGCCGTCCGCGATCCGGGTCGTCTGGGCGATGTTCTTCGGCCCCTCGGCGCCCAGCAGGATGGGCAGTTCGGCGCGCAGGGGGTGGGTGATGGGCTTGAGCGCCTTGCCGAGCCCGGTGCCGTCCGGGCCCCGGTAGGGGTGGGAGTGGAAGCGGCCGTCCAGCTCGACCGGCGCCTGCCTCCTGAGGACCTGCCGTACGACGTCGACGTACTCCCTAGTCGCGGTCAGCGGCGACTTGGGGAACGGGCGGCCGTACCAGCCCTCGACGACCTGCGGCCCGGACAGCCCGAGGCCCAGCATGACCCGTCCGCCGGAGAGGTGGTCCAGGGTGAGGGCGTGCATGGCGGTCGTGGTGGGGGAGCGGGCGGCCATCTGGGCAACGGCCGTACCCAGCCTGATCGTCGACGTCTGAGCCGCGATCCAGGTGAGCGGTGTGAAAACGTCCGACCCCCACGACTCGGCCGTCCACACCGAGTGATAGCCGAGCCGCTCGGCCTCCTGGGCCAGCGGCACATGGCGGGGGTCGGGGCCGCGGCCCCAGTAGCCGAGCGCAAGACCGAGTCGCACGACGCCTCCTGACGGTATGTCAGATGTTCGGGAGCGCTCGCGAATGTACGGCAACGGCCCCCCGCCCGGAAGGGGCGAGGGGCCGTCCTACGACCTCGAAGGGCTCAGCCGCGCTGGATGCCGCTCGTGTCCTGCAGCACGCCACGACGGCCGTCCTGCGTCTGGGCGACCAGACCCGGACCGCGCTGCTCGACGGCCAGGTACCAGGTGCCCGGCGCGAGTTCGGCGATCGGCGTCGGCGAACCGTCCTCCGCGAACAGCGGGCGCGGCACCGGCACGGCGAACCAGAACGGCGAGAACTCCGCCGCCGGCGGCTGCGGGGCCTGCGCCTGCGGCTGGGGCTGCGCGCCGAACGGCTGCCCCGGCTGCGGCTGACCGCCGTAGGGCTGCTGACCCTGCGGCCCGGGCTGCTGCCCCGGCTGCTGGGCGCCCGGGTAGCCGTAACCACCGGGCGGCTGGGCGCCGTAGGGCTGCGGCTGGGGCGGCTTGGGGGCCGGGACGAGGCCGGCCTGCAGGGCGGGGACGAGCGGGGTGGCGACGGCGGCCCCGGCCATGACCAGGGTGGCGACGAGAGCGAGGATCAGACCGATGCCGGCGCTGACCGTGTCCGAACTGGAGCCGTAGTCCGCGGCGCTCAGCGGGTCGAACACGTTCCCGAGCGCGCTCCAGGCGGCGAACACCGTGAACGCGACGCCGACTTGGCCGAGGTCGAGTCCCGCCACCTTGGGAACCTGCGGCAGGCCGCGCGACACGACGACGAGTGCGGCGCCGATGATGCCCGCGAGGACGACCCCCATCACGACCGGGCCGCTCGCCCAGGCGCTGGGGAGGTCGGCGTCGTCGGGGGCTCCGTCGACCGAGTAGAGATCAAGGAACGACGCGATGAACAGCAACACCGCTGCACCGATCACCACGCCGTCGCCTCGAGTGAGGGAGCGGATATTCACTTCAAGTCCTTCGTAGGTCGTCTCGTCGTCGGTAGACCCTATCGTCCGCCCGGGCGGAGTGTATGTCGGGATCAGCGCGCAGATCGTTGCTCGTGCAGGAAACTCACGATTCCTTCAGAGATTCCCTGCGCCGCCTTCTGCCGCCAGGCCGCGCTGGTGAGCAGGGCCGCGTCCTTGCTGTCGCGCATGTTGCCGCATTCGATGAACACCTTGGGAACCGTCGAGAGGTTGAGGCCGCCGAGGTCTGTGCGGGTGTCCAGGCCGGTGCCGTCGCCGATGTAGTTGGAGGGGGCGGTGCCCGTCGCGCGTCCGAAGTCGTGCGCGATGCGCTCGCCGAGTCGGGCGGAGGGGGCGACGATCCGGCGGGTGTCGGCGATGCCCTGGTGGACGCGGCCCGGAAGGATCACGTGGTAGCCGCGCTGCCCTGCGCTCGCGCCGTCCGCGTGGATCGACACCACCGCGTCGGCCTTCGCGCTGTTGCCGATCCTGGCGCGCTCGTCCACACAGGGGCCGTAGGGCCGGTCGCCGTCCTGGGTCAGTCTCACCGTCGCGCCCCGCTTCTCCAGCAGCGTGCGCAGCCGGTGGGCGACGTCGAGTGTGAACTTCGCCTCCGCGTAACCGGAGTTGGTCGACGTCCCCGTCGTGTCGCACTCCTTGCGGTTCGTACCGATGTCCACCTTGCGGTTGATCTCGGCCGTGTGCCGGAAGTTGGTGAGGTTGTGCCCCGGGTCGATGACGACGACCTTGCCCGCGAGCGAGCCGAGCGGCTTCTTGTCCTCGACGGTGGTGGAGGAGACGGTCGGCGGAGCGCTCGCCCGCGGACTCGCCGCGGCCGTCGTCCCGCCGCCGTCGGCCGCTCCGCTCACCCCCGCGTACACCAGCCACCCGAGCAGCGCGCCCGGCACGAGCACGGCGAGGGCGAGGGTCAGCGGTCGGCGCCGGGGGCGGCGGGGCTGGGGGGAACCGAATTCAGGGCCTGCGTACGACACGTCTGCGACTCTAACCGCGCTCTCAGATCCCCGCCCGCACCCGCCGCAACACCCGCAGCGAGTCGGTCGCCGAGACCTCGGTGAAGGCGCCGGAGGCGAGGGCCCGGAGATAGACTCGGTAGGGCGCCTGGCCGGTGAACTCGTCCTCCGGCTCGGGGAACACGTCGTGGATGACGAGCAGCCCGCCCTCGGCCACGTGGGGGGCCCAGCCCTCGTAGTCGGCGTTCGCGTGCTCGTCGGTGTGACCGCCGTCGATGAAGACCAGGCCGAGAGGCGAGCCCCAGACCTTCGCGATCTGGGGAGAACGACCGACAAGTGCGACCACGTGGTCTTCCAGCCCGGCCCGGTGCAGGGTCCTGCGGAAGGTGGGCAGCGTGTCCATCAGTCCGAGTTCGGCATCCACCGTCTCCGGATCGTGGAAGTCCCACCCCGGCTGCTGCTCCTCGCTGCCGCGGTGATGATCGACGGTCAGCGCGGTGACCCCAGCCTCACGGGCCGCGTCGGCCAGCAGGATCGCGGAGCGGCCACAGTACGTACCGACCTCCAGCAGCGGCAGCCCGAGCCGCCCGGCGTCCAGAGCGGCCTCATGGAGGGCCAGCCCCTCGCTCAGGGGCATGAACCCCTTGGCGGCCTCGAAGGCGGCGAGGATCTCGGGCTTGGGTGCGGCCGCGGCCATGCGGTTCCTCTCGGTCGTCGGTCGTGCGTGCGGGCAGACGTCGTACGACCGCGCTGGCGCCGTACGCCCTCTCCGGACGGTCCATGCTGCCGCACCCCTCTGCCCGACGGGGGACAGGGGGGTGGGAACGTGCTGCGGGCGCATGGTGCGGGTTGCCGCGAAGGACGCGCGCGATGGGCGTGCCGTGCGGGTTCCGGTGGGGCCCGGCGCCAGGTTGGCAGACAGCTGACGCGTACGCCGAGGCCGGGTTCACGGTCGTCGATCAGGACGTGGTGCTGGGCGAGGACCTGACGGCGTACGTCGGGCTGATCCGGACCCGGCCGCTGTAGGTCGTCGTCCTGCACTGGACGCGGCGCGGGCGTCTGTCGGATGGGCGCCTGTCCTGGTCGGCCGGGCAGTAGTGCGGGCCTGGGCCCGTACGTCGTCGTCCGGGCGCCGGGCGCCGGGCGGTCGTCGGTCGGATGGGCGCCTGTCTTGGTCGGCCCGCCCGTCGTGCGGGCCCGGGCCGAGGCCCGGCGTCGCGGCTGCTTCCGAGGGCGCTGCAGAGTGCGGCTGTGGGTTCGGTCCTACGTCCTTCCGGGCGCCCCCGACGCGACACATCCCCGCCCGTGGGGCGGGGCGGGGATGCGGTCCGGCTGCGTGTCGGTCAGGCCGTGACCGTCTCGCCCGGCAGGGCCAGGTCGAGGTCGATCGCGCGGTCGTCGCCCGCGTGGGTGGCCGAGGAGGCCAGGGGGCCGTGGCCGGTGGCGCGGGCGGCGAGGACGTAGGCGCCCTGGGTGGGGACGGTGAGGACGTACGTGCCGTCGTCACCGGAGAGCGTCGCGCCCGCCTGGCGCCCCCGCCGGTCGATCAGCGTGACCTTGGCCCGGGGGACCGGCGTGCCCGCGGCGTCCAGGACGCGGCCACGGAAGCCACGCAGCACCTCGTCGGCCCGCTCGATCACAGCGTCCTCCTCGCTGCTCGCGCGCAGCTGCGGCGCCCGGTTCGGCTTCGGCAGGAACAGGGCCATCAGCAGCCCGACCGCCACCGCGCCGGTCGCGATCAGGAACGACACCCGGAAGCCGTGCATGGTCGGTATCGCGACGCCCCCGACATTGTTCGCCGTGTTCGCCAGCACCATGCCGATCACGGCGCTCGACACGGACGTACCGATGGACCGCATCAGCGTGTTGAGCCCGTTCGCCGCCCCCGTCTCCGAGGCCGGGACCGCGCCCACGATCAGTGCGGGCAGGGAGGAGTAGGCGAGCCCGATGCCCGCGCCGAGGACCACCGCGATGACGAGGCTCTGCCAGGCCGCGCTCATGAGGCCCAGTCCGGCGCCGTAGCCGATCGCGATGATCAGCATGCCGAGGATGAGGGTGAACTTGGGGCCGTACTTCGCCGACAGCCGTGCGTAGACGGGGGCCGTGATCATCATCGTCAGGCCCAGCGGAGCGACCAGCAGGCCCGCGACGACCATGGACTGGCCGAGGCCGTAGCCGGTCGCCTTCGGGAGCTGGAGCAGCTGGGGGAGGACGAGTGAGACGACGTAGAAGGAGACGCCCACCATGATCGACGCCAGGTTGGTGAAGAGGACCGCCGGGCGGGCGGTGGTGCGCAGGTCGACCAGGGGGGCCTTGACGCGCAGTTCCATGACGCCCCACAGGAGGAGGACGACGGCCGACGCGGCGAACAGGCCGAGCGTGGTGCCGGAGGACCAGCCCCAGTCGCTGCCCTTGGTGATCGGCAGGAGGAAGAGGACCAGGCCGGCGGAGAGGCCGATCGCGCCCAGGACGTCGAAGGTGCCCTCGGCGCGGGCCGGGGACTCGGGGACGACGAGGAGGGTGAGGACGATGGCGAGCGCGCCGATGCCCGCGGCGCCGTAGAAGAGGGCGTGCCAGTCGGCGTGCTGGGCGATCAGTGCCGCGAGGGGCAGCGCCAGGCCG
The DNA here is from genome assembly GCF_029894425.1 of Streptomyces sp. SAI-127. NCBI lineage: Bacteria > Bacillati > Actinomycetota > Actinomycetes > Kitasatosporales > Streptomycetaceae > Streptomyces > Streptomyces sp. SAI-127. The sequence goes on from NZ_JARXYJ010000001.1 coordinate 7,322,047, forward strand.
CCGCCGACGCCGATCGAGGAGCTCATCAGGGCCATGGCCGAGCCGAGCTTCTCGCGGGGCAGCATGTCCCGCATGAGGCCGATGCCGAGGGGGATCGCGCCCATCGCGAAGCCCTGGAGGGTGCGGCCGGCGATCATCGTGAGCAGGTCGCTGGTGAGGGCGCTGACCAGGGCGCCCACGACCATCACGGCGAGGCTGAGGATCAGCATGCGGCGCTTGCCGTACAGGTCGCCGAGGCGGCCCATGATCGGGGTGGCGACGGCGCCGGAGAGCAGGGTGGATGTCAGGACCCAGGTGGCGTTGCTGGGCGCGGTGTCCAGCAGTTCCGGCAGGTCCTTGATGACCGGGACGAGCAGGGTCTGCATCACCGCGACCACGATGCCCGCGAAGGCGAGCACCGGGACGACAGCGCCGGACGCTCTCCGGGTGGGCTGGTCGGTCGGCGTGTGCGTCATGTGAGCGAGGCCTCCGGGCCTGGAAGATCGGGTTACGTGTGGCTTGAACTACGTATGCATGGGCAACTATTCCGATGCTTCGGCGTACTAACGATTTCTTTATATTCTCTTGGGGAAGTGGAGCCGGGTTGAGAGCATGACGACCATGCTCGAAGCCGCTGAAGTCGCCCATAGACCCCGCCGTCCCCGGTCGGCTCCGCCCGCCTGGCTGGTGGTGGCGCTGGCGTGCGCGGGCCAGTTCCTGGTCGTGCTCGACGTGTCCGTCGTCAATGTGGCGCTGCCGTCCATGCGCACCGACCTGGGGATGAGCGAGTCCGGCCTGCAGTGGGTCGTGAACGCCTACTCCATCGCCTTCGCCGGGTTCATGCTCCTCGGCGGCCGAGCGGGTGACCTGTATGGCCGCAAGCGGATGTTCCTGGTCGGCCTCGGCCTGTTCACGGCGGCCTCGCTGGCCGGCGGGCTGGCCCAGGGGGACGCCGAGCTGCTGATCGCGCGGGCCGTGCAGGGGCTGGGCGCGGCGGTGCTGGCGCCCGCGACGCTGACCATTGTCACGTCGGCCGTCCCGGAGGGGGCCGCGCGGGCCCGGGCCATCGCCACCTGGACGGCCGTGGGCGCGGGTGGCGGCGCCGCGGGCGGATTCGTCGGCGGACTTCTGGTGGACACCCTGTCCTGGCGCTGGGTGCTGCTGATCAACGTGCCCGTCGGCGCGCTGGTCCTGCTGGGTTCGCTGCTGTGGCTGACGGAGAGCCGCAGCGGGGACGGGCGGCGCCTCGACCTGCCGGGAGCGCTGCTGGTCACCGGGGGACTGGCGGTATTGGCGTACGGCATCTCGCAGACCGAGGCCGAGGGGTGGACGGCGGCGGCCACCCTGCTCCCGCTGGCCGCCGGGCTCGCGCTGGTAGGGGGCTTCCTCCTCGTCGAGTCCCGTACGGCGGCCCCGCTGATGCCCCTCGGGCTGCTGAGGGTGCGGGCGGTGGCGTCGGCGAACGCGGCGATGTTCCTGAGCGGCTCCGCGATGTTCTCCATGTGGTTCTTCATGACGCTCTACGCCCAGAACGTCCTCGGCTACTCACCCCTGGCCGCCGGAGCCGCACTGATCCCGACCTCGCTGGCGATCGTGGTCGGCTCGAAACTCGCCCCGCGCTTCATGCGCCGGCTCGGGGCGCGGTGGGTGGCGGTGCTCGGCACGACGGTCGCGGTCGCCGGGTTCGGCTGGCAGTCGACGATGACCGCGGACGGCGGCTATGTGACCGCGATCATGTGCCCCGGGATCCTGATGATGCTGGGCGCCGGCCTCGCGGTGACCCCGCTCGCCTCGCTGGCCCTCTCCGGGGCGGCGCCGGGGGAGGCCGGGCTGGTGTCCGGACTGGTCAACACCTCGCGCACGATGGGCGGCTCGCTCGGGCTCGCGGTCCTGTCGACGCTGGCGGCGGCCCGGACGGGGGGTGTGACGTCGCCGGAGGCGCTGACGGAGGGGTACGCCCTGGCGTTCCGGGTGGGGACGGGAGTGCTGCTCTGCGGGGTGGCGCTGATGCTGGCATGGCTGCCGAGAAAGATCTCCGCGAACTGAGGCAACGGTCCGGACGGCTCATGGACTCCTTCAGACATCTAGGAGGTGCCCATGGGGGATCGGAAACAGGCTCGGGACGAGGAGTTCCAGAGCTTTGTCATCGGCCGCTGGCCACGGCTGATGCGGACGGCATTTCTCCTCACGGGGGAACAGCACGCCGCGGAGGACCTGGTCCAGTCGACGCTCGAACAGGCCTACGTGGCCTGGCGCAGGGTCGGCTCGGCGGACGATCCGGAGGCGTATGTACGGCGCGTGATGATCAACGCGCACGCACGCAAGCACCGCAGGAAGCTCAGGGAGTTCCTGGCGCGGGGGGACGACTCGGGCCTGGTGCGCGAGATCGCCGACACCGGTGACCGCATCGCCCAGGCCGACGACCGCAGCGCCCTGCTGACGGCGCTGGCCCAACTGCCGCCCAGGCAGCGGGAGGCGGTGGTCCTGCGGTACTGGGAGGACCTGACCGAGACACAGACGGCCGAGGCGATGGGCTGCTCGGTCGGCTCGGTGAAGAGCAACGCGGCCAAGGGAATCGCCAAACTTCGCGCCATACCCGGACTGGCCGACATGGCGACGCAGGGAGGGCGGAAGTGATGAGCGCGGACCGGGAGAAGAGCCACGACATGAGCGACAGCGACATCGCCCTCCTGCTGGCCGACGCCGCCGACGAGGTGGAGATCGGCATAGCCCCCTACCAGGCGGTGCTCCGCGGTGGCCGCAGGCGCCGGGCCCGCCGCTGGGCGGTGGCCGCGGCCACGGCACTGGTGCTCGCGGGGTCCTCGGCGACCCTCGCGGTGGCGGGTCTGCCGGGTGGGGACGGGGACGGGGGCCAGGTGGCGACCCAGCCGCTCGTCCCGGCCGACGCCGACCCGTCCCGGGTCCTGCAGACCACCCTGGCCTCCGGCACCGACCAGGGCACCAAGTGGCGGGTCCTGATCAACGTGTGGTCGGCCCCGCACGACGAGAAGCAGGCCGAGGCCCAGCGCGCCGCCATGGCCCTGCGCAGTGAGACCCCGCCGGACGCCCACGATGCCTCCGACCTCATCGGCAAGATCACGTACTTCGTGTACCGCGACTACGGCGGCAAGTCGACGAAGGTCATGGAGAACACGGTCCCCAAGACGGACCGGCTCACCGGCACGGACCTCATGTCCGGCTCCCTCCCCCTCGAACCCGGCGACACGAAGGACGTCCGTCTCGTCATCGGCTACGTCGCCAAGACCGCCCAGCGCGTCAACTGCACCTGGACGAACGGGACGGCGACGGTGGTGGAGAAGGCCGGCTCCGCGACCGGCACCGACGTCCCGGCGATCCGGTCGGCGGATGGCTCCCCCTACAACTGGTTCGTGTGCGTGGCACCGAAGGGCACCGAGTACGAGACGGCGGAGGTGATCGAGTAGGGAGCCGCCGGGCTCACAGCCACCCCTGTTGTCGGGCCGCCCGTACGGCCTCCATCCGGTTGCGGGTGCCCGTCTTGCCGATGGCGGAGGAGAGGTAGTTGCGGACGGTGGACTCGGAGAGGTGGAGCCTGCCCGCGATGTCGGCGACCGTCGCGCCGTCCGTGGACGCCTTGAGGACATCGCACTCGCGGGCGGTGAGGGGGTTCGGGCCGGCGCTCAGGGCGGCCGCGGCGAGGGCGGGGTCGATCACGGTCTCGCCGGTCAGCACCCGGCGGATCGAGGCCGCCAGCTCCTCCACGGGACCGTCCTTGACGAGGAAACCGGCGGCACCCGCCTCCATGGCCCGGCGGAGGTAGCCGGGGCGTCCGAAGGTGGTCAGGATCAGCACCCGGCAGTCCGGCGCCTGGTCGCGCAGTTCGGCGGCGGCGTCCAGACCGCTCATCCCCGGCAGCTCGATGTCGAGCAGCGCCACGTCGGGGCGGTGGACGAGGGCCGCGTCCACGATCGCGTCCCCGGCCGCGACCTGGGCCACGACCTCGATGTCCGCCTCCATCCCGAGCAGCAGCGCGAGCGCCCCACGCATCATGCCCTGGTCCTCGGCGAGCAGCACGCGGATGGACTTGGCGGCCCGGTGCTCCCGGGGCATCTCGTTCACGGCCCAAGAGTAGGGCGCGTCGGCGGGAGCGGTGGGGGTGCGACGACGTTGCGCCGACGCGCAGGATCCTTGAGAACAGAAGAATCCCTGAAAACAGGAAGAACCGAAGAGGGGACGGCCCCGTACGGCGTCACCCGGCCACCTCGCCGATCCGGGCCCCGCGCACCGCCCCCGCAGGTTCCCCGGACGGCTCCGGCGCCACCGATTCGACCGGCAGCTCGGCCCGCACCACGAACCCGCCCCGTGACCCCGGGCCCGCCTCCAACCACCCACCGGCCGCGGCCAGCCGCTCCGCGAGCCCCTTGAGACCGGTGCCGCCGACGACCGGGACGGGCACCGTGCCGGCGTTCTCAGGGGTGCACTCATCCACGCACTCACCCACGGTCGGCGCCGTGCCCGCCGCCGTCCCCCGGCCGTCGTCCCAGACCCGCAGCCGTACCCGTTCCGCCGAGCCCTGCACGGAGATCTCGCAGCGCTCCGCCCCGCTGTGCCGTACCGCGTTGGTGACCGCCTCGCGGACCACCCAGCCCAGCAGGGCCTCGGTCTGGGCGGCGAGCGGCTGGCCGGAGCGGTGGACGACCGGCTCGATGCCCGCGGCGCGCAGGGCCGAGGAGGCCCGGTCGAGGTCGGTGCTGAGGCTGCCCTCGCGGTAGCCGGTCACCGCCTCGCGGATCTCGGTGAGCGCCTGGCGGCCCACCGACTCGATGTCGGAGACCTGGACGAGCGCCGCGTCCAGATCGCGGGGGGCGAGGCGCCGGGCCGCCTCCGACTTCACCACGATCACCGACAGCGTGTGCCCGAGCAGGTCGTGCAGATCGCGGGAGAACCGCAGCCGCTCCTCCTCGACCGCACGCCGGGCCAGTTCCTCGCGGGCCTCCCGCAACTGCCGTACCGCCTCGGAGAGGGACATGATCGCGGCCGTCACCATCGTGGAGATCCACGTGGCGTATGCGGTGTCGAGTCCGCCCCAGCCGTCGCGGTAGACGGAGGCCGCGCCGGCGACCACGGCCACCAGCGCACCCACCCACCGCAGGTGCGGCAGCCGCACGACCGCGCCCGTCGCGAGCCCGAACAGGGGGAAGAACAGCAGCCAGTTGCCGCCGTACCCCATCGCCAGACCGCAGGTGACCAGTCCCATCAGCACCAGTGCCACCCGTGTGGAAACCGCGTCCCGGGTCTGCTGGTGGAAGGCGCGGAAGGCGACGTAGATGTAGAGCGAGTTGAACGTGAGCAGCCCCAGGCCGCCGATCCACGGGTTGGAGGCCTCGCCCTGGAAGAGGTTGGAGAAGGCGCCCATCCCCAACAGCAGCCACGGCAGCAGACCGAAGCCGCTGCCCAGGCCCGCGTTCGCGGGGACCTCGCCCGCCTTCTGCGCGGCCTTGCACTCGGCGTTGAGGCGCTTCTTGTTCGCCTTGTAGTACCGCTGGTGCTTCCGGGCCTCGCGGACCTTCTCGCGGATCTCGTCCACGCGGCACGAGAGCTTGTCCCCTGTTGTCATACCGACGACGCTACGGATCGCGGAGTCCGCGCGGCAGATGTGCGTGTACGGACTTGGGCAGTACAAATGTCACGGTCCCGGAACCCGGGCGAGACTGCCCCGACGACCAACCTGACACCCCGTCAGGAGTCTTCACAACTGAGGTGGGCTCGGCTATACAGAGGGCGCCGGACTGGAACGCGTTCTAGATCGGCCCGCGACGACCTCGGTGCGGCCGACGGTGCGGACGGCTGTACCGAGGTCTTGACTCCGCCACGGTCGGATCCGCCACTGTCAGGAGCCGTATGCCCATCGACGCAGCCAAGGCCCTCGCCGCCGAGCCCCGGACCGGCGAGATCTCCTGGAACTCCAAGGACGTCCAGCTCTACCACCTCGGCATCGGGGCGGGCTCGCATCCTGACAAACCCAGCCCCGCCACCGATCCCGACGAACTGCGCTACACCCTCGAATCCCGGCTGCACGTCCTGCCGAGCTTCGCCACGGTGGCCGGCTCGGGGTCGCCGGGAGTGATCAGCGGTCTGTCCATGCCCGGCATCGACGTCGATCTCGCCAAGGTCCTGCATGGCGGCCAGGCGCTGACCATCCACCGTCCCCTCCCCGCCCAGGGCACCGCGACCGCCACCAACCGCATCGCCGCCGTGTACGACAAGGGCAAGGCGGCCGTCCTGGTCATGCGGACCGACGTCGCGGACGCCGAGGGCCCGTTGTGGACCAACGACGCCCAGATCTTCGTCCGGGGAGAAGGCGGCTGGGGTGGCGACCGAGGCCCCTCCGCCCGCCTCGACCCCCCGTCCGGCGAGCCCGACCGGACCGTGCAGCGCCCCATCCGCGAGGACCAGGCCCTGCTCTACCGCCTCTCCGGCGACTGGAACCCGCTGCACGCCGACCCGGAGTTCGCCAAGGTCGCCGGGTTCGAACGGCCCATCCTGCACGGGCTCTGCACCTACGGCATCACGCTCAAGGCGGTCGTCGACACGCTGCTCGGCGGGGACGTGACCCGGGTGCGGTCGTACGTCACCCGGTTCGCCGGGGTCGTGTACCCGGGGGAGACCCTGCGGATCCGTATGTGGCACACGCCGCAGTCCACCCGGGTCGCCGTCGGCGCGGTCGAGCGGGACGACGCGCCCGTCCTCGCCGACACCATCGTCGAACACTCCTGAACCCAGAACGCCGTACGAGGGGAGCCGCACCATGCGCGCAGCCGTACTGCACGAGATCGGCCAGGAAAAACTCGAAGTCCTCGATGACGTCGAGGCGGTGGGCTTCGGGCCCGGCAGGGTGCGGATCCGGGTCCGGGCCACCGGACTGTGCCACTCGGACCTGTCCGCGATGGCCGGGGTCCTCCCGCAGCCCGCGCCCTTCGTCCCCGGCCACGAAGGCGCGGGCGAGATCCTCGAAGTCGGGGAAGGTGTCGGCCACTTGAAGGCCGGCGACCGGGTCGTCGTGTGCTGGCTGCCCGCCTGCGGGGCCTGTCCCGCCTGCAAGCGCGGCCAGACCGAGCTGTGCCTGGCCGGGTTCATGAACGCGGGCACCCCCAACTTCCGGCGCCCCGGCGGCGATGTGTTCGGCTTCGCGGGCACCGGCACCTTCACCGAGGAGGTCGTCGTCGACGCGGGCTGCGCGGTGCCGATACCCGACGACGTGCCCTTCGACATCGCGGCACTGATCGGCTGCGGGGTCACCACCGGACTCGGCGCCGCGCTCAACACCGCGGACGTGGAGGCCGGTTCGTCGGTCGCCGTCATCGGCTGCGGCGGCGTCGGCATCTCCGCCATCCAGGGGGCCCGGCTCAAGGGTGCCGCCGAGATCGTCGCCGTCGACCCCGTCGCCTCACGCCGCGAGGCCGCCCTCGAGTTCGGCGCCACCCGGGCCGTCTCCCCGGACGAACTGGCCGACGCCAAACAGCAGGTGACCGCGGGCGAGGGCTTCGACTACGTCTTCGAGGTCGTCGGCAAGTCGGCGACCGCCAGGACGGCGTACGAGACCACCCGGCGCGGCGGCACCCTCGTCGTCGTCGGCGCGGGTGCCATGGACGACTTCCTCCAGCTCAACATGTTCGAGCTGTTCTTCGACGAGAAGCGCATCCTGCCGTCCATGTACGGCGGCGGGGACGTCCTGCGCTCCTACGAGCGGACCATCGCCCTGTGGCGGGCCGGCCGCATCGACCTGGACCGTCTGATCACCCACCGGGTGCCGCTGAGCGGGATCAACGAGGCGCTCGACCAGATGCGCACGGGGGTCTCGCTCCGTACGTGCATCGAGATCTGAGGGCCGCGATGACCGAGCCACTGCCCCTCGAAGGGCTCACGGCGATCGTCACCGGCGCCGGCCGGGGGCTGGGCCGGGCCGAGGCGCTGGAGCTGGCCCGACTCGGCGCGGCCGTGGTCGTCAACGACTACGGACAGCCGGGCCGGGACGGTTCCGGCGAGGCCTCCGCGGGCCCCGCGGAGCAGGTCGCCGACGAGATCCGGGCCGCGGGCGGACAGGCCGTCGCCCACACCGGGGACGTGGCCGACCACCAACAGGCCGGTCGGCTCGTCGAGTTGGCGATCGACGAGTTCGGCCGGCTCGACATCCTCGTCAACAACGCGGGCATCCTGCGCGACCGCATGGTCTTCTCCATGACCGAGGGCGAGTGGGACGCGGTGATCCGGGTCCACCTCAAGGGTCACTTCAACACGACCCGGTTCGCGGCCGCCCACTGGCGGGAGCGGTCCAAGGCGGCGGGTGAGCCGGTGTACGGCCGTATCGTGAACACCTCCTCGGAGGCGTTCCTCGCCGGGTCCGCCGGGCAGCCCAACTACGCGGCCGCCAAAGGCGGAATCGTCGGGCTCACCACCTCGACGGCCCTCGCGCTCGCCAAGTACGGCGTGACGGCCAACGCCATCTGCCCGCGCGCCCGCACCCGGATGACCGAGGACGTCTTCGCCGGTCTCGAGCAGCCCGAGTCGGGGCTCGACCCCCTCGCCCCCGAGCATGTCGCCCCGCTCGTCGGCTACTTGGCCTCACCGGCGGCCGAGCGCGTCAACGGCCAGCTGATGGTCGTCCACGGAGGGATGGTCGTGGTCGTCGAACGACCCCGGGTGCAGGCCAAGTTCGACAGCAAGCAGGACACCTTCACCTACGACGAACTGGACGCCCTGCTCACCCCGCACTACGCGCGACGGCCGGCGGAGGAGACGTTCGCGGCGGCCGAAGTGCTGGGACTCAAGAGGGAGTAAGGGAGTAAGGGAGTAGGGGGTAAGGGGAGTAGACGCGCAACGGCCCGCTCCTAGGACAAGGAGCGGGCCGTGTGTCGTCGTCTGCCCTCAGGCCGCGGCCTCGGTCTGCTCGACCGACTTGCGGTGACGGCCACGCGGGGCCGTCTCGCTGTCCTGGACCGAGACCGGACCCCGGTGCTTACCGTGGCCCGTGGACTCCTGGACGTCTGCAGTCGACTGGTTCGTGCTGGCGTCGCTCATGGAAGAAATTCACCCCGTCAACATGATCTTTCTTTACAGCGGGGCGAGTTTAACCGGCGCACCACGGGCCGAATCCAGGCGGCCGGGCCAACCGGCACTACTTCGTTACAAGATTGCCCAACGGGGCTTGCTGCAAGGGCACAGGACGTGCCACGGCAGGCTCCGGAGGACCCGATTCGGGCGACCGCGCGGCCGTACCGCCGCCGCCCTCCGGATCCTCCGGGCCCGCGTCCCCCGCCCCCGTTCCCCCCGTTCCCCCCGGGCCCTCCGCCTCCCCGGTGAGGGCCCCGCTCCTCGGTGCCGCCGCCCACCGCGCCACCCCGCACGGCGCGTCCGCCGTCGCGTACGGCAGGAGCAGTTCACCGGCCTCGGTCCACAGCCCGGAACCCGCCAACCACCCCTCGGGCCCCGCCAGATGCTGGACGTGCCGTGCGGCCGGCCGCCACACCCCCACCCAGCCGCCCGTCGGGCCGTCGATCCGCAGTGCCACCCCGCAGCTCTCCGGCGTCAGCACCTGCCCGGGCTGGATCGCGAACGGCGTCACCGTGCAGTCCGGCACCCGCAGGCACTCCGGGAACCGCACCGGCAACGTGCTGCCCAGCACCCCCCAGCCCAGCCGCGCGCGCCCCGGAGAGGGCGCGTCCGAGGAGATCAGCAGCAGCCCGCTGTCCGGGTCGGCCAGCAGCAGCCGGTCATCGCTGCCGTCGGCGATCTGCAGCAGCGGCGACACCTCCCCGCCGCGCCCCAGATCGACCACGACCGCCTTGGTCCGCCCGCCGAGCTCCCGGTCCAGGGCCAGCATCCGCCCGGTCCGGTCCAGCCACACCCCGCCCGAGCAGCGCCCCGGGATCTCCGCGAGGTGCTCAGGCCCGAAGGCACCGCCCGCCACCAGCCACACGGCACTGGAGCGCGCGCCCACGGCGAGGGCGTACGCCTTCTCGCCGCACGGCGCAGGCGGCAGCAGCCGTAGGACCGCCCCCTCCTCCGGGCACTCGACCGCGCCCAGTGGCAGCTCGCCGGTGGTCGGGCCGGTCGGGTAGAGCAGCGAGAAGTTGTGCCGCCCGTCCGCGAACCGCCTGATCAGCACCCGTCCGTCACCCATCGGCTGCACCTCGGTGCCGGGCTCCTCGGGCTGGTTGCCCGGCAGCGGCACCGCGTAGGGCTCCGGGCCGTCCAGCGTCCAGCGCTCCGGGAACCAGGAGCCGCCGTCCTGGGCGAGACGGGCCGCGTAGGAGCCGTCGACGGTGATCACGCACCCGGTCCGCGGCGTCTTCCCGTTCTCGTTCCCGTTCTCGGCGATCGCGCACTCCGTCCGCGGGGGCTCCCCGTCCTCGTTCTCGTCGTTCGCCGCCGCGGGTTCGATGGCACAGGCCGTCATCGTCCGGTCACCTCCGGCCACGAAGGTAGTTTTCGCACGCACAGGCGTGGGACGGCCGCGCTTCCCCTTCACACAAAGGGGTGGCCCAGGAACGATTCGCCTGAGGAAACCGAGGCGACTGTGCTGAGCGGGACACCCGTGGGCAGCTCGGGTTCAGTGGGACAGACCAGGCAGGTAGCCTTTCCCCGTGCCCCGTCTGTCTGAAGTCATCGCCGCGCTGGAGAACCTGTGGCCCGCCGAGCGGGCCGAGTCCTGGGACGCGGTCGGCACCGTCGTGGGCGAACCCGACCAGGAGGTCACGCGGGTCCTCTTCGCCGTCGACCCGGTCCAGGAGATCGTCGACGAGGCGGTGAAGCTGGGCGCGGACCTGCTGGTCACCCACCACCCCCTCTATCTGCGCGGTACGACGACCGTGGCGGCCTCGCACTTCAAGGGCCGGGTCGTCCACACCCTCATCAAGAACGACATCGCGCTGCACGTCGCCCACACCAACGCGGACACCGCCGACCCGGGCGTCTCGGACGCGCTCGCGGGCGCGCTCGACCTCCGGGTCGTAGGCCCGCTGGTGCCCGACCCGACGGACACGTCGGGGCGCCGGGGGCTGGGCCGCGTGTGCGAGGTCGACCCCCCGATGACCGTCCGCGAGCTCGCCGCGCGGGCCGCCGAGCGCCTGCCCGCCACCGCGCAGGGCATCCGCGTGGCCGGCGACCCCGAGGCCACGGTCCGCACGATCGCCGTCAGCGGCGGCTCCGGCGACAGCCTCTTCGACCAGGTCCGCGCGTCCGGCGTCGACGCCTTCCTCACCGCGGACCTGCGCCACCACCCGGTGTCAGAGTTCATCGCGGATCGCGCCCACAGTCCTCTCGCGCTGCTCGACGCGGCGCACTGGGCCACCGAGTGGCCCTGGTGCGAGCTGGCCGCCGCCCAGCTCGACGAGATCTCCGACCGCCACGGCTGGGACCTGCGCGTGCACGTCTCCAGGACGGTCACCGACCCCTGGACCAGCCACTCCCCTTCACCTGGAGCCCCCAACTGAACGCCGCGCCCGCCGACCAGATCCGACTTCTCGACGTCCAGGACCTCGACGTCCGCCTCCAGCAGCTCGCCCACAAGCGCAGGTCGCTGCCCGAGCACGCCGAGATCGAGTCGCTCACCAAGGACGCCACCCAGCTGCGCGACCTCCTCGTGGCCGCCCAGACCGAGGAGAGCGACACCGCCCGCGAGCAGACCAAGGCCGAGCAGGACGTGGACCAGGTGCGCCAGCGCGCCACCCGCGACCAGCAGCGCCTGGACTCCGGAGCCGCGACCTCGCCCAAGGACCTGGAGAACCTCCAGCGCGAGATCACCTCCCTCGCCAAGCGACAGGGCGACCTCGAGGACATCGTCCTGGAGGTCATGGAGCGCCTGGAGTCCGCGCAGGAGCGGGTGGCCGAGCTGACCGAGCGGGTCTCCTCCGTCCAGTCGAAGATCGAGGACGCCACCGCCCGCCGGGACGCGGCCCTCGAGTCGCTGGACGGCGAGATCGCCTCGGTGACCAAGGAGCGCGAGGTCATCTCCGCTTCCGTCCCCGCCGACCTGCTCAAGCTCTACGACAAGCTCCGCGCGCAGCAGGGCGGCATCGGCGCGGCCAAGCTGTACCAGCGCACCTGCCAGGGCTGCCGCCAGGAGCTGGCCATCACCGACATCAACGAGATCCGCGCGGCCGCGCCCGACACCGTGGTCCGCTGCGAGAACTGCCGCCGGATCCTGGTGCGCACGTCCGAGTCCGGCCTGTAAGGAGCGTTGGACGTGCGGGAGTTCATCGTCGAGGCCGACGGAGGCTCGCGGGGCAACCCCGGCCCCGCCGGCTACGGCTGCGTGGTGCTGGACGCGGCGACGGGGGAGACGCTGGTCGAGACGTACGAGTACCTCGGCGTCGTCACGAACAACGTCGCCGAGTACCGGGGCCTGCTGGCCGGCCTACGCGCCGCGCACGACCTGGACCCGTCCGCCACCGTGCACGTCCGCATGGACTCCAAGCTCGTCGTCGAGCAGATGTCGGGCCGCTGGAAGATCAAGCATCCGGACATGAAGCCGCTCGCCCTGGAGGCTGGGCGGGTGTTTCCGCCGGGGCGGGTGACGTACGAGTGGATCCCGCGCGAGGAGAACAAGCGGGCGGATCGGTTGGCGAACGAGGCGATGGACTCGGGGGCGTCGGCGAGTTCGGTACGGCAGCCGTCGCCGGACGCCGATGCCAAGTCCGAGGCGGACCGGCGTGCTGCCAAGGCGGTCGCTGCCCCCGCGTGGGCGCCGGCCGACATGGGGGCGCCCGCCACTTTCGTACTCCTGCGGCACGGTGAGACGCCCCTGACCCCCCAGAAGCGGTTCTCGGGAAGCGGCGGTACGGATCCCTCTCTTTCCGCGGTGGGCAGGGAACAGGCCGAGCGGGCCGCCGAAGCCCTGGCCAGGCGGGGCACGATCCAGCACATCCTCGCCTCGCCGCTCACCCGGACCAGGCAGACCGCCGCCGCCGTGGCGGAACGTCTGGGCATCGAGGTCACCATCGAGGACGGCCTGATCGAGACCGACTTCGGCGCCTGGGAGGGCCTGACCTTCGGCGAGGTGCGCGAGCGCTACCCGGACGACCTGAACACCTGGCTGTCCGACCCGGAGGCCGAACCCACCGGCGGCGGCGAGAGCTTCGCGGCCACGGCGACCCGGATCGCGGCGACCAGGGACAAGCTCGTCGCGGCGTACGCGGGCCGCACGGTCCTGCTCGTCACCCACGTCACCCCGATCAAGACGTTCGTCCGTCTCGCCCTCGGCGCCCCGCCCGAGTCCCTGTTCCGCATGGAACTCTCAGCGGCCTCCATGTCGGCGGTCGCGTACTACGCCGACGGCAACGCGAGCGTGCGGCTCCTCAACGACACCTCACACCTGCGCCCGTAGCGTCTTCAGCCCGGCGGCCTCGCGGGCCAGCGCCTCCACCCGCCCCCAGTCCCGCGCGGTGATCGCATCCGCCGGAAGCATCCAAGTGCCGCCCACGCAGCCGACGTTGGGGAGGGCCAGGTAGTCGGGCGCGTTGGCGGAACCTATGCCCCCCGTCGGGCAGAACCGCGCCTGCGGCAACGGCCCGGCAAGCGACTTCAGATACGCCGTACCTCCGGCGGCCTCGGCCGGGAAGAACTTCATCTCGGTGACGCCCCGCTCCAGCAGCGCCACGACCTCCGAGGTGGTCGACACCCCGGGCAGGAACGGCACCCCGGACGCCTGCATCGCCTCCAGGAGTACGTCCGTCCAGCCCGGGCTGACGAGAAAGCGCGCACCGGCGGCCACCGAGTCCTTCACCTGCTGCGGCGTGATGACGGTCCCCGCACCCACCACCGCGTCCGGCACCTCCTCCGCGATCGCCCGGATCGCGTCCAACGCGGCCGGCGTCCGGAGCGTCACCTCGATCGCGGGCAGCCCTCCGGCGACCAGGGCGCGGGCGAGCGGCACGGCGTCGGAGGCGTCTTGGAGGACGACGACGGGGACGACGGGCGCGATGCCGAGCAGCGAGGAGTGCGGCGAGGAGGAGGCCATGGCCTCATCCTGCCGATGCGGTGCGGTGTGCGCAAAGGCCATTGCATCCTGTGCAATGGCGTCGTTAGTGGATCTCGTCCACCAGCACATCCAGCGCCCACGCCTGCCCGGCCTTCGCGGGCGCCGACGCCTCCACCACGTACCCGAGCCCCCGCAGGGCCTCCACCAGCTCGGCGGGGTCCTTGGGCGCGATCCCCGCCGACAGCAGACTCCGCACCATCCGCCCCTTGGTCGCCTTGTTGAAGTGGCTGACGACCTTCCGTGTCGGCGCGTGCAGCACCCGTACGGTCGCCGTCCGCCCCGCGACCTCACCCTTCGGCTTCCACGCGGCCGCGTACGCGGAGGACCGCAGATCGAGCACGAGCCCGTCCCCCGCGGCCTCGGTGAGCACGGAGGCCATCGGCGCACGCCAGTGCGCGCCCAGCGCTCCGAGCCCCGGCAGCTTCACCCCCATTGAGCACCGGTACGACGGAATCCGGTCCGTCACCCGGACCGCTCCCCAAAGCCCCGAGAACACGAGCAACGAACGCCCGGCGCGCTTCTTCGCGGCCGCGTCCAGGGAGGCCAGGTCGAGGGCGTCGTAGAGCACGCCTGTGTAGATCTGCCCGGCCGGCCGGGCCCCCGCCGTCCTGAGCTCGGTGTTCTTCGCGATCTCGCCGCGCAGTCCCTCACTCAGACCGAGCACCTCGCGGGCCTTCTCCTCGTCCCCGGCGCACAGCTCGACGAGTTCCTCGAGGATCGCCGCACGGGCCTCGGTGAGCCCCGGCAGCGACAGCGTCTCCAGCTTCAGCGGGGCGCCACGACCGGAGGACGCCTTGCCTTCGGAGGGAGGCAGCAGGACAAGCACGGGATCGATCTCCTTCGGTTGAGCTCCGAGACAGCGTACGGCGTGCCCCTCGGTGGTCCCGGTCCTACGCTCGCTGTATGCCCCGCCGCCGCATACGCGTGACCGACGCCGCCTTCAGGAGCGCCTTCACGGCCCTGCGCACCGAACTCGGCGTGCCGTCGGACTTCCCGCCCGAGGTGACGGCCGAGGCGGAACGGCCGCCTCTCCTCAAGGCGTACGACGACGCCACCGACATCCCCCTCTTCACCATCGACCCACCCGGCTCCACCGACCTCGACCAGGCGATGCACCTGACTCGACGGGGCACCGGCTACCGCGTCCGGTACGCCATCGCCGACGTCGCCGCCTTCGTCGTACCGGGATCGGCGCTGGACGCGGAGACGCACCGACGCGTGCTGACCCTGTACTTCCCTGACACCCGGATTCCGTTGCATCCGCCGGTACTGAGTGAGGGCGCCGCGAGCCTGCTCCCGGACCAGGTCCGCCCGGCCGCCCTCTGGACGATCGACCTCGACGCGGACGGCCGTACGACTGCCGCCGACGTCCGCCGCGCCCTCGTCCGCAGCCGGGCCAGGCTCGACTACGAGGGTGTGCAGAAGGCGATCGACTCGGGCACCGCCGAGGAGCCGCTTTTCTTGCTGAAGGAGGTCGGTGAGCTCCGGGAACGGCTGGAGGTGGAGCGCGGCGGCATCTCACTGAACGTGCCGGAGCAGGAGATAGTCCAGCGGAACGGCACGTACGAACTGACGTACCGCGCCGGGGTTCCCGCCGACGGCTGGAACGCCCAGATCTCCCTGCTCACCGGCATGACGGCGGCCGACCTGATGCTCGCCTACGGCACGGGCGTCCTCCGCACCCTGCCCGCCGCCCCGGACGGCGCGGTGGGACGGCTGCGCCGTACCGCCCACGCCCTGCACATCGACTGGCCGCACCATGTGTCGTACGCGGCGCTGGTGCGTTCCCTGGACCCACGGATCCCCCACCACGCGGCCTTCCTCCAGGAGTGCACGACCCTGCTGCGCGGCGCCGGTTACACGGTCTTCCGGGACGGGGTCCTGCCGGCCATCACCACGCATGCGGCTGTGGCGTCCCCCTACGCCCATTGCACGGCGCCCCTGCGCCGCCTCGCCGACCGGTACGCATCGGAGATCTGCCTGGCGGCGGTGGCGGGGAAGGCCGTACCGGACTGGGTGCTCGCGGCTTTCGAGGCGTTGCCCCGCGAGATGGCCGAGGGAGGTCGGCTCGCCGCGAAGGCCGAACGGGAGTGCGTCGACATCGTGGAGGCGGCGCTGCTGAAGGACCGGGTGGGGGAGGTGTTCGACGGCTGCGTGGTGGACGTGGAGGAAAGCCGACCGACCGTCGGGACCGTGCAGTTGGAGACACCGGCGGTGATCGGGCGGGTGGAGGGGGCGGGGCTTGAGTTGGGGGAGCGGCTGAGGGTGCGGCTGACGGAGGCGGATCCGGTGGGTTCGGGAGGGGCGAAGGTGCGGTTCGCGCCTGCCTGAGTCGATGTCCTGTCGCGTGTACGAGGGTGCCGGCGTTATATAAGGCAGCGGGCTCGTCGACTGACGTCGCTCATGATCGTGTGCCACGATCGAGGGAACGGTTCCCGATCTCTCGGACAGGTGATCTTCCGATGTCCCAGTCTGGCGAGCGACCGAAGGAGGGGCGTGACATGACTGCCATGGCCCATGAGCCGCTCACGCAGGAAGAGGTCCTGCTGGAGGGCTTTCTCGCCCTGGACACGCCGGAGGGTTTCCGGGCCGAGCTGATCGAGGGGGAGATCGTTGTGACGCCGCCGCCGGACGGGGATCACGAGAACTACATCAACGTGATCGTGAAGCAGGTGATTCGACGCTCTCGGTCCGACATGGACTTCTCCGGCAACAAAGGGTTGAGGCTGAAGAGCGGAGACACCTGCCCGAAGAATCATGTGGTCCCAGACACCACCTTCGCGCCCACTCACCTACGTCTTTTCAAAGGCGCCGACCCCTGGATGCCCTGCGAGGGTGTCGCCATGGTCCTGGAGGTGACGTCCACCAAGCCCAAGGCCGACCGTGAGGCCAAGCGCCGCTGCTACGCGCGCGGAGGCATCCCCCTCTACCTGCTCGTCGACCGGGACGCCGACTCGATCACGCTGTTCAGCGACCCGGAGAAGGACGACTACCGCGAGCACTGCACTCGCCCCTTCGGCAAGGCGCTCACCCTCCCGGAGCCGTTCGCCTTCGAGCTGGAGACCGCGGACTTTCTCTGAGTGCTGGGGCGTTGCATCCTCTGAGCAAGACGGACAGGGGGACGGACCGTGGCGGAACAGGCTCTGTGGACCAGGGCGCGGCTGGGCCGTTGCGGCCCCCCGCTGGACCTCCTGACCGCCCGCTTCGACCGCCACGTCTACGCCTCGCACACGCACGAGCAGTTCAGCATCGGCATCTGCGTCGGCGGCTCCGAGGTCATCGACTACCGGGGCGACCACCTCCGCCCAGGCCCGGGCTCCATCGTCGTACTGGCTCCCGGCGAGATGCACACAGGCCGTCCCGCAGCCTCCGACGGCGGCTACGCCTACCGCGCCCTGTACCCCGACCCGTCCCTCCTCACCGAAGGCACCCTCGGCGGCGGACTCCCGTACTTCCGCGAGCCGCTCCTGGACGACCCCGAACTAGCCGCCGCGCTCCGCCGAGCCCACACCGAACTGAGCGCCTGCCCCGACCCGTTGGAGATGGAGTCCCGACTCCCATGGCTGCTCACGGCCCTCGCCAGCCGCCACTCCACGGCCCGCGCGACAAGCGACGCGGTGCCAGGCGCCGCCCACATCGCCCACGCGGTACGGGACCGCCTGGCCGACGACCTCCTGGAGCCCCCCTCCCTCGCCGAACTAGCCACCGCTTTGGGCCTGTCCCGCTACCAACTCCTCCGAGCCTTCCGTACGACGATGGGGATACCCCCGTACGCCTGGCTGGCGCAGCATCGGGTCCACCGGGCCCGCGGCCTACTGGAGTCCGGCTTGAAGCCGGCCGAGGTCGCGGGCCTGGTGGGCTTCGCCGACCAGGCGCACCTGACCCGCTGGTTCCGGCGGGTCCTCGGGGTCACCCCGGCGGCGTACCGCAACAGCGTTCAAGACGGCCGCCGCTGACGCGACGAACATGGCCGCATGACTGCACGCGGCTGGTTTCTGTTCTCCCTGATGGGAGTGGTCTGGGGCATCCCCTACCTGTTGATCAAGGTGGCGGTGGACGCCCCGCTGTCCCCGTCGATGGTGGTGTTCACGCGCTGCGCGCTGGGCTCGGCCTTGCTCCTGCCCTTCGCGATACGGCAGGGCGGCCTGACCGCCACCGTTCGAACCCACTGGCGCCCGATGCTGGCCTTCGCGTGCATCGAGATCATCGGCCCCTGGTGGACCCTGACCGACGCGGAACGCCACCTGTCCAGCTCGACAGCGGGCCTGCTGATCGCGGGCGTCCCGATCGTAGGAGTGGCCCTGGCCCGCTTCTTCGGCGAAACGGAGAGGCTGGGAGTGCGGCGCGTCGTCGGGCTCGGCCTGGGCCTGGCCGGCGTAGGAGTCCTCACGGTCCCGCACCTGACGGGCGGGGACGCCCGCTCCCTGGCGGAGGTCCTGGTGACGGTGATCGGCTACGCAACGGCCCCGTTGATCGCCGCGCGTTACCTCAAGGCTGTCCCGACCCTCCAGCTCATAGCCCCCTGCCTGGCCCTCGCGGCCCTGGTCTACGCCCCGGCGGCGGCGATGACCTGGCCATCGGCGATGCCCGCCGCCTCGGTCCTGACCGCGCTGGCCGTCCTGGGCGTGGTCTGCACCGCGGTCGCCTTCGTGGCCTTCCTGGAACTGATCAAGGAGGCGGGCCCGACCAGGGCAACCGTCTTCACGTACGTCAACCCGGCGGTAGCGGTGGCAGCGGGCGCGATCTTCCTGTCCGAGCCACTGACGGCGACCATCCTGGCGGCCTTCACCCTGATCCTGGCGGGCTCGGTACTGGCAACCGCCTCCGGTCAGCGAGCCGCCACCCGCCCGGTGCTGGATCACCCTAGGGGCAAGGCCGCGCACAGCGACTCCGCCGCGGGCCGGACCCCGGCCGGACAGGCGGGACAGAGGCGAGGCGCGCGCCCGGTAACATGGTCGACACGGCAGACGAGCCGGGCGGACGGCCGCGTGAAGTCCCTCAGGGGCCTTCCCGAGGAACGTCCGGGCTCCACAGGGCAGGGTGATGGCTAACGGCCACCCGGGGTGACCCGCGGGAAAGTGCCACAGAAAACAAACCGCCGGGGACTTCGGTCCTCGGTAAGGGTGAAACGGCGGTGTAAGAGACCACCAGTGCCCAGGGCGACCTGAGCAGCTAGGTAAACCCCACCCGGAGCAAGGTCAAAAGGGGCCGCTGTAATGGTGGCCCTGCGGGGACGTTCGAGGGCTGCCCGCCCGAGTCCCCGGGTAGACCGCACGAGACCGGCGGCAACACCGGTCCTAGATGGATGGCCGTCGCTGAGGGATTCGCGAGAACCCCTCAGAACAGAACCCGGCGTACAGCCCGACTCGTCTGCCGCCAGCTGCGGCTTTGCCTGGTAAAGGGCCTCTGACCTGCGTCGGAGGCCCTTTCCGATCTTTCAGGGGCTTGCCGCGTCAGGTGGCGAAAAGTCCCTCGAAAGTCCCCCAGGCAGCACTGGAAGTCCCTGAAAGGTCCCTGGAGCGGAGGGGCGAGGGACACCTCTGAGCTGGTACGTCTGCAGAGGGCGCCAGGGATGCGATCAGCTCAGAGCCCCTTGCTCGATGACGCGCCAGCGATAGGCGCGGTCGTCGCGACGCAGATCGACCAGATGCAGGTGATCGACTGGAACTCCAGTCCGACTCGGCTGCCCTCCGCGGGCCGGAAGATACGGATGTCAGAGCGCGTCGACCGCGCTCACCCTCCAGCCGTCGGACGTACGGGTCAGCGTCATCCGCACCCGGTTCAGGTCCACGCGGGAGCCCGAGACCTGGGTGCTCGTGGTCACCTGGTTGACGAAGAGGAGGACGACGGCGCGGTCCGCCGAGGCCGAGATCACGGAGGCTGCCGGGGAGCCGCCGGTGGGAGCCGCCACCGTCGCCTTCACCACCCCGTGGTATTTCCTGGCCGTCGGGCCGACCACCGCCGTGGTGGTCTTCGCGTACTCGTCGCGGAAGTGGCCGGTGAGCCGGGCGCGGGCCGCGGCGAAGTCGCGGTCCAGGTGACGGTAGTCGTACGACAGCACGACGGGCGCCGCCTGCCGCGCGGCCGCGAGCGCCTGTCCCCGGGCCTGTTCGGCCCGCGCCCCCTCCCGGTACCGCCATCCGAGCACGGCGGCCGCGACCAGGCCCGCCACGAGCAGGACGCACAGGGTCGTGGTGAGCAGGCGCCGCCGACCGTACCGCGTTGGCGCAGCGGGGCCGCCGGGTTCGCACTCCTGCTGCGGCGCGTCCTCCTCGAAGGACTCCGGCGAGGGCTCGGGCGGGTCGTCCCAGCCGTTCTCGTCCTTGGGCTCGATGAGCACGGTGCGTCCGGCTTCCGGGGCCTCCGGCCGTCCCGGGGTTTCCTTGTTGGCGGCCGCCGGGTCCGGTTCGCGGTGGCCGCGCTCCGCGCGCTTGGCCGCCGCGCGGGCGGCTGCGGTCATGGTGCGCCCGGTGCCGGATCCGGAACCGGAGCCGCGGCTTCGGGTGGTCGTCTTTGTCACGGTCTTGCTCCTCAAGTACTCATGGGGCGTGCGGCGGTCGGGGCGCGGTCAGCCGACCCGCGGTCAGCCGACGAACTCGACGTCGGAAGTCAGCCAGCGGCCGTCCCGGTGCACCAGGTCGAGCTGCAGCCGATAGGTGCGCGCCTCGCCCTTGGGCGCGGCGATGTTGGTCACCCTGCTGTCGGCGACCACCAGGACGCGGGCCGAGTGCTCGTCGGACCGGACGATGCCCGCCTCCAGAACCTGGCCCTCGGAGACCGACTTGTTCTGGGCGACCAGCTGCGTCAGCTCCTCCGTCTGCGCGGCGAACTGCTTCTTGAAGTCGCCGGTGGCGCTCTCGAGGACGTTCGCGCTGTCCCGGTCGTAGTGCCGGTAGTCGAGCGAGGTGAAGTTCAGCGCCGACTGGCGGGCCGCGGCCAGGAGGTCCTGGCGCCGCTGCTCCGCCTCGCGCTGGTTGTAGAGCCCGAAGCTCAGCCAGATCGTCAGTGCGGTGGTGAGGACGGTCGCCACGGCCAGCCCCACCGACCAGGCTCTGCCCGTCCCTCTGCCCGACAGGGCACCTCTCATGATCCTGCTCATGCCATCGGTCCGACTAGCAGCCATTGCCACGACTCCCCTCCGAACACCGCCTGTTGACCGCCCGTCGAGCCGATCTCGACGGGCCTTCCGTCCGGGCCGGTTGCGGTGCCGGTCTCCGGGTCGTACGGCGTGACGTACGCCGCCTGGTTCGCACCGCCGGACGTGGTCGACGCGCCGGGGGCGTTCTGTGCGCCCCGCACCGACGTCTTGCTTCCGCGCGGGGCGGTGCAGCGTGCGTCGGTGTTCGCCTCGCGTGTGCTGGTGGCCGAGGGGTCACGCCGTGTTGTCCCGTATCCCTGGGTGCACGCCGGCGGGTCGTCGGCGTTCACCACCAGGCCGAAGTGGGTGGTGCCGTCGCCCGGGACGACCGTGTAGCTGCCCGCGACCAGCGCCGGGAAGGTGACCAGGGACTGCTCCACGCCGGGCAGTCGGGCCAGCGTGACCTGGCCGCCGCTGATCAGGTTGGCCAGCAGGACCGACAGCCGTGGGCCGGTGGATTTCAGCAGAGAGTTCACCTGTTGCGCGGCCGGCGTCGCGTTGCCGATCAGTTTGCGCAGGTCCCCGTCGCTCGATTTCAGCTGTGCGCTGAGCGCCGCCAGATCGTGCGCGAACGACTTGATGGACGAGCCCTGGTCGGCCTGTGTCCTGAGGACCTTTCGCGAGTCCTCGATCAGCGAGATCGTCTGGGGGAGTGACTCGGAGGCCGACTCCACGAGCGCGTTGCCCGAGTCCACCAGCCGGCTCAGGTTCGGGCCGGTGCCCGAGAATGCCTTGCCCAGCTCGTCGACGGTGATGCGTAGATCGTCCTTGCCGACGGAGTTCACCAGTCCGTCCAGGCTG
The DNA here is from genome assembly GCF_029894425.1 of Streptomyces sp. SAI-127. NCBI lineage: Bacteria > Bacillati > Actinomycetota > Actinomycetes > Kitasatosporales > Streptomycetaceae > Streptomyces > Streptomyces sp. SAI-127. The sequence continues at coordinate 7,343,982 of NZ_JARXYJ010000001.1, forward strand.
AGGACCAAGTCCGTCGTTGCCAGCGGCACGCGGGTGCTGCCGCGCGGGATGGCGCTGCCGTCGAGGAGATACGGGCCATGCGAAGTTCGCGGCTGTAGATCTACGTACTGCTCGCCCACCGCCGAGCGGTTCGCCACGACGGCCAGGGTGTCCGCCGGGATGCGCGGCGCGACGTCCTTGATGTCGAGGGCGACCGAGACGCCGTCGGAGCCGGTCAGCCGCAGCGCGCCGACGCGGCCCACCGGCACACCGCGGTAGGTGACCTCGGCGCCGGGGAAGATGCCCCCGGAGTCGGCGAAGTCCGCCCGCACGGTGTAGCCGCGGCCCAGGACGTCGTCCACCAGGCCCGTGTACTCGGCGCCGACGTACGAGACCCCGACGGCGGTGACGGTGGCGAAGGCGAGCAGCTGGGCCTTGACCGTACGTGTGATCACGGCTGAATCCCCTTCAGCATCAGCTCTGCGAGCGCGAGGTCGATCCCCTCGGGCAGCTCTCCTCGGGTGGTGTAGCTGCTGGTGCACACCGGCGGGCACAACGGACCGCCGCCGCCCGACGGGGCCGACGGCACCGAGGGGGACGACGGCAGGCTCGGTGTGCTGGGCAGCGCGGTGGGGGTCGGGACGGCCGGCAGGTCCGGGAGGTCGGGTATATCGGGGGTCTCGGGCTGCTTGGAATCGCCGTTCCCCTCCCCGGACTTGCCGGACCCGCCCGTCAAGTTCCCGTACAGGTCGGACAGATCGAGGTCGGCCGTGATGTCGAGGTTGACGTAGTCACCCCTGACGGCGTCCACCGCGTTGCGCGGGAACGGGTAAGTGGTCAGCAGCTCCAGGGAGTTGGGCAGATCGTCACCCGCCTTGTTCAGCTGCTTCAGGATCGGCCGCAGCTGTTTGAGGTTCGCGACCGTGTCGTCGTGCGAGGCCTTGACCACCTTGGTGCCCGTCTTGCCCAGCTTCGACAGGGCGGTGAGCATCTTTGTCAGATCGCGCCGCTGGTCGGCCAGGACCTTCAGCGCGGGCGGCATCGCGTCGACGGCCTGGGCGATCGTCTTCTTCTCCTTACCGAGCCGCCCCGCGAGCCGGTCGACGGCCTTGAGGGCGCGAACGATGTCCTCGCGCTGGTCGTCCAGACCGCCGATGAACGTGTTCAGCTCCTTGAGCAGCGACCTGACCCGGTTCTCCCGGCCGTTCAGAGCCTTGTTCAGCTCCACGGTGATCGTCTTGAGCTGGGCCACTCCGCCACCGTTGAGCAGCGCCGACAGCGCGGACAGCACCTCCTCGATCTCCGGGTTGCGGCCGCTGCGGGACAGCGGGATGCGGTCGCCGTCGCCGAGCCGGCCCATGGGGGCCGTGCCGGACGGGGCGGAGAGCGCGACGTACTTCTCGCCGAGCATGCTGGTCTGCCGCAGCTCCGCGACCGCGTTGGCGGGCAGCTTCACCGAGTCGGCGACCCGCAGCCGTACGCGCGCGTGCCAGCCGTCCAGCTGCACCTTCTCGACCGCGCCCACGGTGACGTTGTTGACCTTCACCGCCGACTGCGGCACCAGGTCGAGGACGTCGCGGAACTCGACGGTGACGTGGTACGCGTGGCCGTCGGCGGCGGCTCCACCGGGCAGCTGGACGTCGTACCAACCGTTGAACTCGCACCCGGACAGCAGCAGTGCTCCGACCGCGGCCCACGCGACCGTCCCGACCTTGCGCAGTGCGCTCATGCGCTCGCCCCCAGAATTCCGCCGAGCGTCCGGTCGACCGTTCCCGTCACCGCGGAGCCCTGAGGCGCCTTCGGCAGGGAGTCGAAGAGATCCTTCAGTTCCTTGCAGTCAGGGCTCTTTCCGCCTTCGTCGCCGGTCGTCTTCAGCACGGAGCACAACAGCGAGGCCGGATCCTGCGCCTGCTGGGCGTTGTTGCGGGTGTCGAGGGTGCCCGCGGACGGGTTGTACGCGTTGTTCAGGTTCGACAGACCCGTAGGAGCGACCTCCAACAGCTCCTCCAGCGCGGCCCGTTGGGTGACGAGCACCTTGGTCACCTTGCTGAGGCCTTTCACGTTCGAGGTCAGCGACTTCTTGTTGTTCTTCACGAAGTCCGACACGTCGCCGAGCGCCGTCCCCAGGTTCCGCAGCGCGTCCGCGAGGTCCTCACGCTCGCCCGCGAGCTGCCCGGCGACCTCGGCGAGGCTGGTGTTGAACGACCGCACGCTCTTGTCGTCGGCGGCCAGTGCCGCCGTGAACACCTGAAGGTTCCGGACCGTGCCGAAGAGGTCTGTGCGGCCGTCGGACAGCGTGGTGACGGCCTGCGAGAGGTCCTCGACCGTCTGGTTGAGGTTCTCGCCCTGGCCGTCGAGGTTGTCCGCACTCACTCCGAGAAGCCGCGACAGCGAGCCGTCCTTGTTGGCGCCCTTGGGGCCAAGCGCGTCGGCCGTCGTGTGCAGACTGTCGAAGACGCGGTCCAGCTCGACCGGCACGGCGGTCCGCGTCTCGGGGATGACGGCGCCGTTTTGTAGCACCGGGCCTTTTCGGTACACCGGCAGCAGCTGCAGGTAACGGTCGCTGACCACCGAGGAGTTGATGATTGCGGCCTTCGCGTCCGCCGGGACCTTGCGGCCTTCGTCGTACGCCAGCTCCACCCGCACCCGGTCGCCCTCCGGCGTGATCTTCTCGACCTCGCCGATCCGGACGCCGAGGACGCGGACGTCCGAGCCGGGGTAGATGCCGACGGTGCGCGGGAAGTACGCGGTGACGTGCACGGACTCGGAGCGCGGCCACAGCACGTAGGTGAGCGCGACGGCGAGGGCGAGTGCGGTGACCACGGCCACGCGCCTCTTCAGATTCTTCACTGCGCGCCTCCCGTCCGCGGCACCACCGGAGCGGCGACCAGGTTCTGGACGTAACTGTCGAACCAGCGGCCGTTGCCGACGGCGTTGGTGAAGACCCGGACGTACGGCGCGAGCAGCTTGACGCTCCGGTCGAGGCTGGACTGATTCCGTTCGAGCATCTGCACCACGCGGTTCAGGCCCTTGAGCGCGGGCCCGATCTCCTTTTCGTTGTCCGCGACCAGGCCGGAGAGCTCGATGCCGAGCACGGCCGAGCTCTTCAGTAGCTTGTGGATCGCCTCGCGCCGCAGGCTGATCTCCTTGAACAGTTTGTCGCCGTCCTTGACCAGCGCGGAGAAGTCCTCGGAGTGCTCGGCCAGCACGCCCGTGACTCCGTTCGCGTGGTCGAGGAGTTCACCCAGCGCCCTGTCGCGCGAGGCGACCGTCCGGGAGATCTTCGACAGGCCCTTGATGGACGCCCGTACCTCGGCGGGCGAGTCCTGGAAGGTGGTGGAGATGGTGTCCAGGGCCTTCGCCAACTGGTCGGTGTCGACCTTCTCCGTCGTTGTGGTGAGATCGCTGAACGCCTGCACGACGTCGTACGCCGGAACCGTCCTCTTCAGCGGTATCTCACTGCCGGGCTTCAGCTGCCCCGGTCCCTTGGGGCGCAGCGCGAGGTACTTCGCGCCGAGGATCGTCTTGACCCGGATCGAGGCGCCGGTCTCGGTACCGAACCCCGGATCGTCCTTGATCTTGAAGGTGACCTTGACGTGGTCACCGTCCAGATCGACGTCCTCGACCTTGCCGACCTTGACGCCGGCGATCCGCACCTCGTCGCCGGGCTTGAGGCCGCCCGCCTCCGAGAAGGCCGCGCTGTACGTCTCGCCGCCGCCGATCAGCGGCAGGCTGTCGGCGTTGAACGCGGCCACGGTCAGCAGCCCGAGGATGGTGAGGCCGACGGCTCCGATCACCACGGGGTTGCGGTCGCGGAACGGGGTCAGGCGTGGGCGGCGTATCCGTATGCGGGGCAGCTTGGGTGGGTCGACGCGGACTTTGACCAGGGGGTCGGGGCGGCGGGGGCGTGGTGCCCGGCGCGGCAGGAGCCGTATTTTCGGGAGCTTCGGTGGGTCGATGCGGACCTTGACCAGCGGCTCCGGGCGGCGCTTGCGGGTCCTGCGCGGAAGGAAGTGCTTCGTCATGCGCCGCACCTCGCCCTCGCCACGTGCAGCTCCGGTGTGAGCACCTGCTTCGTCTTCGGCAGCACGATCCGGCCGTCGAAGTCGCAGAGGTAGAAGTTGAACCAGGAGCCGTAGGACGCCGTCCCCGTCAGCGCGTTGAGCTTGTTCGGCAGCCGCTTCAGGACGCCCTCCACGGTGTTCTCGTTCTTGTTGAGCGTTCCGGTGAGATCGGTCAGCTCGGCGATGTCGTCCTTCAGGGGCGGACGCGCGTCCTTGAGCAGCCCCGCGGTGGCGTCCGTCAGGTCGCCGATGCCCACCAGCGACTGTCCGATGGGCTTGCGGTCGGCGGACAGCCCCGAGATCACCCGACGCAGCTGCTTGAGGAGCCCGGAGAAGCGCGCATCGCGCTTGTCCAGCGTCTCCAGCACGGTGTTGAGGTTGTCGATCACCGACCCGATCAGCTTGTCGCGGCCGGCCAGGGTCGTGGTGAGCGAAGCCGTGTGCACGAGCAGGCTGTTGACGGTGCCGCCCTCACCCTGGAGAGTCCGGATGATCTCGGTGGCGAGCTGGTTGACGTCCTGCGGGCTGAGCGCGGCGAACAGTGGCTTGAAGCCGTTCAGCAGCGCGTTGAGGTCCAGCGCGGGCTGCGTGCGCGACAGCGGGATCGCGGCGCCTGGCCTCAGCAGGGTGCCGTCTCCCGCGCCCTCGGTCAGGGCGACGTAGCGCTGTCCGACCAGGTTCCGGTAGCGGATGACCGCGCCGGTGCTGTTCAGCAGCGGACGCTCCGCGCTGACGGTGAAGGTGACCTCCGCCAGCGTCCGGTCCTTGATCCGGATGCCCTCGACCTCGCCGACCCGCACCCCGGCCACCCGGATGTCGTCGCCCTTCTCCAGGCCCGTCACATCGCTGAACACCGCGTGATACGTGTGCTCGGGGGTGAGGGAGATGTTGACGATGGTGGCGGCGAGCAGGGCGGTCGCCAGGATTGTCACCAGGGCGAAGAGGCTGAACTTGATCAGCGGGGCGGCGGCCTGCCGGGCTCCTGACGTCCTCATGCGACGCTCACCGCCGTTCCGCGCGCCATCGGTCCGAACAGCAGGGTCGCGACCGGCGGCACCTCGTCGGCGGGTACGCCCATGACGGGCGCCACGAGCGAGCCGACGGAGCGCTGCTCGGCCCGGGTGGCGGAGACGCCGACCGGACCGGACGAACTGCCCTTCGCCGAACCGTCGTTGAGGTGGACCCCGGGGGCGGGCACCGGGGGATGGGGCAGGTCGCGGCAGTCGGGCCCCGACCGGTCGTCGTAGCGGGGATACTCACCGGGTTCGTACGCCCCTTGCTGGCGGACGACTTCGAGCGTGATGTGCATCTTGCCGCCGCGGAACGCCTGCTCGGAGGCCTGCTCCTCATGGACCAGGCCGGCGAGAAGGCAGGGGTACTCGGGCGAGTAGCGGGCGAAGAGTTCGAGCGTGGGGCGGGAGACCCGGCCCAGGGTGATCAGCCGGTCACCGTTCGCGTCGAGGAAGTCGTCCGCGGTGGCCGCGGCGGTGGCCGTCGTGGTGAGCGCGGCCGCGAGCCGGTCCCGCTGCTCGACGATGGTGCGGCTGGTGGTGACGGTGTTGCGCAGGATCTCCATCAGGTCGGGAGCCGCGTCGCCGTACACCTCGGCGACGTCGGCCAGGCGTGCGAAGTCCTCGGTGAGGGAGGGCAGGTGAGGATTGAGCCGGTGCAGATAGTCCCCCACGCGCGTGAGGTTGGCGCCGATCCGGTCGCCGCGCCCTTCGAGGGCGGTGGCGAACGCGGAGAGCGTGGCGTTGAGCTTGCCGGGCTGCACGGTCCGCAGCAGCGGCAGCAGGTCGTTCATCAGCTGCTGGAGCTCGATGCCGACGCGGGTGCGGTCCTGGGTGATGACGTCCCCCGCGCGGATGGGCCTGGCCGAGGGGCGCGCGGGCGCGACCAGGTCGACGTACTTCTCGCCGAACAGCGTCTTGGGCAGCAGGCGCGCGTGCACGTCGGACGGGATGTACGTGACGTACTCCGGCTTGAGCGCGATGTCGAGCGTCGCCTTCGTCCCGTCGGCGTGCACCGCGCGCACCTCGCCGACCAGCAGTCCTCGCAGCTTGACGTCGGCGCGGGGATCGAGCTGGTTGCCGAGGCTGTCGGCCTCCAGCTCGATCCGTACGGCCGGGGTGAACACCTGCTGGTACACGGCGACCGACAGCGACAGCAGCAGCGCGAGCACGGCGAGGAACACGACGCCGTACAACCGCAGTCTCAGCACCCTCATTCGGCTCACCCCGCAATCCGTACGGTTGTGTTGGCGCCCCAGATCGCGAGCGACAGGAAGAAGTCCAGGACGTTGATCGCGACGATCGAGGTGCGCACGGCGCGGCCCACGGCGACGCCGACGCCCGCCGGGCCGCCGCTCGCGTAGTAGCCGTAGAAGCAGTGCACCAGGATGATCAGGACGGCGAAGACGAGCACCTTCCCGAAGGACCACAGCACGTCGACCGGCGGCAGGTACTGCTGGAAGTAGTGGTCGTAGGTGCCCGCCGACTGCCCGTAGTAGCCGGTGGTGATGGTGCGGGCGGCGAAGTACGAGGACAGCAGTCCGACGACGTACAGCGGGATCACCGCGACGAAACCGGCGATCATCCGGGTCGTCACCAGGAACGGCAGCGAGGGGACGCCCATGACTTCGAGGGCGTCCGTCTCCTCGCTGATCCGCATCGCGCCCAGCTGCGCCGTGAACCCGGCGCCCACCGTGGCGGACAGCGCGAGGCCGGCCACCAGCGGGGCGATCTCCCGGGTGTTGAAGTACGCCGAGAGGAACGCCACGAAGTTGGAGGTGCCGAGCTGGTTGAGCGCGGCATACCCCTGCAGGCCCACCTCCGTGCCGGTGAAGAACGACAGGAAGGCGATGACGCCGACCGTGCCGCCCACGACGGCGAGGGCGCCGCGCCCGAAACTCACCTCGGCGAGCAGCCGCAGGATCTCCTTCTTGTAGCGGCGCAGGGTGCGGCCCGTCCAGGCCAACGAGCGGCCGTAGAAGGAGAGTTGGGCGCCCAGCTCTTCGAGGGAACGGAGTGGTTGGTCGAGGAGTCCTTGAGGTCGTATCCGTCGCATCGGCTAACCCCTCTGCGGGACGACTTGGAAGTACACCGCGGTCATCACGAAGTTCGTTACGAACAGCAACATGAAGGTGATCACCACCGACTGGTTCACCGCGTCGCCCACACCCTTCGGACCGCCCTTCGCGGTGAGTCCCTTGTACGAGGCGACGATCGCGGCGATCGCACCGAACACCAGCGCCTTGATCTCCGCCGCCCACAGGTCGGAGAGCTGGGCGAGCGTGGTGAAGGAGGCGAGATAGGCGCCGGGTGTGCCGTTCTGCAGGACGACGTTGAAGAAGTAGCCGCCCGCGACGCCGACCACCGAGACCAGGCCGTTGAGCAGCACCGCCACCACCATCGACGCAAGGACCCGCGGAACGACCAGCCGGTGGATGGGGTCGATGCCCAGCACCTGCATCGCGTCGATCTCCTCGCGGATCTTCCGGGCCCCGAGGTCCGCGCAGATCGCCGTGCCGCCGGCGCCCGCGATCAGCAAGGCGGTGACGATCGGTGAGGCCTCCCGCAACACCGCAAGGACCGAGGCGGCCCCGGAGAAGGACTGGGCGCCCAGCTGCCGGGTCAGGCTGCCGATCTGCAGCGCGATGACCGCGCCGAAGGGGATGGACACGAGGGCCGTCGGCAGGATCGTGACGCTCGCGACGAACCAGGCCTGCTGGATGAACTCCCGCGCCTGGAAGGGCCGTCGGGGGATGGTCCGGACGACGTCCAGCGCCATCGCGAAGAGGTTCCCGGATTGTCTGAGGGCTCCGGTCGGTGACAGCCTCATGCGCCGGTCACCGCCTTTCGGCGCAGCTCGGCCTCGCGTCTCGCGATCGCCTCCCAGCGGGGTGGCCTGGTGATGCCTGGTCCCGGCAGCAGGCGGGGAGTCAGAGCCTGGCTGCCGGGAGATTTTGTGTGCGCTCCGTCGCCGAGCTGGGCCAGCTCCTGCTCGACCTGCGCGGCGTCCTTCTCCTCGGCCATCCCGATGGGGCCCTGCATCCGGCCGTTCAGGAACTGCCGTACGACGGGCTCGTCGCTGGTCAGCAGCTCCTCGCGGGGGCCGAACATGATCAGCTCACGGCGGAACAACAGCCCGATGTTGTCCGGCACCTGGCGGGCCGAGGCGATGTCATGGGTGACGATCAGGAAGGTCGCATTGATCTGTGCGTTGAGGTCGACGATCAGTTGGTTGAGATAGGCGACGCGTACGGGGTCGAGGCCGGAGTCGGGTTCGTCGAAGAGGATGATCTCGGGGTCGAGGACCAGGGCTCGGGCGAGACCGGCCCGCTTTCGCATGCCGCCGGAGATCTCGCCGGGCAGCTTCCCCTCCGAACCGATCAGCCCGACCATGTCCATCTTCTCCAGCACGATGCGCCGGATCTGGCTCTCGGACTTACGGGTGTGCTCCCGCAGCGGAAAAGCGATGTTGTCGTACAGGCTCATCGAGCCGAACAGCGCGCCGTCCTGGAACAGCACCCCGAACAGCTTCCGCACCTCGTACAGGTCGCGCTCGCGCAGCTTGGTGACGTCCCGGCCCGCGACCTTCACGGAACCCCGCTCCGGCTTCAGCAGTCCGACGAGCGTCTTGAGAAACACCGACTTGCCCGTGCCCGAGGGGCCGAGCATGACCGATACCTCCCCGGCGGGCAGCGTCAGCGAGACGTCCTGCCAGATGACCTGGTGACCGAAGGACTTGGTCAGCCCTTCCACACAGATCTCGACACCCATCCAGTCCACCCTTCGGCCGTGGAGCAGCTCCGACATCTGCTCTACGGGGAGGGGCGGGGCGTCCGTCGCGACGGAGGCGGTTTTTTTCGGGGGTCTTGCGGCCGGGGTTCCGGCGGCTCGGCGGCCGCGCTTTTTCCGCTGGTTCTACGGCAGTGCTCTTCCGGCGGTGCTGGGGCAGTGCTTTCCGGCGGTGCTATGGCAGCGCGGTCGGGGTCGGTACGTCGGTCGGGGCGGCGGGCGTGGCGGGAGCCTTCGGGAGGGACGGAAGCGTCGTCGGGACCGTGGACGTGGCCGGCAGATCGGGGAGGCCGGGCACGCTAGGCAGGTCGGACACGCCGGGGACGTCGGGGACGGACGGCACTGGTGACAGCGAGGCATCCGGAAGCGGTGGCACCGACAGAGGCAGCAGCGACCGGTCGTGATCGCCGGGCGGCACCGCCGGCGTCGCTGCGGGAGACGTCGAGGCGGCCGAGAGATCACGGGCGTTCGGGGCGATCCGGCTGACGCTGTCGGGCCGGACGGTCTGCGTGGTCGCCTGGGCCATGCGGGACACGGAGGGACGGGGAGCTGTGCCCTGCCCGTCCCCGTCGTGGACGTACGGCAACACGAACCCCGCCACCACCAGGGTCGCGGCCGTCGAGGTCACCACCACGGCCTGCGCGTGTCCGCCCGCGCGCAGCTTGCCGCGCCCCCACAAGAACAGGGTGAGCCCCAGCGTTCCGGCCAGCGAGTTGCGCAGCGTGCGCCGGGCCCGGGCGAGCAGCGACTCGACGGTGCGATAGCTCAGCCCCATGCGCACGGCGACCTGGCCGACGTCGAGGTCCTCGGACTTCAGCCGGAGTGCCTCGGCCTGGCGCGCGGGCAGTTCCCCGCTGCGCACGGCCAGCCACCTGGCCTCGGCCCGGTCGCACACCGCCTCCTCGACGGGCACCGGACCCGGCGCGGCGAGTGTGGGGCTGCGGTGTACCTCGATCTCACGGTTGACCTGGCGGTATCGATCGACGCACAGCCGCATGGTCACAGTCGTCAGCCAGCCGCCGAGGCGCTCGTCGTCCAGGTCGGGGCGCTCCGCGGCGCGCAGCATCGCCTCGTGCACCGCGTCCTCGGCGTCCTCCGGGCTCATCGACCTGCGCCGGGCCACCTTGAGCAGTTGCTCGCGGTGACTCCACATGCGCTGCCAACGGTCGTGGGCCGCCTGTATCTCAGCAGGCATGTCCGGCATGTCCGTCGCCATGAGGGCCCCTTTGCGCTCACCCGCCGGTCCTGTGCCGTCCGGCGGGTGGCGACATTACCGCCCAGTATCCGCGGTTGGGGAGGGGGAGGAGACCATCAAATCCAGATTGTTGCTGGTCAGCGGACCGTCGCTGGGCAGCAGATCGTCGCCGGGCAGCTCGATGTCCGTGCCGGGCGGGGGGAGTTGGGGCTCCTCGGTCCTCTCGGCCCCGCCCGCCGGACGTGACCTGGTGGGGGCCGGCGAGTCAGGCGCGGACGGAGTCCGGGACGCGGAGGCGCTGGGGGAGGGGGACGATGTCGGCTCCGGCGTGGGTTTCGGCCGCGACGGCTCGGGGCGTGTCGACGCCTTCGCGGAGCTGTCCGGCACCACCCGGTGCCCCTCCAGGAAGTACGCGTACCAAGCCCTGACCGTGCGCAAATAGTCCTGCGAGTGGTTGTAACCGAGGACCGCCCGGTCCAGTTCGGCCGGGTCGGAGAGGTCTCGCCCGCCCGCACACAGGTAGCGCCCGGCGGCGAGCGCCGCGTCGAAGACGTTGTCCGGGTCCGCCCGCCCGTCGCCGTTGCCGTCCGTGCCCCAGCGGACCCAGGTCGACGGGATGAACTGCATCGGGCCGACCGCCCGGTCGTAGGCCGGGTCCCCGTCGTACGCGCCCCCGTCGGTGTCCCGCACGACGGCGAAAAGGCCGCCGTCCAGTCGCGGCCCGAGGATCGGCGCCACGGTCGTACCGTCCGCCGTCACCCGACCGCCACGCGCCTGCCCGGACTCCACCTGGCCGATCGCGGCCAGCAACTGCCACCGCAGCCGGCAGCCGGGCGCGGTGCGCGCGAGCTCTGCCTCGGTCTGCCGGTAGGCGGCGAACACGCTCACCGGCAGCGCGGCGCCCGCCACCGACGCCCCGCCCTTGCGTTTCCGGGTCCGCAGTGGCGGGAGCTCGGTGCGGTACCCGGTGTCGCCCGACACGCTCGGCCCGTGCTCGGCGGGCGCCTGCCGCGGGGGTACGGAGGCCCGTGCCGGAAGCGCCGCCGGCGCCTGTGACGCGGTCAGAGCCGCCATGGTCGCCGCCGCGATCGCCGTACCCCTGGCGCCTCTGACTCTGTGCCCTGCCACGTCGTGCTCCCCTCCCGGTGAACTGATGTCGTCTGCTCTACGTGCCAGGGCGGCGGGTCCGTCGCACGGAGCGGGGCGATTTCAGGAAACGGGGTCCGCACGCACGTCCGTCAAGATCTCCCCGAGCGGCCGGGGCGGCGCGCTCGCGATGGCGGACCCGGCGAGACGCGCGGGTGCCGGCATGAGGGCTTCGCGGTGTCGGGCCGGCGGTAGTGGGATCGAATCCCCGCCGAGGGCTGCCTGGCGCTGCCGTACGGTGCTGTTTTCCCTGGTCAGAACCGCGCGGCGAGCCGCTTGATCCGGCTCATGCCGCCCTGTTCGGGCAGTCCGCTCACGCATCGCTCACGCGTCGCCGACTGCCAAGCAGTGCATGGTCAGACCTGGCCGAGGTCGACCTCCACCGGGAAGGGGGCCGCGACCTTGAGGACGCCGGTGAAGACGTCTCCGTCCCGGTAGGTCTTCGTCGCGGGGTCGAGAACATAGGTGTACACGAGAGGGACACCTGTCACGGCCTGCTCGATCCGCCAGTAGAAGGCAATGCCTGCCTTGGCGTACTGGTCGACCTTCACGATCCGGTCGGTGGTCTCCGAGCCCGGCGACACCACCTCCGCGACCAGCAGCACGTGCTCAGGGCGGGTCGGGGTGATGTCGATCGTCTCTGCGCGGTACACGACGACGTCCGGGCGGCGATTGGTGAGCGGGACGTCCTGAAGCCGGACGTCGAAGTCCGTGTCGGCGTTCCATTCCGGGCCCGCGGCGGCATCCAGGGCGTTCGCCAGAATCCGGGCCAGCCGGTTGTGCCGCTTGGAGGCGCTCGGACTCACAACGACCATCCCGTCCACGATCTCGATCCCGGCGCACTGCTCCTCGGACCAGGACTCGTACTCCTCCGCCGTGATCTGCTCATGCATCCACGCCGGGGCCACCATCTCGGCCGTCATGAAGCACCTCCCGGACACTGTGCCGCGGGCCCGATCCCGCTGGATTCAGCGTACTGTCTGCCATCCGTCCGGAACGCTGATCTCGCTCACGCTCCCTCCCGGCGGCCGACATCCGACCAGCAAGCCCACGACAAGGGGGAGACCGGCGCGGTGGACTCGCCGCCAGAGGATCGGAACACGGCCGGCGGCACCACTGACCTGGCGGCCACACCGGTGAGCGCTGAACCACCCGGCGACGTGACCGTCGCGAAACCCTCGGCCGCAGAGCGGCATGGTGTTGGCGATGTCGCTTGTGCAGGAAGCGGGTCAGGAAGCCGAACCGTCGAGGTCGAGGCGGATCACGGCGAGCGCCTCGGCGATCTCGACGGTCATCTCGTCCTCCGGGCCGAACACCATGCACATGTCCTGGTGGAGTGGTTCGAGGACCTGCCGCGCCTCGGCGGTCCGGCCCTGGGCGAGCAGCAGCATCCCGATGTTGTGCCGCAGCTCCACGGCTTCCTCGCTCACGTCGCTGTCGACGGCCCGCACGACGTTCAGCACACCCTGGAGCGCGGCCAGCGCGTCGGTGACCTGGCCGAGCTCGGCGCGGCACCGGGCCGCTTGGGCGCGGCAGGCGCGGGCCTGCTCGCTGGTGGGCCCGGCGATACGGGCGTAGGCGTCGGCGAGGGCGTCGAACTCGGGCAGGGCGGCCCGGTAGTCGCCGCCGAGGAGGCGGATGGCCGCTCGCTGGCGGCGCAGCGCCAGGACCTGCTTGCTCTCGGAGCCGAGGGCGAGGGCGGCGGGTGCGATGACTTCGCCGAGCACCTCGGCGGCCTGCGCGAACCGCTCCTCCTCCAGCAGGGCGTCGGAGTGGGCGTACGCCTCCTTGATGTCCTCGCGCAGCCGGGCGGGGACGGGCACCGGCGGGGACCCCGGGAGGACGGCCGTCGGAGCCGGGCCTCCGGGCGCCGGGGCCTGGGCGCGGGCGCGGGGCGCGAAGGGGCGACGGAACACGTCCGTCGGGTCGGGCGCGCCGGTCGGCCCGGCATCCGCCGTGCCCGGCTCCTGGCCTGCCGGCGGGAGGAACGGCAGCAGCCGCGCGTACACCTCCTGCGTGTCTGCGGGCCGCGCCTCGGGTGCCTTGCGCAGCAGGTGCAGGACCAGCTCCTCCAGCGCCTCGGGGACGTCGGACCGCAGGTGTCGCAGCGGGGTGGGGGCGGCGTTGACGTGCTGGTACATCAGCAGGTACTCGCTCTCCGCCTCGAACACGAGGCGCCCGCTGAGGAGTTCGTGCAGCACACAGCCGAGCGCGTACAGGTCGGTCTGCGGGGTGATGCGTCCGCCGCGGACCTGCTCCGGCGACATGTACTGGTGGGTGCCGATGGGGCTGCCGGTGGCGGTCAGCTTGGTGACGTCGGTGCGCAGAATCGCCGCGATGCCGAAGTCGAGGACCTTCACGGTGCCGTCGCGGGCGACGAGGATGTTGCCCGGCTTGAGGTCCCGGTGGATCACCGGCACGTCGTGCGCGTACGACAGCACGGTCGCGACCTGCGCGGCGACGGCTGCCGCCCAGCTGACCGGCAGCGGCCGGTCGGGGTCGAGGTAGGCGGACAGCGGTACGCCGTCGACGAGTTCCATCACCAGGAACAGCCGCTCGAAGGACGCGTCGAGCACCGCGTCGTACACCTGCGGCACGCCGGGGTGCTGGATGCGCGCGGTGATGCGGGCCTCGCGACGGAAGCGCTTGGCGAACTCCTCGGCCAGCTGCGGGGAGGTGACCGACGCCTGCCGGATCAGCTTCACGGCGACGGGCCGGTCGAGCACGGCGTCGTAGCCGCGCCACACGTCGCCCATGCCGCCGTGGCTGAGCTCCTCCAGGAGTTCGTAACGGTCGGAGATCGCCTCCTGCGGCACCTTGCCCCCGGTGTGCGTGATGAACAGTCACGGTCAGGGGTCAAGTGTGACCGCTGCGTCAGGATGCCGTCCAGGGTTCGCGGTGCGACATGGACATGAGCCCGGCGGTGGACGACGGGCAGGAGGGGGCGGCGGCCGGCCTCCCGCCGCAGGAACAGCCCCGTGCCGCGGTCGGTGGACGGTGGGTGCCCAGGAGGAACCCCGGGCACCCACGGCACCACCGGCCCTGCGGCCGAATTGCCTCTACGCCGTCACTCCCTGTCCGCCGCCATGATGCCGACGCATTCTTCGAGCGCGGCGTGCAACGGCGTTACGAAGGCGGCGAGCTCGGTGTCCGACGCCTTCCCCACCTCCAGCACTGCGCCGACGACCGTCACCAGGACAGCGGCGGCCTTCAGCGCGTGCGCGTCGGCCAGCTCCTCAAGACGGCCGCCGGGGTGCGTGACCGCCAGGGCCTCCTTGCCGGTGGCCGGGTCGAGGCCGAGACTGCGCAGACGCGGCGTACTCGTGCTCATGCGGCGACCTCCCACGGAACCGGAACGTAGTCCTGCCCCAGCGTCGCCAGGACCGCCGCCCGGCGCCGCTCGCGCTGAAGGTGGCGCCGGTCATGTTCGTCCCGCTCGCGTTCCCATTCGACGACGTACGGCCGGACCAGGGGCATGCCGTCGGCGGTGATGACGTCCGCCGGATGCGGACACGTGATCACGGGCGGGGGTTCCGGAGCGGGGGGACAGGAGATAGGGGGCAGTGACGGCGGTGCTGCGGCGCGATGGGCACCCCGGGCGGGCAGGAACAGGGCCAGAATCGCGGCCAGTAGGCTGCGCATAGGTCGACTCCCAATCAGTCGGCTCAGCCCCGGCATGGAAGCTCTCACCCTTCCGGCCGGGGTGTTTCTTTGGGGCATGGTATCGCCTTGTATCGATTCGTCGCGAGACGTATCTCAAAGAGCGTGCATCAGTCGGCTTGCCTAGCGTCAAGTCCATGAACCCTGATGCTGAGATCGACCATGGCGCGCCGCTGACCCCGTACCGGCAACTGGCCGAGATCCTGCGTGGGCAGATTCAGCGCGGTGATTGGCAGCCCGGGCGGATGCTGCCGAGTGAGGCCCAGCTTGTGCAGCGATACGGGATCGCGCGTACGACCGTGCGGCGGGGGCTCGGACTGCTGGCCGAAGAAGGCTGGGTGTACGCCGTACCCCAGCGGGGGTGGTTCGTCGCCGACCCCCTGCCGCCCTCCTCCGAAACCCCCGCCCCCTCCGCATAGCCAAGCTCGGTCTGAGTCGGCGATCACGGGCCTGATGCGGCGCTGCTACTTCACATCCTTGGCCAGGACGGCGACGGCAACCCTGCCCACCACCCTCGTCAGTACGTAGTTGGTCGAGCTGCTGAAAGCGACACCCACGCCTGCCGGAATCGCCTTGGCCATCGCCTTCTGGGTGAAGGTGATGGACACCCGCTTGAACAGCTGCTTGATCGTGACCAGGGCGGGCCCTGTGAGGTACTGGTAGACCAGCTTCTGGGCGATCTTCTGTACCGCCGCCTTGCCGCCCTTCGACGCCATCTGTTCCGCCGAACCCGCCAAGGCGATGGTGAAGGCGAGGTGCTTCTTGTCCTCGGTGCTCAGCTCGGTCTCGAACACCTCGACCAGGCACATGCACATGTCGACCTGGAGCTTGAGCGTCACGGCGACGTCGGTGGCACCACCGCCCAGGATCGCGACCGCGGTCCCGACTCCCGGAATCACGCTCGGGGCGGCGGTGGCAGCCCCAGCGGCTGCCGACATCTTGGAGTACCGGCCTATGATCTTGGCCGCGATCCGGCGCTTGTCCTCCAGGCTCTCGGGCTTCCGCTCGTTCTTGTCCTCGAAGGCCCCGCGGTAACCGTCCACGACCTTTTCGGCTGCTGCCGGTGTCATGACGATCGTCTCGACGGCTTTCTGGAGCCGAGAGCCTGCGGGCTCGTCCACCGCGTTGTCCATTTACCCCTCCCCATTTGCTGCACCTCGTGCTGAGGGCAACCTGTACTTACGGCTGTACTGGTGACGTTCTCGAAGGACGCCCCGGCCGGTCACCCAGCCGGGGCGTACACGTCAGATGTCGTCGTCCAACCCCTCCTCGCGGCGGATCATCCGCCAGGCCGCCTTGCGGGCGCTGCGGTCCAGGCTGGACTTGAAGCCCTTGTCCGGGCCGAAGTACTGGCGGCCCATGCCCGCGATGGTGTCGATGTGGTCGGCCATCTTGTCGGCGAAGACGTTGTCGAAGACGAGGCCGAAGTTCTCCTCGTCGTTGACGACGGCCGCCGCCCGCACCTTCGGATCGGCCTTGGCCTCCTCGAATGGCCGGATGACGTCCTGCTCGGTGAACTCGGTGCCGAAACGCTCGTTGAACTTCTCGATCAACTGCGAGAGCAGCGACTTCTCCGCCTCCTTCGCCCCGCCCGAGCCGTCGCCGAAGCCCTTCAGCGTCGTCGACCCGTCCGCGGTGAGGGAGACGTCGTACTCGCCGGTCTTCTCCACCCGCATGTGGCTGAGGTCGACCTCCCCTATGTCGACGCCGCCGTCGGCGCTGCGCGGCAGCCGGTTGAGGAGGTAGCGGCCGTAGAGGTGCAGCCGTTCCAGCTCGGGGTCCTGGTAGGGGACGATCTGCGCGAGGAAGCCGTACTTCCTGACGAAGTCGTTGAGGTCGGCGCGGAACGTCTCCGCCACCTCCTGGTCGTCCTCGTCCTCGCTCTCCAGCAGGTGCGTGAAGCGGGCGACGGCCGGCGAGAGCAGCCGGTACAACTCCGCGTGCAGCTTCTCCCACTTGGACTGCGAGCCGGCCGCCTTCTCCTTGGCGGCGAAGAACGCGGCGGCGAACTCGTCCATCTCCTGCCCGGACAGGATCGCCGCCCGCATGACCTTGCTCTGCGCGGTGTAGAGCAGGTTGGGGTCGGAGGGGAGGGCGTCCGCCTCCTCGAAGTACGGGCGGAAGGCGGCCTGGATGTCCTCGGCGTCGTTGACGAAGTCGAGCACGGCCAGGTCTGCCTGGGTCTTGCGCTCGGCGGTCCGGTTCAGCCGGGACAGCGTCTGCACGGCGGAGATGCCGGTCAGCGACTTGTTCACGTACATCGTCGTCAGCAGCGGCTGGTCGAAGCCGGTCTGGTACTTCTCCGCGACGACCAGAATCCGGTACTCGGGCCGGCCCGCACCGCCGGCCCGCGCGGCCTTGTCGTCGGCACGCGTGTAGCCGAACGCCTTCGGCAGCGCGCTCTCCGACAGACCGCCGTTCTCCTTCGACTCGGTGGTCTCCTCGCCGTCGACCGTGAGCGAACCGGAGAAGGCGACCAGGACGCCCAGGTCGGGGTACTTGGTGTCGTAGTCCCGGTCCTTGAGGTAGCTCTTGATCGCGCGGGCCATCTGGACGGCGGACTGCCGCGAGGCGGTCACCACCATGGACTTGGCCCGCCCGCCGAGACGGCCCCTGCTGTGCGCCACGAAGTGCTCAACGATCACTTGGGCGTGCTGGGCGACCGTCGAGTCGTGGGTGAGCGCGTACCGGGCGAGCAGCGAGTTGGCCTTGGAGGGGTCGACCTCCCGCTCGTCGGGGTTCTGGTTCACCAGCTTCCAGTACGTGTTGTACGTGACGTAGTTGCGCAGCGGGTCGAGGATGAACCCCTCCTCGATCGCCTGCCGCATCGAGTACGTGTGGAAGGGCCGGTAGGTGGCCGTGCCGTTGACGTCCTGGAGCGTGCCGAAGAGTTCGAGGGTCTTGGCCTTCGGCGTGGCGGTGAAGGCGAAGTAGGAGAGGTTCGCGGCGCGGGAGCGGTCCTCGGCCCGCTTCCGGAGCTTCTTCCGCAGCTCGGCGGCCGGAACCTCGACCTCGGTCGCGCCGCCCTCGTCCGAGTCGGAGTCCAGGCCCAGTTCACGTAGCACGGCCCGTACGTCGGTCGCGGCATCGCCGGCCTGCGAGGAGTGCGCCTCGTCCACGATGATCGCGAAGTGAGTGCCCCGGAGCTCGGTCGGGTTGCGCAGCAGGTAGTCCAGCAGCGCGGGGAACGAGTGCAGCGTGACGGTGACGATCTTCCCGGTGTCCCGGGAGAGCGCCTTCGCGAGCTGCTCGCCCTTCGCCCCGTGCTTCTCGTCGATCTTCACGACGAGACCGGCGGTCTGCTCGAAACTGCCTATCGTTTCCCGGAGTTGGGCGTCCAGGTTACGACGGTCGGTGATGACGATGACCTTGTCGAAGACCGGAACGCCCGGCTTGAGGCCCTTGGACGACACGGCCTCGGGGTCGAGTTCACGGGGGTCGGCGGCGGTGTGCAGGTCGCTGAGCCGGTGCGCGAGCCAGCCGATGGTGTTCGACTTGCCCGAGCCGGCCGACGCCATCACCAGGTAGTCGTGCCCGGCACCGTGCGACGCGGCGTGCGCGGTGAGCTTCTTGACTGCGTCCCATTGCTGGAACCGCGGGAACACCATCGTTTTCGTCGTGCCGCCGCCGGGCGTCTTGGTCTTGTGCAGGTGCACGAAGCGCTGGAGCAGGTCCAGCCAGTTGTCCGGCTGCCAGACCTGCTCCCAGAGGTAGGAGGTCGCGTACGTGCCGTAGGCGGTCGGAGCCGGGTTGCCCGCGCCGCCCGGCTGGCCGGGGCCGTTGGAGCCGGTGTTGAACGGGAGGAAGCGGGTGTTCTTGCCCTTGAGCTGGGTGGCGACGAAGACCAGGTCCGGGTCGACGGCGAAGTTTGCGACTACCCGGCGCGTGAAGATCAGCTCGGTGGGGTCGCGGTCCGTGCGGTACTGCTCCTTGGCCTGCTCCACCCCCTGCTTGGTGAGCGGGTTCTTCAACTCGGCCGTGGCTACGGGGATTCCGTTGAGGAAGAGGGCGAGGTCGAGCCGGTTGCCCCAGTCTGCCTGCTTGGTCGCGTATTCGAGTTCGCGGACGACGGTGAGGCGGTTGGCCCGGTAGCCGTCCAGCACCGAGTCGTGGGCGACGAGGTTCGGCTTGAAGTACGCGAGGCGGAGCAGGACCCCCCGGTCCTTGACGCCGTTGCGGAGGACGTCGAGGAGTCCGTTGGTGGCGATGGCCTGGTCGAGACGACCGGCGAATCCGCGCTGCGCCTCGTTCGGGTCGCCGCCGTAGACGGTGAGCAGCTCGCTCCACTCGTCGGGCTGGGTCGCGCCGATGAAGGTGAACAACTCGTTGGTGTCCAGGCCGAGATCGGCCCGGTAGTCCTGCGGGCGCGCTTCGCGCCAGCCGCGCTCGACCATGGCGGCGACGATGGCTTCACCGAAGGCGGACTCCGTGTGGATGGGGCTCATGTTTAGGCGGTGACTCCGTCCGTTACGTTGCGCCCGCTGGCGGTGGATACGTCGAACTGGCCGGTTACAGCGGCGGTGATGAGGGCTTGGCGGCGTTCGGTAAGCAGTTGCTTAAGCCGCTGGATACGCTCATGCGCCACGTGAAATTTGACCATTTCGGAATCCATAGCTTCAGCAACTGACTCCTGGAGAGACTGCGGAACCATCGCAACTTTTAGCCGATGGAGGTCATTCCGATTAACCCCAGGGATTGCAGACTTGACCTGCTCCATCTCGTATGGGAGGGCGCGGAGAAGATGGTAACAGTACCGACGACTGTTTCCGTTGAAATTCTTCACGTAAAGCGTCGTATTGTGCGGCCAGTAGTCGCTGTCTACCCAGTGAACGTTGCCTCGCGACCCGTACCTCCGGATTACGACTCCCGGGCCCTCGGCAATCGCTCGATTGTGCCAACCACTGAGGCCGGCTGTTGTGACAACCGGCACAGGACCGTCAATGCGCTGGTCGTCCGATAGGTCCACGCCGCGCTGCAGTTGCAGCACTCTGAGCAAGGGGATAATCTGGGCATCTGGATTCATGAAAGGCATCCAAGGAAGCCCTGTTCTCACTTTTGTGGTGCACAGAAGGGCGCCAGCAACCCCCATGGGGATAGAGGCATCCTCCCGCTCGGTAACCAGTTGACTCTGCCGATGAAGCTTTGCTGCTAGATGGTCGATGCGGGCAGTCTCGGCGTCAAGGAAGTCGGCGATGCGGCGCTGCTCATCCAGCGACGGAGAGGGGATCTCGAGCTCACCAATGAGCGCAGCGCTCAGATTCTGCAGCCCAGTTGTCGTGGAGCTCAACTTCCGAATCTGCTGCTTGGCGTACGTACTATTCATGAAGTACCACGCGAATCGCGAGTTGTGGGTTGGTGCGAGGCGGAGCCTCTGCAGGAAGTTCGAAAATGAAGCTCCTGCCGATTCGTCGCCAACGTATCCGGTCTTACCCAGGTGGGCATCGCTACCACTGGATCGCACAACCAGAAGGTCACCTTTGGTCAGGCGCGTTCGTGAAATCTCCCGTTCGGTCAATGAGCGATTTGCGGTGTCCTTAAGATCCAGGTTTCCGTCGAGGTCAATCTCCGTAGACCGTAGTACAGGAACGCCGCGACCATCTTCAGGGTCATCGCCCCAAGCTCCCGAATCTGTATCCGCAAGGCAGTGCTTGAGCTTCATCAATTCGTTACCTCACCCAACAGTGCCTGAATCTCCGCCTCCAGCGACTTCAACTCCGCATCGATTTCCGGCAATGGCCGCGGCGGCTTGTACACGTAGAAGTGCCGCGCGAACGGAATCTCGTATCCGATCTTCGTCTTCGCGTGGTCGATCCAAGCGTCCGGAACGTGCGGCAGGACCTCCCGCTTGAGGTACTCCTCAGCGTCCTCGCCCAGCGGGACGTTCTCGTAGTCCCGCAGGTCCGTGTCCGGCTCCGCCGCGCCCTTGACCTTCTGAACCTCGCCCTCGGGATCCCGGACGCCGATCGTCTCCCGAACCGCCTTCGCGAACGGCGCTCCCGAAGGCCACGTCAGCCCGGCCGCGACCACCGCGTCCTTGAGGGCGATGAACGCCTCGGACTTCGTCGTCCAGGACGAGCCGAGCAACGTACGCACCGCCGCGACGAACTCCTCGCTCCGCTCCAGCCTCGCCACCGGCTTGGCCTCCGCCAGCGCCGCCAACGTCTCCTCCGTCACCTCGAAGCGCAGCTTCAGCGGCCGCTCCACGGTGATGCGTTGGTAGCCGAAGTCCTCGTTGGCGAAGAGCTTGACCTTGCCGTGCAGCGGGTGCTCGGGGTCCTTGGCGACCTGGACGGCCTCCGCGTACAGCCGGGTAATGGCGCCGATGTGGTCGGGGCGGCCGTTCGTCCCGTCGCCCAGCTCCTTGCGCTTGTCGCCGAGCGACTTGCGCATCTTCTGCCACTGGTCGCGCGCGTCGACCAGGATGACCTTGCCCTTGTGGTCGGCGTCCTTGCGGTTGGTGAGGATCCAGAAGTACGTGGAGATGCCGGTGTTGTAGAAGAGCTGGTCCGGCAGGGCGACGATGGCCTCCAGCCAGTCGTTCTCCAGGATCCAACGTCGGATCTCCGACTCACCAGACCCCGCCGCACCGCTGAACAGCGGGGAGCCATTGAAGACGATGGCGATGCGTGAGCCGCCCCCGCCGTTGACATCCACCGGCTTCATCTTCGAGATCATGTGCTGGAGGAAGAGCAGCGAGCCGTCGTTGATACGCGGCAGGCCCGCGCCGAAGCGGCCGGCGTCGCCGAGCGACTTGTGCTCGTACTCGACCTCCTCCTTGACCTTCTTCCACTCCACGCCGAACGGCGGGTTGGCGAGGATGTAGTCGAACTTCCGGCGGGCGTGGCCGTCGTCGGAGAAGGAGTTGCCGAAGCGGATGTTCTCCGGGTCCTGACCCTTGATCATGAGGTCGGACCGGCAGATCGCCCAGGACTCGGGGTTGAGCTCCTGCCCGTACACCTCGACCGTCGCGTCCGGGTTGAGGGCCTTGATGCGGTCGTCGGCGGCGCTGAGCATGCCGCCCGTGCCGCAGGCCGGGTCCATGACCGTGCGGACGACACCCGGCACGGTGAGGGCGTCCGCGTCCGGTGCGACCAGCAGGTTGACCATCAGCTTGATGACCTCGCGCGGGGTGAAGTGCTCACCCGCGGTCTCGTTCGACTGCTCGGCGAAGCGGCGGATCAACTCCTCGAAGATGTAGCCCATGTTGTGGTTGGGCACGACATCGGGGTGCAGGTCGAGGTCGGTGAACCTGCCGATGACCTGGTAGAGCAGGTTCGCGCTGTCGAGCTTCCTGACCTGCTGGTTGAACTCGTACTTGTCGAGGACCTCGCGGGCGTTTTCGGAGAAGGCGCCGACGTAGATCTGCAGGTTCTTCGCCGCGTTCTGCGGGTCGGCCGCGATCTTCCGCAGCGTGAGATCGCTCTTGTTGTAGAAGGAGTGGCCCGAGGCCTTGCGCAGGAAGTGGTCGGTGTCGATCTCCTGGCCCGCGAACTTGGCGACGGTCTCGACGACCTTCTCGCGCGTCGGCTCAAGGACGCACTCCAGGCGGCGCAGCACGGTGAACGGCAGGATGACCTTGCCGTAGTCGGACTGCTTGTAGTCGCCGCGCAGGAGATCGGCGACGGACCAGGCGTGGTTCGCCAGCTCCGTGTGCTTGCTGCTGTTCAAGAGGTCCCGGCTTCCTTCCGAAGAGCGCCGTCCGGGCGTAGGGACGGCAGGGATCCAGTGTGGTCGTGTGCGGTGGGACGCGTTGGGCGTTTCAGGCGGAATCGCTGTCCCGGGTGTCCGGCGGCAGGAGTACGCCTGCGGTCAGGCCGGTGGTGAGGGTGGACGCGGTGTCAGCGGCTAGGTCGGCGGTTCGGCGGACTGCCGCGCGCAGCTCGTACACGCGGCGGAACGCCTCCCCGTAGCGCCGCTGTTCCTCCAGCGGCAGCAGCGGTACGCGCAGGCGGCCCGGTGTGACGTGCACGAGGGTGGAGCCGGTGGACGCGGAGGCGATGTTGTCGTCGGCGCCGAGGAACCCGGCCAGGAACCACGGGTCGAGGCGGGCCGGGTCGGGGCGCAGGAGGTGGATGTGCTGACCGAGCAGCGCTCCGGCGTCCCGGTCGTCCGCGACCCGGGTCATCGCGGACTCGTTGCCGCTGCCCGCGAGGGCGCGTACCAGGACGTCCCCGGCGGCGACGGGCTGCGCAGCGTCGGCGTGGAGGTCCACGGCCCCGCCGGACGGGGGGTTGCCGGTGGAGACGTCCTGGGCGGTGAGGACCGGCCGGTCCACGGTGGGGGCGGCGGAGCCCTTTGAGCCGCGGGTGCCGGGCGGCGCCGCCCGCAGCACGGTCAGGGCCCCGCCGCGCGCCAGGTCGGAGACGGTCGCCGTACGCCACTCGCGGGCCGATGCTCCGGACGGCTGCCAGCCGCCGGACGCGGAGGCGGATGCCAGGGCGGCGACCTGCTCGGCCAGTTGGTCGTGCAGGTCGTGGGCGCGCCGGGCCAGGGCTACCGGGTCGATGTCGGCCGCGGTCGCCCGGACATGGCGGGCCGGGGTGACGTCGACGACGTCGTCGAGGAGGTCGACGAGCGGCACCGCGCGGGCGACGCTGGGCTCGTCGGCGTAGGTGTCGGGGGCGGTGGTGAACGCGGTCCACTGGCCGAGGACCCGCTCCGTCAGCCCCTCCCAGTCGAAGGTGGCGGCGGAGACCGAAGAGGTGGTGGTGGAGGCGGCGGAAGCGGAAGGGCCGGACCGGCGGGAGCGCGAGCCGCCGCGGGATCCGGCACCCACCGTGGCCGTACCGGTGGCGGACGGCGTACCCGCGGCGCCGTCCCGCTGCTCGCCCTCCCCGTCGACGAACAGCACCGCCGCACGGTCCGTGCCGCCCGGCTCGGGGCGCTGGAACACCCAGATCTGCAGGCCGATGTGGAGCGGATACGCGGCACGCGCCGGAAGGGAGACGACGGCGCGCAGGGCCCCGCCGCGGATGAGTTCCGCGCGGACGCGGCGGCCGGAGGAGCGGAAGGCGAGCGCGGGAGGCAGCAGCATGACGGCGTGGCCGCCCGGCTCCAGGTGCGCGAGGGCGTGCTGCACCCACGCCAGTTCGGACTCGAAGCGGGGCGGGACCCCGTACGCCCACCTCGGGTCGTAGGCCAGCTCGTCGTGACCCCAGTCGCGGTCGCCGAACGGCGGGTTGCACAGGACGGCGTCCACGGTGACGTCGGGGAAGGCGTCGGCGCGCAGGCTGTCGCCGACGCGGATCGCCGTCTCGGCCTCGGGTGCGGCGATCAGCAGCCGGACCGCGGTGCGTTGGCCCTGGACGGGGAGCGAGTCTTGTCCGAACAGCTCCCGCACGCCCTGCCGTGCGGCGGCGGCGAGGAGCGTACCGCTGCCACAGGCGGGGTCGAGGACGCGGGACACGTCGGCGGGCAGGAGACGTGCCATGAGCCGGGCCAGCCCCTCCGGGGTCTGGTAGACGCCGCTGGCGGCGCCCTCGTCCAGTTCGCGTTCGGCGAGGACGTCGAGGGCGGCCTGGGCCCCCGCCTCACGGACGCAGCCCAGCAGCGCGCGGACCGCGCCCGCGTCGTCCGGGCCGTAGTGGACCGGCTCGGCCTCGGGCACGGTGGCCGGGAGCTCGCCCGCGGCCTTCTCCGCTCGGGCGAGCAGCTGGTCGTCGGGCACGGCGGCGAGTTCGGCCAGCTCCTCCTGCGTACGGCGGGACGCGGCAGCCACCAGCGGGAAGAGTCGCGCGGCCACCCCCGAGCCGGGCCCCAGCAGCCGTAGTGCCGTCCGCAGCTCCTCGGTCGGCGAGGCGGCGGAGGTGTGACCGCGGCCACGCAGCCATGCCTGGACGGCCGACAGATCGTAGAGCGGGCTGGCCTCCGTGCCTGCGCTGGGCGCGGGGAAATCGTCGTGGCGGCGACGCCAGTTGCTGACGGTGGCGCGTGTGACCCCCGCGATGCGGGAGATCTCGGCGGCTGTCACGTGTGCGGAGGGCGCCGGTCGGGCTGGTGGCTGGGGCATGGCGTGGAGTTCCGCACCTCTCGGGCCAGTCGGACAGGGACGGTTAACACGTTACAACAGCCGTCAAGTTCGTCAAGCTGTTTGACAGTGCTTTCACGGCTATGCTTATCTGGTCACGCTTCCGGATGGAAGCATGGCCGCGACTCCGCAACCTCAACGTGAAGCGTCCTGGCGCCGTACCGCGCCACGCATCCGATCTCTCCCGGTCCCTTCTCGTCGCAACGCCATACCTCGGGGCCGTCCACTTCGCGTCCATTCCGCACCGCAGTCGCCACCCACCGCACACACGGGAGGAACCCGCATGACCGTGACGGAACAGCCCCGGCAGAACGCACACCACCCCACCGACCCCGCCCGTCCGGCCCCGTCCGACCAGTCCGTGCCCGTGGCTGGTCTGGTGGAGGCCCGCCTGGCGGAGGAGGCGCTCACCGAGCCCGTGAAGGTGCTCCTGAAGGAGGCCATGGGCGACGGCGAGCCCCGGGGGACCTCCCCTGCCGGCCGGATCTACCTCGAGTCCGTCGCCGTCGCCCGGTTCCGTGGCATCGGACCGCGCGCCTGGCTCAAGCTCAGCCCCAGACCCGGCGTGAACCTGGTCGTGGGGCGCAACGGCTCCGGCAAGTCCAGCATCGCTGAGGGCATCGAGACAGCCTTCACCGGTGTGAACATGCGCTGGCAGGGGCAGCACGCGATGCGCAGCAGCAACTGGCGCAACCTTCACGACACCGACGGCAGGCCGGAGATCGAGGTCAAGCTCGCCATCGAGGGCGACACCGGCCGCAGCACCCTTACCCGCACCTGGGAGGGCGACGACTTCGACGTCTCCCGGGCCGAACTCAGGCGACCCGGGCACGGCCGCGCCCCCCTCGACGAGGCGGACTGGAAGCAGGCCCTGCGGGACTTCCGGCCCTTCCTGTCCTACGTCGACCTCGACCGCATGATCAGTGGCAAGCCCTCCGAGATGTACGACGCCATCGCCACCATCCTCGGCCTGGGGCAGCTCAATGCCGCCGACGGCCGGCTCCGCCAGGAGGCCAAGGCGCTCGAAGACGCGGAGAAGGTGGCGAAGGCGGAGCTGCCGGACCTCAAGGAGGCGCTGTACGAGTTGGAGGATGACGACCGCGCGGTCCAGGCACTCGTCGCCGTCGACACGGGGGGAACCCCCGACTTCGCGACCGTCGAAGCCCTCATCGCCGGTCTGCCCACCGACGCGGACGATGGCCTGCTCGCCCGGCTGCGTGCCGAGGCCGACGTGCAGGGACCCGAGATGGCGCAGGTCCATGCGGCCCTGGACCGCCTGCGCAATGCCCTCGCCGATGCCGAGGACCTGCGCGGCACCGGCACCGAGGACGCCCTGCGGCGTGCGGAACTCCTCGAACGGGCTGTGGCGCACCACGACCGTCACCCCGACGCGGCCGCCTGCCCCGTGTGCGGGACCGACGGGATGCTGGACCCGGCATGGACCGCGGACGCCATCGCGCAGATCGCCGCACTGCGGCAGGAGGCGGAGGCAGCAGCGGGCGCGCGGAGCGAACTCCGGTCGGCCGCGCGGGCCGTGCAGGACCTCGTCCACACGCCCCGACAGATCCCCGCCGCCCTGGCCGACCCGTGGCGCGCCTGGACCGCCTGCCGGACGATCAGTGATCCCGGCGAGCTCGCCCAGCGCGCCCACGAGGCGGCCGCCACCCTGGCCGATGCCTGCGCCGCGGTCAAGGAGAACGCCGTCAGGGAACTGGAGAAGCGGGACGAACGCTGGCGCGGGCTCGTCACCCGCCTGGCGGGCTGGGCGGAGAGGGCTCGTGCCGTGGAGGCGAACAAGCCCCGGCTGCGGGACATCAGGAAGGCGAGCACCTGGATCAAGGCGCTGGCCGCCGAGTTGCGGGAACAGCGGATGGAAGGCTTCGCCGACCAGTCGCAGCGCATCTGGGAGCGGCTCCGCCAGGAGAGCAACATCGACCTCAAGGCCGTGAGCCTGAAGGGCAGCGAGAAGGCCACTGTCCGCAAGCTCGTCATGGATGTCACCGTCGACGGCCAGGAGGCCTCGGCTCTCAGCGTCATGAGCCAGGGCGAGCAGCACTCCCTCGCGCTGTCTCTGTTCCTGCCCCGGGCCGCCACCGCCGACAGCCCGTTCGGCTTCATCGTCATCGATGACCCCGTGCAGTCCATGGACCCCGCCAAGGTCAACGGACTCGCCCAGGTCCTGCACGAGCTCGGTGAGCACCGGCAGGTCGTCGTGTTCACCCACGACACCCGGCTCCAGCGGGCGTTCACCAGCCAGGGTCTGCCCGTGACGGTGTTCGAGGTCGAGCGGGGCAAGTCGTCCAAGGTGAAGGTCAAGCCGGTGACAGACCCGGTACGGCAGGCACTCGACGACGCGCGGGCCCTCGCCAGTTCCGGTGACCTGCCGTCGGCGGCACGGACCCACGTGCTGCCCAGCCTGTGCCGTATCGCCCTGGAGAACGCCTTCCTCGAAGCCGCCTGGATCCGGCATCACCGCTCCGGCGCGCCCGAGGACGAGCTGCAGGCCGCCGTCGGCAGCGCCGACAAGCTCATGAAGGTCGCGGCACTGGCCCTGTTCGGCGACGCCGGCCGGACCGGCGACGTCTACCGGGAACTGCGCACCCTTTGCGGACCGCGTGCTGTGGACCTCCTCAAGGAGTGCCAGAACGGCGCCCACGCCACGGGAGCGCAGATCACCGACCCCCACCGATTCGTGGACGACATCGAGATCATGGCGCAGAAGGTGCGCAAGCCGGGGGTGACCGCGTGATGAGCACTCCCACCACCTCGGTCGAGGAGCTCCTGCTGACGGCCGATCAGCTGCTTGCCGCCCGTACGGGCGCCACGGCCGCCGGCCGGCACCGCGGAGCCTCCCTCGCTCTGCGGACCGCCCTGGAGCTCTCCGTCGACCGCGTGCTCGACGCCGCGGTGCCAGGGCTCGCCGACACCACGATGCGGGCCAAGCTGCTGTGCCTCCACTGCTACACCGCGGCGGAGACCGCTCGCCGCACCAACGCCGTCTGGTCGCACCTCTGCCTGGGATGCCACTACCACCAGTACGAGATCGGCCCTACCCACGACCAGGTTCGCGCCTGGCGGACGGAGGTCGGTGAGCTGGTCGGGACGTTGACCATCTGACTGTTTGTTATCAGCAGGTCTCTGATAGTTATTTCGGCGGGGCCGGGCGTATGCCCGTCGCAGCGTCCTCCGGGGTGTTGCAAGGGGAGGGGATATGTACATGGGCACCACCACGCGCGAAGAGATCATCGCCTTCGAGCAGAAGGCGGTGGATCGTGCCTACGACTGCTATGCCGCGCGGCTGGCCGAAATGACCGGGGGCTCGGTCGCGTGCTCTGACCGGGAAGGTTCACCGGGGCGCAGGTCGGGACGAGTGGATGGGACGCGATCTGGTCGGGGGCATGCATCAGCCACTGTGGAAACAGTTGGACACGTCCTGGACTCTCCACGACGATTCGAGCTGTGACAGACAAAGTCGAGCGCCGGACCCCGGCACCCACGAGCCCGAAGTCCGTGCGATTTGTTGAGTTGTCGAGCACGACCATGAGGGCCTTGCTGAAGGACGACCTGGCTCGCGCGAGTGCCGAAGCAGGTGTCGCTCTCACCGAGTACTTCGTCACCGACACGGCAAAGTGGGTGTGGCAGTATCGGGTCAATCAGCTGACCTCGGACCCGGGTTACACGGGGTGGCTCACTGAGATTGTGGTGGCCGAGCCGGAAGGTGCCGTCGTGGGGTATGCCGGGTTCCATGGGCCGCCGGATGAGGCGGGGATGGTGGAGCTCGGTTACTCGGTGGTCCCCGTCTACCGTCGTCAGGGCTACGCCAGGGCGATGCTGACCGCGTTGGTGCATCGGGCCGTTGCCGAAGCCCGAGTCGGGACCGTGCGGGTGACGATCAGTCCTGACAACGCCGCATCCCTGGCCACGATTTCGGGGTTTGGCTTTGTGGAGGTCGGAGAGCAATGGGACGAGGAAGACGGCCTCGAAGTCATATTTGAAGTTCCTGTCTGATCAAGCTGCTGCTGGAAGAGGTCGGCCTCCCCAGCGGATGCCTCTCTCGCTTCGGATGCGGGCGCGTTCCTTGCGCTGGGCGGCGAGCACGTCGGGGTGGCGGGCGTTGGCGTTGCGCCAGCGCAGGTAGGCGTGCAGGGCGCGGGTCTGCACGGTGTGGTTGTGGTGGTTCGAGTTGGCGATGGTGAACTGCCTCAGCGGTCCAAAGTGTGCCTCGATCGGGTTTGTCCACGAGGCGTAGGTCGGGGTGAAGCACAACTCGACCTTGTGCTTCTTCGCCCAGCGCCGGATGTCGGCGCCCTTGTGGGCGGACAGGTTGTCCATGATCACGTAGATCGGGGCGCCGTCGGGCCGTGCGGCGCGGATCGATTTCAGCGCGGCGAGAGTGTTCGCGGCGCCCTTCTTGCGGCGGTTGACGCCCCACAAGCGGTCGTCGCCGACCGAGTAGCAGCCGTGGAAGTACCGGACTCCGTGGGTGCGATGGTAGGTGGCGGGCAACCGGTCGGGACGCCGTTGCTCGGCCCAGCCAGAGCCCGCAATGGGGCGGATGCCGAGCGGGCCGAACTCGTCGAAGGCAAAGACGCGGTCCGGGAAGCGGTCCAGGACGTGCTCGATGCGGTCGAGTTTGGTGTCGCGCTCGGGGTCTGGTGATTCCTTCCAGGTCTTGGTGCGCTGGAAGGTGATGCCGCGGCGGGCGAGCAGGCAGCGTAATGCTTCGCGGCCGATGCGGATGATCCGGCCGTGGATTTTACGCAGGTAGGCGGCGAGTTTGCGGATCGACCAGCGGGTGAAGGGCTGGCCGAGCTTGGCGGGTCGGGTGGTGGCCGTTTGGATGACGAAGTCCTCGTCGTCAGGGCTGAGTTGGCGGGGACGGCCTCCCGCCCATTGAGGGTCCAGGCAGGCCAGGCCGATCTCGTTGAACCGGTGGATCACGTCCCGGACGGTGTCCTCGTCGGCCTGCACCAGTTGCGCGATCACCGGCACGCGGTTCCCGCCGGCCGAGGCCAGCAGCATCATCGCGCGCCGGTATCGCACCGAACTCGTGCTGCCACGACGCACGATCTGCTGCAGCCGCTGACCTTCCTGGTCGGTCAGTCTGCGCACACGGACAGGCTCAGCCACCGCGTCTCCAGCGGTCGGATCGGACGTCACCGCACATCCAACCGCCACGACCACCAACCCGGCGAACCTACGCGGTCACAGCATTAGCGAACGGCACCTCTGCACGGTGCGGCCCCTGGATGCGTCCGGGGGCCTTCGCCGTTCCCAGGGTTGAGCAGGGACAACGTCTCAGATCGTGTCCACAAGTAGTCCACGGACCCCGGCATACGGCCACTCAGAGCGGCATACGGCTGCACATACGCGAAGACCCCGGCCTCAGCGTTTCCGCTGGTGACGGGATCTTTGGGCACCTCATGAAGGGTGCCCCCGGCAGGATTCGAACCTGCGCACACGGCTCCGGTGGCCCCGTGTCTCCTCACAGGAGATCAGGGGCGCGCGGAGCCCATGAACGTCGCGCTGGAGACTGGCTATGGGACGGCGGACATGTTCACGAAGGACCGCCAGTTTCCGCAGGATGCGCTCGCTGACTGATCATCCCGCGTTCTGGCTACTCCCGGACGATCTTGACCTGCTCTGACTTTCCGCATCCGTCGCCGTGTCTGTGCCTGCTCCTGGTTGGAATTGGACCAGGAGCGGTGCCCGTGCGCTCAGACTGTGCCCCGCTCCTCCCAGCAACCCCGGAACCACGCCAGTGTCTCGGCGAGCGATTCGCGGTTGCGGTCCTTCTCCAGCACTGACAGACGGAAGTTGGGGCGCAGCTCCAGCTTGCCCTCCGGGATGTCTACGCCCTCCAATTCGTTGAGGCGGGTGAGGAGTTCGGCGCGCAGTGCTCGGTCGGTGAACGGTTCGCGTGCGGCCAGGTACTGGAACACCACCTCCGCCGTGCCGCCTCGCCCACCGCCCGGGTAGAGCGTCATCGGCCAGATACCGCGGCCCGGCGCGCCCGCCTCCCCGAGCATGAGGAACGCGCTCGTCATGACCTGGCCCGCCCCGTGCCCGATCCAGCCGCCGAGCTTCTCCCATCGGGCGAAGAGCGCGCGTACCGCCTCGACCGTCTCGGGGGAGTCGTCCGCCGCGAGCTGGCGGAAGAACCGGTCGGCGCGCGTCTCCTCGCCCTGGCTGCCGCCCGGCGTCCGCTGTGCGGTGTCCTCGCCCTCAGTCCGGTCGTCGTCCTCATTGACCAGCAGCGCGAGGTCGTCGGCGGTGAGGCGCTGGACCGGATCGGCGGATCCGGTCGCCGTGAACCTGATGCCGTCGGCGGTCAGCCGGGAGCGGACGTCGCCGCCCTCGTCCTCAGATGTCCAGCGGAATCCCTCGGAGACCCTGCCCTCGGAGGTGAGCACCCGATACGCGTTGGCCAACCCCGGTGTTCCCGCCAGGTGGTTGCCCACAGCCTGGGCTCCGGAGCCGAGGAACGCGGCGAGATCCCCGTACGACGTCCACATGCCGTGGGGGAGCGCCGCGAGCACCTGGTGTGCCAAGTGCCAGTCCCGGCTGCGCTCCGCGCGGCCGACTCCGCGCAGAGGGGCCGGCCACAACGCGACTGCACGGTCAGTGAGTTCGTCGGCGCGCGCGAAGATCTCCTTTGCGCCCCACCGTTCGGTGGCGGCGATGCGGCGGTTCATCTCCAGGTGGCTGCCTTGGAGCAAGCCCTGTTTGCGCTCGAAGGGGTGGTTCGACAGCTCCGAGTTGACTGCGGTGAGCGTCAAGTTGCCGAGGGTGTGCTGCAGCCGGGAGTGCAGGTCCTCCACGCGCTCTCCGGCGGCCACATCCTCGGCCAGCATCCGGAGCCACTCGTCGCCGGGCGACTGCGGCATGACGTGCTCGATGGTGAGCTGCGCGGCGGCGAAGTCCACCGGTTCCGGATGCTCGTAGCTCTCCTCCAGCCGCTGTAGCACCATCTTGCGCTGCTGGGGCCGTCCGAACTGGTAGAAGGGTGCCTTCCGGATCTTCTCGCGCAGCTCGTCGTCGGCGGGCCAGAACCGGTTGTCGGCGGAAAGCAACTGGTGCAGTCCGTCGGCGACGGGCACGTCGAGAGGGAGCTGCCCGGGCACGGCCTGGAAGATCCTGTTGAGGTTGTTGGGCGGCACCCGGCAGATCATCCGGCGCACCAGGAAGCTCTCGATGTACGACATCGCACGGGCCGTGTCCGAGGAGTCGAGGGACCCCCGCTCGCGCCGGTCGAGCAGCAGCATCAGCGCGGGATAGGTGACCTGGGCCTGCCAGGCGTCCAGGCGGTGCAGTTGGGCGCGGACCGATGTGTCCGGCTCCTCCTCGGGGTGCAGCAGGCGGCGGAAGAGAGCGGCACTGCGGTGCAACTCCCTGATGTAGGCCTCGATGTCCTCCTCGCTCGCCTTGCTGCGCTCGAAGCGTTGCTGCTGAGCCGCATAGAGGTCCTGGCGGCGCACCCGGTCGTCGCCGTCGAGGACCAGTTGCAGCCACATGAGCTGTTCCAGCTCTTCGTTGCTCAGACTGGCCTGCAGCGGCAGCCAATAGGTCTCGTAGACGTGCTCACCGCGGGTGGGCAACTTCATGAACAGGTAGTTGCGCAGCAGGTCCGCCTGGCTGAGCTTGAGTCCGGTGTTGTTCAGGGACTCGAAGATGCGGTGCACGTTGTCCCCGCGCTCGGCGGTCACCGCCACCAGCGTCAGCCGGGAGGTGATGGCCTGCTCGATGCGGAACACGTCCTGCGGGGCGGCGGGATCGGCCGCCTCGACCAGCTTGCGGCGGAAGAAGGTGTAGGCAGCTGCGACACCGCCGCCGGCGGCCTGTTCCGTGAGCGGGCCACGGACGTGCGCGGCGAACTGCGACCGGTCCGCCTGGGTCGGCAGCAGCCGGAAGTGGTCACTGCCGTTCTGCCACTTGTTGATCAGGTATTGCTCGTCGATGCGCTCGGCATCACGCGGCTGGGCGTCCCTGACGTGATCGCGGATCGCGGCCAGGGCGAGGGAGAGTGTGGTCAGCCTCTGCTGGCCATCGACGACAAGCCAGCGAGGGAACGTCGCATCGTTCTGCGGCGACGGCGCGAGGACGACGGACCCCAGGAAATGCGTGTTCGCCTTCTCGCCGCGCTCGATCAACTCGGCCTGCTCCAGGATGTCGCTCCACAGCTGCTTGAGCTGCTTATCCGTCCAGGAGTACGTCCGCTGGTAGAGCGGCACCTGGAACTGCTGGGCCCTCCCCTGCACGAGATCGGCGAACAGCGTCTCCTTCGCCTGCATCGTGGTCCCCCCTTGGCAGTTGATGCGGTCGTGGCACGTGGGAACGACCATAGGGCTTCCCGCTTACAGCCACGGAAATGCTTCAGTTCTCGTCCAACACGCGCACCACAGCGCGTAGGCGCCATGCTGACCGGAAGACCAGTACGAGGTGCTCTGGCTGCTCATCGAGGGCATCGCCCCGACGACATCTCACTACGGCGCGTGGCCGTCGTACGGCCGGAGCCGTCCGCACGCTTGAGACCTTGGGAGCGATTGAGTTCGGGGCGCGCTGGCCTGGCGGATCGGCTGTTGGGTGATCAGCAGGCGGCCTGTCGGGCGAGCACGAGTTCGGTGCTGGGCTTGCGGTGGGTCGCCGTGCGGGTGGAGCGGTCGGAGAGGAGTCCGACGATGGCGAGGTGGGTCTCGGTGTAGGTCTCGCGCCGTTCGGTGAATCTCTGGAGGGGCCGCCACCGCTTGTACCCGGCGGTGGTGTGCTCCACGCAGCAGCTTCCTAGCAATGACTGCGAGCAGTAGCAGTCGGTTGTATGGCACTTCTGTCGGTCTGCGGGGCGTTGGTTCGACTCGATGGTTCGGCGGTGGCTGCGAGCAGGGCGGCGTCGTCGTCGACCCGGTCGGGGGTGTTCAGCAGTTCCAGGGCCCGTTCGGTGATTCGCTGGGGGTCGGAGCGGGCGGTGGCGGGCAGCGTGGCGCAGGTTCGGCGCAGGGCCGCCAGGCCGTCGTCCAGGGACAGGGACCGGTTTTCCACCAGGCCGTCGGTGTACAGCAGCAGGCCTGTGCCGGGCGGGAACGCCACCTCGCGGTCGACCGGGGTGCTGCCCAGACCCAGGGGCAGTGCCGGGGGCAGCTCCAGGTAGGCGGTGTCGGCGGCTATCAGGAGGGGCGGCAGGTGTCCGCTGGCGGCGTAGCGCAGGCGGTGCTGGTTGGGGTTGTAGACCGCGTAGAGGCAGGTGGCGAAGCGGTCGGTGGCGAGCGACTGCAGATAGGCGTCCAGCCTGGTCAGCACCTGGGCCGGGCCGGCGCCCTCCAGGGCGAGGCTGTGCAGGGCGGAGCGGAGTTGGCCCATCAGGGTGGCGGCTTCCACGTCGTGGCCCATGACGTCGCCGATGGCCAGCCCCACGGCGCCGTCGGGCAGGGCGAGAACGTCGTACCAGTCGCCGCCGACCTCGGCGCCGCGGTTGCTGGCCCGATAGTGGGTGGCCAGGCGCACTCCGGGCAGCTGGGGCAGGCGGTGGGGCAGCAGGGCGCGCTGCAGGGTCAGGGCGAGGCGGCGCTCGTTGTGGTACCGGGTGGCGTTGTCGTAGGCCAGGGCCAGGCGGTGGGCGAGGTTCTCCAGATACTTGTGTTCGACCGCGGAATAGCCGCCGGTGTGCCGGACCAGTACCAGGGCCCCCAGCGTCTGGTCGTGGGCGTGCAGCGGCAGGGCCAGCACGGCGGCGGGCGCCGGGTGCGGGCCGACTGGGGCTGGGGCGTTGCCGTTGATCGCGCGGGTGGCGGCGGTGGCCAGGGCCTCGCGGGCAAGAAGGGGGGTGCCGGCGATGTACGGCGGGGGCGACTGCGCCGGGGCGGGTGCCGCAGAGGTGAGGTGGATGCTGATCTGGTCGGCGAAGTCGGGCAGCAGGATCTGACCGGCGGTCTGCAGTATCTGGTCCGGGTCGAGGGTGGCGGACAATCGCAGGCCCGCGTCGGCCAGGGAGGCCAGCACGGCCAGCTGGTTGCGGGTCTCGGTCAGGGCCTGTTCGCGCAGCCGGGACAGTTCCAACCCGGTGCGGACACGCGCCAGCAGCTGGCGTGCGGAGAAGGGTTTGGCCAGGTAGTCGTCGGCGCCGGCGTGCCGGCCCTGCATGGATTCCTCCTCGCCGGCGCGGGCGGTGAGCAGGACGATGGGCAGGCGGGCGGTGCGCGGGTCGGCGCGGAGCGCCCGGACCAGCTCGAAGCCGTCCATGCGGGGCATCATCACGTCGCTGAGCACCATCTCCACCGGCTGCGCCAGGGCCGTCTCCAGGGCGGCCCGGCCGTCGGCGGCGAGCAGCACGTCGTAGTCGGGCTGTAGGAGCTGGGTGAGGTAGGCGCGCATGTCGGCGTTGTCGTCGACGACCAGCAGGCGGGCCCGGTGGGGGCGGTCGTGGGGGCGGTCGGATTCGTGCGGGCCGGGACCGTGGAGGGCATCGTGGGTCGCGGGAGCGTGCGGGGTGCGTGCCGCGGAGGTGGCCGCGGCGGGGACGGGGTCGGCCGCCAGCCAGCCCAGCGCCTCGTCCACGTAGGCCGCCGTGCGGCCGGGCCGGTCGCCTCCGCCTTCCCTGGGGATCTCCCCGGGGGATCCGGCGCCGGCCTCGGGCGGGGCCGGGCGGGGCCGCTGGGCGGTGGCGAAGGGGAGGTCCACGGTGAGGGTGGTGCCCTGGCCGAGGCGGCTGTCCACGCCGACGGTGCCGCCGTGCGCTTCCACCAGATCCTTGACCAGCACCAGGCCCAGGCCGCTGCCCTCGTGGGAGCGGGAGCGGGCGCCGCGGACCCTGTGGAAGCGCTCGAACAGGCGCGGCAGCTCGTCCGCGGGGATGCCGGTGCCGGTATCGGTCACGGTCAGCCTGGCCCAGTCGCTGGCCGCGGCCACCTGGACCTGGGCGCCGCCGGTGAAGGTGAACTTCAGGGCGTTGCTGAGCAGGTTGAGGATGACCTTCTCCCACATCTCCCGGTCCAGGGGCACCGGCTTGGGCAGCGGCGGGCAGTCCACGTCCAGCGTCAGCCCTGCCGCCTCGAAGGCGGACCGGAACACCCCGGCCAGCTCGGCCGTGGCGCTGGCGAGGTCGACCGGCTCGAGGGCCGGGTGCGTCTGCCCGGCCTCGGCACGGGCGACGTCCAGGAGGGTGTTGACCTGCTTCAGCAGGCGCAGGGCGCCGCGCTCGGCCAGCTCCAGCTGCTCGCGCCGCTCGGGCCGGTCCTCGTCGGCCAGGGCCTGCTGGAGCGGGCCCAGGAGCAGGGTGAGCGGGGTGCGGAACTCGTGGCTGACGTTGGCGAAGAAGGTGGTCTTGGCCCGGTCGAGCTCGGCCAGCGCCTCCGCCCGCCTGCGCTGCTCTTCGTGCGCGAGCGCGGCCGACAGCGCCCCGGCCACAGCTGAGGCGAGCACCTCCAGGAAGTCGTAGTAGGCCCCGCCCGGGGGGAAGCAGGGGTTGACGCCCACCACCAGCACGCCCTCCACCTGGCCCGCGCAGTGCAGCGGAAGGGCCAGAGCCTGCTCGACCGGGAGCAGGGAGGCCGCGGCGTGCTGCCCGGCCATGCTGCCGCCGGTGAACGCGGCGGCCGGCAGCGTGGCCGGGGCACCGTCGGCGACCACCTGCGCCAGCCGGGCCGCCGCCTCCGGCCCGTCGGCCGCATTCAGCGAGACGGTCTCGGGCGCCGACCGGAGCCCGGTGGAGGCCGCCGGCCGCTGCATCCCTGGCTCGGAAGCCAGATACACGCCCAGAAACGGGATCTCGTCGGGGTAGGAGCCCGCCACCTCGGCGACCACACGGGCGACCTCGCCCGGAGTGGGCAGCCCGGCCGTGCGCGTGCCGGTCTCGCTCAGCAGGCGCAGCCGGCGCTCGCCCAGTACCCGGCCGGTGGTCTCGGTGAGGATCTGCAGCACGCCGCCGGCGGTGCCGTCATCCAGCAGCACGGGCTGGAAGGCGGAGTCGAAGTAGCACTGCTCCAAAAAGCCGTGGCGCTCCATGATGAGCAGCTCATCCGGGACCAGCAGGGGCTTGCGGGTGTCGGTCACATAGTGGAAGTGGGAGCTCACGGGGTGGGCCCAGACCTCGGGGAACACTTCCTTATAGGGCCTGCCGAGCGCCCAGGGGTGTTTGGCGCCGACAATGGGTGTGGAGCCCAAGTTGTACAGCGTGGCGAATTCCGCCCCCCAGTACAGAGCCATCCCATGCGCAGAGGTGAGCATGAGGCGCAGGGTGTCCACCAGGGGCCCCGGCCAGGAGACGGGGGGCCCGAGCGGCGTCGCCGCCCAGTCGATCCCTGACAGCAGCTCGCCGAACGCGCCGCCCTCGGAGAACACCCGGGCCGCCGCGGTGCGCGGGTCATCGCGCCGGGTCATCGAGAAATCCTCCTGGCGCCTGCGTGATCCGCCCGCGCCTCCCAAGGCTGCCGACGGCCACTCGCTGCGGACCTCCCAGGCAGATCGGACGCCGGATCCGACAGTTCTGACGACACTTCTGCCCGAATTGTCCATATGTAGCAATTAAAAACCTATTTGATCAGAAGTGTACGCCTGCAACCGCACGCCGACGGCGATGATCGTCGACTCACAGTCCCTGCGGCCGGCCGACACGTCGGCGCCGACGGGCAAGGCCGGGACCGCGCGAAGAAGGCGGCCGGCCGCAAGGGGCACGTGGCCGTGGACTGCCTGGGCCAACTGCTCCTGGTGCTGGCCACCGCTCGGGCATGGCTTCGCCGGTGAGCGGTTGTACTGGACGACGAACCGCGTGGCGTGATCGGCGCGTTTGTGGGCCCAGTCGACGAGCGGGTCAGCGTATCCGCCGCTGTCCCACACCAGGGTGATCCTGCGGTGCGGTGAGCGGAGCCGGGTAACCCCGACCACCAAGGCCAGCGGCTCCGCGTGACCGTCTCTGATCAGCACCACTTCGGAAGCACAGAGCCTTCCGTTGAGATCACCAACATTCAGACTGGCTGAGGTGGCCCAGCTGACGAAAGGGCCTCCGGTTCGGAACGGAGGCCCTTACTGAGCCTTCGGAGGCTTGCAGGTCTCAGGTCAAGGTGAGCTCGAGCACCGTCACCGACAGCGGTGGCAGCGTGCTCGTGAACGTCGCCGCCGCGCCGGTCACCGTGCGGGAAGTGGGCACGAGCGTGTCGGGCGCGGTCAGGGTGTTCGTCGTAGCAGGGGACGGGCCCGACAGGACCGTGGCCGTGGCGGTCTTCCTGACCCCCTTCGCCAAGCCCTGGAGTTCCACCGGCACATCCACCTTCTCCGTCCCGTAGTTCACCAGCGCCAGATACAGCCGCTTCCCGGAGCGCGTGGCCACCGTCGCCAAGCCCGGCAGCGCGCGTGCCGTGGCCGGAAGGACCGTGTCGCCCAGGTTGCTCGTCAGCATCTGCTGGGCCCAGTAGCTGGGGGAGACATAGCTCGTGAGGTTGTCGTAGGCGATCAGGTTCGTAGCCCAGACGTTGTTCTTCACGTGGGAGAACAACGGGGCGTAGCACTCCATCAAGACCTGGTCCGAGTTGCGGATCAGGCCTGCCAGCCAAGCCGCGTCGCCCAGAGCTGCGTTCAGGTCGGGGGTCGGGCGGCCCTCCTGCGCCGCCCACTCGCCTACGAAGACCTTCGTCGAGGCGCGGTCCCTGTTGTCGTACTTGTGGGTGGCGGCCTGGGCTGCGGACGGGGCCAGGTAATAGTGCTCGTCTATCAGGTCCGGGGTGCGGCTCGTCACCGTTGTCGTCGCGATCAGCTTCAGGTGTGGGTACTTCGCCTTGATCGCGTCGTAGAAGTCCGTGAAGCGGGAGTCGTACGAGCCCGATCCGTCGAACCAGTCCTCGTTGCCTATCTCCACGTACTCCAGGGGGAACGGCTTCGGGTGGCCGTCGGCCGCACGCCGGGCGCCCCAGGTGCTGGTGACCGGGCCCGTGACGTACTCAATCTCGTCCAGGGCGTCCTGGATGTACGGCTTGAGTGCGTCGCCCGTGACGTGTTCGCCCTTCAGGGTGTAGCCGGCGAAGACGGCCAGGACCGGTTGGGCCTTCATGTCCTCGACCCACTGCAGGTACTCCAGAACACCCAGTCCGTCCGTGGACCAGTAGCCCCACGCGTCGTCCATGTGGCCGGGGCGCTCCCAGACCGGGCCGATCGTGTTCTTCCAGTTGAAGCGGGTCGCGATCGTGTTGCCCTCGAGGAAGTTGCCGCCGGGGAAGCGCAGGAACTTCGGCTTCAGGGCTACCAGTTTCTCCATCAGGTCGATGCGCAGGCCGTTGGGGCGGTTGTTGTACGTGGGCGGGAAGAGGGAGACGTGCTGGAGCCACAGCGTCTCGCCCGCGGCGGTCGGGTCGGTCGTGGTTACGGTCAGCCTTGCGTCGCCCGTTATCGGGGCGCCCGAACCCGTGCTCAGGGTCAGTTCGAAGGGGCGGTCGGGGAAGGCCGTACCGATGTGCGCGATCCTCGCGGAGGCGTACACCGTTCCCCCGTCCGCCGACTCGATCGACACCGTCAGGGGACCGATCCCGCGCGATGCCTTCGCGAACAGGCGGGCCGTGTACGTGGTTCGGGGGCGCACCGGGATGCCCCAGAAGCCGTCGTTCGCAACACCGGCTCGGCTGCCGGCCCCTGTGCCGCTCGGCAGTACCACCTTGAGGGAGCGGTTCAGCGCCTCGTTCAACGGCGTGGCCGTGTCCAGCGTCAGCGTCGTGCCGCCCACCGCGGACCAGTGGACCGGTGACGTGTCGCTGGCCATCATCGAGCGGTTCTGCACCAGTTCGGCGTAGATGCCGCCCTCGCCGGAGTGGTTGATGTCCTCGAACATCAGGCCCGGGAGGATGGGGGAGACCGCGTGAGCAGGATTCGCTACGTCCACGCTGAGCAGTGGGGTCGTGGTCTCCACCGGGACGCCGGCCAGCGTTGCCACCTGTTCTGAGGTGAGAGCTGTCGGGAACATTTGTACGTCGTCGATCAGGCCGTGCCACTGGTCTACCTGTCCGCCGCCGTACAGCGCGCGGCCGATGGCGGTGGCGCCTGTGCCTGCCCAGCCTGCCGTGTAGGCGGTCTCGCCTTCGAGCACGCCGTTGACGTACAGGCGGGTGACGCCTGCCGCGGCGTCGCTGACGCCGACCAGGTGGGTCCAGGTTCCGGCGGTCGGGGCGGAGGCGGCGGCCGCGACAGCGGCTCCCTGGGTGGCGTCGGACGCGAGGCGGGCGAAGGCGAAGGTGCCGGTGTCGTCTCGTAGGCCCAGGTAGAAGGCGCTGACCACCTTGCCGTCGATGCTGACTGCGGTCTGGTAGCCGCCCAGTTGGGCGAGGTTGACCCAGGCAGACACCGAGAAGGCCTTCGAGGTGTCGACGACCGGTCCGGACGCGGTGGCGTTGCCGCCCGCCGTGAGGCTCAGGCTGTGGGCGCCGACCTTGCCGGTGTCCCAGCCGGCCGCGCCCTGGAGCGTGGCGGTGTGGGCGTTGCCGGACGCGTCGGCGGCGGTGGTGCCGGAGCCTTCGTCGAAGCTCCAGTGCGCGGCCGCGGCGGGGAGGACGACGGGAGCGGCCACGGCTGCGGGAGCGGCGACAGCGGGAACGGATCCGGCGAAGGTCCCGGCCAGGGACGTGACACCGATGGCGGTCAGGACGGTCCTGCGGGACGGTCCGGCGGCTTCTGAGGGCATGCTCAGTTCCTTCGTGTCAGATGTAACTAGATGAACCCAAATAAACCCAGGTGAACCGATGAAGCGCGGGCCCGTCGGCGGGGAGGGGGCCGACGGGCCCGCGATGGCCCCGACCGTCAGGTCACGGCGCGATGTTCCACTGCTGGCACGCGTTGTCGAGCTGCTGCCACTGGCGGACCGCCGTGCCGTTGGCCGTTCCGCAGTTCGCCACGTCCAACGCCATGCCGGTGTTGACGTTGGTGATCGTGTAGTGGCTGCCGGCCTTGGTGACGTCCCACTGCTGGCAGGTGTTACCGAGCGAGGCCCAGAGTTGGACGGCCGTGCCGTTGCTCTGCCCGCAGTTCTTGTCGTCCAGGACCGTGCCGCTGTTGGCGTTGGTGATCGTGTAGTGGCCGTTGCCCGCGCTGGCGAACTTCCACTGCTGGCAGGTGTTGCCGAGTGAGGCCCAGATGTCGATCGACGTGCCGTTGGCGGTGCCGCAGTTGACCGCGTCCAGGACCTTGCCGGAGTTGGCGTTGGTCAGGCGGTAGGCGGTGCCGGTGACCGGGAAGTTCGCGGCGGGGGTGGTGTAGCCGACGGAGGTGATGTTGGCCTGTACGGCGTTGTCGGCGGCGTCGGTCGGGTAGCCGGAGGTCATGACGCCCTCGAAGAAGGAGCCGTCGGAGCCGTTGCTGTTGTCACCGCCGGTGCCGAGGACGATGGCGCCCTCCAAGTGCATCGGGGTGTATCCGCCGAGGTTGGGCAAGGCCCCGTTGTACCAGGTGGTCAGTGAGCCTGATTGGGCGTTGCCGCCCTTGATCGCGTAGGTGGTCGTGCCGTTGTTCTTCTCCAAGGCGGTGACGTACTCGCTGGAGTTGCCCTTGTTGTTCGAGTTCGAGCCGTTCCCTCCGAAGAAGAGCCCGTTCTCCAGGTCCGCCTCGACCCAGGGGCCCGATCCGGCGCCGGAACACGAGAACCAGCACTCCGTACCGAAGTTGATCGCGTCCATGTGGCCATTGCCGGTGTCGTTGCCGGAAGTCTCGGCGTTGCCGTAGTCGAAGCAGCACCGGTTGTTCACGTGGTGGCCGCTGGTCACCATGTACGCGCCCTCGGGCGAGCTGCCGGTGGCGATGCCCGTGGTGCTGTTGTCGCGGTAGCCGACGCCGGCGGACACGAAGACGCCGTACGCCGCGTGGCCGCCGACCGTGACCGGAAGGGCGTTGGCGATCGCGCCCACATCCTGGCCGCCGTTGCCGCCGGGCCCCTCGATGGTCAGGTCGTTGTGGTTCGAGCTCTGGTCGTAGATCTCGGTGATGGTGCAGGTCGTCCCGGAGCAGAAGGAGTCCTGGGCCGCCGCGTTGGCGTAGCCGCCGGTGCTGAGGACGCCGATGTTGGTGGTCGCGCCGTCCGAAGCGCGTTTGACCTGGTAGAGGGAGCCGCTGTAGGAGGCGTAGAGCGCCCGCGTGGTGCTGTGTGCCGCGGCGCACGGTGTCCCCGCGGAGGCGTAGATGTCGCAGGGCAGGGAGGTGGCGGCCGCTGCTGTGCCCGCGGTGCCGACGACCCCGGCCAGGATGCCCCCGATGAGCGTGAGGATCGCGCCCAGTGTCAGCAGGAGCCCTCTCTGGCGCGGGCCTCGCAGTCGGCTTCTCACCCGACTGCTCACTCGGCCTGTCACTCGACTCACTCGACCTGTCACGGTGAACCTCTTCCGTCGTTGGTTCTTCTCTCGTCCGGCGCCTTGTGCTCCGGGAGACAGAAATGTGGGCGCTAACATTTCGGGCCCTCGGATCGGCACACATGCGAGTCGGCGCACATGCGAGCTGTACGGGAGGGCGAGGGGAGGGGGAGGGCCGGACTGGGCGATCCGCAGATCGTGCAGCGTCGTCGAGAGTGTCACTGCTGGTCAGGGCGGCGGATCGGTCCGGAGTGGGGGGCTTGTGCGGGTGCCGTTCTCGCGCGGTCGGCGAGTTGGGCGGCCGCTTTTGTGGCACCGTCTTTTTACGGCCGGATGAATACCGGGTCAACATGGTCGAACAGTCAAGAGTGCGGAAACAAAAGCTGTGCCGTCTGTTTACCCGGGTGCGCGGCGTTGCCGGAAGGGGCGTTCGCGTGGACAGTACTGCCAGGTCACAAGCCTCTTTGCCTGCGCGTCGAAGTCCGCAAAACGCGGAATCGAGGGACCCGACCTGCCTTGCCGCCGAGGAATGTGTGCGCTAACAATTCGTCACAGCCTGCCGCTCCCACCGGAGAAGCAGCTGATCGACGACAACACGACGGTGTGTGAGGAGGCGGGACATGGACGGCGATCGCGCACCGGTGATGGCGGACGTGGCCCGGATCGCGGGGGTCTCGCACCAGACCGTCTCCCGGGTCCTCAACGACCACCCCAACGTCCGCCCCCGCACCCGGGAACGCGTGCTCGCCGCCGTCCGCGAACTCGGCTACCGGCCCAACGCCGCCGCCCGCACCCTGGCGTCCCGCCGCACCCGCACCCTGGGTGTGATCAGCTTCAACACCACGCTCTACGGCCCCGCTTGCATGCTCTACGGCATCGAGCAGGCGGCCAGGGAGCACGAGTACTCCGTCACCGTGGCCGCGGTCGGCACACTCGACCGGCACTCGGTGCTGGACGCCGTGGACCGGCTGCGCGACCAGAACGTGGCGGGGATCGTCGTCATCGCGCCGCAGACCGCGGCGGTGGGCGCACTCGCCAACGTGCCTGCGGACGTGCCCCTGGTCGCGGTCGGCTGCGGCACCCACACCGCGCTGGTCTCGGTCGCCGTGGACAACGAGGCGGGTGCCGAACTGGCCACCTCCTACCTGCTCGACCTCGGCCATCGCACGGTGCACCACCTGGTCGGGCCGCGTTCCTGGCTCGACGCGCAGGAACGCGAGGCCGGCTGGCGCGCCGCCCTGGAGAAGCGGGGGGCTCCCGTGCCCGAACCGCTGGCCGGTGCCGACTGGACGGCTCGTACCGGATACGAGCACGGCCGTCGGATCGCCGCCGACCCCGAGGTCACCGCGGTGTTCTGCGCCAACGACCACCTGGCCCTCGGCCTGCTGCGGGCCCTGCAGCAGGCAGGACGCCGGGTGCCGGAGGACATCAGCGTCGTGGGTTTCGACGACATGCCGGAGGCCGAGTACTTCGGCCCGTCGCTGACCACCGTCCGCCAGGACTTCGACGAACTCGGCCGCCGCGCCCTGCGGGCGCTGATCGAGCTCGTCGGTGATCCGGATTCCGGGATCCCGGCATCCGGCGAGAGACCCCACATCGTCATACCGCCCAGCCTCGTCGTGCGGACCTCGGCGACCCGCCCGCGACCTCGAACGGAAAGTCCCACATGACCCGACGTCGCTGCTAGCGCTCCGGCGCCAAATCCCTTATTAACAGGCCTTGTTGTGAGCCGTGTGCCCTTCGGGCAGCCGCCGCGCCGACCATGAGCTTTCGGCCGTGACGTCCCCGACACACGACGGCTCCACCCCCGCCCACCGCCCCGAGCGGTCGGCTCCTCCCCGGTCCTGAGACTCCGTCAGGCATCCCGCGCCCTCGCCGCGCTCACCCCGATGAGCCCCCCGCCCGGCGACGCCGACGCCCTACGCCACGTACCGCTTCCAAGTGGCCCCCACACCTGCCCCGCCTCCCCGGCACCGGCATGCCCCTGAACAGGTGTGCCTTCCCAGCGTTCCCACTCATCCCGAGACACCAAACAGACACGCGAACCAGACACGCCAGACACGCCAAGAAGGGCGCTGATTCCCATGCTCCGCACCAGAAGGTCCCGCACCCTCGCCACCGCGACCGCCGTGCTCCTCTCGCTCGCCGCCGCAGGCTGCTCCAAGAGCGCGGGCGGCTCCGACGCGTCCAGCTCGGCCGGTACCAAGGCCGCCGCGCCGGTCGCGCTGGCCGGCTCGGTCACCTTCAACCAGGCGAACCTCGCCAAGCTCGACGCGGCGCTGAAGTCCGCGCTGGCCGGCAAGGACCTGTCCAAGGTCGACATCGCGATGGTCGTGAACGTGGCCGCCGACTACTGGAAGGCCGGTCAGGTCGGCTTCCTCAAGGGCTGCTCCGACCTCGGCATCGCGAAGAGCAAGTGCACCTACTTCGCCCCGCCCGGCGGCAAGCTGACCGAGCAGAACTCGGAGCTGGAGACCCTGCGTTCGCAGGGCGTCACCGGCTACTCGATCTCGGCGATCGACCCGACCTCGGCCGCGGGGACCATCCACACCGACGTCCAGA
This sequence comes from Streptomyces sp. SAI-127, assembly GCF_029894425.1. Classification (NCBI taxonomy): domain Bacteria; kingdom Bacillati; phylum Actinomycetota; class Actinomycetes; order Kitasatosporales; family Streptomycetaceae; genus Streptomyces; species Streptomyces sp. SAI-127. Next base: position 7,388,717 of record NZ_JARXYJ010000001.1, read on the forward strand.
AGGGCATCGGCGTCCTGGCGATCGACTCCCCGCTGCCGGGCACCGACGCCGCCTCGCTCTACCTGGGCACCCCGAACTACACCGCCGGCTTCCAGGCGGGCACCGCGATGAAGCAGGTGCTCGGCGGCAAGGGCAAGGTGGCCATCCTGGTCGGTTCCCTCACCGCGTCCAACGCCACCCAGCGGATCGCCGGCTTCGAGGCCGCGCTCAAGGGCACCAAGATCACGGTCGCCCAGAAGGTCAACGACAACCTCCAGGCCAGTACGGCGACTTCGGACGCGGAGACCATCCTCGCCAACAACCCGGACGTCAACGGCCTGTACGGCGTCTACTCCTACGACGGTCCCGCGCTGGCGCAGGCGGTCACCTCGGCGGGCAAGACGGCCTCCGTGCACATCGTCTCCGACGACTCCGACGCCCAGACGCTGAAGTTCATCAAGTCCGGCGTGATCTCCGGGACCGTCGTGCAGATGCCGTACCAGCAGGGCTACACCGGGGCGTACATCCTGGCCGCGGAGAAGGTGCTGGGCAAGGACAAGACGATGGCGCTCGTCAAGCCGTACCTGGAGAAGGACGGTTCGACGCTGAGCTCCGGCGTGGGCCTGGTCACCAAGTCCGACCTGAGCGCGTACCAGTCCCTCGAGTCGCAGCTCGGGATCGGCTGAGCATGACGGCCACCAAGAACGCCCCGGACGACGTCCCGGACAACGCCCCGAACGACGTCCCGGACAACGCCCCGGACCGCGCGGTCACCGCGCGGCTGCGGGGGGTGCACAAGTCCTACGGGCCGGTGCGCGTCCTCGACCTGCCCGAACTCGACCTCTACGCCGGCCAGGTGATCGGCGTGGTCGGCGAGAACGGCGCCGGGAAGTCCACGCTCATGGGCACGCTGGCCGGATCGGTGCACCGGGACGGCGGCGAGATCCTGATCGACGGGGAACCACTCGCCGCCGGGTCCACCGAGGCCGCGGGGCAGCTCGGCATCGCCATGGTCTCCCAGGAGTTCCCCCTGGTCGGACAGCTCTCGGTGGCCGAGAACCTGCTCCTCGGCCGCCGCCCGCGCCAGTCGAAGCGACGGCTGCTGGTGGACCGTACGGCACAGCGGGCCGAGGCGAAGGCGATGCTCGCGGAGATCGGTCTGTCCGCCGAGACGATCGAGGTGAACCGGGAGGTCCGCACCCTTCCGGTGCCGACCCGCCAGATGATCGAGATCGCCAAGGCCTGGGGCCGCGAACCCAAGCTGCTGATCCTGGACGAGCCGACCTCCTCACTGGGGCCGGTCGAGGCCCAGATGGTGCTGGGCCTGGCCCGCCAACTCGCCGACCGCGGCGGGACCGTGCTGTTCATCGGACACCGCCTCGACGAGGTGCGGGAGATCAGCGACCGCGTCCTGGTGCTGCGCAACGGCAGGCTGGTAGCCGACCTCGAACCGGCCGAGGCCGACGAGGAACGGCTGATCCGGGAGATGGTCGGCGGCGAGGTCGCGCAGGGCGAACCGAAGGCACCGCCCGCGACGAGCCCGGTCCTGCTTCAGACCGAGGGCCTGACCGCGGACGGTCTCGGACCGGTCGACCTGGACGTACGGGAGGGCGAGATCCTGGGCGTGGCCGGGCTGATGGGTTCGGGCCGCAGCCGCCTGGTCCACACGATCGCCGGGGCACAGCCCTCGACGGGTGGCCGGATGCTGCTGGGCGGCACGCCCTACCGGCCGCGGGGCGCGGGCGACGGCGTGGCGGCGGGGATCGCGCTGATCCCCGAGGACCGCAAGGAGCAGTCGCTCGTCCTGTTCGCGTCGATCCGGGCGAACGTCGTCGTCTCGGTGCTCAAGCGGATCAGCACCCGGGGTCTGCTCGCACCGGGCCGGGAACGTGCCGAGGCACGGAAGATCACCGAGAACGTCAACGTGCGGATGCAGTCGGTGGAGCAGCCGATCGGCTCGCTGTCCGGCGGCAACCAGCAACGCGCCATCTTCGGCCGGGCGTTCGCCGCCGAACCGCGTCTGCTGCTGCTCGACGAGCCGACCCGTGGCGTGGACGTGGGCGCGAAGGCGGAGATCTACAAGCTGATCGACCACGCGGCGGAGCAGGGCATGGGGATCGTGGTCGCCTCCTCCGAACTGGAGGAGCTGCTGTGGATCTGCCACCGCATCGCGGTGATGAACCACGGGCGGGTGGTCACGGTCATCGACCGGGCCGACGCCACCAAGGAACGGATCATGACGGCCGCGGCCGGCACCTCCTCACTCGACCAGCACCGACCGACGAGTTCCCTCGACGAGCACCACGTGACGAACGGAGCCACAGCATGAGCGCGCAGACCACGCTCGCCCCGAACGAGGTCGCACCGCGCTCCCGTTCGGCCGTATCGACCCTCGCCCGCAGACTCGCCGCCTCCCCGGAGGCCGGCGTGATCATCGCCTGCGTGGTGGTGTTCGCGGCGATCGCCGCCAACGCGGAGACGTACACGGCGGTGGGCAACCTCCAGGTGATGGGCCGCGACCTCTCGCAGGTCGGGATCCTCGCGATCGGTGAGGCGCTGGTCATCCTGACCGGTGGCATCGACCTGTCGGTGGGCGCGCTGGCCGGTCTGGCCGGCATCCTGGCCGGCTGGCTGAACGTCAACGAGGGCCTGCCCGCCCCCCTCGCGATCCTGCTCACACTGGTGATCACCGCCTGCGTCGGTCTCTGGCACGGCGTCATGGTCACCCGCCTCAACGTGCCGCCCTTCGTGATCACCCTGGTCACCTACACCGTGGCGCAGGGCACGGCGCTCGCTATCACCAGCGGCTCGCCCATCAACAACCTCGACCCGATGTTCAGCAACCTGAGCCAGTTCTACCTCGGCGAAGTACCGGTCCCCGCCCTGTTCTTCGTCGGTGCGGCGGCCGTCGCCTGGTTCGTGCTGGAGCGCACCTACGTGGGCCGCCAGATCTACGCGGTCGGCGGCAACAAGGAGGCCGCCCGGCTGGCCGGCATCCCGACCGCCCGCCGGATCACCTCCACCTACGTCGCCAGCGCGGCCCTCGCCGGCCTGGTCGGCATCCTGGTGATCGGCCGTATGAACGTGGCCGACCCCTCCGTCGGCGCCGGCTGGGAACTGACCGCGATCGCCGCCGCGGTGGTCGGCGGGATGTCACTCTCGGGCGGTGAGGGCCGTATCGCGGGGATCGCGGCGGGCGCCATCCTGCTGGAGTTCATCACCAACGGCCTGCTCGCCCTCAAGGTCAGCCCCTACGACCAGCAGGTCGTCCAGGGAGCGGTCCTCGGCGTCGCCATCCTGCTGGACCGGGCGCGCGCTCGTTACTTCGGCAGGAGTCGGAGTTAGTACGTCGGGTGTGGGTTTGGAAGTCGCCCGCGTCCCCATCTCTTCGAACGTAGATCGATATGTCGAACACCTCAGTGTGGAGGAGGCCGCCGGTGAACGCCGGACAAGAGACAGTCACGAACCCCGAACCCTGCGTCGTAGGAGTCGACTTCGGGACGCTGTCCGGAAGGGCTGTGGTGGTCCGCGTGCGGGACGGCGCGGAGTTGGGGACGGCCGAGCACGCGTACCGGCACGCGGTCCTGGACCGGGAACTGCCGGACGGTACGGGACTGCCCCCGGACTGGGCCCTCCAGATCCCGTCGGACTACGTCGACGTGCTCCGCCACGCGGTGCCGGCAGCGCTCGCGGCAGCCGGTGTGCGCCCTGAGCAAGTGATCGGCATCGGCACGGACTTCACCGCCTGCACGGTGCTGCCGGTGCTCGCCGACGGCACACCCCTGTGCGAGCTGCCCGAATACGCCTCCCGCCCCCACTCCTACGTCAAGCTCTGGCGCCACCACGCCGCCCAGGCCCAGGCCGACCGGATCACCGCACTGGCCGCCGAACGGAAGGAGACGTGGCTGCCGCGGTACGGCGGGAAGATCTCCTCCGAGTGGGAGTTCGCCAAGGCCCTCCAGGTGCTGGAGGAGGACCCCGAGATCTACGACCGCACGGAGCGGTGGGTGGAAGCGGCGGACTGGATCGTCTGGCGGCTGTGCGGCACGTACGTCCGCAACGCCTGCACCGCCGGTTACAAGGGCCAGCTCCAGGACGGCGCCTACCCCTCCCGTGCCTACCTGGAGGCGCTCAACCCCGGCTTCGCCGACTTCGTGACGGAGAAGCTGGAGCAGCCGATCGGCCAACTCGGTGGTTTCGCGGGTGGGTTGACGTCCGAGGCGGCGGCCTGGACCGGACTGCCCGAGGGCATCGCGGTCTGCGTGGGCAACGTCGACGCCCATGTGACGGCACCCGCGGCGGGCGCGGTGGAGCCGGGGCAGATGGTGGCCATCATGGGCACCTCGACCTGCCATGTGATGAGCTCCGACCGCCACGAGACGGTGCCCGGCATGTGCGGCGTGGTCGACGGCGGCATCCTGCCGGGGCTGTGGGGTTACGAGGCCGGGCAGAGCGGCGTAGGCGACATCTTCGGCTGGTTCGTCCGCACCGGATTCCCCGCCGCGTACGCCGAACAGGCCGCCGTCCTCGGCCGTGACGCGCACGAACACCTGACGGCTCTCGCGGCCGGGCAACGGGTGGGCGAGCACGGGCTGATCGCGTTGGACTGGCACAGCGGCAACCGTTCCGTCCTGGTCGACCACGACCTCAGCGGTGTGATGGTCGGCCTGACACTGTCGACCCGGCCCGAGGACGTCTACCGCGCGCTCCTGGAGGCCACCGCCTTCGGTACCCGGACCATCATCGAGGCGTTCGAGACGTCCGGGGTGCCGGTCGGCGAGCTGATCATCGCGGGCGGCCTGACGAAGAACGCGCTGCTCATGCAGATCTACGCCGACGTCACCCGCCGCCCCCTCGGCGTCATCGGCTCCGCCCAGGGCCCCGCCCTCGGCGCGGCGATGCACGCCGCGGTGGCGGCGGGGGCGTACCCCGACATCCAGGCGGCCGCCCGGTCCATGGGCAAGGCCGACCGCGGCGTTTACCAGCCGGACCCGGAACGCGCCGCAGCCTACGACCGCCTCTACGCCGAATACCGGCTCCTGCACGACTACTTCGGCCGCGGAGCCAACGAGGTCATGCACCGGCTAAGGCGTCTGCGCGCCGAGGCCTCCGCCTGAATGGCGGCCCCAACTCCCGCCCCAACTTCCGCCCCAACTCCCTTCCCCAGTAGTCCCCTTCGAAAGGAACCTCCGTCATGACCGCTCCCGAAATACCGTCCGCCGGCCAGGAGATCTGGTTTCTCACCGGCAGCCAGGGCCTGTACGGCGAGGAGACCCTGAACCAGGTCGCCCACCAGGCACGGATGATCGCCGAACGACTCGACGCGGCCGAGCCGATCCCCCTGCGGATCGTGTGGAAACCGGTGCTCACCGACGCCGACTCGATCCGGCGGCTGTGCCAGGAGGCCTCCGCCTCCGACAGCTGCGTGGGGGTGATCGTGTGGATGCACACCTTCTCCCCGGCGAAGATGTGGATCGCGGGCCTGAGCGCGCTGGACCGCCCCGTGCTGCACCTGCACACCCAGTACAACCTGTCGCTGCCCTGGTCGAGCATCGACATGGACTTCATGAACCTCAACCAGGCCGCCCACGGCGACCGCGAGTTCGCCCACATCGAGTCCCGGCTCGGCATCGACCGCAAGATCGTCGCCGGACACGCGACCGACCCCCGCGTGATCCGGCGGCTCGCCGCCTGGACGAGAGCCGCCGCGGGCCGCCAGGCGGCGCGCACCCTGCGCCTGGCACGCTTCGGCGACAACATGCGCGACGTCGCCGTCACCGAAGGCGACAAGGTCGAAGCGCAGATGCGGTTCGGGTTCTCCGTGAACACCTACGCCGTCAACGACCTGGTCGCCGTCGTCGACGCCGTCGAGGACAAGGCGGCCGCCGAACTCGCCGCCGAATACGTCGAGTCCTACGACGTCGTGCCCTCCCTGCACCCCGGCGGTATCCGCCACGACTCGCTCCTGTACGCCGCCCGCCAGGAACTGGGCCTGCGCACCTTTCTCACCGAGGGCGGCTTCACCGCCTTCACCACCAACTTCGAGGACCTCGGCGGGCTGCGCCAGCTGCCCGGCCTGGCCGTCCAGCGCCTGATGGCCGACGGCTACGGCTTCGGCGGCGAAGGCGACTGGAAGACCTCCGCGCTGCTGCGCACGATGAAGGTCATGGGCCAGGGTCAGTCCGGCGGCACCACCTTCATGGAGGACTACACCTACCACCTCGGCCCGGGCGTCCCGCGCATCCTCGGCGCGCACATGCTGGAGGTCTGCCCCTCGGTGGCCGCCGCCCGCCCCCGCTGCGAGATCCACCCGCTGTCGATCGGTGGCCGCGAGGACCCGGTCCGCCTGGTCTTCGACGCGGCCGAGGGCCCCGCCGTGGTCGTCGGCCTCTGTGACCTCGGTGACCGCTTCCGGCTGACCGCCAACGCCGTCGACGTCGTCGGCCCCAGCGAGCCCCTGCCCCACCTGCCCGTCGCCCGGGCGGTGTGGAAGCCGCGCCCCTCACTCGCGGAGTCCGCGGAGAGCTGGCTGCTGGCCGGCGCCCCACACCACACCGTGCTCAGCTCGGCCGTCGACGTCGAGACGCTCACCGACTACGCCGCCATGACCGGCGTCGAACTGCTCACCATCGACGAGCACACCAGCACCGACCAGTTCGCCAAGGAGCTCCGCTGGAACGCCGCGTACCACCGTCTCGCACAGGCTCTGTGATCATGACCGACGGCCGCGTCGAAGGAGACGAGCGATGACCGTACGAGTCCGTGACGGCCTGCGAGAGGAGGTCCTGAGGGCGAACCTCGCCATCCCCCAGGTAGGCCTGGCAACCCTGACGTGGGGCAACGTCAGCGGGGTCGACCGCGAGGCGGGGGTCTTCGTCATCAAGCCGTCGGGCGTGCCCTACGAGGATCTCGCTCTCGACGACCTGGTGACGGTCCGTCTGTCCGACGGCGCCGTGGTGGACGGCGACCTGCGCCCCTCCACGGACACCGAGACCCACCGCTGCCTCTACCGCGCCTTCCCCTCCATCGGCGGCGTCACCCACACCCACTCCACGCATGCTGTCGCGTTCGCCCAGGCCCGCCGCGACATCCCCGTCCTCGGCACCACCCACGCCGACACCTTCAACGGACCCATCCCCGTCACTCGTGACCTCACCGCCGAGGAGTGCACGAAGGACTACGAGTACAACACCGGCGTCGTCATCGTGGACCTGTTGGGGGAGGAGGACCAGAAGGCGGTCGAGGTCCCGGCGGCCCTCGTGGCGAACCACGGCCCCTTCACCTGGGGCACCACCGCCCGCAAGTCCCTGGAACACGCGATCATCTGCGAAGCCGTCGCCGACATCGCCCTGCACACCCTGTCCCTGTCCCCGGCCGCCCCACCTCCCAGCCACCTGCTCGACCGCCACTACACCCGCAAACACGGACCTGACGCGTACTACGGCAACCCGGACATACCTACGGCTCGACCTGGTGGAGAGAAGTCTATGGAACAGCGCTGAAAGCGGGCACCCAAAGTGGTGTGGTTCAGGGGCCTTCGCGGTGCCGCTGCCGCAGTTCTTCCAGCCTGGCGCGAGCCGTGTCGTCCTGCCTGGTCGGTGCGGTTGCGTGTGCCGGACGAGGTACTTGGGGTGGCGTGGGCATGCGCAGAGACGTGGATACGAGTGCGAGAACTGCGTCCAGATCCGTGGTTGCGAGGTAGGCGAGACGGCTCTTGTTCAGCCCACGGAAGCGAGAACCGCTCCTGCGGAACGAGGCCCAAGCCCGTCCTTTTCGTGTAGCGACGCGACTGTTTTCCGCCTGTGAGGTGTAATCGATATCGATTTCCAAGCTGAGCTGCTCGGCGCTCGACCACCAGGCCCGCCACTGTGGATCGTCGTGGATCATCTCAACTACAGTGCCGGCCGCATCGAAATACGCTGAGGGAATCTCGTTCTCACCGTGCAGCGCGAGGTTGAGCCAGGGTGTTTCACTCTTCGCGATGGCCGTCGGATCCTCTGGTTCGTCCACAAGGAACCCTGGCAGTGGGCCCAGCCAGGGTTTTCCGGTGGCGACTTCGTAGGCTTTGGACACAGCCTCCGCAAGGCTGTCCGATTCACTGAAGTCCCAGGCGCGCTCAGCCACGTGACCCGGATTTCTCAGGATTTGTTGGAACTGTTCGATGCCTGCGGCTACCACCGCGAAATGAAGATTGATGAGAGCGTCACCGGCCAGTGGCACCGGCTGTGCGCCTGACGGATCACTCACGTCTTGGGCAGGGATTCCCGACAGAGGTACATCCGCAAGCCGGCCCATCTTCTCCGTCAGCCTGTCGGCGAATTCTTCGACGCGAGCCTCCCCCTGGCGAGCCAGGGCCTCCTTCAAGGCGGGAGTGGTTCGCTGGTTTGCCGCACCTCCGAGAAGATCGATGAGGGACCAGAAGTCTTCTTCTGTCATGGATCAGGCTCTTTTCCCTTGATGGGTGCAGCGGGTGGGGTGCCTCCACGGCACCCCACCCGCCTGTCGTTCATTCATCCCGACGTGTGCGGGTCCTTACACGCAGATTTTCTTGGCCTGCCCTGGCGGGCAGTGGCGATGCCTGGCCACGTACTTGAGGATCATGGCTGTTTCCCAGCTGCGGGCGTTGAGCCAGCCCGTCATGCGCCTCATCACGGTGTACCTGCAACCACCGATGGTTCCGTAGTACCTGTTGCAGGTACTGATCTGACTGGCCGGCCTGCTCGTGCCGACGCGGGATATCCCGTATTTCCAGATCTTGCCCTTGTAGTGGATCATGTAGCCGATGTACGCGGTTTTCTTGTACTTCTTGGCCGAGTTGGAGTTCTTGTTCGGAATGGCGACGTTCGGACCGGGCAGGCTGATTGAGCACCCGATTTGCCCGCAGATCCAGCTCGTAGCCAGAAGGATGACATAGGCGACCAGGATCGCGGTTCCGACACCGAGGAGGTAGGGGACCCCCAGAGGAATGGCGAACCGGCCGTCCGCATCCATGAAGTTGACCGGATCGGTGGGGTAACCGTAGGCGTTGGCGTTTCCCCCCACCACGGGATCAGGTGAGAGGAAGAGCCCGGTTGCCGGGTTGTACACCCGAACTCCCGTGACCAGCAGACCACCCAAGGCGTCGTTGGAAACGCCTTGGCTTCCGAGCCAGTTGTAGCGGGCTTGGGTCTGGCCGACTTTGGAGTTGCCGTACTCGTCGGCGTCCAGGGCGGTCGGCGCGACGCTGGTGTCCAGAGGGAGCAGGAGGCTGACGTCCCCGTGGATGTTGGTGAACTGCAGGACGGTGCCGCCGGTCTTGCCCGTAGTGGCCGCCAGGCTGCCGTCGAGGCCCCTCACGTTGCGTGTCAGCGCGCCCGTGGTGGTGTCCTCCGTGATCCAGCGAGGACTGCCGTCGTCGCTGTCGTAGTGGTTGACCTTGGACGCGGTCTGGGTCCAGGTGGAGCCGCTGCCGGTCTCGGTCTTCCAGGAGCGGAACCGCAGGCTGGCGTCGAGCTGCCAGGTCTGGCGCTTTCCATTCTCGGTTTGCTGGTAGGCGAGGTCATTGGCGTAGTACGCGATCGTGCCGCTGCCGGGAGTCGTGATGGCTCGCCCGAAGGCGTCGTAGGTGTAGCCGGTGTCGACGATGCGGTCGGCACTGTCGTAGGTGTGGTTGTCGGCTGTGCCGCCCGTGGTGGGGCAGTCCAGGCCGGGGGCGCCGGCCGCGGTGGCCAGCGAAGTGCGGTTGTTGCGGTTGTCGAAGGCGTACGTCCGCCTGGTGCAGACGGTGCTGGTGGTGTCGTCCACGGTGGTGAGGCGACCGAGCTTGTCGTAGGTGTAGGACTGGTTGGACCAGCCCGCGTGGGTGATGGCCTGCCCGAGAACAGAGCGCGTCACGGTGTCGGCCATGACGCTGAGGCCGTCACTGTCGCGGGTGTATGTACGCCTGACGACAGCCCCAGTGGTGTCCTCCGTCTGCTGCAGGGTGTAGCCGCCGGGCAGCTTCTGCGAGGCGAGGGACGCATCGGCGTCGTAGGTGGCCTGGAAGACACCAGCGACGGAGTCGGTTGTCTTTGTGGCGAGGCCACGCGGCTCGATCGAGTGGTCGTAGGTGTACGTGACGGTCGAGGGCGAGTTGTCCGTTGTCCTGGCCGGGCGGTCGAGCAGGTCGTACTCGGTGGTCGTGACACCACCATCGGCGTCGGTGTAAGAGATCTGACGGCCGAGTTTGTCGTAAGCCTTGCTGATGGTGCCGCCGGTCGCTGAGGTCAGTTTCACGGGATGACCTGTCGCCGGATCGTACTCCGTGGTGGATTCGGGAACGGCTTGCCCGATGCCTCCGCTGATGGTCGTCTTGATGGGACGACCGGCCGTGTCGTACTGGATCGTGGTGGTTCGGGTGCTGCCGTTCGCAGTGTCGCGTACTGTCGCCGATCGGCCCCACCAGTTGTATTCGGTGGTGGTGGTCGGTACCTGGGACGGGTTGGTGCCGCCGCCGGTGATGGCACCGGCGACTCCGGTGGAGCAGACCAGGTCGGCCCACTCCGGACGGCCCTGACAGGCACCCGAACCGGTGGCGCTCCAGTAAGTCGTCACTCGGGTCGCGGCGTCCGTGCCGGTGGCACCGGGCCGGAGCTGCTTGATGACGCGGCCCTGGGCGTCGTACTCCGTCTTGGTGGTGATCGCCAGGCCGCCGGGATCCTGCACGTTCTGGGTGGCGAGACCCCTTGCCCAGTCATAGGAGACCACGGATGTCTTGGTCTCGCCGTGCACCGTGGGGTGCTCCCGGACCTGCGCGCCTACGGTGCTCTTGGTGAGCTGGTCCCTGACCGTCGCCGTGCCGTCCGTCGGTCGGCCCGTGTCGTACTCGTTGATGACCCAGCTGCGGGCCGTCACCGGGGAACCCGCGGGGACCAAGGTGGTGCTCCCCGACTTCAGGTCGGCGGTCAGGTCGATACGACGAAGCGGGCCCAGCTTCTCCAGTTCGCGTATGCCGGTCTCGTCGTAGAGCGAGGTGGCGGCCAGAAGGTTCGCCCGTTCGGCAGCGGACAGCGATCCGATGCCCAGGTCGGCCTGTACGGCTCGGTCTGCGGCACTGATTCCGAGGGCGACGGCGCGGTTGCCGGCCGAGAGTTCGCGAACAGTGTTGCCGAAGCGGTCGTACTCCGTCGTGCTGATGTATCCACCTGGAGCCGCTGTGTTGACCTCGTGGCCGGAGACCCCCAGGTAGCTGATCGTGGCGCGCGTATAGCCGGTGGAGGTCAGGGCACTGCCGTCGTGCGAGGCGGGTGCCACGTCTGCGGGGAACAGCGCTGTCGCATCGGTCGGGGCATCCAACTGCCCCCACTTCTTGACCTCCGCCGCGCTCATCGTGTGTGGAGCGGCCGTGCCGGTCAGCGGGACGTCGTACACGACAGACGTTGACGCGGTACCGGATACGACATCCTTGCTCCCCTGCTGAAGGCCGGAGCGGGACACCTTGAGCAGCATGCCCTCAGCTGCGGTGGCGGAGGTGCCCACCTTGCCGTAGGTGAACGTCCACGGCAGTTCCCCGGCCGGGGTCAGGCCGGTGACCCGCCCGGCCGTGTCGTAGGCGTACTCGGTCTTCAGCGCCGGGCTGATCTGCGGGTTCCACGCCTGACGCAGTCGGCCGGCGGTGTCGTAGGCGAAGGTCTGCACAGTCTTGGCACTGGCCGAGGCGGCAGCGGGCTCGGTGGACCACAGGCGGACCTCCTTGACCTGGCGGAGGAAGTCGCCGAACGCGGAGGACGTGGCGGTGGTGGCGGTGGCGTAGACGAACTCCACCGAGCGGCAGCCCTTGGTCGACGGCGTCGCGGTGCATGTCGCGGCGCTCGCTGCGGAGGTCGGGGCGATGATCCGCTTCGGGCGGGCCAGCGCCTGGCCGTCCACCGTCACGGTCTCGGAGACCACCGTGGTGGTGGAGTTGGGCAGGCCTTCCATCAGAGTGGAGGACACCTGCCAGGTCGCGGAGGCCGTGTCTGGTTTGGTGAATGCGGTGACCGTGCCATCGGTGTCCGAGAGGGTGAACGAACCGGACACGCTGCCTGTGAGCGTCAGGTACTCGGAGCCGGTCTCGGGAACCCATGCGGTCTTGGCGGCGTTCGCGGTGAAGTGTGTTTCCGTACCCTCGACGTCGACGACGGCGACGGCTGTGTCGGAGATCCGGCGGATGTGTGAATAGTCCGACTCTGTCGCCTCCGCCACGGTGCCGGAGACCCACTCCTTGCCGAAGATCGCCGCCTGGCCGTCCTGTTGGGCCGCCTGGTCAGGGGTGCGCGACGAAGCCGTCCGGGACACCGACAGTCCGAAGCCGGAAGCGTCCTCCGCGGACAGCGAGTAGTCGCCCGTGAGGAGGTTCAACTCTCCCGGCCCGACCTCTTCGGCCGCGGCGCCCGTCGCGTTGCGGTCCACGATCACATCGATGGACCGTGTGCTGCCCGAGGCCGAGTTCGGGCCGGTGAAGTCGGCCTTGATCTCGACTGTTCCGTCCGGATTCACCGTGTCGGTGGCATTCCACACCAAGGCGGCGTTCTTACCGCTGACCAGGGGCACCGGCCAGGATGTCAGAGGCGTTCCACCAGCAGTGACGTCACCTGCGGGAATGCGCACCCAGGGATCGGCCTCGGAGCGCCGCCAGGAGAACGACACCGCGTTGTACTTGCTGCCGTCGGCCTCCGCGACCAGCGGAAGACGGCGGGCTGTGCGCTCACCGTCATCTGGCTGGACGAAGCCACCGGGCCCGGCATGGAAGGTGTAATCGACCGCCTCGGACTTGTTGTCCGCCTTGTCCACCTGGCGCACCTGGAGGAGGTGAGTGCCGTCCTCGGGCGGGGTGATGCTGATGGCCTTCGCTGCACTGGAGCCGCCGGTTGCGACCTTCGTCCAGGTCACGCCATCCAGCGACCACTCCAGCCAGTTGTGGTCCGTACCGTTCGGTGTGACGCTGAACGTCCCTGTCTGACCCGCGCCCTTGACCCACGTGCTCGACGGATAGTCCGTCGATGTGACCCCGGTGGGGGCGGACGGCGCGGCGGTGTCGACCGTGAAGGTCTTCCACGCCGACCAGCCGGTGTTGTAGTGCGCCCCGTCATACGGCGAGGTACGGAACTTGTACGTCTTGCCGTTGCTCAGCATCCCGGAGGGCACAGTGACCGCGGAGGCCTGCCCGGAGGGCACGTACGGTGAGACGATGACGTCGCCCACCTGCGCGTTGGTGGCGCTGTCGTAGATCTGGAAGGTGCCGTTGACCTTGTCACCGTCGGCATCGACGAAGGTGTCGCGCAGCGTGGGCGTCGTGGTGTTGACCGTGTAGGCGCCGCCGTAGGAGAAGTACGGCGGGCCGGCCTCCTGCTTGGTGCCGGTGCGCGGGCGGTAGTTGTAATTGACGACGAGCTTGGGCGGGTTCGAGGCGGCGTTCGCGGAGTTGACCCGCTTCCACTGCGCCACGACCGACTCGCTGGAAGCCCGCAGTCCCATGTGGCCGCGGGTGGCCTTGGCCGAAGCCCACTCCTGCACCAGCGCGGTCACGTCGGAGTTGATCCAGCCGTCCGGCTGTGCGGTACAGGCTGTATTGCCGCGGGTCTCGGTTGAGGTGGCCTTCTTCGCGGTCCACGACGGCTGTGCCGTCCAGCGCGACGACGTCGAGGCCGCACCGGTCGACCAAACCTCCCACGGATAGAGCGCGCAGTCGGTGTTGTTGCCGGAGTGGAAGTTCCACAGCGACAGCTTGGCATCCAGAACCAGCGCGTCCTGGATCGGTGTGGTGTTCCAGGAGATGAAGGAGCGCGCGGTGCGCGGAGTCCCGTCGGAGTTGGTCGTGCCGGGGTTGCCCAGGTCCAGCTCGGTGTCAGTGGACCAGTCGACCGTCTCGCCCTGCTGCACGTAGGTGTCGAAGACGTTGGACAACGAGGAGGTGGACGGGTCGACGGTGACCGGGTACTGAGTGTCGGAGTCCGCGAGGAACTTCGCGTCCGGGGTGACCACCAGATCGAAGGCGGAGCCCTTCCGCACCACCTTCAGGCCCACCTTGGCCCGGTTCGTGTGCTCGCCCGACCTCTTGTCGACGGCTGCGTCCCACATCACCGGCGCGGGCATCACGGCTCGCTTCTTGTTCTTTTCGTCGGTGAACAGGACGCTGCCGTCGGCGAGTTGCTTGGCTTTCAGGCCCTTTGCCTTCAGCGGCAGCGTGTAGGAGTAGGCGCCGGCGTCCGGGCGCTGCTTGATCTCCACGAACTGCTCGAAGCCGGTGCGGGTGGCCTCGACGACCACATCTGCGCCGGGTACCGCGTTGACGTACTCGGCGCGTGTACCGTCCAGTTTCGGCTTGGGCAGTCCGCCCTTCCACTGAAGGGTGATCTGCTGGTCGCCTTCGCCGAGTGTCACCAGGTCGGTGGCCTTGGCCTCACGAGCAGCCTTCAGCGACTTCGCCGGCGTACCCGCCTTGCCCGCGAGCCGCAGCCCTTCGGGATGCGCTACCGGCTCAACTCCTGACGCGGTTTCGCGCAGTTCAACGTCGACATCGACCCACTTGCCGTCCCGCTCGAAGCGAACCGGGCCTGCCGCAAATTCACTTGTGAGACTGCCGTCCTTGTTCACCCACGTCGTCGACATCTCGGTTCGTTCCGAGAGTGCCTCAACGCGCTTGCCGGACAACCTTGCCGCGACTCGGGCGGAAGGGATGTCAGCTGCCTGGGTCGCCGTTGCCTTCTTCGGCGCGTCCACCGTCCGGGTCTGCGAGACCGCCCCCGAACTGGTCGCGTCGAGCAGGGTAATAGCCATGGTCAAGGCGATACTGCCCGCTGTCCAGCGAGCGGCCCCCCGGGGCCAGAGTCTCCCGCGCAGTCGTGGCGCAGGTCTGTGAACCTTCATGATTCCCCGATTTCTCTCACGCCGTTGGCGTCACCCATGCAATTCCAAAGGGAATGTATGCATTGAGTAAAGATCGGAAAGGGTGACAAGATCACAGAAGGCGGGCGGTGAGGTGGCGGTGGCTTGAGTGATCTGTGTCACTTGGACTGCTCAAAAGCCCCTGGGGGGACAGCGTTTGACGATGATTCACCAGCGCTGCCCGGCGCCGCCGTTCCGCGTTGACGCTGGCAACGGAGGTCGGCTGCGTGGATGTCGGGCATCCATCGGGCGCCGTGACTTCGACGTCTCTGGATGAGTGTCCGACGCCAGGAACATTCGGTTTGCGATGAGTTCACCCCGTTCAGGTGAATCCATCTTCATCGGGAGTCTGTGCGTGAGCTCTGCGAGTCATCCCCCTTGCACGGCGCGATACGTCCCAGGGGGGGGCATGAGTCAGCAGTAGTACCCGCCGCAGCAGCCCGGAAGGGGTGGCCCCCAACATCCGGTGCCCACGGCCTGAGCCTCACGGCAGGCGGCAATGCCGCCGCGTCAGGACCGGTCGTCGGCACCTCGACAATCCTTCTCGGTGGCCGCCTGGATCAACTTGGCTCAACTGTTTCGAGGCGGCGCTCAAGGGCACCAAGATCATGGTCGACCAGAAGGCCGACGACAACCGCCAGGCCGGTACGGCTACTTCGGACGCGGAGGCCATCCTCGCGACCACCCCAGGCGTCAACGGCCTCTACGGCGTCACTCCTGCGACGGTCCCGCGCCGGCTCAGGCCGTGGTCTCAGCGACCAGGACGGCTTCGGTGCACGTCGTCTCCGACGACGCTTCCGCCCAGACACTTGCAAGTCGTCTTGGTTGGTGTGCCGCCGGTGGCAGCTGAGGGCACAGAGATGCTGGTGAGGCCAGGAAGTGGCCGGCGCGTTCTTGGCGCGGTGCAGGCGCAGGCACCCGGCGGGCGAGCCAGGCCGTGGTGCGTTGCGTCTTCCAGCAGTGCCGGTCCAGTCGTTGGCTGGAGTCTTTGCCCTTGTGGGCGATCCGCGGCGTGATACCACGCAAGCGTAACCAGCCCGCAGGTGGTGGTAGTCGTAGCCCTTGTCGCCACGGAGCTCGGCCTGGACGGGCGGGCTGAAGGCCTGACTGTCGTGGACGTTGCCCCCCGAGATGGCAGTCCGCTCAGTGGTGAGGTGGATCTTCCAGCCGTGCTTGCCGCGGCCTACAGGATTCGTCCGACCCGAGTCGATGAGCAGAGCGTCCGGACGCCGTCGCGCCGGCCGGTCTCAGGCAACTCAGGGGGCTACCGGCGGTACCTTTCGCCGTTGTTGGTTGAGATTTCTACAGGCCGGCATACAGCGCGACTCGTCTGTCCACTCGACGCGGCGGCACTCAAGCGCTTTCCATCTGAACCGACCTTGTAATCAGGAAGTCGGGGTGATCCGGAAATCTTTGACGGAGCGGGCAATCATGCCGCGAGGTGGAATTCTTCTTTCCGCTTATTTGAGTGTGCGGATCCAGTGTGCCATTTCACACACTCGACAGTTCGACACCCGGTGCCTTCGGGGGCGGGCGGCTGCGGGGCTGGTGCTTCCCGACCTCGGCAGGTGCTCCCACCTGCACAGGAGCGGTAGTCGGGGCGTCGGAATATAGACATGTCATCTGATATCAACCCGTGTCATGACTTCTGGGCAAGTACTCCTTCCGGCAACCGCGAATTCACAATCTGGGCGCCCGATTTTACTAAGTTCTGGTGGAGTTCCGTGGTCGCACTATCTAAAGGGTGTCCGCCCTGCACTTCCGATATTCCTCAGCTCTCAAGTGCGGCTCGAGGTGGGCTTGAGAGGTTCTGGCGCGGGGCCCGTTAAAAAGGCATTGTTGCCTCTGCGGCATCGACAGGTAATTGGTTGAAAGCGAATCGATTCCGCAACGACGGGGAGCGAGACAACTGTGAACGGGGGAAAAGATCGTGGTCACGATCAATGTGCTAGGGCAATTGGAGGTCATCGCGGGCGGGCGCGACCTGGCGCCGACCGCACCGCGGGTCAAGGCGGTGCTGGCGCTGCTGGCGCTCAACGCGAACCGGGTGGTCGGCACGGACACCCTGTTCGCCGAGCTGTGGGACGACCGGCCGCCGCGCAGTGCGGCCACCACGCTGCAGACCTACGTCTACCAGCTGCGCCGGATCCTGGACTCCATACCCCAGGGTGATCGGCGCTGCGACATCGTCACCAAGGCGCCGGGCTACGTCCTGCGCACCGGGGAGACCGACGCCGAGCGCTTCCTGACAGTGGCCGATCAGGGCCGCTGCCTGTGGCGCCAGGGCCATGTCGCGGAGGCCGCCGAGCGGCTGCGGCAGGCACTCGGCCTGTGGCGCGGCCATGCGCTGGCCGACATCAACCTGGGGCCGGAGCTGACGATCCACAAGGCGCACCTGTGCGAACTGCGGCTGCGCGTGCTGGAGTTGCGCATCCAGGCGGACGCCAGGCTCGGCCGGCACCAGGAACTGATCCCCGAACTGCGGTCGCTGGTCGCGGAGCACCGGCTCAACGAGCGGCTGCACGCCCAGCTGATCGACTCACTGCGCGCCGTGGGCTGCCGCGCCGAGGCGTTGGGCGCGTACCAGGATCTGCGCAGGGTGCTCAAGTCCGAACTGGGCCTGGAACCGGCCCCGGACGTGCAGCGGCTTCAGGCCGAGGTGCTCAACGGGGTGCACGGCGGCTCCGTGACCGCCCTGCTGCGCACCGGCTGACCCGGCGTCACCCACCCGACAGGTCCGGGACGGAGCGGCGGCTCCGTCCCGGGCCGATCCGTGGCTGCCCGCGGACCGGCCGCATCGTCCCGGCTGACCGCAGACCGGCTGCCGCGAACCGACTACACCGGCCCGGCTGCCCGCGGACCGGCCGCACCGCCCCGGCTCCAGGAGCGGCGACGCTGCCATCGTCCTGACGCAGTCATCGTCCTGTGAGGAGAACCTGGCCATGACGCATGATCCAACCTCGTCCCTCGTGAACGAACCAGGGGGCGATCCACCCCGCTTCCACGGCGCTGCCCGCGCCCTGATCAGCTACGGCCTGCTGGTCCTGGTGCCGGTGGCGCTGGCGCTGTTGCTGCTCAGGTATGGCGTCGATCATCCGGCGAAGGAGATCACCGGCGCGACGAAGGCGGCAGAGCCGGCCGACCTGGTCGGTCAGGTGCTGGTGGCCGGAGCCGTGGTGGTCGCGGCGGCGGGGCTGCTGGGTCTGGCGGCCCGCGCGGTCGGCCAGTCGCCGGTCGTCGGCGAGATCCTGGCCGGCCTGCTGCTCGGACCCTCGGTGTTCGGGGCGCTGGCACCCGGTCTCTCCAAGGAGGTGTTCCCCGCCGCGGTGACGCCGATCATGAACAACCTGGCGCAGGTCGGCGTGGTCTTCTTCATGTTCCTGATCGGCCTGGAGATGCCGTTGACCATGCTGCGCAGACTCGGCGGCAAGGTGCTCTCCGCGGGGCACGCGGCGCTCGCCGTGCCCTTCCTGCTGGGCATGCTCGCCGCGCTGCGACTGCGCGACGAGTACCAGCCCGACGGAGTCCACACCGGGCCCTTCCTCCTGTTCGTGGCGCTGTCGGTGTCGGTCACCGCGTTCCCGGTGCTGGCCCGGATCCTCGCCGACCGGGGCCTGATAGGCACCCGGCTGGGCGCGATGGGCCTGGCCATGGCCGGTGTCGGCGACGTCACCGCCTGGTGTGCGCTGGGCGTGGTGGTCGCCGAGGTGCGCAGCGACTCGCCGCTCGGTGTGCTGGTCGCCGTGGCCGAGGTGGTGGCCTTCACCCTGGTGCTGTGGTTCGCGGTGCGCCCGGCGCTGGCGCACGTGCTGCGGGTGCTGGAGAGCCGGCACAGCGGGGCGCTGCCGGTCGGCACCCTGATCACCTTCTTCGTACTGATCTGCGCGGTGACCACCAACGTGCTCGGGGTACACGCGATCTTCGGCGCCTTCCTGGCGGGCGTGGTCATGCCGCGCTCCTCCCGGACGGTGCGGGACTTCGCGCACCGGACCGAGGGCCTGGCGCTGTGGCTGCTGCTGCCGTTCTTCTTCGCCGCGGTGGGCCTGCAGACCCGGCTGCAGTCGGTGTTCTCGCTCTCGGCGCTCGGCGTACTTGCCCTGGTGCTGCTGGTGGCGGTGGCCGGCAAGATCGGCGGGACGTTCGCGGCGGCCCGGTTGGCCGGTGAGGGCAACCGGGAGTCGCTGGGGCTCGGCGTGATGATGAACTGCCGTGGCCTGACGGAGCTGGTGGTGCTCAACGTCGGTCTGTCGCTGGGGGTGATCGACTCCCGGCTGTTCGCGGTGCTGGTGGTGATGACCCTGGTGACCACTGTGGCCACCGACCCGTTGCTGCGTCTGCTGCGGCTCGACCGGCTCTCGCAGACCCCTGGAGGCGGCTTGCTCCCGGTCGAAGCCCCCTCCCAGACTCAGGGAACGGCCGGGACACGTCAGCCATGAGAAACGGGGCGGGATCCGATGCTTGACGAAGACACCACACATCCGACGAGTCCGACGAGTGCGATGCGCCGGAGCGTCGACACACTGCAGGAGCTCAAACAGCTCGTCCTGGACGGGCCCAGTCCGGAGGCCACCGAACGGCAGCACGCCAAAGGGAAACTGACGGCGCGTGAGCGGATCGCCGTACTCCTCGACAAGGGCTCCTTCCAGGAGGTCGAGGCGCTGCGGCGGCACCGGGCCACCGGGTTCGGGCTGGAGGGCAACCGTCCGCACACCGATGGTGTGATCACCGGGTGGGGGACGGTGGAGGGCCGCACGGTGTTCGTGTACGCCCACGACTTCCGGCTGTTCGGCGGTGCGCTGGGCGAGGCGCACGCCCAGAAGATCCACAAGATCATGGACCTGGCGATCGCCGCGGGCGCCCCGCTGGTGTCGCTGAACGACGGCGCCGGAGCCCGGATCCAGGAGGGCGTGTCCGCACTGGCCGGCTACGGCGGGATCTTCCAGCGCAACACCCGTGCCTCCGGGGTGATCCCGCAGATCTCGGTGATGCTCGGCCCGTGCGCCGGCGGCGCGGCCTACTCGCCGGCGCTGACCGACTACGTCTTCATGGTCCGCGAGACCTCCCAGATGTTCATCACCGGCCCGGACGTCGTACAGGCCGTCACCGGCGAGAAGATCACCCAGAACGGCCTCGGCGGGGCCGATGTGCACGCCGAGCTGTCGGGCGTGGCGCACTTCGTCTACGACGACGAGCAGACCTGCCTGGAGGAGGTGCGCTATCTGCTGTCCCTGCTGCCGCAGAACAACCGGGAGCAACCGCCGGCGGTGGTCACCGACGACCCAACCGACCGGCGCGGCGAGGCGCTGTACGAACTGGTGCCCAGCGACGGAAACCGGCCCTACGACATGCGGGCGGTGATCGAGGAACTGGTCGACGACGGGGTGCACCTCGAGGTGCACGAGCGCTGGGCGACCAACGTGATCTGCACCCTGGCGCGGCTGGGCGGGCGGGCGGTGGGCATCGTCGCCAACCAGCCGCGCTCACTGGCCGGCGTGCTGGACATCAAGAGTTCGCAGAAGGCGGCCGGATTCGTGCAGACCTGCGACTCCTTCAACATCCCGATCGTCACCCTGGTCGACGTGCCGGGCTTCCTGCCGGGCGTCGACCAGGAGCACGACGGCATCATCCGGCACGGCGCCAAGCTGCTGTACGCGTACTGCAACGCGACGGTGCCCCGGATCTCCGTGGTGCTGCGCAAGGCCTACGGCGGCGCCTACATCGTGCTGGACTCGCGTTCCATCGGCGCGGACCTGGCGCTGGCCTGGCCGACGAACGAGATCGCCGTGATGGGCGCCGACGGCGCCGCAGGCGTGATCTTCCGGCGGGAGATCGCCGCCGCCGAGGACCCGGAGGCGGTGCGCAAGGCGCGCACCGAGGAGTACCGGACCGAGCTGATGCACCCGTACTACGCGGCCGAGCGCGGCCTGGTGGACGATGTCATCGACCCGGCCGATACCCGGGCAGTGCTGGTGCGGGGCCTGGAGATGCTCGCCACCAAGGACGCCGACCTGCCGATGCGCAAGCACGGCAACCCGCCGCAGTGACCGGGCCCGCCGCCGAGGAGCGGCTTCTGGTGCGGATCGAGCGGGGGCGGCCGACGGCTGAGGAGACGGCGGCGTTGACCGCAGCGCTGTTGGTGGTCGCGGCGGCCCGTGCCGCGGAGGTCCGGCCGAGTTCGTCGGGGCCTGGTGCGGCTCGTTGGTACCGCTGGGAGCGCACCGCCGGGTTCCGGCCGGGGCACAGTTGGCGTCTGGCCCGGTGACCGGGCCCGCCTCCGAGGAGCGGTTCCTGGTGCGGGTCGAGCGGGGGCGGCCGACGGCTGAGGAGACGGCGGCGTTGACCGCGGCGCTGTTGGTGGTCGCGGCGGCCCGTGCCGCTGAGGTCCGGCCGAGTTCGTCGGGGCCTGGTGCGGCTCGTTGGTATCGCTGGGAGCGCACCGCCGGGTTCCGGCCGGGGCATAGCTGGCGTCTGGCCCGGTGACCGGGCCCGCCGCGGAGGTCCGGCCGAGCTCGTCGGGGCCTGGTACGGCTCGTTGGTACCGGTGGGAGCGCACGGCGGCGTTCCGGCCGGGGCACAGTTGGCGTCTGGCCCGCTGATCAGGTCCGCTTCGAGTGGCCGTCGAGCGGCCCGGACGACAGTGGCCGTATGGCAGCTTTCACCGGTGCACCGAGACTCGAAGAGATCGCCGAAGGGGTCCACGCCTTCCTGCAGCCCGACGGCGGCTGGTGCCTCAACAACGCGGGGCTGGTGGTCGACGGCGGCGACGCGCTGCTGATCGACACCGCCGCCACCGAGGCCCGGGCCGGACGGCTGCGCGAGCTGGTCGCGGGCACCGCGCCGCAGCTCCCGCGGCTGCTCGTCAACACCCACTCGCACGGCGACCACACCTTCGGCAACCACCTCTTCCCGGAAGCGGTGGTGGTGGCCGCCGAGCGGACCCGGCAGGAGGCGATCCGTACCGGACTGCACCTGACCGGCCTGTGGCCCGACGTGGACTGGGGCGCGGTCGAACCGGCCGCGCCCCAGGTCACCTTCGCCGAGGAACTCACGCTCCACGTCGGCGAACAGGAAGTGCGGCTGCGTGCCTTCGGCCCGGCGCACAGCTCCTGCGACACGGTGGTGTGGCTGCCCGAGCGCCGGGTGCTGTTCGCCGGCGACCTGGTGATGAACGCGGTCACCCCGTTCGTACTGACCGGCTCGGTCAGCGGCCTGCGCGACGCGGTGGCCCGGCTGCGGGCGCTCGACGCGGCCACCGTGGTGCCCGGGCACGGTCCGGTCGGTGGCCCCGAACTCCTTGAGACCACCGAGCGTTACCTCGCCTGGCTGCTGGACGTGGCCAAGTCCGGCCTCGCCGAGGGACTGGACCCGCTGGAGGCGGCCCGCGCCGCCGACCTCGGCGAGTTCGCCGACTTCCTGGACACCGAACGGCTGGTGCCCAACCTGTACCGCGCCTACGGCGAACTGCGCGGCGGACGCCCGGAGGACTTCGCCGGTATCGACGAGATGGTCCGCGGCATGGCGGAGCTGCACGGCGGCTTCCCCGCCTGCCACGCCTGACGACACGTTTCCCAACCCCACGGGGAGAGGACGGACAAGTGAGCACGAAGGACGAGAGCGGCCCGGTCACCCTGATCGCGGTACTCGAAGCACCGGTGGAGAACACCGAGGAGTTCATCGCGGGTTGGCGCACCCACCTGGAGCTGCTGCGCACCGCGCCCGGCTTCCGCGGTGCCCGCCTGCACCGGGCCCTGCGCGCCGACCACCGCTTCCAGCTGGTCGCGGTCGCCGACTGGGCGAGCACCGCCGACCTGGCCGCGGCGGCGGCCGGCGAGCGGGGCGGCCCGGGCGCGGAGACGTACGCCAAGACCGTCCACCGGGGCGTCTACCGGGTGATCGGCGAAGCCGCGTCCGGGCAGCGGACGGACGGCGCGGGCGTGACCATGGTCAACGCCTTCGAGCTGCCGAACGAGCGGGTCGAGGAGTTCCTGGGCGCCTGGCGGCCCCGGGCCGAGCGGGCGAGCGAGGCACCGGGCTTCGTCGACTTCCGGATGCACCAGGCGCTCGGCGAGGCCTCGCTGCCCCTGGTGAACGTCGCCCACTACGCCAGCGTCGAGGCGTGGAAGGCGCTGCAGGCCGACCCCGAGTTCCAGGCCCGCAAGGCCGTCAACCCGCCGTACGCCACGGCCAATCCGGGCCTGTTCGAGGTGGTCGCCGAAGTGGCCGCCGAGGTGGTGTGAACCGGCATCCGGCCGCTTCCACGCGGGCTTGAGCGGGGCGCGAGAGCGCCCGCACAGACTTCTTGACGAATTGTTACCAGCAGGAGGAGCGATGGTGGATCAGGCTACGACCGACGTGGTGATTCTGGGCGGCGGGCTCGCGGGTCTCACGCTCGCGGTCCAGCTCAAGAACGCCCGGCCGGAGACGGACGTGGTGATCCTCGACAAGCGGCAGGGCCTGGCGCCGGAGGCGGCGTTCAAGGTCGGCGAGTCGACGGTGCCGGCGGGCGCGCACTACTTCGCACAGACCGTCGGGATGAAGGAGCACCTGGAGAAGTTCCACCTGAAGAAGAACGGCCTGCGGTTCTTCCAGCCCGCGGGCGGCAACCACGACCTCACCCGGCGCATCGAGCTCGGCCCGCGGGAGTTCCCCGCACACGACAACTACCAGATCGACCGCGGCCGGTTCGAGAACGAGCTGACCCGGATGGCGCTGGACGCCGGCGCCGACCTGCGCCAGGGCGCCGCGATCACCGACATCGAGCTGCGCGAGGGCGACCAGGACCACACGGTGTCCTACACGCAGGGCGGCGAGCAGCGTACGATCGCCGCCCGCTGGCTGGTCGACGCGGCCGGCCGCGCCCACTTCGTCAAGCGGAAGCTGGGCCTGTCCCGCGAGGTGTCGCACACCATCAACGCCTCCTGGTTCCGCCTCACCGGCGGCATCGACCTGGAGGAGTGGGGCAAGGACGACCCGCGGTGGATGGCGCGGACGAACCGCCCCGGCATCCGCAAGTTCTCCACCAACCACCTGATGGGCGAGGGCTACTGGGTGTGGCTGATCCCGCTGGGCTCGGACCACATCTCGGTCGGCGTCTGCGCGGACCCGCGGGTGCACCCGTACGAGGGGATCCAGACCTTCGAGAAGGTCCAGGAGTGGCTGCGCGCCAACGAGCCGCAGCTGGCCGAGGTGGTCGACGGCCGCACCGGCGACGTCGCGGACTTCATCAGCCTGAAGGACTTCGCCTTCGGTACCGAGCGGGTGTACTCGCCGGACCGCTGGATGCTGGTCGGGGAGGCCGGCGCCTTCGCGGACGCCTTCTACTCTCCCGGCTCGGACATGATCGGCTACGGCAACAGCGTCACCACCGACCTGGTCACCCGGGACTTCGCGGGCGAGGACATCACCGAACGGCTGGAGTTCTACAACGAACTCCACCTGCGCACCTTCGAGTTCGTGCTCTCCAAGGTCGAGGACCACTACCCGGCCTTCGGGAACCCGGCGGTGATGGTGCCGAAGCTGTGCTGGGACGCCATGCTCAACCACGTCGGCGTGGTGCTGACCTTCGTCAAGGACCGTTTCCTGGACTACGGGTTCATGCGGGGCGTGCGCGGTGACCTCGAGAAGCTGTTCACGGTCAACGACCGGATCCAGCAGATCTTCCGCGACTGGAACGAGCTGGAGAAGGTCGTCACCGACGGCCCCGCGGCCGCCTATGTGCCGGCCAAGGCGATCAAGGACAGCCACGCGACGCTGGTAGTCGACTACACCGACGACGAACTGGCCGCCGAGCTCGCCCGGGACGTCAGGGTCGCCGAGGCGCTGGCGGTCGCCGTCTTCCACCGGGCCGCCCGCAAACTCGGCGTCACCCCCGACCCGGAGGTGCCGGTGAACCCGTACGCGATCAGCCTGCGTCCCGACGACTGGGAGACCGACGGTCTGTACACCGGGGAGGTGCTGCTGACCCTGGCTCAGGCGGAGGAGATCTCCGAGGGCAGCCAGGGCCTGTTCGCCGACCCGCTGCTCGACGGTGCGGCATGAGCGAGCACCGCGCGGCGAGTGTGCTGCAGCCGGAACCGGCCCTGGTGGACCCACAGGCGCTGCGCAGCGTCTGCGCCAACTGGGCCACCGGCGTCACCGTGATCACCACCGGCGGCACCGGGCGGACCGTGGGACTGACGGTGAACTCCTTCACCTCGGTCTCGCTCGACCCGGCCCTGATCCTGGTCTGTATCCACAAGGACTCGGGCGAACTGCCGGTCTTCCGGCGGACCGGCGCTTTCGCGGTGAACATCCTGGCCGCCGACCAGGAGGAGCTGTGCCGGTCCTTCGCCAGCCGGCACACCCGGCACTCCGTCGAGGCCGACACCCGGCCGGGGATCACCGGCGTGCCGGTGCTCTCCGACGCGCTGGCCTATCTGGAGTGCCGGACCGACCGCGAGGTGGACGGCGGCGACCACGTCATCGTCATCGGCGAGGTGATCGACCTGGCCGTGCAGCGCGAGGAGGGGCCGTTGACCTTCTTCCGCAACACCTTCCACCGGCTGCCGGCCGCCTCCTGAGCACCGAGTAGTGAGGAGAAGACAGATGCCCACCGCCGGGATGCCCTCCGCAGCGGCCGCCGTCACACCCACCGGCGCGGCCGTCCCCGCTCCCACCTCCGGGTTGTCCTCCGCCGCAGCCGCCGTCGCCCCCACCGCCGAGATGGCCACGGCCGCAGCCGCCCCGGCACCCACCACCGGGTTGTCCACCGCCGCGGCCGCCGTCGCACCCGCCGCCGGCCGTCGCGCCGAGGCCGCCGAACGGGCCCGCGACGTCGACCCCGCCGTACTGAAGGACATCGTCCGGGCGGGTTTCGCCCGGCACTTCGCCCCCGCGGCCGTCGGAGGCACCGCCGGTTCCTTCACCGAACTGGTGGAGGCGGTCGAGGTGATCGCCGGGGAGTGCCCGGCCAGTGCCTGGTGCGCCTCACTGATCGCCTCGATCGCCCGGATGGCGGGGGCGTTCCTGCCCGAGCAGGGCCAGGCCGAGATCTGGGCGGCCGGCCCGGACACGGTGCTGGTGGGGTCCGTGACGCCGTTCGGCACGGCCAGGCCGGCCCCCGGCGGCTGGCTGGTCCGCGGCCGCTGGCCGTACATCAGCGGCGTCGCCCACTCGGACTGGGCGCTGATGTGCGGCCTGGTGGAGACCGGGACGGGCAGTGAGGCGCGGCTGTTCGCGCTGCCGCGCTCCGCGTACCGCATCGAGGACACGTGGCACAGCGTCGGCATGGCCGCCACCGGCAGCAACACCCTGGTCCTCGACGAGGTGTTCGTGCCCGAGCACCTCACCTTCGACCGGGCCGACCTGTTCGCCGGGCGCACCAGTGAGGCCTGGGGCGGGGTGGCGGCGGCCTGCCACCGGGCCCCGCTCCAGGCGGTCAACGGCCTGATGTTCGCCGCACCGGCGGTCGGCGCCGCGCTCGGCATGGTCCGCACCTTCTCGGCGTACTTCGCCGAGAAGGTCGGCAACGCCCCGAACCTGCCCGGCACCACCGGGGTGCAGGGCGTACGGGGCTCCGCCGAGCAGGCGCTGGCCCGTTCGGCCGGCGAGGTGGACGCGGCCCGGCTGCTGCTGGGGAGGGCCGCCCGGCTCGCCGACGAGGGTGCCGTCGCCGACCCGCTGGAAGCCACCCGGAACCTGCGGGACTGCGCCCTCGCCGTCGACCTGTCGGTGACCGCGGTGGACCGGCTGTTCCGCCAGTCCGGCACCCGGGGACAGGCGCTCTCCGGCCCGATGCAGCGGCTGTGGCGGGACGTCACCGCCATCTCCACCCATGTGGCGCTGCAGTTCGAGCCGGCCGCCCGGGGCTGGGTCGACCAGGTGCTCAAGGCCTGACCCGCGAGCCACGCGTAACGCCCGGGTGCCGGGACCTCCGTCGAGGTCCCGGCACCCGGGCGTTGCACGTGGAGAAGGGCCGATCAGTAGTTGCCGAGGCCGCCGCAGACGTTCAACGCCTGCGCGGTGACCGCCGCGGCACCGGGGGAGACCAGATAGGAGACCATCGCGGCCACCTCGCTCGGCTCCACATAGCGGCCGAGCGGCACCCGAGTGGTGATCCGGCTGTGCGCCTCCTGCTCGTCCACACCCCAGATCCCGGCGTAGTGCTCGCGCACCCGCTCGGCCATCGGGGTCTCCACGAAGCCCGGGCAGACCGCGTTGACGGTGATGCCGGTCCTGGCCAGCTCCAGGCCCAGTGACTTGGAGAAGCCGACCACACCGTGCTTGGAGGCGGTGTACGGGGCGGCGTGCACCACGCCCTGCTTGCCGCCGGTGGAGGCGATGTTGACGATGCGTCCCGTACCGCGCGCCAGCATGCCGCCGCCGGTCAGCGCCGCCTTGGTGACCAGGAAGACGCTGTTCAGGTTGGTGTCGATGACGTCGAACCACAGCTCGTCGGGCACCTCGGCGGTGGCGCCGCCGCCCGGCCGGCCGGCGTTGTTGACCAGCACGTCGAGCCGCCCGTAACGCTCGACGACGGCGGCGACCAGCGCCCGCACCTGCTCGGGCGAGGTGACGTCGCAGGTGCTGCCGTCGACGTCGAGACCTTCGGCACGCAGCTCGGCGAGGGTGTCCTCGAGGGTCTTGGCGGTGCGGGCGCACAGGTAGACGGCGTAACCCTGGCGGGCCAGGGTGCGGGCGATCTCGTGGCCGATGCCGCTGGTGGCACCGGTGACCAGCGCGACGCGGCGCTCGGTGGCGGTGGAAGTCGATGAGTCCATGCAACCCACCGTCGCCGTCCCGCCTCGCGCCCCGGTCGAGCCCCGCTCCAGACCGGCGGCGAGGGCGTGCCCGGCGGATCAGGCCGGCTGCGCGCAGGGCGCACCACCTCTGGCGGAGCACGCACCGGACCCCGCGACGCCGGCGCGATCCCCGGACAGCCCTACGGGCGTTGAGCCGGTCTCGACCGTGGCTCTTGGGCGTGATTGAAGACTGAGCGCAATCAACGGTCGCGTGAAGGAGTTCGAGGAGATGGAGTCGACCGGCGTCAGCGCCGAGTTGTACGCAGAGGTTCTTCAGTACTACGCGCGCCAGATGCAGGCGCTGGACGCGGGCAAGGTGGAGGAGTACGCCGACACGTTCACCGACGACGCGGTCTTCGGCCACACGCCCGGCCGGGAGCCGGCGCGCACCCGGGCCGGCATCCTGTCCGACCTCTACGAGGTGCGCGACAGGCTCGCCGCGGACCCGCAGCAGCGGCGCCACATGTTCACGATGGTCGACGTCGAGCAGCTGGCGGACGACCGGCTCCGCAGCACCTGCTACGCGCTGGTGCTGACCACCCGCCCCGGCGACGGTCCGCAGATGGTCCGCAGCTGTGTGGTGCGCGATGCCCTGGTCCGCGAGGACGGGCGGCTGCGCAACCAGGAGCGGCTCGTCGACCACGACGGTTTCTGAGAGAGGGGGCTGTGATGAGCCGACGAGTGGTCATCACCGGCATCGGCGTACGCGCCCCGGGTGGCCGGGGCACCAAGGAGTTCTGGGATCTGCTCACCGCGGGTCGTACCGCGACCCGGCGGATCAGCTTCTTCGACCCGTCGCCGTACCGGTCGCAGATCGCCGGCGAGGCGGACTTCGACCCGGTGTGGGAGGGGCTGAGCCAGCGGGAGATCCGCCGCATGGACCGGGCCACCCAGTTCGCCGTGGTCTGCGCCCAGGAGGCCGTGCAGGACAGCGGCCTGGACTTCGCGGGCATCGACCCGGCGCGGATCGGCGTCACCCTGGGCAGCGCGGTGGCCGCCGCGACCAGCCTGGAGCGCGAGTACCTGGTGCTGTCCGACTCCGGCCGCAACTGGCTGGTGGACAGCGAGGAGTGGCTGTCGCCGCACATGTTCGACTACCTGGCGCCGAGCGTGATGCCGGCCGAGGTGGCGTGGAAGGTCGGCGCGGAGGGGCCGGTGTCGCTGGTCTCCAACGGCTGCACCTCCGGCCTGGACGCGGTCGGGCACGCCCTCCAGCTGATCCAGGAGGGCTCGGCCGACGTCATCGTGGCCGGCGCCACCGACACCCCGATCACCCCGATCGTGGTGGCCTGCTTCGACGCGATCAAGGCGACCACCGCCCGCAACGACGAGCCGGAGACCGCCTCCCGCCCGTTCGACCGCTCCCGCACCGGCTTCGTGCTCGCCGAGGGAGCCGCGGTGTTCGTACTGGAGACGCTGGAGTCGGCGCGGCGCCGCGGCGCTCCGATCTACGCCGAGGTCACCGGCTACGGCACCCGATGCAACGCGTACCACATGACCGGCCTCAAGCCGGACGGCCGGGAGATGGCCGAGGCGATCCGGGTCGCCATGAACCAGGCCCGCATCGACCCGACCGCCGTGGACTACATCAACGCCCACGGCTCCGGCACCAAGCAGAACGACCGGCACGAGACCGCCGCGGTCAAGCGAGCCCTCGGCGACCACGCGTACCGCACGCCGGTCAGCTCCATCAAGTCGATGGTCGGTCACTCGCTGGGCGCCATCGGCTCGGTGGAGATCGCCGCCTGCGCACTCGCCATCAAGAACGGCGTGGTGCCGCCCACCGCCAACCTGCACGAGGCCGACCCCGAGTGCGACCTCGACTACGTACCGCTGACCGCACGCGAACGGGACGTGCGGACCGTGCTGACGGTCGGCAGCGGCTTCGGCGGCTTCCAGACCGCGATGGTGTTGCAGCGTCCGACGGGGGAGAGGGAATGACCAGGACCGTAGTCACCGGGATCGGCGCGCTCGCCGCCAACGGCTTCGGCACCCAGGACTACTGGGCCGCCACCCGGGAGGGCCGGCACGGGATCGGCGAGCTCAGCCGGTTCGACGTGCGGAAGTACCCGGCCACACTGGCCGGCGAGATCCGCGGCTTCGACGCCGCCGACCACCTGCCGGACCGGCTGCTCCCGCAGACCGACGTCTCCACCCGGTACGCGCTGGTCGCGGCCGGCTGGGCACTGGAGGACGCCAAGGTCGACCCGGCCAGCCTGGTCGACTACGACATGGGCGTGGTCACCGCCAACGCACTCGGCGGCTTCGAGTTCACCCACCGCGAGTTCCACAAACTGTGGACCGAAGGCCCGCAGACGGTCAGCGTCTACGAGTCCTTCGCCTGGTTCTACGCGGTGAACGCCGGTCAGATCTCCATCCGGCACGGCATGCGCGGCCCCTCCAGCGCCCTGGTCACCGAGCAGGCGGGCGGCCTGGACGCCGTCGGCCACGCCCGGCGCACCGTGCGCCGCGGCACCCCGCTGGTGGTCGCGGGCGGCGTGGACTCCGCGCTCGACCCCTGGGGCTGGGCCTCGCAGATCGCGGGCGGCCGGCTGTCCACCGGCACCGACCCGGACCGCGCCTACCTGCCCTTCGACCGGGACGCCGGGGGTTACGTCCCCGGCGAGGGCGGCGCGCTGCTGGTACTGGAGGACGCCGAGGCGGCACTGCGCCGCGGCGCCCCGGACATCCTCGGCGAGATCGCCGGCTACGCCAGCGGCTTCGACCCCGCGCCGGGCTCCGGCCGGCCCCCGGCGCTGCGCCGCACCGTCGAGGCGGCACTCGCCGACGCCGGGGTGACGGCCGGCCAGGTCGACGTCGTCTTCGCCGACGCGGTCGGTGTGCCCGAGCTCGACCGGGCGGAGGCATCCGCGCTGCGCGAGGTGTTCGGCACGGGCGCGGTGCCGGTGACCGCACCGAAGGCCGCGTCCGGCCGCACCTACGCGGGCGGCGGCGCGCTGGACGTCGCCACCGCGCTGCTGTCGATCCGCGACGGCGTGATCCCGCCGACCGCCGGCACCCGCGAAGTGCCGGCCGAGTACGGCATCGACCTGGTCCGCGACCGGGCCCGCGAGGCGGACGTACGCACCGCACTCGTGGTCGCCCGCGGTCTGTGGGGCTTCAACTCGGCCGTCGTCGTCCGCGCCTGGGACGCCGACGCCGCCAACGACCTTTCCTGAGGAGACAGTTGTGAACATCACCGTGGACGAGATCCGCCGTATCATCATCGCCAGCGCGGGCGCCCCCGAGGCCGCCGTCGTCGAGGCCGACTTCGCCGACACCTCCTTCGACGAACTCGGCTACGAGTCGCTGGCCCTGATGGAGACCGCCTCCGCGATCGAGCGCGAGTTCGGCGTGTCGGTGCCGGACGATCTGCTCTTCGAAGCCCGTACGCCGCGTGATCTGGCCGAGCTGGTCCGCTCCGCCAAGGAAGCCGCGGCCGCATGAGCCCGCGCACCCGGGAGATGGAGCACAGCCGGGTGGTGCGCGCCCCCGCCGACCGGCTGTACGCGCTGGTCGCGGACGTGAGCCGCTGGCCGGTGCTGCTCGGGCCGTGCCTGTCGGCACGGCAGATCGAGCGGCACGGCGCCGACGAGCGGATCGAGCTGTGGGCGCAGACCAACGGCAAGGTGGCGACCTGGACCTCCCGCCGCACCCTGGACCCGCGGTCCCTGCGGATCTCCTTCCGGCAGGACCGCTCCACCGCGCCGGTCGCCTCGATGTCCGGTGACTGGTCCTTCCACCCGGCCGGCGACGGCCGGACCCGGATCGTGCTGACCCACGCCTTCACCGCCGTGGACGACGCACCCGAAGCGCTGGAGTGGATCGCCCAAGCGGTGGACCGAAACAGCGTCCAGGAGCTGGCCGCCCTCGGTGATTTCGCCGAACGCCCGCATCCGCTGGAGCAGTTGGCCTTCTCCTTCAGCGACCGGGTGGAGGAGCCCGGGGTGGACCCGGCCGAGGTCTACGACTTCGTGCACCGATCGGACCTGTGGCCCGAGCGGCTGCCGCACGTCGGCCGGGTCGACCTCACCGAGGACCCGGCGGGGGTGCAGCGGATGGAGATGGACACCGTCACCTCCGACGGCCGTACCCACACCACCGCCTCGGTCCGGCTGTGCGTGCCGGGCGAGCGGATCGCCTACAAGCAGACCGTGCTGCCCGCCCTGTTGTCCGGGCACAGCGGCCGCTGGGAGTTCGAGAAGTCGGACGGCGGCACCGCGATCGTCTCGCACCACACCGTGGCGGTCGACCCGGCCGCCGTGGAGCGGGTGCTCGGCGAGGGAACCACCTTCGAGCAAGCGTGCGCCCACGTCCGCGACACCCTGAGCGCCAACAGCCGCGCCACCATGGGGGCGGCCTGCGCGTACGCGGCATCGGTGGTGCGGCGCCCATGACCCCGACGCCGAAGCTGGTCGGTCTCGCGCTGTCCCCGGACGCCGAGGCCGACCGGGTGTGCATGGTCGCGGGCGACCGCTCGCTGACCCGGCGCCAGGTCCGACGCGAGGTGGCCCGGACCCGGGCCGCCCTCCTCGATCACGGCCTGGCCCCGGGCAGCCGGGTGCTGGCGCTGCTCGACCACGGGCCGGAGGCGGTGTTCTTCCTCGCCGCGGCCAGTTCGCTGGGCCTGCATCTGCTGATGCCCTACGGGCTGCAGGCGGCGGCGCTGCCCGAGTGGCTGTCCATCGCGGACGCCGCCGAGCCCGACGTGGTCCTGCACTTCAAGCGCGACCGGACCGGCCTGGACGTGCTGCGGGAGCGCTGCGCCACCGTGGTGGAGCTGCCGTTCCCCACCGGCGAGGCACCCGAGGCGGAGGTGGAGGTGCTCCACCCCGAGCCGGTGGAGCACTTCCTGACGCTGTTC
This sequence comes from Streptomyces sp. SAI-127, assembly GCF_029894425.1. Classification (NCBI taxonomy): domain Bacteria; kingdom Bacillati; phylum Actinomycetota; class Actinomycetes; order Kitasatosporales; family Streptomycetaceae; genus Streptomyces; species Streptomyces sp. SAI-127. The sequence continues at coordinate 7,421,222 of NZ_JARXYJ010000001.1, forward strand.
ACCAGCGGCACCACCGGCAAGCCGAAGGCGATCAGCGTCAACGAGGCACACATCGTCGCCAGGATCGGCTGGGTCACCCGGACCATGGGCTACGGCCCGACCGCCCGGATCTTCATGACCGGCCTGATGAACAACACCACCGGGGTGATCAACTCCTTCGGCGCGCTGCTGCACGACGCCACCGTGGTCTTCCCGGAGACCCCGGACCCGGCGCAGTGGCCGGCCCAGGTGGCCCGCCACCGGGCCACCCACCTGGCACTGCGGCCGGTGGCGCTCAAGCAGTTCGTGGCCGCCGCGGCCACCGGCGAGGACGACCTGTCCTGCCTGCGGGTGGTCTCCTACGGCGGGGCGGCCGTCCCCAGGGCGGTGCTCGAGCAGGGCCGCGCACTGCTGCGGTGCGACTGGATCCAGGGCTACGGGCTGACCGAGACCTACGGCCCGTTCTGCTTCCTGGCCGAGCAGGGCCACGCCGAAGCCCGCTACCTCAAGCACGTCTACTGCATCGGCCGGCCCGACGACTCCCTGACGGTGCGTCTGGAGCCGGTGGCCGGCCACCCGGACGGGGTCGGCGAGATCTGGGTCCAGGGCGAGTCGGTCATGGAGGGCTACGTGGACGTCGCCACCGGTGTGATCCAGCCGGTCGGCGAGTGGCTGCGCACCGGCGACCTCGCCGAGTGGAGCCCCGACGGCGACCTGGTCCTCAAGGGCCGGCTCGCCGGGGTGCTGCTCAGCGAGAACGGCCACCGCATCTACCCCGAGGAGATCGAGGCGGTGCTCGCGGACACCCCGGGCGCGGACGAGGTGGTGCTGGTCGGCCTGCCGAACCCGGACGGCCCGCACGAGCTGCCGGTCGCCTGTCTGTGCGGCCCGATCGGTGAGCGCAGCGACGAGGAACTGCGCGAGCTGGTCACCGCCGAACTGCGCCGCGCGCTGGCACCGGAGAAGTGGCCCGACCGGATCTGGGCCACCCCTGAGCCGTTCGCCCGCAGCGCCAACGGCAAGATCATGCGCGGCGAGGTGGCCGCGGCCGTAGACCCGGCCCGGGTCGTGCTGCTGAAGGGTGGCTCCGATGACTGAGACCACGGAGCGCCTGCGGGTGCCCGAGCACATGTTCCGCGCGCTCGGCTACCTCTTCCCGCGGCTGATGTTCCTCAACGCGCGCTACGCCCCGCAGGTGCACTGGGGCGACATCGCGGAGGCGCTGGACGGCTTCCCCACCGACGATCTGGACCTCGCCTCCGCCGGGTTCTGGGACCTCTGGCGCGAGCGCTGGACCGACCGGGCGGAGAGCTGCACCGCCCTCGCCGAGGCGTCCGGCACGGTGGCAGGGCGCAGTCGCGCGCTGCGCGGTGCCGCGGCGGCCTACCACTGGGCGGAGTTCCAGTACTTCGACGACCGGGCGGTCAAACAGCGGCTGCGGCAGCGCATCCGGGACTGCTTCCTGGGCAGCCTGGCGGGCACCGACCTCCAGGTCACCGAGGGGTCGCTGCCCGGCACCGGCGCGGGCTACTGGGTGCTGCGCACCGAGGCGATGCGCGCATCGGGCGAGCCGCTGCCCGCGGTGGTGCTCTCCAACGGGCTCGACTCCGCCACCGAGGTCGAGGTGGTGGCGCTGGCCGAGGCCTACCTCGAGCGCGGGATCGCCGCGGTGCTCTTCGAGGGCCCGGGCCAGGGGCTGCGGCTGGGCCGCACTCCGGTCCTGGCGGAGATGGAGCCGGTGGTCGCCGAGCTGCTGGAGAAGCTGCGCACCGAGCCGGGGATCGCCGCCGACCGGCTGGCCTTCGCCGGCATCAGCTTCGGCGGCTACCTGGCGCTGCGGGTGGCCCGAGAGCTCGGTGAGCACTTCCGATGCGTCGTCAACTTCGGCGGCGGACCGGCGATCGCCAACTTCGACGGCCTGCCACGCCGGCTGAAGGACAACTTCCGGTTCGCCTTCGGCGCCGAGCCGGGCGCCGACCTGCAGCCGCGCTTCGACGAACTGGCGATCGACCCCGGCCCGGCTCCGGCCACCGAGGTGCTGAGCATCTGCGGCGCGCTGGACGACATCTTCCCGATCGAGGGGCTCTACGACCTCGACCGCGCGTGGTCGGACCGGCACTCGCTCGAGGTGCACCCCAGGGAGGCGCACACCAGCCTCAACCTGATCAACTCCTACACCCTGCGCACCGCCGACCTGGTCACCGAGCGGCTGGCAGACCGCGCCTGACCGGGCCTGTTCACCAAGGGGCCTGTCCGCCGGACCGTCGGCGGACAGGCCCTCGGCGTTGGTCCGGGCGCCCTCGTACGAAACCGTCCTCGTCAGCGGCTCTCGGTGAGGGCGGCCTCGGTGAGGGCGGCCTCGGACGTGAGGAGCCCGGGGTGCAGGTCGCCGGCGAGTCCGGCGTGCGCGAAGACCCGCTTGAGCAGGGTGACGAAGGTCCGCGCCTCCTCCGGCTCCAGTCCGCCGAGCAGCCGGGTCTCGAAGCCGCTGATGAGCGACTCGGCCTCGGTGTGCAGCTCGCGGCCGGCCGGGAGCACATGGACGGCATGGGCGCGACGGTCGGTGGGGTGGCGGCGGCGCTCCACCAGGCCGCGCCGCTCCAGCTCGTCGACCAGGCCGACCATCACGTTCCGGTGCACGTTCAACGGTCCGGCGAGCTGGTGCTGACTGAGGCCGTCCTTCTCGATCAGCAGGTCGAGCAGGCCGAACTGGCGGGGGTGGATGCCCAGGGGCGCGAGCACGTCGACGAGCTGCTCCTGCACATGGGCGCTGAGGTGGGTCATCACGCAGGCGGGGTGGTCGAACAGCGATGGAGTACTCACGCCCGCCATGATACCTCCGAGAAATTATCACCTTGAGGGATAGTCACTCGAAGTGCATACTTGTTCCGTGACCCAAGACATCTCCGCATCTACTCCCGCCGCCCCGCCGCAGGAAGCCGCGGGTGGCACCGCACCCGACCCGAAGCGCCGCCTGGCCTTCGCGGTCGTCCTGATCGCCGGATTCATGGACCTGGTCGACACGACGATCGTCAACGTCACCGTCCCGAGCATCCAGCGCGACCTGCACGCCGACTACGCCCAGATCGAGTGGGTCATCGCGGCGTACGTGCTCTCCTTCGCCGCCCTGCTGATCCTCAGCGGCCGGCTCGGCGACATCTTCGGACGCAAGCGCGTCTTCCTGATCGGCATGGCCGGCTTCACCATCGCCTCGCTGCTGTGCGGCGTCGCGGTCAACCCCGAGATGCTGATCGTCTCCCGGTTCGTCCAGGGCGCCATGGCAGGCCTGATGGTCACCCAGATCCTGGCGATCCTGCACGTGGTCTTCCCGCCGGGCGAGCGCGGCAAGGCGGTCGCCATCTTCGGGGCGGTCACGGGTTCCTCCGCGGTCTTCGGCCTCGCCCTCGGCGGCGTGGTCGTGCAGTGGAACCTCTTCGGCTGGGAATGGCGCCCGATCTTCCTGGTCAACGTCCCCGTCGGGATCGCCGCGCTGATCGCCGGCGTTCTGGTGATCCGTGAGTCCCGCGCTCCGCAGCGCCCCAAGCTCGACCTGCTCGGCATGCCGCTGGCCCTCGCCGCCGTGGTGCTGCTCGTCTACCCGCTCACCGAGGGCCGCCGCCTGGGCTGGCCGGCCTGGACCTACGGCATGATCGCCGGCGCCCTGGTGCTGCTCGCGGTCTTCCTCGCCTACGAGAAGCGCCGCTTCGCCAAAGTCGGCTCCGCGCTGGTCGAGTTCGGGGTGTTCCGCTCCCGCTCGTTCTCCATCGGCATGGCGGTGTGGTTCCTGTTCTGGACCGCGGTCGGCGGATTCTTCTTCGTCTGGACGCTCTTCCTGCAGCAGGGCCTCGGCTGGACGCCGATGCACGCCGGCCTGACCGCCGCCACCTTCGCCATCGGGGTGGGCATCGGCGCGGGCAACGCCCCCGACAAGCTGGTCCCCAAGTTCGGCCGCAACGTGCTGGTGGCCGGCGGCATCGTCAACGCGATCGGCTTCGTCGCCTTCTCCGTCCTGGTCGCCCACTACGGCCACAGCCTCGCGTCCTGGCAGGTCATCCCGGTGCACATCGTCTCCGGCATCGGCTTCGGCCTGATCGTCGCGCCGACCCTGGATCTGCTGCTCGGCCAGGTCCCCGGCGAACAGGCGGGCAACGCCTCGGGCCTGCTGAACACCGTCCAGCAGCTCGGGATGGCGCTCGGTGTCGCGCTGACCGGCGTGATCTTCTTCGCCCAGGTCGGCAACGCGTCCGGCGACGCCGCCGACGAGGCCGCCCCGGCGCTGAAGTCCGCCCTCAGCAGTGCCGGCGTCACCTCCCAGGACCAACTGCTCGCCGACTTCCGCACCTGTGTGCAGCAGCGCGCCGACTCCGTCGACCCGAGCGAGGTCCCGGCCGACTGCCGCAAGGACGACCCCAAGGTCGCCGGCGCCTTCGGCGGGGCCATCGCCCGCGCCGACTCGGTCAGTTACTCCTCCGCGTTCCGTACCGTCCTGCTGCTGGACGCCGGCATCCTGGTGATCGCCGCCGCCGGCTTCCTGACCCTGCCCAAGCACTCGCGGCCCGCCGACGCGGCCGCCGCGAGCCCCGAGCCCACCGAGGTGACGGCATGAGCAACGAGAAGAACGTCCTGGTCCTCGGCCGAGAGCGGCACCTGGTCGACGCCTCCACCGGGATCATCGAGGCCAACGGCTTCCACGCGGTGGGCGTGACCCGTGACGAGGAGGCGCTCTCCCTGCTGGACACCGGCCGGTTCATCGCGGTCCTGGTCGGCAGCGGCGTCGAGTGGGAGTCCCGTCCGCCGGTGCGTGAGCACGCCGCTCCGCACGGCACCGTGGTCCTCGAGGCGCGGCGCGTCCCGATGCAGACCGTCCAGGAGCACGTCAGCCATGTGATCGTCCCGAAGCTGCGCCAGATCGCCTGACCACCACCGAACCAGGGCCCCGGATCCGACCGTCCCCCGACGGATCCGGGGCCCGGCCATGCCCTGACGGGTACGAGTGCCCGTCAGAGGGGCCCGTTCCCCAGTGAACGCGGAGCACCTTGCCACGGGCCGACTGCCACGGGGGTCGACGGTCGGGCAAGGGCGCTCGGCTGGTCGCGGTCCGGCCGGAGCTGCCGACGTGGCGCCCCCACCCCCTGCACCACCTCGTCGGGCCGGCCGCCTGGCGCGCCGCCTTGGACCGCCGCGTCGAGCTGGAGCAGCTCGCCGCCAAGGGCGCCGCCGAGCTGTCCGAGCGCCTGCCCTCGGCCTGCTGCGGGCCCTGCAGCAGGCAGGGCGCCGGGTGCCGGAGGACTGCGCGCACTGATCGAGCTCGTCGGTGATCCGGACGCCGGGATCCCGTCATCCGGCGAGAGACCCCACATCGTCATACCGCCCAGCCTCGTCGTGCGGACCTCGGCGATCCGCCAGCGAGACCCAGAGGCGACCACGGCCTCCGGCTGACCGGGGGCGATCGGGCCGGAGACTCACTCGCCTCCGCCCCCGCCGCCGGCCCCCGTCCCTCCGCCCAACCGATCAGCCAGACACGCCAGATACAACGCCATCGTGGTCCGGTGGTCCCGCAACGGCCGGCCGGTCGTCTGTTCGATCTTGTTCATCCGGTAGACGACGGTGTTGCGGTGGATGTGCAGGGCCTCGGAGGCGCGGACGAGGTTGAAACCGCTCTCGCACCACGCCGTGATGGTGTCGCGCAGGACCGGCCAGTCCGGCTGGTCGCGCAGGCTCGCGGTGGTGCGTTCGATCAGGCGGTTGCGGGCCGACTGGGACACCGCCGTGAGGGCCTGGTGGACGCGCAGGTCGGTGATCAGGTGGACGGGGGAGTCGCTCGCCACGCGCGCCCCGAGGCGGAGCGCGTCGCAGGCGTCCTGGTAGGAGTCGTGGAGGCCGATCACGGAGGCGGCCGGTTCGCCGATACCGGCTCGGGCGACGAGACCGTCCTGCGCGGCGATGACGTCGGTGGTCCGCCGGCAGTCGTCCAGCAGGGAGGTCACCGGGCGCCGGTCCGGGAGTCTGCGCAGGACGCCGATCCAGCCGGGAGCCGTGGAGGCGATGATGTCCTGGGGGTCGGCGAAGACCTCGCGGACCGTGCGCAGCAGTTCCGAACGGACCAGTGCCATGTCCCGGGTGGGTGCGCCCTGACGTCGGGCGCCCCCGTCGGGGACCCGTACCTCGATGGCGACCGCGACCCGCCGCAGCCGTAGGTCGAAGCCCAGCTCGGCGGCCCGGAACAGCAGGAAGTCGCCCTCCACGACCTGCGGGTCGTACGACGCGACGTCGGCCAGCAGCTTCTCCGCCGCCCGCTCGGCGAGCAGGCGGGAGCGCAGCATCACGGACTCCCTGAGCAGGATCTCCGTCTGGCGTTTGACGAGCAGCCCGAACCGGCGCACCTGCGCGGGCGTTCCGGTGATCCCGACCGTGCCCACGGCCTTCCCGTTCGCGACCAGGGGCAGGGTGACTCCCGGGCGTACTCCGCGCAGTCGCTGTGCCTGCGACGCGTTGTGCGTGGCGGGTTCCTGGGTGCGGACGACCTCGACGGACGCCTCGTGGAAGCTGCCCACCCGGCTGCTGTCGCCGCTGCCGATGACCAGGCCGCCCGCGTCGGTGATCAGCACGTTGAAGCCGATGACGGCGGTGGTGTCGGAGGCGATCTCCTGCGCGAGTGACGGGCTCAGCATGAGCGGTACTCCCGTCGACGGGGCGGGCCCGGGTGGACGCACCGTACAGCGGATCGATCGAATTCGGCCACAAGTCTGTACGGAGTACACGGTGACGTAACCGGAGCCGGTTCGTAGCGTATGGCCCCAATCGCATCCGCAATCACGTTCTCGATCCATCCCCCCTCACATCCCCGCCGGGGGCACAGCGCGGTGAGTCGGCGGGCTCCCCCTCCGCATCCTTCAGCATCGTTACGGAAGGCCCATGCCGATGATCCGTATGCGTCCGCTTGCCGTCTCCCTGTCCGCCACCCTCCTGCTCCTCGGGACCGCAGCCTGCGGCTCCGGTGACGACGACGGCCCCAAGAACGTGTCGGCGAAGACCGCCGCGCTGGGCACCCTCACACCCGGCGTCATCAAGGTGGCCGTACAGCCGTACGCCCCCTACACCAGCGTCCAGGGCGACAAGATCGTCGGCCTGGACGGCGACATCCTCAACCACGTGGCCAAAAAGCTCGGCCTGGAGGTCGAACCGCAGGTCACGGACTTCGCCGGCATGCTCGCCGGGGTGCAGTCCCGCCGTGTGGACATCACCGTCGGCGGTGTCGCCTGGTCCGCGGACCGGCAGAAGCAGGGGCTGTTCACCGACCCGCCCTACTACTCGCCCCCGGCGATGGCCGTCCGCAACGGCAAGACCTACAAGACCGTCGACGACCTCGAGAATCGGAGCCTCGGCACCGTCGAGGGCTATGTCTGGGTCAAGTCGATCCAGTCCGTCCCCGGCGCCAAGCTGCACGCCTACCCCGACGCCAACGGCGTCTTCGACGACCTCGGCGCGGGCCGCGTCGACGTCGGCTTCCTCGACCCGCTCCTCATCATCGCCGCACAGAAGGAACGCCCGGAGCTGAAGATCAGCACCCAGTACCTGACCCCGCCGACCGCCGCCCAGGTCAAGGCGAAGCCCGCCTACGCCTACTTCCAGCCGTACCAGACCGGCTTCTACCTGCCCAAGAAGGCCACCAAGCTGGAACAGGCGATCTCCGCGCAGATCGACGCCATGTACACGAACGGCGAGATGGCCAAGCTCGTCGAGAAGTACGGCGGCGACCCCGAGCAGTTCCTGAAGCCGGCCGCCGACGTCGCCACCGCGCGCCGGGGCGTGGACCGGCCGCAGGACTGGAACCCGCCGACCATCGCGAAGTGAGGGGACGACATGTCCGGCCTCTTTCAGGTTCCCTGGTCCGACTACCGGCCCGACCTCGTCGACGCCCTGTGGCGCACCGTCTCCTACACGGTCGTGAGCTTCGTCGGCGCGGTCCTGCTCGGTCTCGCGGTGGCGCTGCTCCGGCTCAGCAAGGCGTGGCCCGCGCGGGCCGTCGCCGCGGTCTACACCGAGGTGTTCAAGAACGTCCCCCTCCTCGCCATCATCTTCCTCACCTACTTCGGCCTGGCCTCGGCGGGCATCCGGCTGGACGTCTTCACCGCCGGCTGCCTCAGCCTCGTCGTCTTCTACGCCGCCTACCTGTCCGAGATCTTCCGCTCCGCGATCAGCGGGGTGCACGCCGGACAGACGGAGGCCGGGGAGGCGCTGGGCCTGGGCCGGGCGGGCATCTTCGGGCACATCGTGCTGCCGCAGGCCGTACGGCAGGCGCTGCCCGGCACCAACACCATGCTCGTCGACCTGCTGAAGTCCACCTCGCTGCTGGTCACCGTCTCCGCCGCCGAGCTGATGTCCGAGGGACGGCTCATCACCTCGGCCACCTTCCGGGCCCTGGAGGTGTACCTGGTCATCTCGGCCATCTACTTCGCCCTGTGCTACCCGCTCTCCCAGCTGCTCCTGCTCCTCGAACGCAAGGTACGGGCGGGCATCCCCCTCTCCCCGTGGCGACGACGGCGCCTGAAGGCGGCCCGCGCCCTGCTCGCCCCGGCCGCGGAGACCGACATGAAGGCAGGCGCCGTATGACCGAGTCGGTCACCACCCCGCAGACCACGCCTCGGACACAGCCAGAGGCCGTCGTACGGATCAACGGCCTGAGCAAGTCCTTCGACGGCCGCCTCGTCCTCGACCAGGTGGACCTGGAGGTCGACCGCGGCCGGATCGTCAGCGTCATCGGACAGAGCGGCGGCGGCAAGACGACCCTGATGCGCTGCGTCAACCTGCTGGAACGGCCCGACCGCGGCACGATCGAGGTCGCCGGAGAGGTGGTGCACAGCGACGGCCGCACGGTCTGCCGCGACCTGCCCCGGCTGCGCCGTACCGTCGGCATGGTCTTCCAGCGGTTCAACCTCTTCCCGCACCTGACCGCAGTGGAGAACGTCGTCCTGGCCCAGCGCAAGGCGGGCATCCCGGAGCAGGAGGCGCTGGAGCGTGCCGTCACGCTGCTGCGCCGCGTCGGCGTCGCACACCGCGCCCTCGGCCGGCCCGAGCAGCTGTCCGGCGGCGAACAGCAACGTGTCGCCATCGCGCGGGCCCTCGCCCTCAAGCCCGAGCTGCTGCTCTTCGACGAGCCCACGTCCTCCCTGGACCCCGAGGCGACCCGGGAGGTACTGAGCGTGATGCGCGAACTCGCCGCGGACGGGATGACGATGCTGCTGGTCACCCACGAACTCCCTTTCGCCCGCGAGGTGTCCGACCACGTCGTCTTCGTCGACGGCGGCCGCATCGTGGAGGAGGGCAGGCCCGAGGACGTGCTCGACAACCCCTCCCAGGCCCGCACCCGGGAGTTCCTCGCCTCGTACGGAACCGCGTCATGACCGGTACGCCGACTCTCACCGGCGACGGACCCGTGGTGGTCGTCGGGGGCGGTGTCGTAGGACTGTGCACCGCGTACTACCTGGCGACGGCCGGACTTCCGGTGGAGGTCGTCGAGCGGCGCGCGCTGGGCTCGGGGGCCTCCCGGGGCAACGCGGGCTGGGTCTGCCTCAGCCACTCGACGCCCGTCCCGTCCCCCGGCGTGCTGCGCTACGCCCTGCGCTCCGTGGGCCGTCCGGACTCGCCGCTCTATCTGCGGCCCCTTCCCGACCCGGCGTTCCTGCGCTGGCTGTGGCGGTTCTGGCGCAGCAGCGCACCGGCCGCCTTCCGGCGGGGCTACGCGGCGATCGCCGACCTGAACCACGACACCTTCGACCTCTTCGACGGGCTGCGCGAGGCCGGGGTGGCCACCACCCTGACCCGGCCCGGCATGGTGCACGCGTTCCTGTCGGAGGCCGAGGCCCGTCATCACCTCGCGATCCAGCGGGAGATGGCGGAGGGCCACTATCCGATGCCCGACGACATCACCACGGGCGACGAGGCCCGGCTGCTGGACGGCGCGCTCTCGTCCAAGGTGCGCGCGGCCTACCTCGTCGAGGGCGAGGGCGTGGTCGATCCGGAGGGGTTCGCCCGCGGGCTCGGCGAGGCGCTCGCCGCCGCGGGGGTGAAGGTCCACGAGAACGCGGAGGTCACCGGATTCCGGTCCGCGGCAGGGCGGGTGACCGCACTGCGGACCGACCGGGGCGAGATCCCCTGTTCGGCCGTCGTCGTCGCGGCCGGAATGCGGTCCCCGGCGCTGCTGCGCGAGCTCGGACACCGGCTGCCGCTCCAGGCCGGCAAGGGCTACAGCTTCGCGGTGGACCTGGACCCGGCACCCCGGCACACCCTGTACTTCGGCGAGCGACGGGCCGTCGCCTCACCGATCGGCACCACCACCCGGATCGGCGGCACGATGGAGCTGAGCGGCAACAACAACCGCCTCGACTGGCGCCGGATCGTCGCGGTGGCGCTCGCCAGCCGCCACTACCTGGGCCGGTGGTTCGACGACCCCGACGACCTGGTGAGCCTGATCCGCGACCCCTGGGTCGGCGGCCGGCCCTTCCTGCCGGACGGCCTCCCGGTGATCGACCGGCTGCCGGGCCGGGAGAACGTCTTCGCGGCCACCGGCCACGGCATGCTCGGCGTCACCCTGGGTCCGGCCACCGGCCACCGGCTCGCCGAGTACATCCGTACCGGCCACCGCCCTGAGGTCCTCGCCCCGTTCGGCTTCGACCGGCTGCGCGGCTGAGGGGGCACGGCGGCCGGCGCTCTCACGCCACGATCGCCATCCCGCGATCCGTGGCGTTGAGCCGCCTTCCCCCGTCCGGCGTGCACGTCACGACGTCCGCGATCCGTACGCCGAAGCGGCCCGGCAGACGCACCCCGGGGCCCATCGAGAGGCACATGCCGGGGACGAGGAAGGTCTCCTCGCCCTCGGTGAGGTACGGCGGCTCGTGTGCGGTGACTCCGATGCCGTGGCCGGTGCGCTCGGCGGCGTACCCGCCGTACCCCGCGTCCTCGATCAGCCGGCGTGCCCGGCGGTCGACCTCCTGGCAGGTCGCGCCGGGGGCGACCGCCTCGCAGGCCGCCTGCTGGGCCGTACGGACGAGGGCGTGGACCGTGCGTTCCTCCTCCGCCGGTTCGCCGACGTGGACCGTGCGGGTCAGGTGCGAGGCGTAGCCGTCCTTCAGACCGCCGAAGTCCAGGACCACCATGTCGCCCTTCTTCAGCGTCCGTTCGCCCGTCCTGTGGTGCGGGTCCGCGCTGTTCCGGCCGGACGCCACCGCGGTGAAGACCTGGCTGTGGCCGCGTTCGCGGAGCAGGCGGGCGAGGTCGGCGGCCACGTCGAACTCGCGGCGGCCGGTGAATCGTAGGGAAAGGATCTCCTCGTACACCGCGTCCGCCGCCGCTGCCGCCGACGCGAGGCGGGCCACCTCGTGGTCGTCCTTCACGGCGCGCAGCAGTGGCAGTACGACGGTCAGGGGGCGGTAGGTGGTGAGGGGGAGCGCTTCCTGGAGGCCCAGCAGGTGTATCGCCCAGGTCGTGTCGGAGACGCCGTAGCGGCCGTTGGGGAGCAGGAGGCCGGTGGCTGTCGCGTACGGGTCCTGGCCGTCGCGCCAGTCGGAGACGCGGACCGCCTCCGCGCCGGGCGCCGCCTCCGCGTCGGGGCGTTCGAGGGACGGGACCAGCAGGCGGGGTTCGGAGCCGGGGGTGAGGACGAGGACGGTGAGGCGTTCCGTCGCGGCGGGGCGGTAGCCGCAGAGCCACTCCAGGCCGGGGCCGGGGGTGATGAGCAGTCCGGCCAGGCGGGCCTCGGCCGCGTCCCTGACCGCCCTGGTCATGCGGGCCGCGTAGTCCTCCTCCGTGAAGGGGGCGGGGGTGTCGTCCATGGGGCTCCTCCGACCGCTGCCGTCGTCCGGTTCATCGTCCGAGGAGGGAGGTGCGGGGTGCCCGGGGGCGTAGACCGACCGGGTGAGGGTTCAGGCCGCCTCGGGGCCGAGTGAACGCTCCGTCACCCGGGCCAGATGGCGGTGGAAGACCTCGCGGGTGTCCGGGGTCAGCGTGCGCAGCGCCACCAACGCGGTGATCACCACGTCGCACAGCTCACCCTGCACGTCCTCCCAGGTGTGGCTGACGCCCTTGCGCGGGTTCTGGCCGATCGCCCCGATGACGGCCTCGGAGACCTCGCCGACCTCCTCGGAGAGCTTCAGCATGCGCAGGAGGAGGCCTTCACGGCCGCTCACCGGCTGATCCGTCTCCAGCCAGGCCCACAGGGCGTCGACGGATGTCCACAGGTCCTCGGAGGACGTGCCGTGATCACTCATGCGGAGCAGCTTCCCACGGGGGCCGACGGGTCGGGCAAGGCGCTCGGCTGGTCTCGGATCCGGCCGGAGCTGCCGAAGTGGCCGCCCTCCCTGCGTCGGACAAGGGACAAGGCCACCGCCCTTGCCCGGCCCCGCCTCGGGCGAGGGGACAGGGACACCCACCCCGCCCCACCTCTACCCCCGCACCACCCCTACGTCAGACAGCCCCCACCTACTCCCCGAACAACGCCTCCTCCTCATCGAAGAGCGCCGTCTGCGCGTCATCGCCCCCGTCCCTCTTCTCCCGCAGCCGCAGACCCCGCGCCCCCACGACCGCCGCGGTCACCAGCCCCGTCGCCGCGAGCGCCACCGGCACCATCCATCCCCGGTTGACCGTGTGGCCGAGGGCGTGGTCCAGGGAGATCCGGCCCGGCCCCGTCACCGCCAGGCCCGCCGCCGTGAGACCCAGCGTGGCCGCGTACTCGTAGCCGCCGCCCGCGTTGAAGAAGCCGTTGGGGGCGTGCACCGCGGACGCGCCGGCCATCGCGCCGGCCGCCGCCGCGCCCGCCGCCGGGGTTGCCAGGCCCAGTGCCAGCAGGGTGCCGCCGCCCGCCTCGGCCAGCCCCGCCGCCGTGGCGCTCGCCCGGCCCGGCGCGTAGCCGACGGACTCCATGAACTGGCCGGTTCCCTCCAGGCCGCCCCCGCCGAACCAGCCGAGCAGTTTCTGCGCGCCATGGGCGGCCAGCACACCCCCGGCTCCCAGCCGGAGGAGCAGCAGGCCCAGATCACGTCGGTCGTAAGCGGTCACGATGACTCCCAGCAGAAGTGGAACGAGACCCCCCTCGCGTTTCCACCGTCGCACCGCTCACACCTGCCCGGAATACTCGCGCCGCCGTTCGGGTGGCGGCCCCGGGGGCGCGGTGTGAGTCTGGCTGGCATGACGATTCAGACCGCCAGACTCAGCGACCCGGCCGTCCGCGCCTTCGTCTCCGCCGTCAACGCCCATGACCGCGAGGCCTTCCTGTCCCTGCTCGCGCCCGGCGCGACCATGGCGGACGACGGCAGCGACCGTGACCTCGACGAGTGGATCGACCGGGAGATCTTCTCCTCCCACGGCCACATCGACGTCGACAACGAGTCCAACGGAGGCCGTTCCCTCCTCGCCCACTACAGCAACGACACCTGGGGCGAGATGCGCACCCGCTGGGACTTCACGGTCGAGGAGGACGGCAGGATCTCCCGCTTCGAGACCGGCCAGGCCTGAAGCCCCGAGAACCCCCTCGCCGAACCCCTTGCCCTGAAGCGCACTTCAACTCCTAGCGTTCGGGCATGGAGATCACACGCACTCTCGGTCGCTCCGGCATCGAGGTCAGCGCACTCGGCTTCGGCTGCTGGGCGATCGGCGGCGAATGGCAGGACGCGGACGGCCGGCCCCTCGGCTGGGGCAAGGTCGACGACGAGGAGTCCGTACGGGCGGTGCACCGCGCCCTCGACCTCGGCATCACCTTCTTCGACACGGCGGACACCTACGGCGCCGGACACAGCGAGCGGGTGCTCGGACGGGCCCTGGGCAAGCGGCGGGACGACGTGATCGTCGCCACCAAGTGGGGCAACGTCTTCGACGAGGAGACCCGCACCCGCACCGGCGTCGACGACACCCCGGCCCACGCCCGCCGCGCCCTCACGGCGTCCCTCGACCGGCTCGGCACCGACCATGTCGACCTGTACCAGCTGCACCTGAACGACCTGGACCCCGAGCGCGCGGCCGAACTCCGGGACCTGTGCGAGGACTTCGTGGGCGAGGGGCTGATCCGCGCCTACGCCTGGAGCACCGACGACCCGGCCCGTGCCGCGTTGTTCGCGGAGGGGGAGCACTGCACGGCCGTACAGCACGCGCTCAACGTGCTGCAGGACACGCCCGAAATGCTGGCCCTGTGCGAGGAGTTGAACCTGGCCAGCATCAACCGCAGCCCGCTCGCCATGGGGTTGCTGGCCGGTAAGCGCCAGGGGCCGAAGGATCCCGGTGACATCCGCAGCAAGCCCCCGGTCTGGCTCCAGGGCTTCGGCGACGGTACGTCCGCCGACCCGGAGTGGCTGTCCCGCATCGACGCGCTGCGGGAGATCCTCACCAGCGAGGGCCGCACCCTGGCTCAGGGCGCCCTGGCCTGGCTGTGGGCCCGGAGCCCGCGCACGGTTCCCATCCCCGGCTTCCGGTCGGTGGCCCAGGCGGAACAGAACGCGGGGGCGATGGAGAAGGGGCCGCTCACCGCCGAGCAGCTGACCGAGGTCGACAGCCTTCTGGAACGGTGAGCGGCCCCGCCTCGAACGGCTGCTAGCCCTGAGCCAACGACTGTTCGATCAAAGTGAGTTGTCCCGCCTTGATGGTCGCGAGGCGGGGTGACCGACGAGCGATCGACGAGTCATGGGTGACCAGGATGAACGTCAGCCCGTACTCGTGCCACAGCCCCTCCAGCAACGCCATGATCTCGTCGCGCATCGACTCGTCGAGGTTGCCGGTCGGCTCGTCGGCGAGCAGCACCTTCGGCTTCTTGACCAGCGCACGCGCGATGGCCACCCGCTGCTGCTGACCGCCGGACAGCTCGGAGGGCGCGTGGGTGAGCCGCTCACCCAGCCCCACCGAGCGGAGCGCATCCGCGGCCCGCTCGCGCCGTTCCGCCGGCTTCACCCCCAGTGGGACCATCGCCGTCTCGACGTTCTCCTGCGCGGTCAGGGTCGGGATGAGGTTGAACGACTGGAAGATGATGCCGATCTTCTCGGCCCGCAGCCGGGTCAGTCTGGCCTCGCTGATCTTCGCCAGGTCGACGCCGTCCAGTTCGACGCTGCCCTCGGTCGGGCGGTCCAGGCCGCCGATCATCTGCAGCAAGGTGGACTTGCCGCCACCGGTGGGGCCCTGGATGACCAACTGGTCGCCGTCCTCGATGGTGAGGTCGACGCCCCGCAGCGCCTCCACCGTCTCCTTGCCGCGCGTGTAGCGCTTGGTGACGCCGGTGAGTCTGTACATGGGAACTCCGTAGAGAAGAAGAAGTGGGGAAGGCGGCAGGCGTTACGACACGCTGCGCAGCGCGTCCGCGGGTCGCATCCGGGAGGCCCGCCACCCGCCCATCGCCCCGGCGATCAGCCCGCCGGTCACCGCGAGGCCCACCGCGAGCGCGATGGTGGTCATCGAGACGGGCGCGGTCAGCGCGATCTCCATGGTGTTCTGGGTGGCCTGCTGACCGGGGCCGCCACCGCCGGGGCCGCCCGCACCGCCACCGCCGCCGGTGTTGCCGAGCTGCGCGGTCAGCTTCGGGCTGATCATCGTCACGGCGTACGCGGCCGCGAGGCCGAGGCCGATACCGAGGGCGCCGCCGAGCAGGCCGTTCACGATCGACTCGCCGACGACCTGCCGGGTGACCCGGCGGCTCGGCCAGCCGAGCGCCTTCAGGGTGCCGAACTCGCGCACCCGGCGGGAGACCGCCGAGGAGGTCAGCAACGCGGCGACCAGGAAGGCGGCGACGAGCACGGCGACGGACAGCCACTTGCCCACGCTGGTCGCGAGGTTGGAGGCGGTGGACAGGGACCCCGAGACGGTCTCCGCGAGATCGGCGGAGGTCGTGACGGTCGTACCGGAGATGTTCTTCTGGATCGCCGACTTGACGGAGTCGATCTGCTGCGAGTCGCTCGCCTTGACGTAGATCGTGGTGACCTGGTTCTTGGCGTCGGCCAGCGTCTGCGCCTGCTGCAGCGGCAGGTAGACGTCGGTGGTGGACTCGCTGCTGTCGGGCGTCGCGATCCCGATGATCGTGTACTTGGTGCCGGAGATCTTCAGGGTCCCGCCGACCTTGAGGGAGTTCTCCTTGGCGTACGCCTTGCTGACGACGGCGACCTTCGCGTCGGTCTGCGCGGCGGTGAAGGTCTTGCCGGTGGTGATCTTGGAGCCGGCCAGCGGGCCGAGCGTCTGGTCGGTGACGTCCACGCCGGCGACGGAGTAGGAGTTCACATCGAAGTCGGCGCCGCCGCCCTGGACCTGGGGCGCTGCGGTGCTGCCACTGCTGCCGCCGCCCGGGCCGCCCTGGCCGCCGTTCCCGGTGCTTCCACCGGAACTCTGCGCCTTGCCCTGGGTGAAGGAGCCGTCGACCTTGGTGACGTTCAGGGTCAGCGCGCCCACCGCGCTCGCCACGCCACTCTGCCGGGAGACCTTGGTGACCACACTGGACGCCAGGGCCTGACCGCCCTGGGTCATCACGCGGTCCGAACTCTGCGTGTCGTCACTGTCGTTGGAGTTGGCGTCGAACTGGAAGTTCGGTCTGCCCGAACTTCCGGACGTCGGGGCCGACCTGGCCTTGGTGACGGTCATGTCGGTGCCGAGTCCGTAGAGCGACTTCAGGACCTTGTCCTGAGCCTGTGTCATGCCGGCCGACACCGAGTTGACGGTGATGACCAGCGCGATACCGAGCGCCAGACCCAGAGCGATGACCAGGGCCGCCTTCTTGCGCCGGCCCAGCTCGCGCTTGAGATAGATGCCAAACATCCCGTTCCTCGAAGGTTCTTGGCGCCCGCTGTGGGCGCGCCCTCAAGGTAGGGACGCAGCATTGCGCGGCCGTGAGGAAGGGATATGTGCCGGCTGAGAAGGGATGTGCGCGAGCTGAGAATGTTGCGCGGCGGCCGTCCACGGACCGGTGCGCACCTCGCGGTCCCACGCGAGATCCACCCCCACCCGGTCGATGGATGGCCGCCGCGCTCCCCCCTCGGATGCGGTCGGCGGAACGCCACTCCCCAAGTGTGAAGCTCTTGTGGAGGGCGCGTGACGAGCATAAGCCGCCAACCAGCCGCGGTGGGGTGGAAGGTCATATTCCGTTTGGGGAGATCGGCTGCTCAGCCACGCCCCACATACGGCATCGCCGTCGCCAGTACGGTCGCGAACTGCACGTTCGCCGCCAGCGGCAGCTCCGCCATGTGCCGCACCGTGCGCGCCACATCGGCCACGTCCATCACGGGTTCCGGAGCGACCTCCCCGTTGGCCTGCAACGCCCCGGCCCCCATCCGCGCGGTCATGTCGGTCGCCGCGTTCCCGATGTCGATCTGCCCCACCGCGATGCCGTACGGCCGCCCGTCCAGCGACAGCGACTTGGTGAGGCCGGTGAGCGCGTGCTTGGTCGCGGTGTAGGCGACGGAGTGCGGCCGGGGGGTGTGCGCCGAGATCGAGCCGTTGTTGATGATCCGTCCGCCCTGCGGATCCTGCTCCTTCATCTGCCGGTACGCCGCCTGCGCGCACAGGAACGCCCCGTTGAGGTTGGTGTCCACCACATGCCGCCAGGCGTCGTACGGCAGTTCCTCCACCGGCGCCCCGCCGGGACCGAACGTCCCCGCGTTGTTGAACAGCAGATCCACCCGCCCGAACCGCTCCACGGTGGCGGCGAACAGCGCGGCCACGTCGTCCGGCTGTGACACATCGGTGCGTACGGCGATCGAGGCGCCCCCGGTGTCGTCGGGAGCCAGTGCCGCCGTCCCCTCCAGCGTCTGCGTGCGCCGACCCGCCAGGGCGACCGACCAGCCCGCGCGCAGCAGCTCCACGGCGACCGAGCGACCGATGCCGGAACCCGCGCCGGTCACCACCGCGATCCTCGAATGTTGCGCAGTTTGCTTGGCATTCATGGCCCCGCAGCGTACGGGAGGGCCCGAGCGGGGTCCGCCATGCGAAACACATCCGTCCGCCATCTGAGTGTTGTGTACGTGCCAAGCAGTCGTCGTTCCCGGCCACTCCAATTGCCTCCTGCATCCATCAGTCAGGGGAGGACCGGATGACACTCGACACCCAGCCGTCACAGCACGCCCCCGAACTGCGCGCCGCCGCCCGGCACATGGGCCGCCGCCGCTTCCTGACCGTCACCGGCGCCGCCGCCGCGCTCGCCTTCTCCGTGAACCTGCCCGCCGCCGGCACGGCGAGCGCCGCCGAGCTCGACGCCGCGAAGATCACCGAGAACCCCTTCACTCTCGGCGTCGCCTCCGGCGATCCGCAGCCCGACTCCGTGCTCCTGTGGACCCGCCTCGCCCCCGTCCCCTTCCAGTCCGACGGCGGCCTCCCGGCCGAACGCGTCCTGGTCCACTGGGAACTGGCGCACGACGAGAGATTCCGCAGGATCGCCAGACGCGGCACGGCCGTCGCGCACCCCGAGTTCCACCACACCGTCCACGCCGAGGTCGGGCACCTCGACGCCGACCGCTTCTTCTACTACCGCTTCCGCGTGGGCAGGTGGATCAGCCCCACCGGCCGCACCCGCACCGCACCGGCCCCCGGCAGCCGCGCCGCGGCCCTCACCTTCGCCGCGGTCTCCTGCCAGGCGTACACCGACGGCTACTTCACCCCGTACGGCCATCTCGCCGCCGAGGACGTCGACATGGTCTTCCACCTCGGGGACTACCTGTACGAGTACGCGGTCAACTCGGTGGGCGGATACCGCAACTACACCGACCGCACCCTCCCGGCGGTCTTCAACCGCGAGACGGTCACCCTGGAGGACTACCGCCTGCGCTACGCCCTCTACAAGTCCGACCCGGACCTGATGGCCGCGCACGCCGCACACCCCTTCGTCGTCACCTGGGACGACCACGAGACCGAGAACAACTACGCCGACGAGACCCCCGAGAACAGCGTCCCGCCGGAGGAGTTCCTGCTCCGCCGCGCCGCCGCCTACCGCGCCTACTGGGAGAACCAGCCGCTGCGCCGCCCGCAGCAGCCCGCGGGCCCGGACATGCAGCTGTACCGGCGCCTGCACTGGGGCCGGCTCGCCCAGTTCGACGTCCTCGACACCCGCCAGTACCGCTCCGACCAGGCCTACGGCGACGGCCTCGACCTGCCAGGCCCCGAGATCGACGACCCGGCGCGCACCATGACCGGAGAGACCCAGGAGCGGTGGCTGCTCGACGGCTGGCGCGATTCACGGGCCCTGTGGAACGTCGTACCGCAGCAGGTGAACTTCTCGCAGCGCAAGCTCGACCTCACGGACCCGGCCCGGCTGTCGATGGACTCCTGGGACGGCTACCGGGCCTCCCGCCGCCGGATCCTCGACGGGGCCAAGTCGGCCGGCATCGACAACCTGATGGTCCTCACCGGTGACGTGCACGTCGCGTACGCCTACGACATCAAGGACGACTTCGACGACCCGGCCTCCCGCACCCTCGGCACGGAGATCGTCGGATCGTCGATCGCCAGCGGCCGGGACGGCGCCGACAAGCCCGCGACCTGGGACACGTACACCCGGGCCAACCCGCACTTGAAGTTCTACAACGGGCTGCGCGGCTACGTGACCGTCGAGCTGGGCCGCGAGCGGGCCCGGGCCGACTTCAGGAGCGTGCCGTACGTGACCAGGCCCGGGGCGCCGATCGCGACGGCCGCGTCCTTCGTGACGGAGGTGGGGAACCAGGGGCTCACGCCGGCGTGAGTTCCGTCTCACCGATCTCGCCGGGATAGCGGACGCCCACGCGGTCACGGATCGCGTCGAGCGTCCGCATCACCGCGAGGGTGCCCTCCAGCGGCACCAGCGGCGACTGGGTCTCACCGGCCCGCAGCGCGCGCATGACCTCGCGGGCCTCGTGCTTGAGGCTGTTGCGGGGCCCGTCGGCCGGGTCGGCCACGAACTCCTCCGGGTCGCGCCCGTCGCGGTGCAGCACGAAACGGTCCGGGTGGAAGAAGCCGTTCGGGATGTCGATCCGGCCCAGCGAGCCGGTGACCGACGCGATCGTGGCGGTGCCGCCGGTCAGGGAGCAGTGCAGGGAGGCGAGCGCCCCGTCGTCCCAGGACAGCAGCGCGCCCGTCTGCAGGTCCACGCCCTCCTCGGAGAGCACCGCCTTCGCCGTGACGTCCGAGGGCTCCCCGAGCAGCAGATGCGCGAACGACACCGGGTACACCCCGAGGTCGAGGAGCGCGCCCCCGCCCTGCGCCGGGTCCCGCAGCCGGTGCGCGGGCGGGAAGGGCCCGGCGAGCCCGAAGTCGGCCTGCACCGTGCGGATCTCGCCGATCGCGCCGTCGTCGACGAGGGCCTTGAGCCGCCGGATCAGCGGGTTGCAGTACATCCACATGGCCTCCATGAGGAAGCGGTCGTGCTCCTTCGCGAGCGCGACGAGCTCCTCGGCCTCCCGCACGTTCAGCGTGAACGCCTTCTCGCACAGCACGTTGCGGCCGGCGGTCAGGCACAGCCCGGCGGCCGCGCGATGCGCCGCGTGCGGGGTGGCGACGTACACGACATCGATGTCCGCGTCCTCGGCCAGGGCGACCCAGTCGCCGTACGCCCGCTCGATCCCGAACCGCTCCGCGAACGCCTTCGCCGAGGCCTCGGACCGCGAGGCCACCGCGACCACCTCCGCGTCCGGCAGATCGACCAGGTCCGCGGTGAACGCGGCCGCGATCCCGCCCGTCGCCAGAATCCCCCAGCGCACGCTCTGCTCCGTCGTCATCCCGGTCCCACCCTCGCTCACGTGACCCTCGGCACTCTGTACGAGCTGAGAGCATAGGTGCCGGATCATTGGGAGAGGGAGGGGCACATGCCCGAGCAGGGGGGACCGACACCGCACCTGGAGCAGCGGGCGGCCGCGACGGACAAGGCACCACCCACGGTCGCCGTCCGCCGCACCGGCCTGTTCGTCACCCTGCTCCTCGGCGGCCTCACCGCCACACCACCGCTGGCGATGGACATGTACCTCCCCTCGCTGCCGGAGGTCACCGACGCCCTGCACGCGCCCGCCGCCACCGTCCAGCTCACCCTCACCGCCTGTCTGCTCGGCATGGCGCTCGGACAGCTGGTGGTCGGCCCGATGAGCGACCGCTGGGGCCGCAGGCGCCCGCTGCTCACCGGTCTCGTCGTGTACGTCGTCGCCACCGCGCTGTGTGCCGTCGCGCCGACGGTGGAGTTCCTGGTCGGCTTCCGGCTGGCGCAGGGTCTCGCGGGCGCGGCGGGCATAGTGATCGCCCGGGCCGTGGTCCGGGACCTGTACGACGGCGTGGCGATGGCCCGCTTCTTCTCCACTCTCATGCTGATCGGCGGGGTCGCGCCGATCGTCGCGCCGCTGATCGGCGGGCAGATCCTGCGGGTGACGGACTGGCGGGGCGTGTTCGTGGTCCTGACGGTCATCGGCGCGCTGCTCGCCGCCCTGGTCTGGGCGCGGCTGCCCGAGACCCTGCCGGCTGCGGAGCGGCACACCGGCGGCGTCGGCGAGGCCCTGCACTCGATGCGCCGTCTCCTCGCCGACCTGCCCTTCACCGGCTACCTGCTCACCGGCGGCTTCGCCTTCGCCGCGCTGTTCGCCTACATCTCGGCGTCCCCGTTCGTGATCCAGGAGATCTACGGCGCCTCCCCGCAGACCTTCAGCCTGCTGTTCGGCGTGAACTCCGTCGGGCTGGTCATCGTCGGCCAGATCAACGGCAAGGTGCTGGTGGGCCGGGTGAGCCTGGACCGTGTGCTGGGCGTGGGCCTGCTGATCGTGACGGCGGCGGCCACGGCGTTGCTGCTGATGGCGACAGGGACCTTCGGCGAGGTGGGCCTGGCTCCCGTCGCCGCCGCGCTCTTCGTCCTGATGTCGGCGATGGGCGTCACCCTGCCCAACGCCCAGTCCCTCGCCCTCCTGCGCACCAAGCACTCCGCCGGCTCCGCCTCCGCCCTGCTCGGCACGTCCTCCTTCCTCATCGGTGCGATCGCCTCCCCGCTGGTCGGGATGGCCGGGGAGGACACGGCCGTCCCGATGGCGGTCGTCCAACTGGCGGCAGCACTGGTAGCGCTCACCTGTTTCATGGCAATGTGCCGTTCTGGGAACACGCGTGCGACTACGGAGGGAGCGGGGAGCTGAGCGCACCGAGACTGCGCACCGACACACCGGAACGGGCCGGGCTCGACCCCGGGGAACTCCGGCTTCTCGTCCGGGAGTTCCATGCCCTCACCGCCGGCGCACACCCCTGGGCCCCGGGAGCCGTCCTGGCCGCCGGACGCGGCCCGGTGATCGCCGTGGAGGAGGCGTCGGGCTTTGCCGTCCGCTACGCGTCCTACGACCCCGAGACCGACGCGGGCGTGGAACTGCCCCCGGCCGCACGCGTCCCCGTCCGGGTGGACACCCCCTTCGACCTGGCCTCCCTCACCAAGCTGTTCACGGCCGTGGCCGCGGTGCAGCAGATCGAGCGCGGCACGCTCGGCATAGACGCGCGCGTGGGGGCCTACCTGCCCGACTTCACGGCGGCCGCGGCGCACTCCGTCACCGTCCGCGAGCTGCTCACCCACACCTCCGGACTGCGCCCCGAACTCCCACTTCACGACTGCGACAGCGACGAGGAGCGCCTGGACCTCCTGCGCGCCGAGCCGCCCATCGGTGTCCCCGGCACCTACACCTACTCCGACCTCAACCCGCTCCTCCTCCAGCACGTCCTCGAACGCATCACCGGCCGCCCCCTCGACGTCCTCCTCCACGAGGGCATCACCCGCCCCCTCGGCATGACGTCCACCCGCTTCGGCCCCTGCCCCGGAGCGGCCGCCACGGAGGACCAGCGCCGGCCGTGGGCCAAAGGCGGACCGGGGGATGCTGCGGGGCCAGGTCCACGACGAGAACGCGTGGGCGCTGGGCGGAGTGGCGGGCCACGCGGGCCTCTTCTCGACCGCCCGCGACCTCGCGATCTTCTGCCGGACCCTGCTGGCGGGCGGCGCGTACGGCCCCGCCCGCATCCTCGGCCCGGACTTCGTGGAGCTCCTGCTGACCCCACCGGGCCTGGGCTTCGCCATCGACCAGAAGTGGTTCATGGGCGAACTCGCGGGACGGGGCGCGGCCGGCCACACCGGCTTCACGGGCACGTCCCTGGTCCTGGACCCGGCGACGGACACCTTCGTGGTCCTGCTGGCCAACACGGTCCACCCACGAAGACGCCCCCCGGACAACAGACCGAGGGCGCAGCTGGCGACGAGGGTGGCGCGGGCGGTGAGGGGGACGTGAGCTCTTCCGGCCGTCCGCCTGTCCGGCGTTTGAGGACGAGGCCCCTTCAGGGCCGATGGGGGTCCGGGGGCGCAGCCCCCAGCGGGGTCGAAGGGGCAGCGCCCCTGGGGACGGGACGGGTAGGGGCGGCGGGGGCGAGAAAACCGGCGAGGCCCACCCGCACCGGCCGCCCATAGAATCCTCGGGTGACCGCCCCCGCACTCCCGTCCGAAACCCTCCGCACCGCCCTCGCCACCCTCCTCGACGGCCTCCCCCCGAAGCAGGCGGCCCAGGCGGTGGACCGCCTGATCGCCAACTACCGCGGAGTCACCCCCACCGACAGCCCGATCCTGCGCGACCGCGCGGACGTGGCCGCCTACGCCGCGTACCGCATGCCCGCCACCTTCGAGGCGGTCCACGCGGCCCTGGAGGCGTTCGCCGAGGCCACCCCCGACTGGACCCCCACCGGTCACACCGACGTCGGCGGCGGGACCGGCGCCGCCACCTGGGCCGTCACCGCCACCTGGCCGGGCGACCGCGCGGTCACCGTCCTCGACTGGTCCGACCCCGCGCTCGCCCTCGGCCGCGAGATCGCCACCGCGAACCCGGCCCTGCGCGACGCCCACTGGCAGCGCACCAGGATCGGCAAGGACCTCACCCTGCCCGCCACGGATCTGGTCACCGTCTCGTACGTCCTCAACGAACTCACCCCCGCCGACCGCACCGCCCTCGTGGACACCGCGGCGGCGTCGGCACAGGCCGTCGTGATCGTCGAGGCCGGCACCCCCGCCGGGTACGCCCGCGTCATCGAGGCCCGCGACCGGCTGATCGCCGCCGGCTTCCGGATCGCCGCGCCCTGCCCGCACAGCGCCGCGTGCCCGATCGTCCCCGGCGAGGACTGGTGCCACTTCTCGGCGAGGGTCAGCCGGTCGTCCCTCCACCGTCAGGTCAAGGGCGGCTCACTGCCGTACGAGGACGAGAAGTTCAGCTACGTGGCGGCGACCCGGCTCCCGGCCACTCCGGCCCCCGCGCGGGTGATCCGCCGGCCGCAGATCCGCAAGGGACAGGTTCTCCTCGACCTGTGCGAGCCCGACGAGCAACTGACCCGGCGCACGGTCACGAAGCGGCACGGTGACCTGTACAAGGCGGCGCGGGACGCGGCGTGGGGCGACCCCTGGCCTCCGTCGGACAGGCCGTAGCCCCGGTCCGCGGTGGCCCGGTCACGACGAAGCTTCCCCCGCCGCTTCCCCCTCCCGCTTCTCCTGGAGTTTCCGCAACAGCTCACGCTTGTACGCCTGCGGGTCCCGCGCGCCGCCGATCCGGCCGTCGCCGTCGCCGCCGCGCAGGGCCTTGCGGCCGATGTTGCTGCGCGTGCCGCCGACTCCGAGCATGCCGCCCGATCCACCTCGTGTCATGACCTGCTCCCTCACTCATCCGGTTCATGACGAGACGTCTCGTCTCGCTCAACGCATCCACTCTCCGGCGAGACGCACCGTCTTGTCAACCTGGTAAGTTCGCCCCATGGCCACCCATACCTCCAAGCAGCCCGCCGCCCCCGACACCACCCGACGCAGCGAGAAGTCCCGCCGCGCCATCTACGACGCCGCCCTCGACCTCGTCGCCGAGGTCGGCTACCCCAAGACCACGATCGAGGGAATCGCCGCCCGCGCCGGTGTCGGCAAGCAGACGATCTACCGCTGGTGGTCGTCGAAGGCGGAGGTGCTGATGGAGGCCTTCCTCGACCTGAGCGACCAGGCGGCACGGGAGGCCGGTCCCGAGGCGACGTACACCATTCCGGACACCGGTGATCTCGCCGCCGACCTCAAGGCCGTACTGCGGCTCACCGTCGACCAGCTCAAGGACCCCCGCTTCGAGGCCCCCTCCCGCGCCCTGGCCGCCGAGGGCGTCGTCAACGAGCAGGTCGGCCGGGCCTTCATGGCCAAGCTCCTCGAACCGTCGCTCCAGCTCTACGTCGACCGGGTGCGCGCCGCCCAGGAGGCCGGCCAGGTGCGCCCCGACGTCGACCCGCGCATCGCCCTCGAACTCTGGGTCTCCCCCCTCGCCCAGCGCTGGCTCCAGTACACCGGCCCGATCACCTACGACTACACCGACACCCTCGTCGACTACGCCCTCCACGGCATCGCACCCCGCTGAGCCGCCCGCGAGACGCTCACTCACGCTCAAATCCGCTCAGGGCCCCCCGGAGCGGAAGAAGGTGGGACCATAAGGCATGCTGTTCCGCACGACAGCGAGGCGAGGGTGATAGATGAGCGCGGAGTCGGGGGGCCTGACCGGCCTGCAGGGCAAACTCTCCCAATGGCTGCGCGGACGCCGGCCGAAGGAGGCCGACGCCGGGGACGAAGGCGGTCGTGAGGCCCTGCTGCTGGCCGCTGCCTCAGCGGGACTCCCGCTCGCGCCCGCCGCGCATCCCGCCCCCGGGTACCGGTGTTCCTGTGACCGGGTCGGATGTCCCACGCCCGCCCGCCATCCCGTGTCCTTCGCCTGGCAGACCCAGTCGACCACCGACCGCGCGCAGATCGAGCGCTGGGCCCGGCACCAGCCGCAGGCCAACTTCATCACCGCGACCGGCATGGTCCACGACGTCCTCGACGTCCCCCTGGAGGCCGGGCGGGAAGCGCTGGAGCGGCTCCTCGACTCCGGGATCGAAGTCGGACCCGTCGCCGAGAGCGACGACGGCCGGCTCCTGTTCTTCACCCTCACCCGCGGCACCCCCGAGGAGGAGGACGAGTGGTGGCCGTGCGAACTGGACTGCCACCCCGAGACGGCGGACGAACACCCCGGCCTGCGCTGGCACTGCCGGGGCTCCTACGTCCTCGTACCGCCCGCCCGGCTGCCCGGCGACCAGACCGTGCACTGGGTCCGCGGCCCCGAACACCCGCTGCCCGACCCGCTGAGCCTCCTGGAAGTCCTCACCGACGCCTGCTCCCGCTACGTCGGCGAGGAGCCGGACCACGAGAACGCGGCCTGGCCCCTGCGCCGGTAGCGAGCGGGCCGTTCTCTACGAACCCTTCGCGGACGTCAGTCCCTGGATCCGGCCGAGCACGGTGACCTGCTGCTCGCCCGCGCCCTTCGGCGGGTCGACGGCCACCGAGTTCGAGACGATCTCCATCGTCAGGGACTGCTTGATCTCGCCGGTCGTCAGGGCCTGCACGTCATCGGTGGTGGGGATCGAGGTGCCCGGGGCGGCCGTCTGCTTCGTGTAGAGGTGCGTGGCGAAGAACACCAGCGCCCCGCCGTCCGTCGTGCGCAGGGCCAGCGGTGCGTAGTCGCCGCTCGTCATCGGTTCGTCGATGTACTGGGTGACCAGGCCCGGCCGCTTGCCGTCCTTCTCGCGCGCCGCACGCCACGTGCTGGTGTACGCGCCGTCCGCGAAGGCGTCGCCGCCGCTCTTGAGGTAGGTCGCGTACTCCTGGCCCACCTCGCCGGGCGGAACGGCCAGTTCGGCCGAGTTCACCGGCACGGCCTCGGCCCAGCCGTCCGCGTCCTTCTTGAACTCCGGCACCTTGCCCTCGGCCACCAGCGTCAGATACGCCACCTGGAACGGCTCGCCCAGCCCGTTGCGGGTGAACACGAGCAGCCAGCGCGCGGTGCCGCCCTTGTTCGCGGCCGCGTCGGCGACGAACCAGCGCGGCCAGCCCGCCTTCTTCGGGATGGTGTACGTCACGTCCGACAGCTTCAGCGGCGTGTGCGTGGCGTTGCCGCTCGGGCTGTTGGCCTTGCCGGCCTTCAGCCGCGCCGCGTCGATGGCGCCGAGCGCCCCGGTGACGTGGGCGGCGTCCAGCGAACTGTCGTACGCCTTGTCCGCCGCGTTGTACGCGTTCGTGAACTGCTGGAGCGCCTTGGCGGCCTCCGCCTTCGTGGTCGCGGGAAGCACCTCCCGCTCGCCGTGCACCACCATGCATCCGCTCGCCGTCAACGACAAAGCGGTCACAGAGGCTGCTATCAGTGCGCTCCGGTCAAGCCTGCGGAGCCTTTGAGGGCCGCGATCCCTGCTCATCAGGTGCCTTCACCTTCCCCTTCCCGGAGGCGAACCCTACCGGGGCGAGGAAGAGCGCGAGCGTCGGGATCAAGTACAGCAGCCACACCGTGACCTGAAGGACGGTCGGGTCCGGCTGGAAGTTGAACACGCCCTTGAGGAGCGTGCCGTACCAGCTGTCCGGAGGGATGGTCCCGGTGATGTCGAAGGCCTTGTCGGTCAGCCCCGGCAGCCAGTCGGCCTCCTGGAGGTCGTGGAAGCCGTACGCCAGCACGCCCGCCGCCACCACGACCAGCATGCCGCCGGTCCAGGTGAAGAACCTGGCGAGGTTGATGCGCACCGCTCCCCGGTAGAACAGCCAGCCGAGGAACACCGCCGTCGCGATGCCCAGGCCGACGCCGACCAGCGGACGCGGGGTGCCGTCGCTCGCCGCGTGCACCGACGCCCATACGAACAGGGCGGTCTCCAGGCCCTCCCGGCCGACGGCCAGGAACGCCGTGGCGACCAGGGCGCCCGTGCCCATCTGAAGGGCGGCGTCCAGCTTGCCGTGCAGCTCGGACTTCAGGTGCCGGGCGGTGCGCCGCATCCAGAAGACCATCCACGTCACCAGGCCGACCGCGAGGATCGACAGGGAGCCGCCGAGCGCCTCCTGCGCCTCGAACGTCAGCTCCTGCGAGCCGAATTCGAGCGCGCACCCGAAACCGAGGGCGAGCGCGACCGCGACGCCGATGCCGATCCAGATGGGCCGCAGGGCGTCCCGGCGGTCCGTCTTCACCAGGTAGGCGATGAGGATGCAGACGACCAGGCTGGCTTCCAGACCCTCGCGCAGACCGATCAGGTAGTTGGAGAACACGGGTCAGCCCTCCTTGGAGAACAGCGTGCTGCCCCACCAGTCGTCCTTGTCACGGACGCCGGGCGGGACGGCGAAGACCGCCGAACCCACGTGCTGGATGTACTCGTTGAGCGCGTCGGTGGCCAGCTGACGCTGGATCCGGATGAAGCCCTCGCGGACGTCCTTCTGGTAGGCGAGGAAGAACAGGCCCGCCTCCAGCCGGCCGAGTCCGTCCGTGCCGTCGGTGAAGGAGTAGCCGCGGCGCAGGATCGTCGCCCCGTGGTTGGAGTCGGGATGCGCGAGCCGGACGTGCGCGTCGGGCTTCATCGCCGGCAGGAACGGCTTGTCGCGCTCCTTCGCCTTGCCGACCGGGGCGCCCTCGCCCTTGTCCCGGCCGATGATGTCCTCCTGCTCCTGCAGCGAGGTGCGGTCCCAGGTCTCGATGTGCATACGGATACGACGGGCCACGAGATAGGAGCCGCCGTTCATCCACGGGGCGTCCTTGGCCTCCTTCGCGGAGTCCACCCACACGAACTTCTTCAGCCGGTCCGTCTCCGTGCCCGCGATGTTGCGGGTGCCGTCCTTGAAACCCAGCAGGTTGCGCGGGGTCTGCGCGTCGGGTGTCGTCGAGGACGTCTTGCCGAAGCCGAGCTGCGACCACTTGATGACGACCTTGCCGAAGCCGATCCGGGCGAGGTTGCGGATCGCGTGCACGGCGACCTGCGGGTCGTCCGCGCAGGCCTGGACGCACAGGTCGCCGCCGCTGCGGTTCTTGTCGAGGTTGTCCCCGGCGAACTGGGGGAGGTCGACGAGCGCCTCGGGGCGCCGGTCGGCCAGGTCGAACTTCTCGAAGAGGGAGGGCCCGAAGCCGATCGTCAGCGTCAGCCGCGAGGGCTTGAGCCCGAGCGCCTCCCCGGTGTCGTCCGGCGGCGCCTCGGCGAGCCCGCCGTACGCCCCTTCCCCGACCGCCTTCCCCGCGGTCATGGCCCGCGCGGCCGCCGTCCAGTCCTTGAGCATCTGCACGAACTCGGCGCGGTCCTCGGTCGTCACGTCGAACGCGGCGAAGTGCAGCCGGTCCTGCACGGGGGTCGCGATGCCCGCCTGGTGGGCCCCGTGGAACTCGACGGCGGCACCGGCCTCGGCCGCGGTCGGTTCGATGTCGTCGCCGGTCCGGGTCATCGCGACCGCGCCGCCGGCAGCGGCGGCACCGAGCGCGAGCCCGGCCCCGCCCCAGCCGATCAGCGCACGGCGCGAGGGAGCCGGGTCCTTTGCTGCGTCGGTCATGATCCCCGCCTCAGGAAGACTTGGTGACGACGGCTGCGGCGAGCTTGGACAGCGGCTCCGCGAGCGCGTTCACACCGTCGGACAGCTGCTTGCGATCGCCGTCACCGACCTTGTCGTACGAGGTGAAGTCGTAGGACGTCTTGTCGGCGCGGTACTTGTCCAGCAGCGTGTTCAGCGCGGCGAACTGCTTGTCGAGCTCGGTGACCAGGGCCGCGTTGTTCTCCTGGGCGACCGGCTTCAGCAGCGCGTACGACTTCTCGGCGCCCTCGACGTTGGCCTTGAAGTCGACGAGGTCGGTGTGCGAGTAGCGCTCCTCCTCGCCGGTGACCTTGCCGGTGGCGACCTCGTCCAGGAGTTCCTTGGCGCCGTTGGCCATCGAGGTCGGGGTGATGTCCGCCTTGCCGACCCGGTTCTGCCAGTCGGTGAGGTCGGTGATCAGCTGGTCGGCGAGGGTCTTGTCCTCGGCGGTGATCTTCTTGTCCTGCCAGAGGGACTTCTCGAGCCGGTGCCAGCCGGTCCACTTCTGCCCGCCCTCCAGCCCGTCGGCCCGCACATCGACCTTCGGGTCGATGTCCCCGAAGGACTCGGCGACCGGCTCGGTGCGCTCCCAGCCGATCCGGGAGGGGGCGTAGGCCTTCTTGGCGGCCTCGAGGTCGCCGGCCTTGACCGCGGCGGCGAAGGTCTTCGCGAGCGGCAGGGTGGCGTCGGCCTGCTCCTGCGCGTACTTGCGGTACGCGGCGACCGCCGCGTCGAGGCGCGGGTCGCGCTTGGCCACGGTCCCGCCGGTGGCCTTGACCTCCTGCCGGATGCCGTCGCCCTTCATACCGGGCTTGCAGGCGATCGTGTAGGCGCCGGCCTTCACCTCGGCGGTGACCTTCTGCTTGGTGCCGGGGCCGATGTTCTCGCGCTCGGTGACGATCCGGTCGTCCGGGAACAGGACGTAGACCTCGGTGACCTTGGAGCCCTTGTTCTCGATGGCGAGCTCCACGTGCCCGGCCGGGAACTCCTTCTTGGAGACCTCGCACTTGCTGTCGGTGGCGGTCACGTCGATGACACGGTCGCTGTCGCCCGAGCTTCCCTTCTCCGTGCACCCCGTGACGGCGGTCAGGGCCGCCACGGCGGTGAAGGTGAGGACGGACAGTCTGGCGGCACGCATACGAGCTCCTGAGGGTTGGTGAGGCTCGCCTAACTTATCTGAGGCTTATCTATCTATGGCGCAAAATAGCCGTCAAGTAAAGGTCAAAGGAGATTCAAAGGTTCCGCTCCGGAGTCAGTGGACGTGCGGTGCCCGGGCGGATGCTTCAATTCCCCCGTGAGTGACTACGACGTGCTGCGCGTCTTCTGCGCGCCGAACGGCGGCTACGGCAATGAGCTGGGCGTCGTCCGTGAGGGGTCCGTGATGCCGGACCGGGACGAGCGGCAGGCGTTCGCCGCCAAGCTCGGGTTCAGCGAGACCGTTTTCGTCGATGATCCCGAGCGAGGGGTCATCGACATCTACACGCCCTCCGTGCGGCTGGCCTTCGCCGGATACCCCTGCGTCGGGGCGGCCTGGTTGCTCGACGTGCCCGAACTCGTCACGCCCGCCGGGGTCGTCGGCACCCGGCTCGACGGGGAGTTCAGCTGGATCGAGGCGCGGGCCGAATGGGCGGCGCCGCGCGCCTTCCGCCAGTACGGCACCGCAGCCGAGGTGGACGATCTTGCCGTTCCGGCGGCAGGGGAGTGGATCTACGCCTGGGCGTGGGAGGACGAGGCCGCCGGACGGATCCGGGCCCGTGGATTCCCCGGCCGGGGCGACGGTGTCGAGGAGGACGAGGCCACCGGAGCCGCGGCTCTCCAGCTCACCGCCGAACTGGGCCGGGCCCTGAACATCGTCCAGGGCGCCGGCTCCCAGATCCTCACGGCTCCGCAGCCGGGGGGATGGGTGGAAGTGGGAGGCCGGGTCTTCCTGGAGCGCTGAGGCTCACGCCGACAGGGGGAACTCCTCGCCCAGGGCCCGGAACACCCCGGTGTTCAGCGCGAACGCCCTCTTGCACTCCGCCACGATCCGCTGCTTCTCCAGATCGTCCGCGTCCACCGCGTCCAGCAGCTCCCGGTAACCCCGCTTGAAGGCGGCGGGGTTGGAGATCTCCTCGAAGACGTAGAAGCGCACCCCGTCGCCCTTCTTCTCGAAGCCCCAGGTCTTCTCCGCCTTGTCGCGGATGATCTGGCCGCCGGAGAGATCGCCCAGGTAGCGCGTGTAGTGGTGCGCGATGTATCCGGCCGGCCAGGACTCCGCACAGGCGCGCACCCGGTCCGCGTACACCTGCGTGGCGGTCAGCGCGGACAGACCGGACCGCCACTCCGGGCCCCTCAGATGCGTCAGGTCCCGCTCCAGCGCCCGCAGCCGGAACAGCTCGGGCCGTATGAAGGCGCCCGCCACCGGGTCCGACGCCAGCTTCTCGGCCCCCGTCTCCAACGCCTCGTAGGCGAACCACAGTTGCTCGGTGTAGCGCGCGTACGCGTCGACGCCGAGCCGGCCGCCGAGCAGGTCGCTCATGAACGTCGAGGTCTCCGCCTCCACGTGCTGCTCGTGGGACGCGGTGCGGATGAGTGTCGAGAACGAGTCCATGGGGCAGATTTTCTCTGGTTAGGGTTACCTAAGTCAATGCTTTTGCCGACGCACTGTCGGTAAAAGTGTCCAACAAAAGACCCGCCCCCGCAGGGGGACGGGTCCAGGACGTACTACGGCAGCGTCAGGATCTCCGCCCCCGTCTCCGTCACCACCAGCGTGTGCTCGAACTGCGCCGTCCGCTTCCGGTCCTTCGTGACGACCGTCCACCCGTCGTCCCACATGTCGTACTCGTGCGTCCCGAGCGTCAGCATCGGCTCGATCGTGAACGTCATGCCGGGCTGGATGACCGTCGTCGCGTGCGGGCTGTCGTAGTGCGGGATGATCAGGCCGCTGTGGAAGGAGGAGTTGATGCCGTGGCCCGTGAAGTCACGGACGACTCCGTAGCCGAAGCGCTTGGCGTACGACTCGATGACCCGGCCGATGATGTTGATCTGACGGCCCGGCCTGACCGCCTTGATCGCGCGGGCCAGGGACTCCCGGGTGCGCTCGACCAGCAGCCGGCTCTCCTCGTCGACGTCACCCACCAGGTACGTCGCGTTGTTGTCGCCGTGCACCCCGCCGATGTACGCCGTCACGTCGAGGTTGATGATGTCGCCGTCCCGGAGCACGGTGGAGTCCGGAATGCCGTGGCAGATCACCTCGTTGAGGCTGGTG
The DNA here is from genome assembly GCF_029894425.1 of Streptomyces sp. SAI-127. NCBI lineage: Bacteria > Bacillati > Actinomycetota > Actinomycetes > Kitasatosporales > Streptomycetaceae > Streptomyces > Streptomyces sp. SAI-127. Next base: position 7,453,771 of record NZ_JARXYJ010000001.1, read on the forward strand.
CACAGGGACTTCGGGAAGCCCCGGTAGCCGAGCGTCGACGGGTAGGCGCCGTGGTCGCACATGTACTCGTGCGCCACCTTGTCCAGTGCGTCGGTGGTCACCCCGGGGGCGATCAGCTTCGCCGCCTCTTCCATCGCCCGGGCCGCGATACGGCCGGCGACCCGCATCGCCTCGACGGTCTCCGGAGTCTGCACCTCCGGACCCTTGTACGGCGTCGGCGCGGGCTTGCCGACGTACTCGGGGCGACGGATGTTTCCGGGCACGGAACGGATGGGGGAGAGTTCCCCGGGCACGAGCAGCGACTGGCCAGACATGCCGACGAGTCTATCCAGCGCCGTTGGGGGAACATGTCGGTGGCGAGAGGAGCAGGTCATGCCCTTGTTCAAGAAGCGCGCGGGCGGCAAGCCGGGCGAGTGGTACTACTGCCTGGAGCACAAGAAGGTCGAGGAAGGGCCCCAGTGCCCGGCCAAGGACCGGTTCGGGCCCTACGCGAGCCGCAAGGAGGCCGAGCAGGCGATGGAGACGGCCCGCGAGCGCAACCTCGAGTGGGAGAACGACCCCAAGTGGCACGACTCTCCGGCGGGAAGCCGGGAGGACGACTGATCACACCTGGGCCGCGGCTCTCTGGTCCCGCACCTGTGCCGCGTGCTTGTCCGTGCGTGCGTCGTAGGTCATCAGTTTCGGCAGGCACAGGGCCAGCAGGCCCACGGCGCCCGCGCACAGCACCCCGCCCGACCAGACGGACGTCCGTACGCCCCACCACGCGGCGAAACCGCCGCTGCGGACCTGGCCGAGGGTCGGCCCCACCGAGTACGACAGCAGTTCGATCCCGGCGAGCCGGCCGCGCAGCTCGTCCGGGATCGTCTGGTTCCACATGATCCCCCGGAAGATCCCGCTGACCATGTCGCATCCTCCGGCCACGGTGAGGAACAACAGCACCAGCCAGACGTTGCTCATGATCCCGGCCGCCGCGATGGCCAAACCCCACAGGGCCGCCGAGAGGACCACCATCCGCCCGTGCCGGTGGATCCGCGCGGTCCAGCCACTGACCAGGCTCACCAGCAGCGCGCCGAGCGGGACGCTCGCGTACATCAGGCCCAGCGACCAGTCCGCGTCCAGCTCGTCCGCGAGGAACGGCAGCAGGGCCAGCGGCATCGCCAGGAACATCGCGGCGAGGTCGACGGCGTAGGTGCCGAGGAGTTCCTTGCGCCCCCACGCGTACCGCGCGCCCTCCGCGATGGCCTTCAGCGACGGCTTGGCCGCCTCGTGGGAGGCGGGGGAGGCCGCGATCCGTACGACGAGGACGACGGACACGGCGAAGGTCAGCAGGTCCGCGCCGTATGCCCAGCCGAGGCCCGCATAGGCCACCACCACGCCCGCCAGCGCCGGGCCCGCGACCCCGCCGACCGTCCAGCGGAAGGAGTTCAGCGAGGCCGCCGCCGGGAGGTGGTCGTGGGCCACGATCCGGGGCCAGAGGGAGTCGAGCGCGGGGCGCTGCACCGAGACCAGGGCGGAGGACAGCGCGGCGACGACGTACAGCGGCCAGACGGCGGGGTGCGGGAGCAGGGCGTTGAGCAGCAGGGCCACGCTCAGCAGGCCCTGCCCGGCCTCGGTCCACACGATCAGCTTCCGCTTGTCCCACGCGTCCGCGAGCGCCCCGCCGTACAGCCCGAAGACGAGGAGCGGGATCAGCTCCACGGCCCCGATCGCGCCCACCGCCGCGGCCGAACCGGTCAGGTCCTTCAGCTGCACCGGCAGCGCCACGAAGGTCAGGAAGCTGCCGAAGTTCGAGATCAGCCCCGCGTACCACAGCCGCCGGAAGTCCCGGGAGGCCCGCCAGGGGGCGAGGTCGGGGAGCATGGCGCGAAGGCCGGAGGGGGGTTCGGGGGCGTCGTCGGTCACGACCGGTCATGGTCGGGGCGGGCCTGCCGGTCCGGCAACTGTTTTTCGCGGCTACCAGCGGGCCGGAGGCGGCGCGGTCAGCAGGTCGGCCAGTCTCGACAGCCGGTCCCGGAACCGCCGCCGGCCCCTGGGAGTGGGGACGGCGTTCTCTCCCGCCGCCGCGCTCACCAGGTGCTGCACGGTGTCCAGGTCCAGGTCCGTGCCCTCCGGTACGGCCAGCGACTCGTGGGCCATCGCGGCGAGTTCACCCTCACCGGGGCCGAGGGAGAGGATCGTCGCGCCGGCCCGTCGGGCGTCGTTCACGTGCTCCAGAAGCGGGGCGCCCGGCCGGTCCGGGGAGACCACCAGCAGGGTCTCGCCACGCCGGGCCGCCGCGAGCCGGCCCGGGCCGACCGACAGGTGCGCGGGGTCGGTGGGGCGCGCGTCGTGGCGTACGAGAGTGGGGGCCAGCTCCGGTGTGCCCGACCAGGCGGCCTCGTCGACCAGGTGGGCCGCCAGGTGCCACGGTTCGTACTCGGGCGTGCCGACCAGGAGCAGCCCGCCGCCGTGCGAGACCACCGATCCCCGCAGTACGCCCGCGAAGCGTCGCGTGGCCCCCAACCACTCGGTCCCGGCGAGCACTTCGCGCAGCAGCGCGACCCGTACGGCGTCCATGGGGCCGCATCCTGCCGCAAGCGGTCGTCCGTGACCGGTGGTTCACTCCGGATTCGCCCGAACCGGGCAGGAAGCCACCGAGGACGACAGCCCGCCGACGCCGGCACGCACCGCCTTCGGCCTGCCGCCGCCTGCTCCGAGCCGGTCCGGATCGGGGGATCTGACCTGGCCCGGGTCGACGCCTCGCCCGTCGGGCGCCGCTACGAAGCCGGGGACCGCGGCCCCGGTGAGCGGATCACCGTCGGGCGGGTGCCCGTGACGCGGCTCACCCGACCGGCCGGGGCGCGCGGGGCGGACGTAAAGTCGGGCCCATGACCTCTACCGACAGTGCTGCACAGAAGGCTCCCGCCAAGGACCCCTGGGACCTTCCCGACGTCTCCGGACTCGTCGTCGGCGTGCTCGGCGGGACCGGGCCGCAGGGCAAGGGCCTCGCCTACCGGCTCGCCCGCGCCGGGCAGAAGGTGATCATCGGCTCCCGGGCCGCCGACCGCGCACAGGCCGCCGCCGACGAGCTCGGGCACGGTGTCGAGGGCGCCGACAACGCCGAGACCGCGCGCCGCAGCGACATCGTGATCGTCGCCGTGCCGTGGGAGGGCCACGGCAAGACGCTGGAGTCGCTGCGCGAGGAACTCGTCGGCAAGCTCGTCGTCGACTGCGTCAACCCGCTCGGCTTCGACAAGAAGGGCGCCTACGCGCTGAAGCCGGAGGAGGGCAGCGCCGCGGAACAGGCGGCGGCCCTGCTCCCGGACTCGCGGGTCACCGCCGCCTTCCACCACCTGTCGGCCGTGCTGCTCCAGGACCCGGAGGTCGAGGAGATCGACACCGACGTCATGGTGCTCGGCGAGGAGCGGGCCGACGTGGAGATCGTGCAGGCGCTGGCCGGCCGTATCCCCGGGATGCGCGGCATCTTCTCGGGTCGGCTGCGCAACGCCCACCAGGTGGAGTCGCTGGTCGCCAACCTGATCTCGGTCAACCGGCGGTACAAGGCGCACGCGGGGCTGCGGGTCACGGACGTGTGAGCCGATGGGGGACACTGGTCGGCGTAGCACAGCAGTGTCCCCCCGACAGGAGCCATGGAAATGCCCCGCCTCGCCCTCTACGCCCTCGCCGTCTGCCTGCTCGCCGTCGCGGCGGCGGTCGTCTCCTTCACACAGGGCAGCTGGCTGGGGATCGTGTGGGTGCTGCTGGCGGGGCTCTCGTCCAACATGTGCTGGTACTACGTCAAGCGCGGCAAGACGGACTCCTACCAGAAGCGGTAGAGGCTCCAGCCGATCGACGCCTCCGCTTCGCTGACCCCGAGTCCGTTCAGGACCGCGTGCACCAGGTCGAAGAACACGCTGTTGACCTGCGGCACCCACAGCAGCGCGAACACGAACAGCAGGCCGAACGGGGCGAAGGGCTCGATCTGGCGCTTGACGCTGTGCGAGAGCCAGGGCTCGATGACGCCGTAGCCGTCCAGGCCCGGGACGGGCAGGAAGTTCAGGATCGCGGCGGAGACCTGGAGCAGGGCGAGGAAGGCCAGCGCGAAGCGGAACTCCAGCGGTACGCCGTCGAGGGCGTCCAGCCAGAACGGGGCCGTGCAGGCGATCGCGAACAGGACGTTCGTGAGGGGGCCCGCCGCGGAGATCAGGCTGTGCCGCCAGCGGCCGCGGATCCTGTCGCGTTCGATGAACACCGCGCCGCCGGGCAGGCCGATGCCGCCCATGATCAGGAAGAGGACGGGGAGCACGATGCTGAGCAGGGCATGGGTATAGGCGAGAGGGTTGAGGGTCAGGTAGCCCTTCGCCCCTATTGAGATATCGCCACTGTGCAGGGCGGTGCGGGCATGCGCGTACTCGTGCAGACAGAGGGACACGATCCAGGCGCCGGTCACGAACAGGAAGACGGCGATGTCCGTCCGCTCGGCGAATCCGGTCCAGGTGGCCCAGCCCGTCACCGCCGTCACGGCGACGATCCCGATGAAGACGGGGCTGATCCGCCGGTCGCTGTGGCGGGTGGTGGCGGTGGTCATGGGGCTCCCTGGACTGGACCTGCGCGCGGTGGGACGGCCCGACGGTACCGGGCACAGGTGAAAACGTCTTGGGGTGGGGCGGAGGTTCCGTGGAAGGGTGGGGACATGGGGCTGTGGCACGTGTTCTACGCGGACTGGCAGATCGAGTGCTGCGGTACGCCGTTCTCGGTGGGGGAGGAAGTGCGCTGGCCGCTGCTGTTCCATGCCGCCGACGACGTCCTCGGGGGCGGCTGGCAGGACCAGCTCACCGAGCTCGCCGGCCCGGTGGAACAGGGCGCCGAGCGGGTGCTGCGGGACAGGAACGGCCTGGTCGTCGGGGTCGGGGAGAGCGTTGCGGCACCGGGCGGCTCGGCCCGGTTCGTCGGGCTGGTCACGGTCGAGGCGCACGGGGGCCGGCTGCCCGAGGTCCGCGGCCGGGTGCGGTGCGTGCAGGTCGTGACACAGGAGTACGGCGAGACGGAGCCGGGTTCGAGGACCTGGGAGCCGGTGCCGGGGCGCCGGTCGCTGCGGTCGGTGGACGCGAGCCCGAAGTGGTTCGCCGGCGGCGGGGGCGCGCGGTCCGAGGCGGGGCTCGTGGTCACCCTGGAGGTCCCGGACACGGACTCGGTGCTGTCGCACACCGTCCGCAGCGTCCGGGGCATCCCGCCCGGCTCGCCGCCCGGTACGGAGACCGAGAGCCTGCCGGCCGACGAGCTCGCCGAGCTGCTGGCGGGGCTGAGCGGGGCGTGAGTCCGCTGTGCTGGCGGCCCGGGCCGCGCTCACGGCGACTGCCCGGACCCGGCCCGTCCATCCGAGGGCGACCGGCCCGTCACCCCGCCGAGGGAGACCGAGGGCCTGCCGGCCGACGAGCTCGCCGAGTTGCTGGCGGGGCTGAGCAGGGCGTGAGTCCGCTGTGCTGGCGGCCCGGGCCGCGCTCACGGCGACTGCCCGGGGCCGGCCCGTCCGTCCGAGGGCGTACGCCCCGTCAACACCCCGCGAGCGGAACCCCGTGACCGGCCCCGACCACACCGGAGACAATGGAACCGTGCGCTATCGCATCCTCGGCACCACCCAGGCACTCCGTCCCGACGGTACGTCCGTCCCGGTCGGTGGCACGCGGCTGCGCGCGCTGCTGACCGTGCTCGCTCTGCGGCCCGGCCGTACCGTCCCCGTGAGCCACCTCGTGGACGAGGTGTGGGGTGACGACCCGCCGGCCGACGCCACCGGCGCGCTGCAGGCGCTGGTCGGGCGGCTCAGGCGCGCGCTCGGGGCGGACGCGGTCGCCTCGGTGGAGGGCGGCTACCGGCTGACGGCGGGCCCGGACGACATCGACCTGCACCGTTTCGAGCGGCTCGCCGGTGACGGTATGCGGGCGCTGGCCGACGGTGACCCCGCGAAGGCGGCCGTGGTCCTGGACGACGCCCTCGCGCTGTGGCGGGGTCCGGCCCTGGCCGATCTGCCCGACCGTACGGCCGAGGCGGCGCGCGCGGAGGCCCGCCGGCTGGACGCCCTGCGCGCCCGCCACACCGCCGCGCTCGCCCTCGGCCACGCCGATCAGTCCCTCCCCGAACTGACCGCACTCTGCGACACCCACCCCCTCGACGAACCCCTCCAGTCCCTGCGTCTGCGCGCCCTGCGCGACACGGGCCGCACGGCGGAGGCACTGGCCGCCTACGAGTCCGTACGACAGCTCCTCGCGGACCAGCTGGGAGCGGACCCGGGGGCCGAACTGCGGGCGCTGCACGGTGAGTTGCTGCGGCCGGAACCGTCAGCTGCGGGCGGACAGGGCGAAAAGGGCGGACAGCACGGCCAGGTGTCCGGCGCCGACCCCGCTCGTCCGGCCGCAGCCCCCACCCCGCCCTCCGGCAACCTCCGCGCCCGTCTCACCTCCTTCGTCGGCCGGGAAGCCGACATCGATGCCATCCGCGAGGACCTCGCGGCCGCGCGGCTCGTCACGCTGCTCGGGCCGGGCGGGGCCGGGAAGACGCGGCTCTCGCAGGAGGCCGCCGAGGCCGTGGGGGACGTGGTGCGGGACGGGGTGTGGCTGGCCGAACTCGCGCCGGTCGACGACCCGGACGCGGTGCCCGAGGCCGTGCTCACCGCCGTCGGTGCCCGCGAGACCGTGCTGTACGGCGCCGGTGCCGAGGCGATGCGTGCCGCCGGGAGCGAGCGGCTCGACGACCCCGTCGAGCGGCTCGCCGAGCACTGCGGCCGACGCAGCATGCTGCTGATCCTCGACAACTGCGAGCACGTGGTCGACGCGGCCGCCCGTCTGGCGGAGACGCTCCTGGAGCGCTGCCCCGGACTGACCGTCCTGGCCACCAGCCGTGAACCCCTCGGCGTGCCGGGGGAGTTGCTGCGGCCCGTGGAGCCGCTGCCCGAGCCGGTCGCGCTGCGGCTGCTCGCCGACCGGGGGGCCGCGGCCCGGCCCGGATTCCGGGTCGACGGCGACGAGGGGACCGCGGCGGCCTGCGCGGAGATCTGCCGGCGCCTCGACGGGCTGCCCCTCGGTATCGAGCTCGCCGCCGCCCGGCTACGGATGCTGACCCCACGTCAGATCGCCGACCGGCTCGACGACCGCTTCCGGCTGCTCACCTCCGGCAGTCGTACCGTGCTGCCCCGCCAGCAGACCCTGCGGGCCGTCGTCGACTGGTCGTGGGACCTGCTCGACGGCGAGGAACGGGACGTCCTGCGGCGGCTTTCGGTGTTCGCCGGCGGCTGTGACCTGGCCGCCGCCGAGGCCGTGTGCGGGCCCGCCGCACTGGACGCGCTCGGCTCGCTCGTCGACAAGTCCCTTGTGGTGGCTGCTCCTTCGGGGGACGGCGAGATGCGCTACCGGCTCCTGGAGACCGTCGCCGAATACGCCGGCGAGCGCCTCGACGAGACGGACGGCTCGCGCGCCGACGCCGAGCGCGCGCATCTGGCGTACTACCGCGAACTCGCGCGCACCACCGACCCGTTGCTGCGCGGCCCCCGCCAACTCACCGCCATCGAGCGCCTGGAGCGCGAGTACGAGAACCTCCGCACCGCCCTGCGCCGGGCCGTCGCCGACCGCGACGAGCAGGAGGGGCTGTGCCTGGTGCTGTCGCTGGCCTGGTACTGGCAGATGCGTGACCTGCGCATCGAGGCCCGCAACTGGTCCCGCGACGTCCAGGGCCTCGGCCCCGACCCCTTCACCGAGCCGGTCCGCCCCGCCGCGCCGGTGTGGGAGCGCTGCACGGACACCCCGCCGCCGTGGACCGGCGAGGTGCTGGAAGAGGCCCGGCGCGGCGCGCACCTCGTCCATCTCGCCTGCATGGACACCGAGTTGGACGCCTGGCAGAACCAGCACGCGCAGGCGAAACTGCGGGCCATCGCCAGCACCTACGAGCCCGGCATGGCACAGACCTGCCGGATGCCGGGCTCCCTGTGGTTCTTCGCCATCATGCTCACCGGGGACATGGAGCGGCTGCGGAAGGTCATCCAGGCGACCGTCGACACCTGCCGGGCCACCCCGGGCTACGAGTGGGAGCTCGCCGCGGCCCTCCAGTGGCGGGCCAACCTGCTCGCCAACCGCTCCGACTGGGCCGGCGACGCCATCCAGGACGCCGAGGAGGCGCTGGAGATCTACGAGCGGATCGGCGACCTGTGGGGCACCGCCGAGGCGCTCTCCGCACGCGCCGAAGCACATGAGCGCAAGGGCGAATGGCACGCGGCCGCGGCCGACTACGAGCGGGCGATCGAGCGGGCCGAACAACTCGGCGCCCGCGCCCAGAAGTCCGTGCTCAACGCCCGACTGGGCAGCACGCTGCTGGAGACGGGGGAGGCCGAGCGCGGCGAACTCCTGCTGCATGAGGTGATCGCCGACCAGGAAGGCGCCCGCAACGAGGCGATGCCCGCCGCCCGGATGTTCCTCGCCGGCCGGCTCGGCCTGACCGGCCGCATTCCCGAGGCGCGCGAACAACTCCAGCTGCTGCGCCAGCAGTTCGGCATCGCTCACTTCGTCATCTTCGACGCCTTCATCCTCGGCTCGGAGGCCTGGCTGGAGGCCGTGGACGGCTGCTACGACAAGTGTCTGACCCTGACCCGCCGGGCGCTGGAGAAGTCCGAGGATCCGCTGGCCCTGACCATCGCCCCGCACATGCGCACCATGTACCTGCACACCGCCGGGCTCGCCCTCGCCGGGGCCGACGGCGGCGACCGCGCCCGCGACGGAGCCCGCTGCCTCAGGGCCGGGGACGCGCTGCTGCCGCCCAGCCACTGCCCGACGTCGGTCGAGCGCAGCGTGCGCGGCAGGGCCGAGCAGGAGCTGCGCGCGGTGCTCGGTGACGCGGCCTACGAGTCGGCGTACGCGGAGGGCGACGGCCTCTCCCCCCGGGAGGCCGCCGCCCTGGTGTGACGCGCACCGACGCCGAACTTCAGTTCTTCGTGCGGAACTTGTGGATGGCGTACGGTGCCGCCACCGCCGTGATCGCCGCCGACCAGCCGAGCGTGACCCACAGGTCGTGGGCGACCGGGCCGCCCACCATCAGCCCGCGGGCCGCGTCGGCGAGCGTGGACAGCGGGTTGTAGTCGGTGAAGTGCTGGAGCCAGCCCGGCATGGAGTTCGTCGGAGCGAAGATCGACGAGCCGAACTGGAGCGGGAACAGCACCAGGAAGCCCATCGCCTGCACGGACTGCGCGTTCTTCAGGATCACGCCCAGGGTGAGGAACACCCACATGATCGAGGAGGCGAACACGGCGGACAGGCCCACCGCCGCGAACAGTCCGGCCCAGTGATTGATGTCGAACCCGACCAGGACGGCGACGATCATCAGCACGGTGGTCGCGAACAGCATCCGCAGCAGTTCCACGGAGATCTTCGCGAACAGCACGGAGCCGCGCCCGATCGGCAGGGACCGGAAGCGGTCCATGACACCGGAGTTGAAGTCCTGGCTGAAGCCGGTGCCGACGCCCTGGGAGAGGGTCATGCTCATCATCGCGATCATGCCCGGGATGACGTACTGGACGTATCCGTCCTGCCCGCCGCCCAGGGCCTGCCCGATCGAGCCGCCGAAGACGTAGACGAACAGCAGGGTGAAGACGACCGGCATCAGTATGGCGTCGAACATCGACTCCGGGTCCTGCCGGATCCACAGCAGGTTGCGGCGGACGAGGGCGCCGGTGTGCCGGAGGTGCCCGCGCAGCGGGATCCGGGCGTCGGCTTCCGTGGCGGTAAGGGTGGCGGCGCTCATACGGCGACCTCCTCGCGGGTGTCGGTGGGGACGGTGTCCTGCGGGGCACTGGCGCGGTGGCCGGTGAGGGACAGGAACACCTCGTCCAGGCTGGGCAGTTCGGTGGTGATGGAGGAGAGGGTGATGCCACGAGCGGTGACCGCGCCGACCACGGCGGTCAGCTGCTCGTCGCTGAGGATCGGGACGATGACGGTGCCGCGTTCGGTGTCCACGGTGCTGGTGGCGAGCCCGGTGATGCCGAGCTCGTCGATCCACCCGGCGAGCGGCTGCAGCTGCAGCGGATCGACGGGCCGTACCCGCAGTGAGCGCCCGCCCACCTTCGCCTTGAGGTCCTCGATGGCGCCGGCGGCGATGACCTTGCCGTGGTCCACAACGGTCAGCTCGGAGGCGAGCTGCTCGGCCTCCTCCATGTACTGCGTGGTCAGCAGGACGGTGACCCCGTCCCCGACCATCCGCTTGACCTCGTCCCACACCTCGTTGCGGGTGCGCGGGTCGAGACCGGTGGTCGGCTCGTCCAGGAAGAGCACCTGGGGCCGGCCGATCATCGAGGCGGCGAGGTCGAGCCGGCGCCGCATACCGCCGGAGTAGGTGCTCGCCGGCCGCTTCGCCGCGTCCGTGAGCGAGAAGCGCTCCAGCAGTTCGTCGGCCCGGGTGCGGGCCTCCTTGCGGGGCAGGTCGAGCAGCCGCCCGATCATGTAGAGGTTCTCCCAGCCCGGCAGCTTCTCGTCCACCGAGGCGTACTGCCCGGTGAGCCCGATGACCCGCCGCAGCTGACGGGGCTGCCGCACGGCGTCGTACCCGGCGACGGTGGCCTGCCCGGCGTCCGGAGACAGGAGGGTGGACAGAATGCGTACGAGGGTGGTCTTCCCGGCCCCGTTCGGCCCGAGCACACCCATCACGGTGCCCTCGCGCACGTCCAGGTCGACGCCGTCCAGCGCCTTGGTCTCGCCGTAGTGCTTGACCAGCCCCCGCACGGAAACGGCGGAGTCCCCGCTCTTGGGGTTCTTGTCGATTCGCGTCATACCGAGGACGGTGTCAGCCCCCACCGACAAACCACCGACAGGTCGCCTACACGGGCCTACAGGTCGCCGACAGAGCAAAAAAGGGGGCGCCCGGCGTTCACCGGGCGCCCCTTCTCGTCGTACGACCGCTCAGTACCGTACGGCCTCCGCCTGCTCCGGCAGATGGGCCGCGACCACGCGCTCCCGCCCGGGCGAGAGGTCCACGCGCCGCCGGTCCACGACCGCGGCCACCGCGGCGACCCCGAGGCCGAGCACGGCCAGGGCCGCGCCCGTCAGTGCCGGGGACGTCACACCGAGGCCCGCGGCCAGGGCGAGGCCGCCGATCCAGGCGCCACCGGCGTTGGCCAGGTTGAAGGCGGCCTGGTTGGCGGAGGAGGCCAGGGAGGGGGCGGCCGAGGCCTTCTCCATGACCATCAGCTGGAGCGGGGAGCCGGTCACGAAGGCCGCCGTGCCCAGCAGCACCACCGCCACGGCCGCGCTCCACTGCGTCGACATCAGCACCGGGAACAGGGCCAGGACCACGACCAGCGAGGTCAGGCCGCCGAACAGGGTGCCGCGCAGCGAGTGGTCGGCGAGCCGTCCGCCGACCAGGTTGCCCGCCGTCGCGCCGACGCCGAACAGCGCGAGCAGCAGCGTCACGCTGGAGTCGGCGTAGCCGGCGGCGTCCGTGAGCATCGGCGTGATGTAGCTGTACGCGGCGAACAGCGCGCCGAAGCCCGCGACCGTCGTGCCGAGCGCCAGCCAGACGGGCACCGACTTCAGTGCGACCAGTTCGCGGCGCAGGCCCGCCGCGGGGGCGTGCGCGTGGTCGTGCGGGATGAGGAGCGCCAGGGAGGCTATCGCCGCCAGGCCGATCGCGCTGACGCCGAGGAAGGTCGCCCGCCAGCCGAAGTGCTGGCCCATGAGGGTGGCGACGGGGACGCCCGCGATGTTGGCGAGGGTCAGGCCGAGGAACATCAGGGACACCGAGCGGGCCTTGCGCTCAGGCGCCACCATGCCGGTGGCGACGACCGCGCCCACCCCGAAGAAGGCACCGTGCGGCAGACCGCTCAGGAAGCGGGCCGCGAGCAGCCAGTGTTCGCCGGGGGCGAGGGCGGAGAGCGCGTTGCCGGCCACGAACAGACCCATCAGGCCGATGAGGACCGTACGGCGGGACATCCGGGCGGTGACCGCGGCGAGCAGCGGGGCGCCGATCACCACGCCCAGCGCGTACGCCGAGACGAGATGGCCGGCGGTCGGGATCGAGATGCCGAGGTCGCTTGCGACGTCGGGCAGCAGGCCCATCATCACGAATTCGGTGGTGCCGAGACCAAAAGCGCCGACGGCCAGTGCGAGCAGGGCCAAGGGCATGAAGAGCCGAGCCTTTCAGGGGAGAGCGGAGTTCCGTGCGAGTTTATGTTCAAGTACGGAACAAACACTCCCGGGCCCGGTATTCCAAGGGGCTGCCAGCGGGTTACGACGAGGTGGCGAGGTTCACACGGGCCGCCACCGGCAGATGGTCGCTGCCGGTCTCGGGCAGCGTCCACGAGCTCACCGGCTCCACGCCCTGCACCATGATCTGGTCGATCCGCGCCATCGGGAACGACGCCGGCCAGCTGAACCCGAAGCCGCTGCCCGCCGCGCCCTGCGTGGAGCGCATCTGAGAGGTGACGGCGTTGAGCGCGCGGTCGTTCATCGTGCCGTTGAGGTCGCCGAGCAGGATCTTGCGGGGGAGCTTCTCGTCGGCGATGGCCTCGCCCAGCGCGTCCGCGCTCTTGTCACGCTGCCGGGCGGTGAACCCGGCCTCCATCTTCACCCGCACGGACGGCAGGTGGGCGACGTAGACCGCGACCTGACCGTCCGGCGCGGCCACCGTGGCCCGCATGGCCCGGACCCAGCCCAGCTTGATGTCGACGGGCTTCACCCCGGTCAGCGGGTACTTGCTCCACAGCCCCACGGTGCCCTCGACCGCGTGGTACTTGTACGTCGACGCCAGCGCCTTCTCGTACACCGGCACCGCCGAGGCGGTCAGCTCCTCCAGGGCGACCACGTCCGCGCCGGAGGCGGCCACGTCCCGGGCGGTGCCGGACGGATCGGGGTTGTCGGCGTTGACGTTGTGGGTGGCCACCGTGAGGTCGCCGCCGGTGGCGGACTTGTCGGAGAGCAGCCCCCCGAAGAGGTTCAGCCACACGGCCGCCGGGAGCAGCACCGCGATCAGCGCGGTGGCTGACCTGCGGAGGAAGCCGAACAGGAGCAGCACCGGGACGAACAGGCCCAGCCACGGCAGGAACGTCTCGATGAGACTGCCGAGGTTGCCGATGGCGTTCGGGATCTGCGCGTGCAGCAGCATCACCAGGGCGAGGATCACCGCGAGGGCGGCCAGGACGGCACCGCGGCGCCAGATCCCCCGGTCACCGCGCCAGCCGGAGACCGGCCGTGCGAGCAGGCGCCGGAACCGGGCTCTTTGGCGCTCGGGTCCCGAGCCGCCCTCCGCCGTTTCCGTCACGTACGCCTGCTGCGCCATACCGTCGCCTCACTACCTGCCGTGCACGCCGTTCGCCCCGTTGCCGTGGGGTCTCAGACACCCCGTACGACCCTAGGGGATGATCGGCTCCCATCTCGTCGTCCCATGACGACCGTACGGGGGCGATGACGTACAAGTCGCCTTCCTGAGTTCCCTGGCCCGGCGGGGAAAGCGCCCTCTGTGACGAAACGCGCACATGCGGGCCGCGGGGCCCGGACGGCTCTAGGAACTGACGGGGCGTAGGCCCTCGAGGACGGCGTCGACGATCTGTTCCGACAGGCCCTCCGGCAGCGCGGAGTTGGGCTGCATGATGGTGCGGAAGAGCATGGGGCCGATGAACAGGTCGTTGACCAGTTCGACGTCGACGTCCGTGCGGAGTTCGCCGTTGGCCTGCCCCCGGCGCAGGACGGCGACCTGCTTGCGGCGCCGGGGCGCGACGACGATCGCGTGGTAGGCGTCCCACACCTTCGGACTGCTCTTCATCTGGGCGAAGACACTGTGCAGCAGCGCCGAGGAACGGGTCATCAGCCCGCGCTGCCGCAACTGCTCGAGCAGCGCCACGAGATCGTCGCGCATCGAGGTGCCGGGCAGTTCCGCGTCCGGGGGCTCGGCGGTGCGCACGACGTCGACGAAGAGCTCCTCCTTGCCGTTCCAGCGGCGGTAGATGGTGGCCTTGCCGACGCCCGCGGTACGGGCGATGCGCTCGATGGACAGTTCGGCGAGCGGCACGCCGTCCTCGAGCAGCTTGATGACGGCCTCGATGATCGACCGCTCCACGGCCTCACTGCGGGGCCGGCCCCGTACGGGCCCCGTCTGCCTGGGCTGACTCTCGGCGAGGCCGCTCACGTCGCTTGGTCCTCTCGGTGGGATGGGATGATTGTCCCTGCCCTATGGCCGGACAGGGGGGCGGGGCCCGGCCGTTGTCCGCGACGGTGACCTCCTCATGTGCGACCCCGGCTCGCCGATCCAGCCGGCCGACGCCCTCCCCGTACACCTGGCAGGCCTGCCCGGCTGGTCGCCGCACACGGGCCGCGCCGGTCGACCGCCCTTCCGCCCGGGGCCGCGGCTTCCCGCGGCCTTCCGACCGGTCCGGCGGCCGGGCCCGGCCGCCACCGTCACCTCCCGTCGCCCGGCCGGGTCACTCGCTCGCGGGTACCAACTCCTGTTTCTCCTGTCCCTGCTGAGGCTCCGTCGGCCGGCCCGGCAGGAACAGGGCCACCACGACGGCGCCGATGAGGGCCACGCCCGCTCCGCACAGCGCGGTGACGTGCATCGCGTGCAGAAAGGCGTCGTTGGCCGGGCCGACCAGGGCGTCGCCCCGGGGGCCGAGCTTCGCGGCGACGCCGAGGGTGGCCTCGATGGACTCGCCCGCGGTGTGCCGTACGCCTGCCGGAACCTGCCCGAGATGGGACTCGATGCTGTTGCGGTAGGCCGTGGAGAGCACCGAGCCGAGGACGGCGATGCCGAGCGCGCCGCCGACCTGCCGGAAGGTGTTGCTGAGCGCGGAAGCGGAGCCGGCCTTCTCGCGCGGCAGGGCCTGCATGATGACGACGCTGGTCGGCGTCATGATGTGCGCCATGCCGGTGCCCATGAGGAAGAAGATCACCTCGAGGAGCCAGATCGGCGTGTCCGCCTCCAGCGCGGCGAACGCGACCAGCATCGCGGCGATCAGCAGCATGCCGCCCGTGGTCGTCGCCCGGTTGCCGAAGCGGTCGACGACCAGCCGGGCGCGCGGCGCGAAGATCAGCTGCGCGGCGGCCAGCGGCAGCATCAGCAGACCGGTCTGCAGCGGCGAGTAGCCCCGCACGCTCTGGGTGTAGAAGACCGAGAAGAAGGTCACGCCCATCAGCGCGAAGAACACCAGCCCTATGGCGCCGATCGCGGCCGAGAAGACCTTGTTCTTGAAGTAGGTGACATCGATCGACGGATGGTCGCTGCGCTTCTCGAACACCACGAAGGCGACGAGCACGGCGAGACCGGCACCGATGGTGGCCAGCACGGTCGCGTCCGTGAAGTCGGCGAGCTGACCGCCCTTGATGATGCCGTAGACGAGCAGGACCAGGCCGACGACCGACAGCACGACACCGACGGGGTCGATCCGGCCGGGATTCGGGTCACGGGAGTCGGGCACCAGCCACAGCATCAGCCCGAGGGCGAGCACCACGATCGGCACGTTGATGAGGAAGACGGAGCCCCACCAGAAGTGGGCGAGGAGCACACCGCCGGTGATCGGCCCGATGGCGATGGCGAGTCCGACGCCACCCGCCCAGATGCCGATGGCCTTGGGCTGCTCCTCGCGCTCGAAGACGTTCATCAGGACGGCGAGCGTGGCCGGCATGACGAACGCCGCGCCGAGGCCCATCAGCGCGCGGAAGGTGATCAGCTGGACCGGCGATCCGGAGAAGGCGGCGAGGGCGGAGCCTGCGCCGAACACGAGCAGACCGCCCAGCAGCACCTTCTTGCGGCCGAGCCGGTCGCCGAGCAGGCCCGCGGTGAACAGGAGGCCCGCGAAGACCAGGGTGTAGGCGTTGATCGCCCACTCCAGCTCGCTCTGGGTGGCGCCCAGGCCGGTCGGCGCGGGAGTCGAGATCGTCTTGATCGCGACGTTGAGGATCGAGTTGTCGAGCACCACGATCAGCAGGCTCAGCATCAGCACGCCGAGGATTGCCCAGCGGCGCCGGTGCACCGCTTCCGGTACCCGGGAGTCAGGGACTGCGGTAGTCATGCGATCGAGGGTAGCGCCATTACGATACGGGACCGTCTCGTATCGTAAGTCTTTACCGAGACCTTACGTGCCTGAACGGTCACATCCACCACCTCTGGCCCTGACTGGCACGAGGTGCCACCATGGAGGTGATCCGGGGACGCCGTGAGGGCGCCTCGAGATGACGTAAGGAGCCGTTGCAATGACGCAGCTTTCGGCTGCCCACACCAAGCCCTCCGACGGCAGCAAGGCGCTGTACGGGGGGAAGGGCACCCGCCGCATCACTGTTCGGGACATCGCCCTCGCCAAGGAACGCGGCGAGAAGTGGCCCATGCTCACCGCCTACGACGCGACGACCGCGTCCGTCTTCGACGAGGCCGGGATCCCGGTCATGCTCGTCGGTGACTCGGCGGGCAACTGCCATCTCGGGTACGAGACCACCGTGCCCGTCACGATGGACGAGATGACCATGCTGTCGGCGGCCGTCGTACGGGGCACCTCGCGTGCCCTGATCGTCGGCGACCTGCCCTTCGGTTCGTACCAGGAGGGCCCGGTGCAGGCGCTGCGCTCGGCGACCCGGCTGGTCAAGGAGGCGGGCGTCGGCGCCGTGAAGCTCGAGGGCGGCGAGCGCTCCCACGAGCAGATCCGGCTGCTGGTGGAGTCCGGCATCCCGGTCATGGCCCACATCGGTCTGACCCCCCAGTCCGTCAACTCCATGGGCTACCGCGTCCAGGGCCGCGGCGAGGAGGCGGCCCAGCAGCTGCTGCGCGACGCGAAGGCCGTCCAGGACGCGGGCGCGTTCGCCGTCGTCCTGGAACTGGTCCCGGCGGAGCTCGCGGCCGAGGTCACCCGGGTCCTGCACATCCCGACGGTCGGTATCGGCGCGGGCCCCGAGACCGACGCGCAGGTCCTCGTCTGGACCGACATGCTGGGCCTCACCGGCGGCCGCGTGCCGAAGTTCGTCAAGCAGTACGCCAACCTGCGCGAGGTCATGGGCAACGCGGTGAAGGCCTTCGCGGAGGATGTCGTCGGCGGCACGTTCCCGCTGGAGGAGCACTCCGTCCACTAGAGCCACAGCGGCACCACAGCGCCCCGCCGATCTTCCCCCGTCGGCGGGGCGCCCTCCGTTCAGGAGGGGCAACTATGTCCGAGCAGGCCAGCGCCGCACGTCACCGATGACACCGGTGCCTTCCTCGACTTCGTCACCGAGGTGTTCGAAGGCGGGGAGCTCGCCAGGGTGGCCACCGAGGACGGCTCGATCGGCCACGGCGAGATCCGGATCGGCGACACGGTCGTCCTGGCCTTCGACCGGAGCGCGGACTGGCCGGTCATGCCGAGCCTGCTGCGGGTCTTCGTCACGGACGTGGAGGAGAAGTTCTCACGGGCGGTGGCGGCCGGCGCCCGGGTCGTCACCTCCGCGGAGGCGATGAAGGTGGCGCAGGAGACGTTCGACGCGGAGATGACCGGGCGGGGGAGTGGGCGCAGCAGCGCACCGGTCAGGCCAGGCGGCTGAACCCAGGGCCGCCCCCCCTACCGGCCTCGGGCCTGGCCGGCGGATCATGCCGAGGTCGCGGGGTCTGGCACGCACTCTCCCACAGGGGGCCCGGCCGCGCTGTCGTCACTCGGCTTCGCTCGGGCGGGGGGACTCCCATGACCCCGCTCACCTGCACTGATCAGGCACCGTTGAGTGAAGTCGGCCTGATCCGCCGAACAGGCATCAGTCGAACCGCTCCAGATCCCGCAGCCACGCCCCCGCCGAACTGTCCGACGGTGCCCGCCAGTCACCGCGGGGCGAGAGCGAACCGCCGGCCGAGACCTTCGGCCCGTTGGGCATCGCCGACCGCTTGAACTGCGCGAACGCGAAGAAGCGCTTGCAGAACACCTCCAGCCACCGCCGGATCTCGGGCAGGTCGTACGTCCCGCGCTTGGCCTCGGGGAAGCCCGGAGGCCAGGCACCGGCATCGACGTCGTGCCAGGCGTGCCAGGCCAGGAAGGCGATCTTCGACGGCCGGAAGCCGTAGCGCAGCACATGGAAGAGTGTGAAGTCGTGCAGCGCGTACGGGCCGATCTTGGACTCGGTGGACTGCATCTCCTCGCCCGGTACCAGCTCCGGACTGATCTCGGTGTCGAGGATCGCGGCGAGGATCTTGCCGGTCTCCTCGTCGAACTGCTCGCTGCTGATGACCCAGCGGATCAGATGCTGGATCAGCGTCTTCGGCACACCGGAGTTGACGTTGTAGTGGCTCATCTGGTCGCCCACGCCGTACGTGGACCAGCCGAGCGCCAGCTCGGAGAGGTCGCCGGTGCCGAGCACGATGCCACCGCGCTGGTTGGCCAGCCGGAACAGGTAGTCGGTGCGCAGGCCCGCCTGGACGTTCTCGAAGGTGACGTCGTACACCGGCTCGCCGGAGGCGAAGGGGTGGTCCATCTCCTGGAGCATCAGCCGTGCGGTCGGCGTGATGTCCAGCTCGGCCGCGGTGACGCCGAGAGCCCGCATCAGTTTGTGGGCGTTGTCCTTGGTGTGGTCGCTGGTGGCGAAGCCGGGCAGCGTCCAGGCCAGGATGTCGCTGCGCGGGCGGCCCGCGCGGTCCATCGCCCGGGCGGCGACGATCAGCGCGTGCGTGGAGTCGAGGCCGCCGGACACCCCGATGACGACCTTCGGACCGCCGATCGCCGCGAGCCGCTGCTGGAGGCCCGCGACCTGGATGTTGTAGGCCTCGTAGCAGTCCTGGGCGAGCCGGTCGGCGTCGGCCGGCACGAACGGGAAGCGCTCCAGGCGGCGCTTGAGACCCAGGTCGCCCGACGGCGGGTCGAGCTCGAACGACACCGTCCGGAAGTCACCGGTGCGCACCTGATGGGTACGCCGGTTCTCGTCGAACGTGCCCATCCGCATCCGCTCCTGCCGCAGCAGGTCCAGGTCCACGTCGGCCACCGCGTACTCGTCGCCGATCGGGAACCGGTCCGTCTCGGCCAGCAGCGCGCCGTTCTCGTAGACCAGGGCCTGGCCGTCCCAGGACAGGTCGGTGGTCGACTCGCCGAGGCCGGCCGCCGCGTACACGTAGGCGGCGAGGCAGCGGGAGGACGCCGAGCGGCACAGCAGCTTGCGGTCCTCGGCCCGCCCGACGGTGATCGGGCTGCCGGAGAGGTTGACCAGGACGGTCGCACCGGCGAGAGCCGCCTCCGCGCTGGGCGGCACCGGCACCCACATGTCCTCGCAGATCTCCGCGTGCAGCACGAGCCCGGGGACGTCGGCCGCCGCGAACAGCAGGTCCACACCGAAGGGCACCTGCGAGCCGGCCACGCGGATCGACCCACCGCGCTCGTCGGCGCCGTCGCCGATCTGCCGACGCTCGTAGAACTCCCGGTAGTTGGGCGGGTACGACTTCGGTACGACACCGAGGACCCGGCCGCGGTGCACGATCACCGCGCAGTTGTAGACCCGGTTGCGGTGGCGCAGCGGAGCGCCGACGACCAGCACCGGGAGCAGGTCGGCCGATCCGGCCACCACCTCCGCGAGCGCCGCCTCGACCTCGTCGAGCAGTGCGTCCTGGAGCAGCAGGTCCTCGATGGAGTAGCCGCACAGCCCCATCTCCGGGAAGACGGCGACGGCGACCCCCTCGTCGCCGCAGCGGCGCGCGTGACGCAGAACCGCTTCGGCGTTGGCGGGCGGGTCCGCGATGACGGTGTGACCCGTACACGCGGCCACGCGTGCGAACCCGTGCTGATAGATCGACCAGAAGTTCAAGGCAGACACGCGATCAGTGTAATCGTCAGAGCGACGCGATGGGGGAGGGGCCTGTGCACCACCACTGCCCCTTGCCGGATTGTCATGACCTCGCCTTCAATGAGCGGCATGAGCGGCATGACGGGCATGAGCGGTACGCGAGACGACGGCCCCGGCCGTGCGGCGGGATGGGGCTGGTTCCTGGCCTGGCTCCTCGTGGGAGCGTGCGGCGGCATCGGCCTCGCGGCGATCCTGACGGTGGGCGCGGCCTTCGTCGTACTCGCCGCGGTGGCCGCCGTGTTCCTGCTCCGCAGGGGGCCTGGACGCGCTGTCCTGGGCGGCGTCTCGGGACTGGCCCTGCCGCTGTTCTACCTCGCGTACCTGAACCGCGGCGGTCCTGGGGAGGTGTGCCACGCGGTGCCGGGCGGGCAGACCTGCACCGACGAGTACACGCCCCTTCCGTTCCTCGTCGCCGGGGCGCTCGTGCTGCTGGCGGGTTGCGCGATCCACGTGATGACCGGCCGCCGCGGGCGGGCGGGCCGCATGCCGGGAAGGTAGCCGGGCGGGACATGCGCGAGGGCCCGGCCCCGAAGGTTCTCACCTTCGGGGCCGGGCCCCTGTGGAGGCGCGTCCGGGTCAGTTCCGGCCGAACGACTGCACGTAACCGTTCGCGGGCGTACCCACGCCGGTGACGTCGTCGTATCCCTTCACCGCGGACAGCGAGCTGTCCTTGCCGAGGCTGCGGACCGAGATGGTCAGACCACCGCTGGCGTCATAGCCGTTGACGAAGTCGGTGCGGGCCACCGCGAGTCCGGACCCCGTGGGGTTGTCCGTGACGTCGTGGAAGGCCTTCGAGCCGTACTTCGCGTAGATCGACGGGTTGGCGAACCCGATCGCCTTGCCGCCCCGCGCCTGCTGGGCGAGCGCCTGTATGGCCGCGATCACCGGCGAGGCCAGCGACGTGCCACCGATGCGGTACTCGCTGTACTGCTGCGAGCCGTCGGGGAAGGTCTGCGTCTGCCCCACCAGGAAACCGGTGTTCGGGTCGGCGATCGCGGAGATGTCCGGCACGACTCGGTTGCCCGCGGCGTTGTTGGCCGTGGCGAGCGCGTTCGGGACGACACCCTTCTGGTAGAAGGGCTCGGCGACCGTCTTGCTGGTGCCGCCGCCCGCACCGGAGGTGAACGCGCCGGGGAAGTTGGTCCAGCTCTTGCCGTCCGCGGACAGCGTGGCCTTCTCGGTTCCCCAGCCGGTCTCCCACAGGTACTTGTCGCCCTTGCCGACGGCGAGGGAGGTACCGCCGACCGCCGTCACCCACGCCGAGTTGGCCGGGGTGTCGACCTGCTTCGTACCGGTGTTGGCGACCTCGTCGCCGTTGTCGCCGGAGGAGAAGTAGAAGCCGATGCCCTCGACCGCGCCGAACTGGAAGACCTGGTCGTAGGCGGCCGCGAGATCCGGCGTCTGGTTGGCCTCGATGTCGCCCCACGAGTTGGAGACGATGTCGGCCAGGTGGTTGTCGACGACCTTGCTGAGCGAGTCGAGCAGATCGTCGTCGTAGCAGGACGAGGCGCCCACGTACGTGATGTTCGCGTCCGGCGCGACCGCGTGCACGGCCTCGACGTCGAGGGTCTCCTCGCCGTACCAGCCGGCCGCCCCGCACTCCTCGGTCTTGGTGTAGTTCTTCGGCAGGACCTGCTTCAGCTGGCCGCTGGTGTAGGCCGCGTCACCGTTCTTCTTCGCGTAAGTGGCCGCGTCGAAGGCGATGGTCGGGGAGGCGTAGGCGTCGGTGATGGCGACGCGCACCCCCTTGCCGGTGTACGTGCCCGCGCCGTAGGCGGCGCGCAGCTGCTTGCCCGTGTAGCCCTTGATCGCGTACGGGATCTTCGAGCCGTAGGCCGCGGGCAGCGTGCTCGCGGTGTTCGAGCCGTAGTACGAGGAGAACGGCCCGGCGTTCTTGAACACGGCGTCCGGCGGCGGCAGTTGGTCCTTGCTGCTCGCCTTGTGCGGCGCGTTGTCCAGGCCCGTGACGGTCAGGACGGCACCGTCGAGGGCGGCCGGCGCGGAGGCGGCCTTGGCCGGGGCGTGGTAGGTCTTCGAGCCCTTGGTGTAGTTGTGCAGCTGGGTCCCGAAGGCCTTCTCGACGGCGGCCACGTCACCGCTGACGGCGACGTAGTGCTCGGTGACGTCCGTGACCTTCAGTCCGGCGGACGTCAGCCAGGACTTGACCGCCGCGACCTGGGCGGCGGTGGCGCCGAAACGCTGCTTCGCCTGCTGCGCGCTCAGGTACTTGCCGTACGACGCCGAGCTCGGGTCGGCCACGGACTTCGCGTAGGCGGCGAGCCCGGTGGCGTCCTTGCCGGCCAGGTAGACCCGGGCGGAGACCTTGGAGCTGTCCGCGGTGGAGCCCTTGTCGGCCTTGGCCGTGGCCCACGCGGGCTTGGTCCCGGCCAGCGTGTCCCGGTTCGGGTTGTCCGCGGCGTGGGCCGCGGGTATGCCGAGCGCCAGCGCGCCCGCGAGCATCGGCAGTGTCGCCGCCATGCTCACTCCGGCGCGCACCTTGGCGCGATTGGATCTCATGGAACCCCCTGTGCGGTTCGTCGCGAGTGATCACTCGACCGTCGTCACTCTTTCGATGAACGGTTCATGCCAGGGGAATGCGAGTCCCAAGAAGAGCCCAATTAACCTAATGACAAAGCCATTTGAGGATTAAGACGCTGCGAAGACCGAGGGATAACCCTCTGCGACCCGCTGTGACCCTCTAGGAACGCGCTTTCGCGCCCCGCTCCTTCAACATGCCCGCCATCAGGTCGATCTCCGACTGCTGCGCGTCGACCATGCCCTGCGCGAGCCGCTTCTCCACACCGACCGTGCACCGCTCGACACAGCCCTTCGCCATGTGGATGCCGCCCTTGTGATGGTCCGTCATCAACTGCAGATAGAAGATCTCGGCCTGCTTGCCGTTCAGCGTGCCCAGCTTCTTCATCTCGCTGTCGGTCGCCATGCCCGGCATCAGCGAACCCTCGCCCGCCGACGGCATGTCGCCCATGTCCATCCACGTCATCGGCGGATCCGCCGACACCTTCGGCAGCTCCCACAGATCCAGCCAACCCAGCAGCATGCCGCGCTGGTTGGCCTGCGTCTGCGCGATGTCGTAGGCGAGCCGCCGCACCTCGACGTCCTTGGTGTGGTCGCGGACGATGTACGACATCTCGACGGCCTGCTGGTGGTGTACGGCCATGTCACGCGCGAAACCGGCGTCCGCGGACCCGGCGGACGGGGTGTCGGCCGAGCCGCCGTCCTCGGCCACGGCGTAGGTGATGGCGCCGGCCGCGACGAGCACGCCCGCCACGGCCACGGCCACTCCGGCGAACCTCACTGCGACAGACCGCTCGTGCACGCCGCGCCCGGCTCGGGCGTCTGCGCGCCCTGCACGAACTTCTCGAAGAACTTGTCGACGTTCGGGTCGCTCGCCCCCGTCACCGTCCGCTGGTGGCCCCACGCCGACAGCATGATCGGGTCCTTCTGCTTGTCGTCGGGGCTCATCAGCGTGTACGGCGTCTTCTTCACCTTCGCCGCGAGCGCCTCGACGTCGGCCTTCTTGGCCTTGTCGGTGTACGTCACCCAGACCGCGCCGTGCTCCAGCGAGTGCACGGCGTTCACGTTGTTGAGCGCCTTGGCGTAGACGTCACCGTTGCAGTTCATCCAGGCCTGGTTGTGGTCACCGCCGACCGGCGGCTCCATCGGGTAGTCCACCGCCTTGGCGACGTGGTTGCGGCCCAGCGTGCCCTTCCAGGTCTTCACACCGTCCGAGCCGGTGACGAAGTGCCCCTTCCCCTTGCCGTCGGCCGCCGTGTCGTCGGACTGCGACTGCACCAGCACGATGCCGCCGACGACCAGACCGGCGACGACGACCACGCTCGCGGCGATCGTGAGGATCCGGTTGCGGCGCTCTCTGGCCTGTTCGGCGCGCCGCATCTCCTCTATGCGCGCCTTGCGTGCCGCGTTGGTGCTCTTCTTGGCGGAACCCATGAGGTGTGTCCTTCTGGGGGAAAGGGGCGGGTCGGATGGTGACGATCGGTCTGCTGATCGTAGTGGGGCGGGGGTGACTTCTCGCAGGGAGCCCACAGGAAACCCGCGCGCGGGGTGAGACGGGAAGGGCCGGGCATTACGTATGTCGGTCCGAGCAGGCAAGATGGGCGGCAGAGCAGTACATCCGCCGCACGTGAGGCGTTCACTCCCGGGTCGCCGGGACGATCAAGGTCGGCAACGCGCACGAAATGCTGCTGTGGTGTGATGCTCAGGTGCCCGACCGCCTCCTGCGGGACACGGAGACAGGCGGCCTGACCAGCAAGGATGGGGAAGCGGAAGATGGACAAGCAGCAGGAGTTCGTGCTCCGGACCTTGGAGGAACGCGACATCCGGTTCGTACGTCTGTGGTTCACGGACGTGCTGGGCTTCCTCAAGTCCGTGGCCGTGGCCCCGGCGGAGCTGGAGCAGGCCTTCGACGAGGGAATCGGTTTCGACGGCTCCGCGATCGAGGGCTTCGCCCGCGTATACGAGTCGGACATGATCGCCAAGCCGGACCCGTCGACCTTCCAGGTCCTGCCGTGGCGGGCCGAGGCCCCCGGTACGGCCCGGATGTTCTGCGACATCCTCATGCCGGACGGCTCCCCGTCCTTCGCGGACCCCAGGTATGTGCTCAAGCGCGCCCTGGCCCGCACCTCCGACCTGGGCTTCACGTTCTACACCCACCCGGAGATCGAGTTCTTCCTGCTGAAGGACCGCCCGCTGGACGGCTCGCGCCCGACCCCGGCCGACAACTCCGGCTACTTCGACCACACCCCCCAGAACATCGGCATGGACTTCCGCCGCCAGGCGATCACCATGCTGGAGTCGATGGGCATCTCGGTCGAGTTCTCCCACCACGAGGGCGCCCCGGGCCAGCAGGAGATCGACCTCCGCTACGCCGACGCGCTCTCGACGGCGGACAACATCATGACGTTCCGCCTGGTCATGAAGCAGGTGGCGCTCGAGCAGGGCGTTCAGGCGACCTTCATGCCGAAGCCGTTCTCCGAGCATCCCGGCAGCGGCATGCACACGCACCTCTCCCTCTTCGAGGGCGACCGCAACGCGTTCTACGAGTCGGGCGCGGAGTACCAGCTCTCCAAGGTGGGCCGCTCCTTCATCGCGGGCCTGCTGAAGCACGCGGCGGAGATCGCGGCGGTCACCAACCAGTGGGTGAACTCGTACAAGCGCATCTGGGGCGGCTCGGAGCGCACCGCGGGCGCCGGCGGCGAGGCCCCCTCCTACATCTGCTGGGGCCACAACAACCGCTCCGCCCTGGTCCGCGTCCCGATGTACAAGCCCGGCAAGACCGGCTCGGCCCGTATCGAGGTCCGCTCCATCGACTCCGGCGCCAACCCGTACCTGGCGTACGCCCTGCTCCTGGCCGCCGGCCTCAAGGGCGTCGAGGAGGGCTACGAGCTCCCGCCGGGCGCCGAGGACGACGTCTGGGCCCTCTCCAACTCCGAGCGCCGCGCCATGGGCATCGAGCCCCTGCCCCAGAACCTGGGCGAGGCCCTCACCCTGATGGAGCGCAGCGACCTGGTCGCCGAGACCCTGGGCGAACACGTCTTCGACTTCTTCCTCCGGAACAAGCGGCAGGAGTGGGAGGAGTACCGCTCCGAGGTGACGGCGTTCGAGCTGCGGAAGAACCTGCCGGTGCTCTAGCTCCGCCGGAGAGTCGCTCGCGAACGGCATCAGGGCCGACGGTCGGGAACCGTCGGCCCTATGCGTATGCGCTGATCGCCTCGATCTGTTTCAGCGAGCCGAGTATCACCGCGTCGGGATGCCCGGCACCGACCTCGGACTTTCGCCAGACCTCGAGCCGGTTGCCGCGAAAGGAATAGGAATCGGCCAGGACGGTGCACGTCTGGGCGGCTATGGCGTTCTCGAACCTGACCCAGTACGACTGTTCGCCGGTGGTGGGACTTATGGAGAGGAAGTAGTCGCAATCTTCGATGGCGCGTTTGAGTTGGGTGTGCCCATCCGCTTCCTTGTCGAAGTTGTGTACATCGATCCAGATGTCGTACCCGTCGACTCGCAGCTTGTCGGCGATTTCGGCGGCCGTCTTTTCGAGCGCTCGCGGGTAACTGATGAAAGCGGTGATGGATTTCGACACCTCAACCACGGTCCATCTTTGTGATCTTGGCAACGTTTCCGAGTTCGTCGGCCCGAGCCTGCTCACGGACCTCTTCCACTTCGAGTGCGTAACGCCTGATGATCTTCTCGTTCGAGTCGCCGAACGTCTCGGGGGAGTCCTTGATACGCCGGATCAGGGTATAAACATTGGATTCGTGCATCCTGAACCTGATGTAGTTGTCCCGAATCTTGAACGCTTCGTGCATGCCGTAGACGGTGGCGCCGAAAGCGGAGACCACCTGCGTGAAAATTCTTTGATAGAAGCCGTGGGAGGCGTATGGGATGAGGAAGGGAAGGGACAGGGATATGAGCGTGGTCCAGGTGACCGCATAGTAGTGCATCCACCCGTAGATCCATGCCCTGCGCTGCCACACCCGGAGGACGGGATGAGTGCGATCGAAATGGCTCTGCAGCCACTCCCGTAATTCCTCATCGATGAACATGGCGTCGGAGAACGGGGTCTCCTGGGTGTCCGACCCCGCCGTTTTGACGGGGAACTTCGGTTTCGTTCTCAAAGCCAGGGTGACCGCCGACAGGACTGCGATCAGCAGGAAGGCAAGGGTGGCTATCCCCCATGGATCTCTGATCAACGATCCCCCTGGCTGCGACTACGTTCTCCGGGCGTTCCTCCGTAGCGCCGGGTTCATACGGTAGAGGGGTGTGCCGAGGGTTGGATAGATCACCGCACGGCGGCGTACGCGGTCTACTGCTGTCCGGCCGCCAGGTCCGCCAAGACCTTGTGCAGGGGCTCCGTCTCGCGGCGCTTGTACTCCTGGATTGCCCAGCCGTTGCCGTCCGGGTCCTTGAAGTACATGAAGGTGGCGCCGTCCTGCGGGGCGAACTGGACCGGTTCGCTAACGTCCAGGCCGCGTGAGGTGAGTTCCTCGTACGCCGCCTTCGCGTCCGTCACACACAGTTGCATGCCGTGGTACGTCCCGGGCTGCGGGGCTCCCGTCGGCACCTGGAGGCCGTCCACCAGGGCGATGGAACAGCCCGAGCCGGGCGGGGTCAGCTGACAGATGCGGACGCCCTCCATCACCTCGCCGTCCAGGTCCACGTGGAAGCCGACCTTGTCGCGGTAGAACTCCTTGGCACGGTCGACGTCCGTGACCGGTATAAGGATCACTTCGAGGCTCATGTCCATGGCGTGACTCCCTTGTCGACGTCAGTACGTACGGCCGTCCTCAGAAGCGCCACCGCGTCTGGCTGAACGGCTGTCCCTTACCGAAGCCGAAAACCGTGCGCGGCGCCACCGCATAGACAAGAGCGTGTCCCGGTCCGTGATGGAAGTAGCCGTCCCGCACCTCGAAGCGCCAGAAGTCGCCGTACTTCGCCTCCCACGCGGCGGCCAGCTCCCGCAGACGTGTGTCGTCGGACACCCGCACCGCCGCCCCCTCCACCACCAGGTCGTAGCCCTTGTCCCAGATGTTGGTGCCGGTCGTCAGCGTCACGTGCGCGTTGTGCGCGAGGTTCTTCGCCTTGCGCTCCTCGGGGCCGGTGCAGAAGTGCAGCGCCCCGTGCGCCCACACGGCCGGCAACGGCGTGACGTGCGGGCGCCCGTCCGGTCGTACCGTCGAGATCCAGAACAGTTCGGCGGCGGCCAGCAGCGACACGGCGTCGGCCCACGAGTGTGCCGTCGCGTCGGGGTCGCTGTAGCGGGGGTCGAGGTGGGTCTCGGGTTCGTTCACGGTCATCAAAGAGCCTCCGGCTCGGGGAACACCCGGGCCACCGCGGCGGTCCGGCTCGACACTCCCAGTCTGCCGAAGGCGTTCTCCAGATGCTTGCGAACGGTGCTGGGGGAGACGACGAGCTGTCCCGCGATCTGCGCTGTGCTCATTCCGAGGGCCACGCAGCGCAGCACGTCCAGTTCGCGGTGGGTGAGGCGGACGGGCTGCCTGCGGCGGCGGGCGGCGTCCCTGTAGAGCTCGTACAGGTGCGGGGCCAGCATCCGCAGCGTCGTCATCTCGTGGTCGGTGAAGGCCTTCCCGTCCTCGCGGAAGAACTGGAAGACCCGGGTACGGTTCGGCGCGGTCGGCAGGGCGATGGCCGCGATGGTCGGGTGCGGGGCGAGGAACTCCGTGTAGATGGGGAGTCTCCGCAGCTCGCGGACCGAGCGGAAGTCGGCCATCTGTGTCGTCTCGGGAGTGTCGTGCGGCCGGGCGACCTGGGTGCACTGGGTGTGCTGATGGCGCCAGCGCCAGTACGCGTCCATGTCGAGGTCTGCGTCCTCGTCGCCTATTTCCTGGCCGTTGAGCTGTCTCCTGGTGGAGATGTCCAGCTCACTGAAGCTCGCGGCGTCGCACGCGATCAGCCGCATCAGCGCCGGTAACAGGCACTTCGGAGGCAGCCCGCCCACCACGAGATCCTGCCGGGCCTCCTCCAGGACGTCCGCCATGCGGCGCAGATGGGCCTCGGCGGTGGTGTGGGGCGGGGTCATGTCGGCCTCCCGGGCCGATTCGGATACCTGGACCGACGCTACGCCCGACCCGTCCGGGCCACCCCGGGATTCGCCAAATGACGAATGGGCCACGGGCCTGGAAACGAGCACGCTCGTCTCGGGCGACCGGTTCGGCCGCCCGCAGACACGGAGGCATCCCATGCGCTCACATCCGCACCGCCCCGACGGCCGTGCGCACCGACCCGCGGCCCTGGTCGCGGGCGCAGTCCCTCTGGCCCTCGCCCTGCTGGTCTCCGGCTGCGAGGCGTCGACCACCTCTACCGCCGCGGACGCGCGGGCCGACGACGTGATCTCGTCCGTACGGTTCACGCTGGGCGCCCGCGGTGACATCCAGGTCGCCGGCACGTCCCGTACGGCCGTCACCCGGGCCGGGGACCGCACGGTGACCGGAGGCCGCGCGTACCCCTTCGACCGGCCCCCGGGCAAGCTGCTCGTGGTGCTGCGGCACTGGCCGTCGCCGTCAGGGCAGCGGGCCGCACGCGACGCGGTGCGCCTGCTGCCGCCGCCGGACGACGTCGCGATCGAGAGCGCCTACCTCGTCGACACCGGCGACTGGG
Source organism: Streptomyces sp. SAI-127 (assembly GCF_029894425.1). NCBI lineage: Bacteria > Bacillati > Actinomycetota > Actinomycetes > Kitasatosporales > Streptomycetaceae > Streptomyces > Streptomyces sp. SAI-127. Next base: position 7,482,699 of record NZ_JARXYJ010000001.1, read on the forward strand.
CGCTGGCCGAGCTCGACGGTCACCCGGTGCAGTGGCTGCGCCGCGACACGATCCGCGTCGACGCGACGAAGGCGGGCGCCGTGGGACGCACCCACCTCACCCTGTCCGGACCGCGCGGGAGGCGGCCCGGACAGGTCACGCCCCCGCCGGACGACCGCGCGTGCGAGGGCGTCGACCCGGCGGTGAACCGGTTCGTCGTCCTCCCGGAGGTCGAGTCGGGCACGCCCGTCCCGGAGGTCCTCGCGCGGCTGCGCGAGCGGTGCCTCGACGTCCAGTACGTCTCCATGCCCGGCGGTGTGCACCGGGGCACCGTGTGGTGGATCGAGATACCGGTCGCCGGCCACACGGCCCCGGTGGCCGAGCTGCCATCCACCGAGGGCAGCCCCGCCCAGGGCCGCCTGCCGGGCGACAAGATCCTCACGGACCCCTCCCGCCCGACCACGGTGGTAGTGATCCACTGACGCAGCCGCGCGCCGGGGCCCCGTCCGGGAGCCCGCCCTGGGTGCCTTTCGGGAGGGCTCGGCCGGGGATCGTCCGTCCGCGTCCGCAAGGGCTCCCGCCAGTGGATCGCCTGTCCGCGTCCACAAGGGCTCCCGCCGGTGGATCGCCTGTCCGCCTCCGCGGGGGCTCCCGGTCGGGAGTCCGCCGTGCCTGTCCTGCGCGAGTGCTCGGTCGGGAGTCCGCCGTCCTAGCCCCCTGGGGCTCCTGCCCGGGCATCGTCCGTCCGCTCTCGCCGGGATCCTCACCCGGGACTTCGCCGTCCATTCCCGCGGGAGTGCTCGGCCGGGGATCGCTCGTCCGCGTCCACGGGGGCTCCCGCCAGGGGATCGTCTGTCCGTGCTCACGGGGGGCTCCCGCCTGGGGATCGCCAGTACGTGCCCCGTAGGGCTCGCGCCAGAGCCCCGCCCGTCCGCGCCCGCGCGGGACCCTCATCCGGGATCGCACCTCCGCCCCCTCAAGGACCCCCACCCGGGGTCACCCGTCCACCCCCCGCCAGGACTCCACTCGGGGTCACCCGTGCACCCCACGGCCAGGATCCCCACCCGGGGTCACCCATCCACCCCCCGCCAGGACTCCACTCGGGGTCACCCGTGCACCCCACGGCCAGGACCCTCACCCGGGGTCACCCGTGCACCCCACGGCCAGGACCCCCGGGGTCACCTGTCCACCCCACGGCCAGGACCCTCACCCGGGGTCACCCGTGCACCCCCCGCCAGGACTCCACTCGGGGTCACCCGTGCACCCCACCGCCAGGACCCCCGGGGTCACCTGTCCACCCCACGGCCAGGACCCCCTCCCGCGGTCACCCGTCCACCCCACCGCCAGGACCCACCCGGGGTCACCCATCCACGCCCCACCAGGACCCCACCCCCAATCCCCCCATCCGCGCCCCGGCGCTCATCCCCAACTCTCCGGTTAGGCTCAATCGATACGACCTTGATCGGACGGGAGGCCGGGGATGACGGCGGCGCCGGGGCGCAGGAGCAGTACCTTCACGCGGCTTCTGCGGCACGGTTTCACCGATCCGTCCGCCGCCGAGCGGCTGCTGGACAGCGGGGAGCTGAGCGGCGTACGCAATGACCCGGTGCTGCTGGAGGCGCTCGGCGCGACCGCCGACCCCGACCTCGCGCTGCATGGTCTGGTGCGGCTTCTGGAGGTGCAGCCCGACCGGGAGCTGCTCGACACCGTGATAGCGGCGAAGCCGTTGCGCGACCGGCTGCTCGGGGTGCTCGGCGCGTCCGCCGCGCTCGCCGAGCATCTCGCCCGGCACCCCGGCGACTGGCAAGCCCTCGTCACCTACGAGCCGCGCGATCTGCACCCCGGCGTCGAGGAGTTCGAACGCGGGCTCGCCGAGGCCACCGACCCCGTCGCCCTGCGCGTCGCCTACCGCCGCTGTCTGCTGTCGATCGCCGCCCGTGACGTGTGCGGCACCACCGACCTCGCCGAGACCGCCGCCGAACTCGCCGACCTCGCCACCGCGACCCTGCGCGCCGCGCTCGCCATAGCGCGGGCGGCCGCACCCGAGGACGCCGCGCTGTGCCGGCTCGCGGTGATCGCGATGGGCAAGTGCGGGGGCCACGAGCTGAATTACGTCTCCGACGTGGACGTGATCTTTGTCGGTGAGGCCGTCGACGGGGCCGACGAGGGCAAGGCCCTGCGCGCCGCCACCAAGCTCGCCTCGCACATGATGCGCGTCTGCTCCGAGACCACCGTCGAGGGGTCCATCTGGCCCGTGGACGCCAACCTGCGGCCCGAGGGCAGAAACGGCCCGCTCGTCCGCACCCTCGCCAGCCCACCTCGCCTACTACCAGCGCTGGGCCAAGACCTGGGAGTTCCAGGCCCTCCTCAAGGCCCGCCCGGTCGCCGGCGACCTCGAGCTGGGCGAGGAGTACGTCGCCGCCCTCGAACCCCTGGTCTGGAAGGCCGCCGAGCGCGAGAACTTCGTCGCCGACGTGCAGAAGATGCGGCGCCGGGTCGTGGAGAACATCCCCGTCGCCGAGCTCGACCGGCAACTGAAGCTCGGCCCCGGCGGCCTCAGGGACGTCGAATTCGCCGTACAGCTCCTGCAGTTGGTGCACGGCCGCGAGGACCGTTCGCTGCGCAGCGGCACCACCCTCAACGCCCTGCAGGCCCTCGTCGCCGGCGGCTACGTCGGCCGTGCCGACGCGGCACAGCTGGACGAGGCCTACCGCTTCCTGCGGTCCATGGAGCACCGCATCCAGCTCTACCGGCTGCGCCGCACCCACCTGGTCCCCGCGGACGAGACCGACCAGCGCCGCCTCGGCCGCTCCCTGGGCCTGCGCGCCGACCCGGTGACCGAGCTGAACCGCGAGTGGAAGCGGCACACCTCCGTCGTACGGCGTCTGCACGAGAAGCTCTTCTACCGGCCGCTGCTGGACGCCGTGGCCCAACTCGGTCCCGGCGAGATCAGGTTGAGCGCCGGAGCGGCACGCGAGCGGCTGGTCGCCCTCGGGTACGCCGACCCGGCCTCCGCCCTGCGGCACCTGGAGGCCCTGGCCTCCGGCGTCTCCCGCAAGGCCGCCATTCAGCGCACTCTCCTCCCGGTCCTGCTGGGCTGGTTCGCCGAGTCCGCCGACCCGGATGCCGGACTGCTCAACTTCCGCAAGGTTTCGGACGCGTTGGGCAAGACCCCTTGGTACCTACGGCTGTTGAGGGACGAGGGCGCCGCCGCCGAGAACCTCGCACGCGTCCTGTCCGCCGGACGCCTCGCCCCCGACCTGCTGATGCGCGCACCCGAAGCCGTGGCGCTCCTCGGCGACGGCGACGGCGGCGGACTGGCTCCACGCGGGCGGGCCGGTCTCGAACAGGAGATACTCTCAGCGGTCGGCCGCGCCGAGGGCGCCGTCCAGGGCGTCACGGCGGCCCGTGGTGTCCGCCGCCGCGAACTCTTCCGTACGGCCGCCGCGGACATCGTCGGCTCCTACGGCACCGAGACCCAGCCGGCCGAGCCGGACCAGGGCGCCCTGGTGGAGCGTGTCGGCGCCGCCGTGTCCGACCTGACCGCCGCGACCCTCGCCGGCACCCTGCGCGCGGTCGTCCGGCAGGGCTGGGGCGACACCCTGCCCACCCGGTTCGCCGTCATCGGCATGGGCCGCTTCGGCGGTCACGAACTCGGCTACGGCTCCGACGCGGACGTCCTGTTCGTCCACGAGCCGCGCGAGGGCGTCGAGGAGCGGGTGGCCTCCGAGGCCGCCAACAAGGTCGTCTCCGAGATGCGCCGCCTGCTCCAGATCCCGAGCGCCGACCCGCCGCTGCTCATCGACGCCGACCTGCGCCCGGAGGGCAAGTCCGGGCCGCTGGTGCGCACGTTGACGTCGTACGGGGCCTACTACCGCCGCTGGTCGCTGGTCTGGGAGTCACAGGCGCTGCTGCGGGCCGAACCGGTCGCCGGGGACGAGGAGTTGGGCCGACGGTTCGTCGAACTGATCGACCCCCTGCGCTATCCGACGGCGGGCCTCGGCGACGACGCCGTACGCGAGATCCGGCGGCTGAAGGCGCGCATGGAGTCCGAGCGGATGCCTCGCGGCGCCGACCCCAAGCTGCACACCAAGCTCGGGCCCGGCGGGCTGTCCGACGTCGAGTGGACGGTCCAGCTCCTCCAGATGCGGCACGGTGCCGGCGAGCCGGGGCTGCGTACTACTCGCACCCGTGCGGCACTTTCCGCCGCGCGGGCGGCCGGGCTGATCTCTGCGGAGGACACCCAGGTCCTCGACGAGGCGTGGGTGCTTGCGACGCGGGTGCGGAACGCCGTGATGCTGGTGCGCGGGCGGGCCGGGGACACGTTTCCTTCCGAGACGCGGGAACTTGCTGCGGTGGGTCGGTACTTGGGGTATGAGGCGGGGCATGTCGGGGACATGCTCGATGACTACCGGCGGACTGCTCGGCGGGCTCGGGGTGTGGTGGAGGAGTTGTTCTACGGGGCGTAGTTCTTCGCCGGGCGGACCACCGTCTTCGGCTGCGGGCCGGTGGGGGCTTGTCGCGCAGTTCCCCGCGCCCCTAGGTGGGTCAGCGCGATCCCCGTCAATACGATCGCCATGCCTGTCAGCACCCTCGACTCCACCCGCTCGTCCAGCACCACCGCGCCCAGAGCTACCGACACGACCGGCAGCAGGTAGCCGACCGTCGCCGCCGTCACCGGGCCCTCGTCCGCTATCAGGCGGTAGTTGAGGTAGAAGGTCACCCCCGTGCCCAGCACCCCGAGGGCCGTCACCGCCCCCAGCCCGATGAAGTCGGTGTCCACCGGGCCAGCCACCGGCACCGCCAGCGTGCTCCACGCCGTCGCCATGAGAAGTTGGGCGGCGGAGTACGCCAACGGGGCCTGCCCGGAGGTGAGTTTGCGGGCCATGTACGCGAAGGCCACGGCGTAGCTCGCGGCGGCGGCCAGGAGGGCCAGGGCGCCCCAGGTCAGCAGACCCGAGCGGTGCCAGGGGGCGAAGATCAGCACGGTGCCTGCGAAGCCGAGGAGCAGGCCGGTCAGCCGTAGGGGGCGCAGGCCGCGGTCGGTGCCGAGCAGGACGCCGATCAGCAGGGACCACAGCGGGGTCGTCGCGTTCAGGACGCCCGCGACGCCGGAGTCGACGCTCTGCTCACCGATCGCGAACAGGGCGAAGGGAATGGCGTTGCAGAACAGCGCGGCGACGACCAGACGACCCCAGGTGGAGCGGGAGCGGGGCAGCCGCTGACCGGCGGCGCGGGCCAGGAGGAACAGCACCGCCGTGCCCAGCACGCACCGGGCGATCGTGATCTGGGCGGGGGAGAGGCCGTGGTCGAGGGCGAGCTTGATCCAGAGGAAGCCGGATCCCCAGAGGAGAGCGAGGGCGGCCATACGGAGAGTGGAGGCGGGGGACATGTCGTCCACGGTCCCGCGACAGACCTGTCAGGACAAGTGAAAGATCCTGGATGCATCATTAAGCTGGAGTACATGCTTGATGTGCGACGTATGCAGATGCTGGCGGCCGTGGTGAGCAACGGCTCCGTGACGGCGGCCGCGGCCCGGCTCGGCTACACGCCCTCCGCGATCAGCCAGCAGGTGGCGGCACTGGAGAAGGAGGCCGGGACCGAGCTCCTCGAACGGGTCGGGCGGGGTGTGCGGCCCACGGCCGCCGGGCTCTTGCTCACGGAGTACGCGGACGCGATCGGCCGACAGGTCGCCGAGGCGGAGACGGCCCTCGGGGACCTCCTCGCGGGCCGCACGGGCCGGCTCTCGGTGCGCTACTTCGCCACGGCCGGAGCCCATCTCGTCGCCCCCGCGGTGGCGCGGCTGCGGGCCGAACAGCCGGGCGTACAGATCGATCTGAAGCTGACGGGACCCGACCCGCTGCCGGACGTACGGGAGGGGCGGGCGGACCTGGCGCTGGTGGTGGGACCGTCGGACGAGGACGGCGTACGGCTCCTGCATCTGCTCGACGATCCGTACCTGGCCGTGCTCCCCGCAGCGCATGCCCTCGCCGACCGCCGATCGATCCACCTGACCGACCTGGCCGACGAACCGTGGGTGGGCAGCGAGTGGCCCGGCCCCTGCCTCGAAGCCCAGCTCACCGCCTGCGCCACGGCGGGGTTCCATCCGCGCTTCGTCGTGGACAGCGAGGACTACGCCACGGCACAGGGCTTCGTGGCGGCGGGACTCGGGGTGACCCTGATCCCGCGGCTGGGGCTCGGGGGCCGGCATCCGGACGTGGCGGTACGGCGGATCCAGGGCCCGGAGCCGTCCCGGGCGATCTACGCGGCCGTACGCGAGACCGCCCTGCCGCAACCGGCACTCGAGGCGTTCATCGAGGCACTGCGGGAGGCGGCCGCGGGCTAGGGCCTGTCCGCGGATCACGCCGACATCGCGGGGTCCGGCACGCACATCTGCCCCGATCAGGCACCGGCTTGAAGTCGAAGTCGGCCTCGTCCGCCGGGCAGGCCCTGATGCCTCGGCAGGCAGCGCTTGCCCGTAGGGGAGCGGCGTTCAGTGCGGCGAGTGGGGCACCGCCTCGGGGGAGCGTGCCGGGCGTCGCGACGGGGCGTACGGCACCAGTCAGGCGTTGCCGGGCCGTGGCATGCAGCCCGTAGGGGAGCGGTGTCCGGTGCCGCGACTGGGCGCACGGCCTCTGCGGGAGCGTGCCCGGCGTCGCCACGGGCGCACGGTGTCTGTCGGGGGGCGCCGGTTGGGCGTTGGTGGGCCGCGGCGTGCGGCCGGTCGGGGAGCGGTGTCCGTTGCGGCGAGTGGGGCACCGCCTCGGGGGAGTGTGGCGGGCGTCCAGACGGGGGCGTACGGCACCGGGCCGCGGGGTGCGGCCAAGCGTGTCCGGTGCGACGAGTTGGGGGGCACCGCCTCTGCGGGAGCGTGCCCGGCGTCGCCACGGGGCGCACGGTGCCTGCCGGGCACCGGCTAGGCCTTGACAGGCCGCGGAGTGGCCTTCGCCTTCGCCGGTACCACCCTCGGCAACGCGTACGGCAGCGCCCCGTACCAGACCCGCGCCACCATGAAGCCGAACAGCAGGCACAGGATGCCGCCGACCGCGTCGAGCCAGAAGTGGTTGGCGGTGGCGACGATGACCAGGAGCGTCACCGTCGGGTAGAGGAGGCCCAGGACGCGCACCCACGGCACCGACGCCAGCGCGAAGATCGTCAGACCGCACCACAGGGACCAGCCGATGTGCATGGACGGCATCGCGGCGTACTGGTTGGACATGTGCTTCAGGTCGCCGGAGGCCATCGAGCCCCAGGTCTGGTGGACCATGACCGTGTCGACGAAGTGGCCGCCGTTCATCAGCCGCGGGGGTGCGAGCGGATACAGGTAGTAACCGACCAGCGCCACACCCGTGGTCGCGAAGAGCACCAGTCGCGTCGCCGCGTAGCGGCCGGGGTGGCTGCGGTAGAGCCAGACCAGGACGCTCAGCGTCACGATGAAGTGCAGCGTCGCGTAGTAGTAGTTCATGCCGACGACGAGCCAAGTCACGGAGTTCACCGCGTGGTTGACGGACTCCTCGACCGCGATGCCCAGATGGTGCTCCATCCGCCAGATCCAGTCGGCGTTGCGCAGCGCCTCCGTCCTCTGCTCCGGCACCGCGTTGCGGACCAGTGAGTACGTCCAGTAACTCACCGCGATCAGAAGGATCTCGAACCAGAGGCGAGGGCGGCGCGGGGAGCGCAGACGGCGGAGGAGACCCGGCCGGTCGGCGGCCGTGAGGGAGTCCGGAGCGGCCGCGGTCTCGCGGTCTTCCAGGCTGGTCACGGTCGAGTCACCCATAGACATGAAGTCTGCCAGAAATGCCTTACCCCACCGATCATCCCGCGGTCGGGTTCGGGTCGCATGTCCTACGACGGGAAGACTGTCCCGTTCTCCTACCAGCGCACGGGTGCACGCCCGGCGTCTCCGCCCTACGGACGAGTGCGGTCCCCAGGGGCCGAAGCCGTCGAACCCCGCACCACCAGCTCCGGCATGAACACGAACTCGCTGTGCGGCGCGGGCGTTCCGCCGATCTCCTCCAGCAACGTCCGTACCGCCGCCTGCCCCATGGCCGGCACCGGCTTGCGGATCGTCGTCAGCGGCGGGTCGGTGAAGGCGATCAGCGGGGAGTCGTCGAACCCCACGACCGAGACGTCCCGCGGCACTTCCAGACCCCGCTGCCGGGCCGCCCGTATCGCGCCCAGCGCCATCATGTCGCTCGCGCACACCACCGCCGTGCAGTCACGGTCGATGAGCGCCGACGCGGCCGCCTGGCCGCCCTCCAGGGTGTAGAGCGAGTGCTGGACGAGGTCCGCCTCGACGGTTGCCCCGGCCAGCCCGAGCAGGTCCTGCATGGTGCGGACGAAGCCCTCGATCTTGCGCTGGACCGGCACGAAGCGCTTCGGGCCGAGGGCGAGACCGATCCGCTTGTGCCCCAGCGACACCAGGTGCGTCACCGCCAGCGACATCGCCGCGCGGTCGTCGGGGGAGATGAACGGCGCCTGCACCTTCGGCGAGAACCCGTCCACGAGCACGTACGGCACGCCCTGCGCCCGCAACTGCTCATAGCGCTGCATGTCCGCGGAGGTGTCCGCGTGCAGCCCGGAGACGAAGATGATGCCCGCCACGCCCCGGTCGACGAGCATCTCCGTGAGCTCGTCCTCCGTGGAGCCGCCCGGGGTCTGGGTGGCGAGGACCGGGGTGTAGCCCTGCCGGGTCAGCGCCTGGCCGATCACCTGGGCGAGGGCCGGGAATATCGGGTTCTCCAGCTCCGGGGTGATCAGGCCCACCAGGCCCTCGCTGCGCTGGCGCAGCCGGACCGGGCGTTCGTAGCCCAGTACGTCGAGTGCGGCCAGCACGGACTGGCGGGTGGTGGCGGCGACACCCGGCTTCCCGTTGAGGACGCGGCTGACGGTCGCTTCGCTCACGCCCGCCTGAGCAGCGATGTCGGCTAGCCGTGTGGTCACGGCACCGGACTGTACCGGCCGTATCGTCATCGCGGTCCCTCTGTTCTGATCGGCGCCCATTGTCCCGCAAGGGGATGATTCCCGTCCGGGAGGGGGATGGCAAGAGCTTGCAGAGTCTTGCACAACCCGTAGTCGTCCCGCTCAGCCCCGTAAAACAAGGGTCTCGTGACGGTCGACGAGGGATCACGACGGGGTAACTTCCGCAGTCTCTTGCACTTTTTTGCTGCAAGCTCTTTCGCAAGCCTTGCATCGCTGTTACGTTCCCACTCGCCCGGCGGCCGCAAAGGCGCAGTCGGCAGACGGGGAGGGCAGACGGGACCTCTCCCCGCAGCACACGGGCTTTCACCCTCAAGGAGAACTCATGCGGCGTGGCATAGCGGCCACAGCGCTGGTGGCGTCTTTCGCCCTCGCGGCGACGGCCTGCGGCGGAAGTGACAGCGGCGACAAGGCCGACGGTCCGGTGACCATCACCTGGTGGGACACCTCCAACGCCACCAATGAGGCGCCGACGTACCAGGCCCTGATCAAGGACTTCGAGGCCGCCAACAAGGACGTCAAGGTCAAGTACGTCAACGTCCCCTTCGACCAGGCGCAGAACAAGTTCGACACCGCCGCCGGCGCGAGCGGCGCCCCCGACGTGCTGCGCTCCGACGTCGGCTGGACCCCCGCCTTCGCCAAGAAGGGCTACTTCCTGCCCCTCGACGGCACCGAGGCCCTCGCCGACCAGGCCAAGTTCAAGCCGAACCTGATCAAGCAGGCCCAGTACGACGGCAAGACCTACGGCGTGCCGTTCGTCACCGACACCCTCGCCCTGGTCTACAACAAGCAGCTCTTCGAGAAGGCCGGCGTCGAGGCCCCCAAGACCTGGGACGACCTGAAGGCCGCCGCCGCCACGATCAAGTCGAAGACCGGCGTCGACGGCTACTGGGGCTCCACCGCGGCCTACTACGCCCAGACCTTCCTCTACGGCGAGGGCACCGACACCGTCGACGCCGCCGCCAAGAAGATCACGGTGAACTCGGACGCCGCCAAGAAGGGCTACGGCACCTGGCTGAGCCTCTTCTCCGGCAAGGGCCTGCACAAGGCCGACACCACCGCCGACGCCTACGCCCACATCCAGGACGCGTTCGTCAACGGCAAGGTCGCCGCGATCATCCAGGGCCCGTGGGAGATCACCAACTTCTACAAGGGCTCGGCCTTCAAGGACAAGAACAACCTCGGCATCGCCACCGTCCCGGCCGGCTCCAGCGGCAAGGCGGGCGCCCCGACCGGCGGCCACAACCTCTCGGTCTACGCCGGCTCGGACTCCGCCCACCAGAAGGCGGCCGAGAAGTTCGTGGGCTTCATGACCTCCGCGAAGTCGCAGACGCAGATCGCACTGAAGAACTCCACGCTGCCCACCCGCGACGACGCCTACACGGCCGAGGTCAAGGCCGACCCGGGCATCGCCGGATACCAGTCGGTCCTCTCCTCCGCCCAGCCGCGCGTGGCCCTGCCGGAGTACAGCTCCCTGCTGACCCCGCTGGACACCGAGCTGGTCAAGATCGCCGGCGGCAAGGAGTCCCTGGACAAGGGTCTGAGCAACGCGGAGACCGCCCTCGCCAAGCTGGTGCCCGACTTCAGCAAGTGAGCCCGTGTGGCCGCCGGATCTCCCGGTCATGGGGGGAGGGATCCGGCGGCCACCGGCCTGTGCCCGGCCACACCGGCCGGCCGCTCGGCCCAGTCACTTCTCAGAGCCGCAGAACTTTCAGAAGGTGTCGAACATGACAGTCGCCATCGACCGCGCCACCGGCAAACGGCACGGTGACCGCGCGCCACGGCCCGGGCGGGGCCAACGCCTGAAGCAGAGCTACCAGAAGCACTGGTACGCCTACGCGATGATCACCCCGGTGGCGGTCGTCCTCGGTGTCCTCGTGCTGTACCCCCTGGTCTACGGCGTCTACCTCACGCTCACCGACGCCAACAGCCTCAACACGGCCCGCACGATCGGCGTCAACCACATCGACGCCACCTACAAGTTCATCGGCCTCGACAACTACGCCGACATCCTGTGGGGCGACACCGCCTACGACCGCTTCTGGTCGCACTTCATCTGGACGATCGTCTGGACGGCCCTGTGCGTCGCCCTCCACTACTGCATCGGCCTCGGCCTCGCGCTGCTGCTCAACCAGAAGCTGCGGGGGCGGACGCTGTACCGGCTGATCCTGGTGCTGCCCTGGGCCGTGCCGACCTTCGTCACCGTCTTCGGCTGGCGTTTCATGCTCGCCGACGGAGGCATCATCAACACCGTGCTGGACGCGCTGCACCTGCCCTCGCCGGCCTGGCTGGAGGACACCTTCTGGCAGCGGTTCGCCGCGATCATGGTCAACACCTGGTGCGGTGTGCCTTTCATGATGGTCTCGCTGCTCGGCGGACTCCAGTCCATCGACGCCTCCCTCTACGAGGCCGCCGAGATGGACGGCGCGAGCGCCTGGCAGCGGTTCCGGTACGTCACCCTGCCGGGACTCAGGAGCGTCAGCTCCACCGTCGTCCTGCTCGGCATCATCTGGACGTTCAACCAGTTCGCCGTGCTCTTCCTGATGTTCGGCAACACCGCGCCGGACGCGCAGATCCTCGTCACCTGGGCCTACTACCTGGGCTTCGGACAGCAGCCGCGTGACTTCGCCCAGTCGGCCGCGTACGGCATCCTGCTGCTGGCCATCCTGATCGTCTTCACCTCCTTCTACCGCCGCTGGCTGAACCGCAATGACCAGCAGCTCGCGATCTGAGGCAGGAGTCTTCATGAGTACGACCACAGTCGAGAGCTCCGCCGAGGTGTCCCCGACCGCCCCCGCGCAGGCACCCGGACGGATCCGCCGCCGCGGTGACAAGAGCCTCGCCGGCTCCCTCGTCTCGCACGGCATCCTGATCGTCGCGAGCCTGATCGCGCTGTTCCCGATCGTCTGGCTGGTCTTCCTGTCCCTCGGCCCGGACAAGGACGACTACCTCCACCCGGGCGGCATCTGGAAGAAGATGACGTTCGACAACTACTCGTTCGTCCTCCAGCACACGGCCTTCTTCGACTGGCTGAAGAGCTCGCTGATCGTCTCGCTCGGCACCACGGTGATCGGTGTGCTGATCGCCGCGACCACCGGGTACGCCGTGTCCCGTATGCGGTTTCCGGGCTACCGCAAGTTCATGTGGGTGCTCCTGGTCACGCAGATGTTCCCGGTAGCCGTACTCATGGTGCCGATGTACCAGATGCTCTCGGACCTCCAGCTCATCGACACCTATCTTGGACTCGTCCTCGTGTACTGCTCGACGGCGGTGCCGTACTGTGCATGGCTGCTGAAGGGCTACTTCGACACCATCCCGTTCGAGATCGACGAGGCCGGACGCGTCGACGGGCTGACCCCCTTCGGCACGTTCGCGCGGCTGATCCTGCCGCTCGCCAAGCCGGGGCTCGCGGTCGCCGCGTTCTACAGCTTCCTCACCGCCTTCGGTGAGGTCGCGTTCGCCTCGACGTTCATGCTCTCCGACACGAAGTACACCTTCGCGGTCGGTCTGCAGAGCTTCGTGAGCGAGCACGACGCCCAGCGGAACCTGATGGCCGCGACGGCCGTGCTGATCGCGATACCGGTGTCCGTGTTCTTCTACCTGGTACAGAAGAACCTGGTGACCGGCCTCACCGCGGGCGGCACCAAGGGCTAGCGCCCACTCGAAGACCCGAGGCGGCCGCAGTGTCCATCCGACCCCGCTGTCACTGCGGCCGCCTCGCCACTTGACGACCCCCATGACCCCCTTACGTTTCAAGGACGCCATGAGCCAGCAGTACTACGCCACCGCCCCGGCATCGACCTCCGCCAAAGCCCAGCGCAGCGACTGGTGGCGGGACGCGGTGATCTACCAGGTCTATCCGCGCAGCTTCGCCGACAGCAACGGTGACGGCATGGGCGACCTGGAGGGCATCCGCACCCGACTGCCGTACCTGCGCGACCTGGGCGTGGACGCCGTGTGGCTCAGCCCCTTCTACGCCTCCCCGCAGGCCGACGCCGGCTACGACGTGGCCGACTACCGGGCCGTGGACCCGATGTTCGGCAACCTCCTGGACGCCGACGCACTGATCCGCGACGCCCGCGGACTGGGCCTCAGGATCATCGTCGACCTGGTGCCCAACCACTCCTCCGACCAGCACGAATGGTTCAAGCGGGCGGTCGCCGAGGGCCCGGGATCGCCGCTCCGGGACCGCTACCACTTCCGGCCCGGCAAGGGCGCGAACGGCGAACTCCCGCCCAACGACTGGGAGTCGATCTTCGGCGGTCCCGCCTGGACGCGCGTCGCGGACGGGGAGTGGTACCTGCACCTCTTCGCCCCCGAGCAGCCCGACTTCAACTGGGACCACCCGGCCGTCGGCGACGAGTTCCGCTCGATCCTGCGCTTCTGGCTCGACATGGGCGTGGACGGCTTCCGCATCGACGTGGCACACGGCCTGGTGAAGGCGGAGGGGCTGCCCGACCTGGGATCCCACGACCAGGTGAAGCTGCTGGGCAACGATGTCATGCCGTTCTTCGACCAGGACGGCGTCCACGAGATCTACCGCCAGTGGCGACTGATCCTCGACGAGTACTCCGGAAACAAGAAGGGGCCCGAAGGGCCTTCCGCAGAAGGGCGGGGGTGGGAGACGGGCGGGCGGATCTTCGTCGCCGAGGCCTGGACCCCGACCATCGAGCGCACCGCGAACTACGTCCGCTCCGACGAGCTCCACCAGGCCTTCAACTTCCAGTACCTGAGCACCGCTTGGGACGCCGAGGAACTGCGCGAGGTCATCGACCGCACGCTGGAGGCGATGCGTCCGGTCGGCGCCCCGGCCACCTGGGTGCTGTCCAACCACGACGTCACGCGACACGCCACCCGCTTCGCCAACCCGCCCGGCCTCGGCACCCAGATCCGCACGGCGGGCGACCGGGACCTGGGCCTGCGCCGGGCCCGCGCCGCCACGCTGCTGATGCTGGCCCTGCCGGGATCGGCGTACATCTACCAGGGCGAGGAGCTCGGCCTCCCGGACGTCGTCGACCTGGCCGACGAGGTCCGCCAGGATCCGGCGTACTTCCGCGGCGCAGGCCAGGACGGCTTCCGCGACGGCTGCCGGGTGCCGATCCCGTGGACGCGCGAGGGATCGTCGTACGGCTTCGGCGCGGGCGGCAGCTGGCTGCCCCAGCCGTCTGAGTGGGCGGACCTGAGCGTGCAGGCGCAGACCGGCGACCCCGACTCCACCCTGGAGCTTTACCGCTCCGCCCTCGCCGTCCGCCGCGCCCAGCCCGACCTGGGTGCCGGCGACGTGGTGGAGTGGCTCCGGGCGCCCGAGGGTGTTCTCGCCTTCCGGCGCGGCGAGTTCGTCTGCGTCGCGAACACCGGCAGTGAGGCGGTGACGACTCCGGCGTACGGCCGTCTGCTCCTCGCGAGCGGAGAGGTGGCCGAGGCCGACGGCGAGGCGAAGGTGCCGGCCGACACGACGGTGTGGTGGACGACGGCCTGAGCACACGCAGGGATCACCGGGCCCTCACGGGGGGTCCGGTGATTTCTTGTCGGGCGTGTCGATCGGCGGGACCCGCGATCGACGCTTGGGTGGAAGGGCGAACAGCGCCCCGCACCCGAGGAGAGACCATGCAGATCCGCGCCCGCCTGAGCACGAGTGCCGACGGCTACGTGACCACGCCGAACGGCTGGCCCGCACTGACCGCCGACCCCTCGTTCGTCTCCGGCCAGAGCCACGGCATCCGGGAGTTCCTGGCGGACTGCGAGGCCGCGCTCATGGGCCGTACGACCTTCGAGCCCGCGCTGACCAACAGCCGCTGGCCGTGGCCCGACCTCGACGTGTTCGTCCTCGGCTCGCACCGCCCGGAGGGCACCCCGGACCACGTCACCACCGACAGCGACCCGGTACGGCTGCTGGAGAAGCTCCGCGCGGCCAACCGGGGCGGCGACGTCCACCTCATCGGCGGCCCGCGCACGATCGGCACCTTCCACGCCCTCGGCGCGCTCGACCGTCTCGAACTGGTCGTCCTGCCCCTGCTGTTCGGCGGCGGCATGCAGCTGACCCCCGCGCTCAGCCCCGAGGCCGGACTGACCTTCCAGAGCCAACGCGCCCTGCCCGGAGGGTCCGTGGAGATCGTCTACTCCTGCCGGGGCAGTCGCGGCGACCTGCCGGGCAAGCCCGCCAGCCAGCGCTGAGCAGAGTAGGTGAAAGTTCTTTCTCTTGCTTTCAAGAGTCTTGCTGTAAACATTTCGGCAGCGGTACGTTCTCGCCGGCGCCAGGCAAAGACGCCTGGCCGTCACGCAAGGAGAACCCCCACGTGATATCGAGATGGACCGCATCCGCTGTCGCCACCGCCGCCGCGCTCGCCGCCGCGGTGGCCGTGCCGGCCCCCCAGGCCGCCTACGCCTCCCCGCCCGGAACCAAGGACGTCACCGCCGTCCTCTTCGAGTGGAACTTCGCCTCCGTCGCCAAGGAGTGCACCAACACCCTCGGCCCCGCCGGATACGGCTCCGTGCAGGTCTCCCCGCCCGCCGAGCACATCCAGGGCTCGCAGTGGTGGACCTCGTACCAGCCGGTCAGCTACAGGATCGCGGGGCGCCTCGGTGACGCCACCGCCTTCAGGAACATGGTCACCACCTGCCACGCGGCCGGTGTGAAGGTCGTCGTCGACACCGTCATCAACCACATGTCCGCGGGCAGCGGCACCGGTACCGGCGGATCGTCGTACACGAAGTACACCTACCCGGGCCTGTACTCCTCGTACGACATGGACGACTGCACGTCGACCATCACCGACTACACCAATCGCGCCAACGTCCAGAACTGCGAACTCGTCGGCCTCGCCGACCTGGACACCGGCGAGGAGTACGTCCGCGCCACCATCGCCGGCTACATGAACTCCCTGCTCGGCTACGGCGTCGACGGCTTCCGCATCGACGCGGCCAAGCACATCCCGGCCACCGACCTCGCCAACATCAAGTCACGTCTGACGAACCCCTCCGTCTACTGGAAGCAGGAGGTCATCTACGGCAGCGGGGAGGCCGTCCAGCCCACCGAGTACACGGGCAACGGGGACGTCCAGGAGTTCCGCTACGCCTACGACCTCAAGCGCGTCTTCAACAACGAGAACCTCGCCTATCTGAAGAACTACGGCGAGGGCTGGGGCTACATGAACAGCTCGGTGGCCGGCGTCTTCGTCGACAACCACGACACCGAGCGCAACGGCTCCACGCTCAACTACAAGGACGGCGCGAACTACACCCTCGCCAACGTCTTCATGCTCGCCCACCCGTACGGCGCCCCGGACATCAACTCCGGCTACGAATGGTCCGACACGGACGCGGGCCCGCCCAACAACGGTTCGGTGAACGCCTGTTGGCAGGACGGCTGGAAGTGTCAGCACGCCTGGCCGGAGATCCTGCGCATGGTCGCCTTCCGCAACGCCACCCGCGGTGAGCCGGTCACCAACTGGTGGGACAACGGCGGCGACGCGATCGCCTTCGGGCGGGGCGCCAAGGGCTACGTCGCCATCAACCACGAGTCCGGCAGCCTGAGCCGTACCTACCAGACCTCGCTGCCCGCCGGGACGTACTGCAACGTGCAGAACAACACGAGCGTGACGGTCGGCTCCAACGGCCAGTTCACGGCCACGCTCGGGTCCAACACGGCACTGGCGATCTACGCGGGCAAGTCAAGCTGCTGAGCGACTCACGGAAACACTGAAAGTTCTTTCCGGCTGTTTCAAGACTATTGCTGTAAGGCTTGCGGCGGCGATACGGTCGCGCGGGGTCGGACCCACAGAGCCGTCATCGCAAGGAGTCCACGTCAGTGATACCGAGATGGCCGGTGCCGTCGAGGCGCCGTACCGCACACGCCGGACGGGTCGCCGCGGTCACCGTGACCGCGCTGGCCGCAGCGCTCGTCCAGCCGCTGTCCGCCCGGGCGGACACCCCGCCGCCACCGCCCTCCGACGCGAAGCTCGCCGCGGAACCGGCCCGGCACGACGACACCCGTGAGCAGTTCTACTTCGTCCTGCCGGACCGTTTCGCCAACGGCGACACCTCCAACGACCGGGGCGGGCTCACCGGTTCACGGCTGAGCACCGGCTACGACCCCACCGACAAGGGCTTCTACCAGGGCGGCGACCTCAAGGGCCTCACCAAGAGGCTCGACTACATCAAGGGCCTCGGCACCACGTCCATCTGGATGGCCCCGATCTTCAAGAACCGGCCCGTCCAGGGCACGGGCACCAACGCCTCCGCCGGCTACCACGGCTACTGGATCACGGACTTCACCCAGGTCGACCCGCACTTCGGCACCAACAAGGACCTGGAGACCCTCATCTCCAAGGCCCACGCCAAGGGCATGAAGGTCTTCTTCGACGTCATCACCAACCACACCGCCGACGTCGTCGACTACGAGGAGAAGTCCTACGACTACCTCTCCAAGGGCGCCTTCCCGTATCTGACGAAGGACGGGGAGCCCTTCGACGACGCGGACCACGCCGACGGCTCCAAGGCCTTCCCGTCCGTGGACGCCGACTCCTTCCCGCGCAAGCCCACGGTCACCGGCGCGGGCGCCAAGGTCCCGTCCTGGCTCAACGACCCGACGATGTACCACAACCGCGGCGACTCGACCTATGCCGGTGAGTCGACGACCTACGGCGACTTCTCCGGCCTCGACGACCTGTGGACCGAGCGTCCCGAGGTCGTCTCCGGCATGGAGAAGATCTACCGGCGCTGGGTCAGGGACTTCGACATCGACGGCTTCCGGATCGACACCGTGAAGCACGTGAACATGGAGTTCTGGACCCAGTGGGCCACGGCTCTCGACGCATACGCGGCCAGACAGGGCCGCAAGGACTTCTTCATGTTCGGCGAGGTGTACTCCGCCGACACGTCGATCACCTCGCCGTACGTCACCCAGGGCCGTCTCGACGCCACGCTGGACTTCCCCTTCCAGGAAGCCGCACGGCGGTACGCCTCCCAGGGCGGCAGCGCGCAAAAGCTCGCGAGCGTCTTCGGCGACGACTACAAGTACACGACCGACAAGGCCAACGCCTACGAACAGGTCACCTTCCTCGGCAACCACGACATGGGCCGCATCGGGTACTTCCTGAACCAGGACAACCCGAAGGCCACCGACGCCGAACTCCTCGCCAAGGACAGGCTCGCCAACGAGCTGATGTTCCTCAGCCGCGGCAACCCCGTCGTCTACTACGGCGACGAACAGGGCTTCACCGGCCCCGGCGGCGACAAGGACGCCCGCCAGACGATGTTCGCGTCCAGGACGGCCGACTACCTGGACGACGACGAGATCGGCACCGACCGCACACACGCGAGCGACGCCTACGACCCGAGCGCGCCGCTGTACGAGCAGATCAGCGCACTGGCCAAGCTCCGCAAAGCCAACCCGGCGCTCACGGACGGAGTCCAGGAGGAGCGGTACGCGGCGGACGGGGCCGGGGTCTACGCCTTCTCCCGCACTCAGGGCGACACCGAGTACGTCGTCGCCTTCAACAACGCGAGTGAGGCCAAGTCCGCGACCTTCGCGACCGGTTCGGCGAACATGGCGTTCAAGGGGATCTACGGCGGTGCCTCAGGCGTCACCTCCGACACCGACAAGAAGATCACCGTCACCGTCCCCGCCGGCTCCGCGATCGTCCTGAAGGCGGCCGGCAAGCTCGCCCCGCCCGCCACCAAGCCGACGATCACCCTCAAGGCCCCCGCCACCGGAGCCACCGGCACCGTCGAGCTCACCGCCGACGTGGACGGCGGACAGCTCAACCGGGTCGTCTTCGCCGCCCAGATCGGTGGCGGCAAGTGGCGGACACTCGGATCCGCCGACCACGCGCCGTACAAGGTCACCCAGACCATAGGCAAGGCGATACCGGCCGGCACAGCCCTGCGCTACAAGGCCGTTGTCGCCGACTCGACGGGACGCACCGCCTCAGCGACGGCGGAGTCCGTCACCGGTACCCCGCCCGCCGAGGAACTCCCCACCGCCTCCTCCCGCGACTACGCGGTCGTCCACTACCAGCGCGCCGACGGCGACTACGACGACTGGGGTCTGTACGCCTGGGGAGACCTCGCCGACGGCGAGTCCACCACCTGGCCCGACAGCCACCCCTTCGCCGGCCGGGACGCATATGGCGCCTTCGCCTACGTCAAGCTGAAGCCCGGCGCCTCGAACGTCGGCTTCCTCGTCATCGACAAGGACGGCGACAAGGACGTCTCCGCCGACCGCACGATCGACGTCACCAGGACCGGCGAGGTGTGGATCGAGCAGGGCAAGGACGCCGTACAGACGCAGCGGCCCGACTACCCGGCGCAGGACAGGACCAAGGCCGTCGTCCACTACCACCGGGCCGACGGGACCTACGACGGCTGGGGACTGCACGTCTGGACGGGTGCCGCGAACCCCACGGACTGGTCGAAGCCGCTGGAGCCGGTGAGGACCGACGCCTACGGCGCGGTCTTCGAGGTACCGCTGGCCGACAATGCCACGAGCCTGAGTTACATCATCCACAAGGGCGACGAGAAGGATCTGCCCACCGACCAGTCCCTGGACCTCACGGCGAACGGCCATGAGGTGTGGCTGCTGAACGGCCAGGAGAAGTATCTGCTCCCGCAGCCCGCCGGGTCCGCAGCCGCGCTCGACCCGACCACCTCCAAGGCCGTCTGGATCGACCGGAACACGGTCGCCTGGAACGGCTCCGAGGCGGCCGCCTCCACCCAGCTGCTGTACTCCCACGACGGCTCGATCGCCGTCGACGGAGGAGCCCTGACCAGCGACGACGAGAGGTGGCTGCGGCTCACCAGAACGAGCCTCACGGACGCCCAGAAGGCCAGGTTCCCGCACCTGAAGGACTACTCGGCCTGGTCCGTCGACCCACGTGATCGCGACCGCGTGAGGGAGTCCCTCGACGGTCAGCTCGTCGCCTCCCAACGAGCCGCGAACGGCGCCGTGCTGACCGCGACCGGCGTCCAGATCGCCGGTGTGCTCGACGACCTGTATCCCGCCGCGACGAAGGCGGAACTGGGCCCGGCCTTCCACAAGGGCCGCCCCACACTGTCCGTCTGGGCGCCCACCGCGCAGTCGGTGAAGCTCGAGCTCGACGGGTCCCTGAAGGACATGCGACGCGACCCCACCACCGGCGTGTGGTCCGTCACCGGTCCCAAGTCCTGGAAGGGCAAGCCCTACCGGTACGTCGTGAAGGTCTGGGCGCCCGGCGTCCGGAAGGTCGTCACCAACAAGGTGACCGACCCCTACTCGGTCGCCCTCACCACGGACTCCGAGCGCAGCCTCGTCGTCGACCTGGACGACAGGTCCCTGGCGCCGAGCGGCTGGTCGACGTACACCAAGCCGAAGGCCGTGCCCCTCAGGGACGCCGAGATCCAGGAGCTGCACGTCCGGGACTTCTCGGTGGCGGACGAGACCGTACCGTCCAAGGACCGGGGCACCTACCTCGCCTTCACCTACAAGGACGGCGACGGCTCCGAGCACCTGCGTGAGCTCGCCAAGTCGGGCACGAGCTATGTCCACCTGCTGCCGGTCTTCGACCTCGCGACCGTCCCCGAGAAGAGGTCCGATCAGGCGACCCCCGCCTGCGACCTCGCCTCCTACCCGGCCGGCTCCGACAAGCAGCAGGAGTGCGTCTCCGCGGTCGCCGCCAAGGACGCCTACAACTGGGGCTACGACCCGTACCACTACACGGTCCCCGAGGGCTCGTACGCCACCGACCCGGACGGCACCGGCCGCACGGTCGAGTTCCGCAAGATGGTCAAGTCCCTCAACGACGACGGCCTGAGGGTCGTCATGGACGTCGTCTACAACCACACCGCGGCGAGCGGACAGGCCGCCGCCAGCGTGCTCGACCGGATCGTCCCCGGCTACTACCAGCGGCTCCTCGCCGACGGTTCGGTGGCCAACAGCACCTGCTGCGCCAACACGGCCACCGAGAACGCCATGATGGGCAAGCTGGTCGTCGACTCGATCGTCACCTGGGCCAAGGAGTACAAGGTCGACGGCTTCCGCTTCGACCTCATGGGACACCACCCCAAGGCCAACATCCTGGCCGTGCGCAAGGCCCTCGACGCGCTGACCCCCAAGAAGGACGGCGTCGACGGCAAGAAGATCATTCTCTACGGCGAGGGCTGGAACTTCGGCGAGGTCGCCGACGACGCCCGGTTCGTGCAGGCCACACAGAAGAACATGGCCGGCACCGGCATCGCGACCTTCTCCGACCGCGCCCGTGACGCCGTACGCGGCGGCGGGCCCTTCGACGAGGACCCCGGCGTCCAGGGTTTCGCGTCCGGGCTGTACACCGACCCCAACTCGTCCACCGCGAACGGGACTTCACAGGAGCAGAAGGCCCGTCTGCTGCACTACCAGGACCTCATCAAGGTGGGCCTGTCCGGCAACCTCAAGCAGTTCACCTTCACCGACACCGACGGCAAGGAGGTCACCGGCGCCCAGGTCGACTACAACGGCCAGCCGGCCGGATACGCGGACGCCCCCGGCGACGCCCTCGCCTACGCCGACGCGCACGACAACGAGTCACTGTTCGACGCGCTGACGTACAAGCTGCCCGCAGGTACCGGCGCCGCCGACCGGGCCCGGATGCAGGTCCTCGCCATGGCCACGGCAGCCCTGTCACAGGGCCCGTCGCTCTCCCAGGCGGGCACCGACCTGCTGCGCTCCAAGTCCCTCGACCGCAACTCCTTCGACAGCGGCGACTGGTTCAACGCGATCCACTGGAACTGCCAGGACGGCAACGGTTTCGGCCGCGGACTGCCCATGGCGGCCGACAACGCGTCCAAGTGGCCGTACGCCAAGCCCCTGTTGGCCTCGGTGCAGGTCGGCTGCGCCCAGATCCAGGGGGCCTCCGCCGCCTACCAGGACCTGCTGCGGATCCGTACGACGGAGAATGCGTTCTCGCTCGGCACGGCGGAGCGGGTGCAGTCGAAGCTGTCCTTCCCGCTGTCAGGGAAGGACGAGACGCCCGGTGTGATCACGATGGAACTGGGTGATCTCGTCGTCGTCTTCAACGCGACGCCGAAGGCGCGGAGCCAGCGGGTCGAGGCCCTTGCCGGGGGCACATACCGGCTGCATCCCGTGCAGGTGGCGGGCGCGGACTCTACCGTCAAAGGGGCGTCCTACGAGCGGAAATCGGGCACCTTCGCCGTTCCGGGACGGACCGTGGCCGTTTTCATCCGCCATCCGTAGCTGAAGGCATTACCTTGGTGGAGCAGAGCCCGAACCCCGCTCTGCTCCACCGGTGTTGCCCGAGGGCGGACAGATGGATGCAAAAGCCAAGCTGACAGGCACGACCGTGATGGTCGTGGACGACGTGGAGGCCAGCCGGTACGCCATGGGCACCGTGCTGAGCCGGGCCGGGCATCGCGTCGTACCGGTCGCCACCGGTGGCGAGGCCCTCGCGGAACTCGACACACGGCTGCGCAAGGGCACCCTGCCGGACGTGGCCCTCGTCGACGTGGGGCTGCCCGACATGAGCGGCTTCGACCTGTGCCGGCTGTTCAAGGAACGCCCGCACACGGCCGGGATGCCCGTGGTGCACTTCTCGGCCTCCGCGGTGCCCCCGGCCGTGCACTGCGCGGGCATGGACATGGGTGTCGAGGCCTATCTGAAGGTGCCCGCCGAGCCCCTGGAGATCGAGGCGGTCGTCCGGGCCGCCGTACGCAACGCGCAACTGCGGGCCGGTGACCGGGCGTTGGTGCGACGGCTCACCCTGCTGTCCGAGACGATCGTCACCATCCAGGCGGCGCGCACCCTTCAGGAGCTCTCCGACGCGGCCGCCGAGGGTCTCTCGCGGCTCACCGGCACCCCCGGCGCCGTCTTCGTCCTCGACCAGGACGACGTGCTCTACCGCGGCCTGTCCCGCGACCGCATCCCCGTCGCCCTGCCCGACGAGGACGCCGACCGGGCCGTGGCCGCCCTGCTGCGCCGGCTCACCCGGGGGCAGGCCGGAGTGCAGCTCACCACCGTGCCCGCGCCGCTGTGGCCCGCCGGGTTCTTCCGGCCCGGCGTCGAGCACGACGCCCGGCTCGCGCTCGTCGTCACCCAGGACGGCCGGGCACCGGTGTGCCTGGCCGCGCCCGCGCGCGGGATGCGCAGGGTGGGTCTGGAGGGCGAGACCCTGCTGGCCCAGCTCGCGCAGGCCACCGCGCTCGCCGCCCAGCCGCTGCTCATGTACAAGGTCGAGCGGCATGTCGCCCTCACCCTCCAGCACAGCTTCCTGCCCCAGCCGCACCGGCTGCCCGAACTGCCGGGCATCGACGTCGTGGTCCGTTACGTCCCCGCCTCCCGGCAGACCGAGATCGGCGGCGACTTCTACGCCGCCCTGCGCGTGGACGAGGGGGTGCTCACCGCGGTCGGGGACGTCGTCGGGCACTCGCTGGACGCGGCGACCGTCATGGTCGAGCTCCGGCACGCGCTGCGCGCCTACGCCGTGGACGAGAGCGATCCGGCCGTGCTCGCCCAGCGCCTCGACCGGACGCTCCAGCGCTACCACCCCGACACCACGGCCACCGTGTGCCTGGCCCTGATCGACCCGGACACCGGGCGCACCCGGATCGCCAACGCCGGCCACATCCCGCCGCTGATCGTCCGCGACACCGGCACCGCCGACTACGCCAAGGCGGCAGGACCGCTGCTCGGCGTCGGCCTGCCCCATCCGCCGGCCACCGAGCTGTTCCTCGAACCCACCGACCGGCTCCTCATGGTCACCGACGGCCTCATCGAGACCCGGGGGACCGACCTCACGGCCTCCCTGGAACACCTCCGCGCGGCCTCCTCCGGCGCCCTGCCCGGCCTGGACGCCCTGTGCGACACCCTCCTGGACACCTTCGGCCACGACCGGGAGGACGACATCGCCATGCTGGCGCTGCGGCTAGGGTGACCTGTGCCGTCGTAGAACAGGAGTCCTCATGCCGCAGATCACCGTCGAACACTCCCCGTATCTCGACCATGTCGACTGGGAGGAGTTCGCCCTGGCGCTGCACCCGGTCGTCGTCGAGACGGCGGCCGCGAAGCTCGAGGCGTGCAAGACCCGGGTCCTGCGCACCGAGGACGAGGCGGTCGGCGGCGAGATCAGGAACCACGCGATCGTGAACGTCACGCTCGCCCTGCTCGCCGGACGGTCCGAGGAGACGAAGGCGAAGCTCACCGAGGCCGTCGTGGAACTCCTGCGCAAGCACGTCGGACCCGTGGACGGCCTCACCGTGCACCTCTCCGCCGAGGTACGCGACCTGGACGCCTCCTACACCAAGGCCGTGCTCTAGGAGGCCAGTGCGATCAGCCGGGCGGCGAGGTCGGTGAAGGGACCGTCGTTCGGCTCGTCCCTGAGCATGTGGCGCAGCAGCGCGGTCATCTCCTCGTCGTAGGCCGCGCTCACCGCGGCCAGCGCGGCGAAGCTGTGCACGAGCTGGGTCTCGAGTTCGGCGCGCGGGATGCGCCGGCCGTCCAGCCAGATCAGGGCCGTCGACTCGACGAGCGAGATCCAGGAGCGGATGAGCAGTTCCAGCCGGGCGGGCGGGTCCGTCACCCGCAGATGCGACAGGATCTGCTCATAGGCGACCTGCCGTACGGAGTCGATGAGCGCGTTCGTCGCCGAGGAGCCGACCGCGGGCCCCCCGCGCATCAACGCCGAGAAACCCGGTCCGTGTTCGTCCACGAAGTCGAAGAACCGGCGCATCACCCGCAGCAGCCGGCCGCCCAGCGACCCCTCGTGCGGTTCCTCGAACCGGCTCGCCAGATCCTGCGCCGCGCGCTGCAACGCGGCCTCGTACAGGCTGAGTTTGCCGGGGAAGTAGTGATAGACCAGCGGCCGCGAGATACCGGCCGCCGCCGCTATCTCGTCGATGGAGACCTCGTCGGGCGAGCGGCGGGCGAACAGTTCGAGGGCGACGCCGATCAACTGCTGACGCCGTTCCTCGACGCCCATTCTTCGGCGGACCCCGGTAGTCATACGAACACCTTACCGATCGGATACGGCCTGGAACGGGCTGGACCGACCAGCGGTATTCACAGCCGCTCTACCGGAGCCCGCTGACCGCCCGCCCGTCCTCCAGGGTCCCCTTCAGCTCGGCCTGGGCCCCCTGCTTCGCCTTCGCGGCCAGCAGATTGCCGTCCGCCGTCGCCCGGACCCCGCCCGACGCGTTGATCGAGGACGTCCCCCGGCTCCCCGCCGCCAGCAGGTACCAGGTACCCGTCCCCGACTTCCACAGCACCCCGGCCAGCACCTGCGGATCCTTCGCCCCGCACGCCGGCACGTTCTCGGCCTTCGCCGCGACCGCCCCGTACCTTCCGCCCGGCGTGTGGAACTGGGCCAGCACCCGCTCCCCGCCGCCCTGCCAGGTCTCGGCCCGGGTGCACACCCAAGTGGCCGAACCGCTCGCGTCGGGCAGCGGCTGCGCCGCGTAGGCCCAGGCGTTCACACTGCGCACGCCCGCGGAGCGCATCGCGCCCAGCGAGCAGGCGTACGGCGCCCAGGCGCGCAGCGCGCCCGCCCCGGACACGTCCTTCACGGAGCCGGGGCGGCCGGTGGTCAGGCGGGCCGGGACCAGTTCGCCCAGGTCGGTCAGCAACCGGGTGCCGGAGGCGTCCGTCAGCTGGAGCACGTTCCAGGACGTGCAGGGGCCGCTCTGCGCGGGGCCGGCCATCGGCGCGGTGGTGCCGCCTGCCAGCGCGAGATCGGTGGCGTCGGAGTCCGGCTTCAGCAGGTCCCGGTCGGCCGCCTTGGTCACCCAAGGGGCCGTCAGATAGCGGATGTTGCCGTCGGCCCGGCCCAGGACGACCGCGCTCGCCTCCGCCCGGCCGGCTCCGTCGACCCGCGCGAAGTCGAGGGCGGCACCCTTGGTGCTGTCCCGCGGCTCGGCGTAGCGGACGATGCGCAGACCGTCGTAGAGGATCACCACGCGCGCGTTGTCGACGGTCCCGGCGTACAGCAGCTGCGGCGGGCCGGAGGGGCCGCCCGAGGGGGTGCCGGGGGTCGCGGAGACCTGGACGGTCTCGCCGGGGCGGGCCCACACGGCGAGGGCTCGGCGCAGGAGGGCCGAGTCGCCGGTGAGGTCGCCGCGCGCCGGCCACACGGAGAAGTCGGTGCGGGCGGAGGACTCCCACGCGGCGCCCGGGACCTTCAGCAGCAGGGCCGGGTCCAGAGCCGCCTGGGCGGCGGGGTTCCGCGCGTAGGGGGGCGCGGCCGCGCCGTCGGGGGCCCAGCCGTCGCCCGGCATGCCGAGCAGCGCCCCGCACACGGCGACGGCCGCCGCAGCGGTGAGCGCGGCCTTCATGTGCTGCCTGCGCCGCATCAGGTCGGTGGGCCGGGCCTGGAGCGAGCAGGGGTCGAACTCGGGGGAGTCGAGGAGGGCGTACTCGGCCTGCGCGGAGTCGGCCTCGTCGAGGGCCGCGTCCACGTCCGCCACGCCCGCCGCCGTCAGCAGACCGCGTACGTCGCTGTCGGGGAGCTTCTCCAGGCCGCGCAGGACGTAGGCGGCACGGGCCGGGCCGGTCAGGGCCGACAGGCTCTGGTCCAGGGCCAGTTCGTCGGCGCCGCCGGAGCGCGGGAAGAGCCTCAGGCCCCACACCTGGGGGAGCAGCGGCGGGAGCTGGGAGCGCTTGGGCCACGCCTTGCGCCGGAGCGGCAGCCCCGCCTCCAATGCCGTACGCACCACCTGGAGGCGGACGAAGGCGTAGCCGGGGTCGCCCTCGCGGCCGTCCGGCTGGGCCGGGATCACGGGCGTCGCCGTGCGGCCCCGGGGCAGGGCACGCTGGGTGAGGGCGTGCGCGGTCAGGACCCGCCGGTTGCGGCCGAGGCCCGGCGGCAGCACCAGATACGCGAGCCGGACCAGCCGGGGGTAGTGCTCGACGAGCGCGGCCTCGGCCTGTTCGACGTCGACGACGGTGGCGGAGGCGGAGCCGGAAGCGGGTGCGGGGCGAGGGGCGACATCCTGTGACTGCACGTTCAGCAGAACGAGCGAATCGGTGGTTGGTCACCGCCCCCGGGTGAATCAGTCCTCCGGGTCGACCAGCGCGCGGGCGTAGCGGGCCATCGAGCGCTGGTAGCGCGGCAGATGGGGGGCGAGCGCACCCAGGACCAGCGACAGTCCCTCGCGGTCCCGGCCGAGGCTGGACAGGCACAGTGCCAGGGTGGCCCGTACGGCATCGTCCAACTCGTCGGACGGGGCGTCCAGTTCGGGAGTGAGCAGCTTGACGCCCTCCTCCGCCTGCCCCGTGTTCCGGAGCGAACTGGACAGCTGGATCTTGGCGCGCCGCCCCTTGTAGCCGCTTTCCCGGCTGAGCCCCCTCGCGAGCGCCTCCCGGTACAGCGGGACCGCCTTGTCCGAGTGCCCCGTCGAGTCCCAGGCGGAGGCCTGCTCGAACAGTCCGAGCGGGCTGCCGTCCGGCAGTTCGGCCACGAGCGCGTCGATCACGGCCCGGAACTCGGCCGCCCGTTCCTCCGGATAGTCGTCCAAAGTCGCCCAGGCGGCGACCACGCGCTTTTCCCAGTCCTCGTTCACCGGCACACTTTCGCACAGCCGTACCCGTGGTGACACCAGGATTTGAGCGTCCCGCGCCTCGCAGCCGTATGGGAGGAGACGGACCCCCGCCGGGGCCCGTCCGACGTGACCCGTGACCGGAGGAACAGATGAGGTTGACCCGACCGATGCTCGCGCTGACCGGCGCGGCCGCGGTGCTGGCGCTGGCGGGCTGCGGATCCGGCGGTGACGCGAAGGCCGCCGCGGTGCCCTCCGCGGCCACCGGCAGTCTGGAGCACCTGGCCGCCGAGGTGAAGTGCACGCCCAACATCCAGATCGACGCCGACGAGCTGCGCCAGGCCGTGTGCAAGAAGTCCAAGGACGCCGACGGCAAGTTCATCCTCGCCACCTTCGCCACCGACCGCGGCCAGCGCGAGTGGATCAACGGCGCCAAGGACTACGGCGGTCACTTCCTGGTCGGCCGCAAATGGGTCGCCGTCGGTGACACCACCAAGACGGTGACAGTGCTCCGCAAGACGCTCGGCGGGGACATCGAGGAGGGCACGGACCACTCGAAGATGGGCGCCACCCACTCGGCCCACTGAGGAACCCGAACACGCGAAAGCCGGCGGTGAGAGATTCTCACCGCCGGCTTTCTCAGTGCGTCACTGGCACTTCTTGCCGGTGTTGATGCAGTTGACCATCTTGTTCATCGTGTTCGTGGAGAAGAAGTTGATGAAGTCGTTGTGGTCGGTGATCGGCTTGTGCAGGTTCTCCGGGAAGGTGTCGACCGCGTAGGGGTTGACCACCGTGCCGTTCTCGAGCTTCGGGGCCGGGACGTTGTAGACGAGCCGGACCTGGAGCTGCGGGATCGCCTTGAAGCCGTTGGCGCAGGTGCCGTCCGCCTGGACGAAGGACACGTGCGTGCGGTGGTTGGCGCTGTCGATGTTCTGACCGTCCCAGCAGCTCTGGAAGTTGGTCGTACGCACCACCTGGCTGCCCTGCGGGCAGATCGGGTACTGGTCCTTCAGCTGCACCTTGTTCTCGAAGCCGGTGCAGCTCCAGTTCACGTTGGCGTTGGCGTTGCCGTTGACGAAGGCCTTCGCGTCACCGGTGATGATGCGCAGGGCGGTCGGCATCGCGACGACGTTGCCCTTCTTGTTGCCGACGAACTTCAGCTGCGCCTGGGCGGGCTGGAGGATCTTGCCGACGTTGCCCTCCTTGCCACCACCGTCGTTGTTCTGGTCGAAGTCCTGCGACCCGTCCTGCAGGCGCAGCACCGGCCAGAAGTACGAGGACTTGTCGCCCTGGTTCTGGCAGCTGGTGCCGGCCCCGGCCAGTTCCTGGTCGCTCGCGAAGGCGTCGTTGTTCTGGTTGCCGACGTAGTCGTGCAGGTGGTGGGCGCCGTTGGCGACACCGGGGGCGACGATCACGTTGTCCGTGTTGTGGTTGTCGTTCCCGTTGGTGCCGCACTTCGTGGTGAAGGTGCCCCGCGAGCCCGAGTTGCCGTTGGCCGGGAGGCCGTTCTGGCCGACACCGAGCTGGGCGTTGCCCTGGACCTTGGTGATGTCCACGAAGTCGGCCGCGACCGGGCCGTTGCCGCCCTGACCGCCGTTGCCCTGCTGCTGGCCGCCGTCCTGCTGACCGCCGTCCTGCTGCTGGCCGCCGTCCTGCTGACCGCCGTCCTGCTGGCCACCGTCCTGCTGGCCACCGTCCTGCTGCTGACCGCCGTCCTGCTGCTGGCCACCGTCCTGCTGCTGACCGCCGGTCTCGCCGGCGTTGGTCTGCGCGTTCTGCGTGGTGCAGGCGGCCAACTGGCTGAGCGACGTGTTGAACTGGCCACCGACCCGCTGGATGTCGAGGCGGATCCGGTCGATCGTGGCCGCCCGCTTCTCCTTCAGGGGGCCGACGATGGCGTTCTGGACGAAGCCCGAGTCACCCGCCTGAGCCTGTCGCGTCGAGGCGAGCCTGGCGTAGGCCTCGGTGATCTGCTTGTCCAGGTTGGCCAGCTCCGTGGCCACACCCTGACGCGCCGACTGAGGCACGTTCGTCAGCTTCTGACCGACATCGGGGCAGGAGATGGTCGCCACCTGCGCGGCGGCGGCCTTGGTCTGGTTCTGAGA